>JANNBF010000174.1:0-83666 GCA_031385155.1 Rhizobacter sp.
GGGCGCAGAGTTACGCAGAGAAGAGACAAGCAAAAAAGCAGTCTTCTTTCCTCTGCGTAACTCTGCGCCCTCTGCGACTCTGCGGTGAATGAATTCACTCACCACCCACCGCCGCCGCTCCCTTGCCCACTGAACCGCAACCCCAGCGCGCCTGGCGCGCTGCGTGCCCTAACTGTGGCGCGCCGGTCGACTTTGCGTCGGCGGCGTCCGCCTTCGCGGTGTGCAGCTTCTGCAAGAGCACGGTCGTGCGCGAGGGCGATTCACTGCGCAAGATCGGCGAGAGCGCCGAGCTGTTCGATAACCATTCGCCGCTGCAACTGGGTGCCGCCGGCATGTATCAAGGCGCGGCGTTCACGCTCGTCGGCCGGGTGCAGTACCGCTACAAGGAAGGCACGTGGAACGAGTGGCATGCGCTGTTCGATTCGGGTGATGGGGCCACCAAATCCGGTTGGCTGAGCGAAGACAACGGCCGCTACGTGCTGGCCTTCGATGTGCCGCTCGGCGGCCCGGCGCCGGCTGCTGACAGCCTGCAGGCGGGCGCGCAGGTGCTGGTGGCGGGGCTGGCGTGGTCGGTGGCTTCGGTGTCGGCGGCCCGGCTCATCGCGGCGCAAGGCGAGTTGCCGACGCCACCGAACCTCGACACCGAATTCACCGTCTCGGACCTGCGCAACACGCGCGGCGAAGTGGGCACGCTCGATTACGGCAACCCGGCCGCATTGACGTGGTCGGTCGGCCGGCCGGTTTTGATCAGCGAGCTGCGCATGACCGGGCTCGTGGACGCGGGCGGTGGTGGCGGTGGCGCCGGTGGTGGCATCAGCGAGAAGACGCTCAAGGCGCGCGGCGTCGAGTGCCCGAGCTGCGGCGCGGCGCTGGCGGTGAAGCTCGCGAGCACGCAGTCGATCGTCTGCCATCAATGCCATGCGGTGGTCGATGTGTCGAAGGACGTGGGCGGCGACCTCGCGCACTACGCGCAGACGAACCGCGGCGAGCCGCTGATCCCGCTCGGCACGACCGGCACGCTGGCGCTCACGCGTGACACGCCGTTGCCGTGGCAGGTGGTCGGCTATGTCGAGCGCTGCGAGGTGGCCACATCGGCGGAAGACGAGCAGAGCTTCTGGCGCGAGTACCTGCTGTACCACCGCACCGAAGGCTTCGCCTTCATCATCGACGCGCAGGACGGCTGGAGCTGGTCGGCCCCGATCACCGGCGTGCCCGAGAAGGTGGGCGACAACGTTCGCTATGCCGGCGCGCTGTACCGCAAGCTCTATGACTACACCGGCCGCGTGACGTATGTGCTGGGCGAGTTCTACTGGCAGGTGACGCGCGACCAGCGCACCTTCAACAGCGACTACAAGGGCACCGGCCCAGCGGCCGAGAAGCGCCTGAACCGCGAGATGACGGGCAGCGGGGCCGCGTCCGAAATCGTCTGGTCGAGCGGCGAAACACTGGCGGCCGATGCGGTCATCAAGGCCTTCCGCCTGGCACCCGACAAGACGGCCGCGATGCAGCGCGACGCATTGCCCACGTCGTTGAATGGCGCGTCGATCCTGGCGAAGCTGTTCTTCTGGGGCTTCGTGATCGTGGTGCTGCTGATGCTGTTCCGCTGCGGCGGTGGCAGCAACAACGCCGCGAGCGACTGCAGTGACACACGCGCCACATTCGGCGAGGCCTCGCAGGAGTACCAGAACTGCCTGGCGAGCAACCGCCGCGGCAGCTCGGGCGGTGGCATCCGCAGTGGCGGCGGCTCGTTCGGCGGCTATTCCAGCGGGGGCGGGCACAAGTGATCTCAGCCCCATTTTCCAACCCCAGCACAGGAGGTTCACCATGATGGGAATCGAGTGGTTGAAGCCCGGCATCATTGCCGGCTCGGTGATCTACGCGCTGATCGGCGTGGCGATCTTCTGGATCTGCTTCGTGCTCGTCGACAAGCTGACGCCCTACAGGTTGTGGGACGAGATCGTCGAGAAGAAGAACGTGGCGCTCGCCATCGTGGTCGGTTCGATGTGCATTGCCATCGGCCTGATCGTGGCGGCGGCCGTGCATGGGTGATCCGGTCATGCAGCCGGTATGGCTGGCGGGGTGCTACGATATGGGCTCCCATATCGGAGTGGCCCATGAAGACAACACTCGACATCCAGGACCCCTTGCTGGAGCAAGTCCGCAAGATCGCCGCGCGCGACGGTGAAACGCTGCGCTCGCTCGTCGAACAGGGCTTGCGCAAAGTGGTGGCCGAGCGCAGCGCCAAGGCCAAGCCGTTCAAGCTGCGGGACATGAGTGTCGGCAAGCCCGGTTCGCCCTTCGCGTACGAGGCGCTCTCGTGGGAAGACAAGCGCGCCTTGATCTACGAAGGCAGAGGCGGGTGATCGCGGTCGACACGAACCTGCTGGTCTACGCGCATCGGCGTGAGGCGAGCTTTCACGACCGGGCGCTCCAAGCCGTCGCTTCGCTCGCGTCGTCAGGGTCAGCGTGGGCGATCCCATGGCCGTGCGTGCACGAGTTCTACGGCGTCGTGACCAACGCGCGAGTCTGTAAGCCTGCTTCCACCATCGCGCAGGCAACGGCGCAACTGGCCGAGTGGTTTGCATCGCCAACGCTGGTGATGTTGCACGAGGGCTCGGGGCATTGGGCGGTGCTACAAAAGCTGCTGGCCGACGGCCGCGTCGTCGGCGGCCAGGTGCATGACGCGCGCATTGCCGCCATCTGCCTCGAGAACGGCGTGCGCGAGTTCTGGACAGCCGACCGTGACTTCAACCGCTTCCCCGCATTGAACGTTCGCAACCCGCTGGTCGACTGAAGAGCGCACCGCGTGACCGCGCCCCTCGACGACGCGCCCGCAGCCCTGGCGCGCGTGCAGCCCGCCGAGGTCGCGCTGCTCGCCTCCGTCTTCATCGTCGCCGCCTGCGGCCTTGTCTACGAACTGGCCGCCGGCACGCTCGCGAGCTACCTGCTCGGCGACTCGATCCTGCAGTTCTCCACCGTCATCGGCACCTACCTGTTCGCGATGGGCGTGGGCTCGTACCTGTCGCGCTTCTTCGAGCGCCAGCTTGTCTCGCACTTCCTGCGGATCGAGTTGCTGGTGGGGCTGGTCGGCGGCTTGATGCCGGCTGCGCTGTTCATGCTGCAGTCGCTCGCGGCACCGAGTTTTCGCTTCGCGCTGTATGCGCTGGTGCTGCTCGTGGGCATTCTGGTCGGGCTGGAGATCCCGCTCGTCATGCGCATCATCAAGCGCCAGTTCAGGGCGCGCTACGAGCTGCGCGACCTGGTCTCGCAGGTGCTGACCTTCGACTACCTCGGCGCGCTGGCCGTGTCCATCGCGTTCCCGCTGCTGCTGGTGCCGCAGCTCGGGCTCGTTCGCACCGGCGTGTTCTTCGGCCTGCTGAATGCGGCGGTCGCGGTGTGGGCCTTGTGGCTGTTCCGCCATGAGCTGCGGCGCGTCGCAGCGCATGGCGTGGCGTGTGCCGCCGTGATCGCCGCCCTGCTCGCCGCGCTGCTGGCCGCCGACCCCATCACCACCTGGGCCGAAGACCGCTTCTATGCCGACCACGTGGTCTACAGCGAAACGAGCGCCTACCAGCGCGTGGTGGTCACCGCCAGCCCGCAGGGCGTGCGGCTGTTCCTGAACGGCAACCTGCAGTTCCATTCGCGCGACGAGTACCGCTACCACGAGGCGCTGGTGCACCCGGCGATGGCCGCGCACGGCGCGCCGAAGAGCGTGCTGATCCTCGGTGGCGGCGACGCCATGGCGGCGCGCGAGGTGCTCAAGTACCCGAGCGTCGAGAGCGTCACGCTGGTCGAACTCGACCCGCACATGACACAGCTCTTCGCGACCGCACCGATGCTGCGCGCGCTCAATGCCGGCGCCCTGCTGTCACCGAAGTTGACGGTGGTGAATGCCGACGCGTTTGCGTGGCTGGAGCAGAACACGAACACGTTTGATGTGATCGTGGTCGACTTCCCCGACCCGACCAACTTCTCCATCGGCAAGCTCTACACCAGCAGCTTCTACCGCTTGATCGACCAGCACCTGAACGCGAGCGGCTATGCCGTGGTGCAGACCACCTCGCCACTGGTCGCACGCAAGAGCTTCTGGACCGTCGCGACCACCATCGAGGCGGCCGGCCTTTCGACCACGCCCTACCACGCGCATGTGCCGAGCTTCGGCGAATGGGGTTTCATCATCGCCAGCAGGCGGCCGTTCCGCATGCCGCCCGCATTGCCCGCCGGCCTGCGCTTCCTGAGCACCGCCGACCTGCCGGCGCTGTTCGACTTCCCGCTCGACATGGCGCGCGTGCCCACCGAAGTGAACCGTCTGTCGAACCAGGTTCTGGTGCAGACGTTCGAGGACGAATGGGGCAAGGTGCACCAGTGAATGCGCCAGCCGGTGCGCCCGGCCTGACGCGGCGCAGCGTGCTCACCGCTGCGCTGCCCCTCGCATCCTGCAACCGAAGCGACCACACGCCCGGCTACACCGGCGCCTGGGTCGGCGCGAACGCCGAGCGCGGCCACCGTGTGCGAGACGCCGCACCCGGCGCCGCACCTGCACCCGAGGCGCAGCGGCGCGCCGGCGCGCTGATCGTCGGCGCCGGCATTTCGGGCCTCGCCGCTGCGCGCGCGTTGATGCGCTCAGGCGTCGACGACATCCAGGTCTTCGACCTCGAAGACGCTGCCGGCGGCAACAGCCGTGGCCACGCCCTCGGCGGCATGGCGTGCCCGCTCGGTGCGCACTACCTGCCGGTACCGGGCGAGCGCGCAGTCGAGGTCATCGACCTGCTCGAATCCCTGGGCCTGCGCCGCACCGAGCGTGGTGTGGCCACGTATGACGAACGCATGCTCTGCCACAGCCCGCAGGAGCGCCTGTTCATCGCCGGCCACTGGCATGACGGCCTGCTGCCCCCCATCGACGCTCTGCCCGCCGCCGAGCGGGCCACCACGCTGGCGCAATACCGCGCATTCGCCGCGCTGGTCGCGCGCCACGCGGCCGGCGGCGCGTTCAGCATGCCGACCGCGCGCAGCCGCTGGAGCGCAGCGCTCGATGGGCTCGACGCCCTGCCCTTCGCCGCCTGGCTCGATGCGCAGAACATCACCGCGCCCGCGCTGCGCTGGTACCTCGACTACTGCTGCCGCGACGACTACGGCGCAGGCGCAGCCCAGGTGTCGGCCTGGGCCGGGCTGCACTACTTCGCGAGCCGGCACGGCTTTCACGTGCCGGGCGACTCCAGCGACGAGCCCCCCCCCGCGCGCGACGGCGTGCACACCGGGCCCGAAGGCAACGCCCGGCTCGCGCGCCGCCTGGCCGAGCCGCTGCGCGAGCGGCTGCACACCGGTGCGGTGGCGCTGCGCGTCAGCGAAGGCCGCTTCGACGCGAGCGTGGACGTGTGGGACGCGCGCACGCAGCAGACGGTGCGCTGGACCGCGCCACAGGTCATCCTCGCGGTGCCGCTGTTCATCGCCGCGCGCTTGCTCAGCACGCCGCCCGATGCCCTGCGGTACGCCACCGCAGCGATGCGCCACGCGCCGTGGCTGGTCGGCAACCTGCTGCTGCGCGAGCCGCTCGACGACCACCCCGGCGCGCCACCGTCGTGGGACAACGTGATGTACGACGCCGGCAGCACCCCCGCCAGCGCCAGCGCCGCGCGGCCCTCGCTCGGCTACGTCGACGCCATGCACCAGAGCACCCGCAGCCTGCCCGGGCCGACCGTGCTCACCACCTACTGGGCGCTCGGTGGCAACACACCCGACCAACTGCAGGCGCAACGCGCAAGGCTCCTGCGCGAGCCCTGGTCGGCGTGGGCCGGCGCCGTGGTGGCCGAAGTGGCGCGCATGCACCCCGACCTGCCTGCGAAGCTCGCGCAAGTCGACCTGATGCGCTACGGCCACGCCATGAGCGTCCCCGTGCCCGGCCTGCGCAGCAGCGCTGCACTGCGCGCGCTGGCCGCACCGCAACGCCGGGTGCACTTCGCGCACACCGATGTGTCGGGCTACTCGGTGTTCGAGGAGGCGCTGTACCAAGGCATGCGCGCTGCGGCGCACGCGCGCGGCTGATGGGCTCGACGGGGCAGATGTAAGATGCGTGATGTTTGATGCAGCTTCAGGCGCCGCCCATGCGAACCACCCTTGCCATCGATGACGACGTGCTCGCCGCGAGCAAGAGCCTCGCGGAGCGCCAGAACAAAACCCTCGGCGCGGTGATTTCTGAGCTGGCGCGCCAAGCCCTGCGTCGTGACGCGCCGCGCAGCCGGCTGCGCAACGGCGTGCCGCTGCTGGCGGCCAAGGCCGGCGTGGCGCCCGCCACCCTGGAGCTCGTCAACCGGCTGCGTGACGACCTGCCGTGACCACCTGTTGTGACGACCCGCTGTGACAACCTACCTGCTCGACGTGAATGTGCTGATCGCACTGATCGACCCCACCCACGTCCAGCACGAGCCTGCGCACGAATGGTTCGCGCGCACGGGCAAGCTCGCCTGGGCCACCTGCCCGCTGACGGAGAACGGCCTGCTGCGCATCGTCGGCCACCCGCGCTACCCCAACTCGCCGGGCTCGCCCGCAGCGGTGGCCGCCATCCTGACGCGGCTGCGCGCCTTGCCGGGCCACAACTTCTGGCCCGATGACATCAGCCTCACCGACGCTGCCCAGATCGACCCCGAGCGCCTGCTCGGCCACGGGCAGGTGACCGACAGCTACCTGCTGGCGCTGGCGCAGGCGCACCGTGGCAAGCTGGCAAGCTTCGACCGGCGGCTGGTCGTCGATGCCGTGCGCAACGGAGCGAAGGCGCTGCAGCTCATCTGACGCCAGAGACCCGCAATGCGTGGCCGCTGACAGCGCGCGAGGGCGAGGGCGAGGGCGTCAAGCCTTACCGAAATAGCGCACGCCGGGCAGGCCCTTGAAGTGCGCGTCCTGCGTCCACAGCTCGGCAGCGTGCGCGCGGGCGGTCGCGTAGATCAGGCTGTCGGCCAGCGGCAGGCCGTTGCGCGTGGCCGCGAGGGCGAGGTGAGTGTCGATCTCGACGACGCGGCCTTGCTGCATCAGCGTCAACGCCTGCGCGGCCACTTCGTCGCCGAGTTCGCGCGCGAGCTTCTTCACGACTTCATAGATCGTGATCAGGGGCACCACCAGCGCATCGGCATGGTCGATCGCCGCCGCAAACAGCGGCGCCCGAGGCGTGTCGGCGAAGTGTTCGAGCCAGCACGAAGAATCGAGCACGAGCACGCCGCCTGCCGGGCGGCGGGCCGCACGTTTGGCGGCCGGCTCGGTAGCGCGGGCCCGCGTGGCCATCACAAGCGGTCGGGTTCGCTCGGCAGCGCCGTGTCGATGCCGCGTGCGATGCCGCGGTAGGCGGCGGGCGGCTTGACCGGCATCAGCCGGATCACCCCGCCCAGGCTCACGACCATCATCTTCGCCCCCGGCTTGACGCCGGCACTCTCGCGCACCGACTGCGGAATGACGACCTGGTACTTCGGCGAGACCGTGACGACAGTGGATTTCATATCGATCAGTCTAGCGTTGAACGGCAGCGCTGTCGATCACGGCGGCGGCACCGCCGCGCAGTGCCCGCCACCTCGCATCAAGGCCTCGATCTCGCCGGCGGCCACAGGCACGCCGCGGCTGATGAGCTCGCAGCCGGCCTCAGTCACGACCGCGTCGTCTTCGATGCGGATGCCGATGTGCCAGAAGCGCTCGGGCACGCCGGGCGCGGGGCGCACGTACAGGCCGGGCTCCAGCGTCAGCACCATGCCCGGTTGCAGCACGCGCGCCGGCTTCATCACCACCGGCTTGCCGGCCCAGTCGGCCTGCTCGACCGGCGCTTCATCGAGGGACAGATACTCGCCCACGTCGTGCACGTCGCGGCCCAGCCAGTGGCCGGTGCCGTGCATGTAGAACTGGCGGTATGCGGCCGAGGCGATCACCGCCTCCACGTCACCCACGGTGTTGCGGTCGAGCAGGCCGGTGTCGAGCATGCCTTGCGACAGCACGCGCACCGCCGCGTGGTGCGCGTCGCGCTGGCGTGCGCCTGGGCGGGTGGCGCTGACCGCCGCTTCTTGTGCGGCCAGCACCACGTCATACAGCTCGCGCTGCGCGGGCGTGAAGCGGCCGTCGGCGGGGAAGGTGCGGGTGATGTCGCTGGCGTAGCCGTCGAGCTCGCAGCCGGCGTCGATCAGGCACAGCTCGCCGGCACGCAGCGGGGCGTCCGCCGCCGCGTAGTGCAGCACGCAGGCGTTCGCGCCGGCCGCCACGATGCTCGGGTAGGCCGGGCTTTGCGCGCCGTGGCGGCGGAACTCGTGCAGCAGCTCGGCCTCGATCTCGTACTCCAACACCGCGCCTTGCGGGTCGGCGAGAAAGCGCGCGCCACAAAAGCGCATGGCCCGCGCATGCGCACCGGCGCTGATGTTTGCGGCGCGGCGCATGGTGGCGAGCTCGCTGGCGTCTTTGTGCAGCCGCATGTCGGCCAGCAACGGGCCGAGGTCGCGGTGCGTGGCCGGGCACGCCACACCGCTGCGCGCCTGGTCGCGCAGGGCGGCGAGCCCGCCGTCGATCTGCGCCTGCAGCGCCGGGTGCAGGCCGAAGGCCGACCACACGGCGGAGTGGCGCGCCAGGTGCTCGGCGAGCACCGTGTCGAGCTCGGCCACGTCGAACGCGCGGGTCACACCGAGTGCGGCGGGTGCGGCGGCCGGGCCGAGGCGCTTGCCGTCCCAGATCTCGCGGGTCGGGTCCTTGGGGCGGCACAGCAGCGTGGTCTCAAAGCTGTCGGAAACCAGCAACCAGGCTTGCGGCTCATCGAAGCCCGTGAGGTAGTGGAACGAGCTGTCGTGGCGGTACGGGTGGTCGTTGTCACTGTTGCGCGGGCGCTCCGGCGCGGTGGGAATGATGGCCAGGCCGCCGCCGGCCTCGCGCAGCGCTTGGGCCAGGCGCGCGCGGCGTTGCGGGTATTGCGTGGAGGGCTGCGTCGAGTTCATGCCGGCAATGTAGCCTCGGGGTTTTGACCGACTCTGAAAGCCCTTGATGGAATACCGACGACTCGGCCGCAGCGGCCTGCAGGTGAGCGCTCTGTCGCTCGGCTCGTGGGTCACGTACCACACGCAAGTCAACACGTCCGCTGCCACCGAGATGCTGGCCGCCGCGATGGACGCCGGCATCAACTTCTTCGACAACGCCGAGGTCTACGCCGGCGGTCAGAGCGAGGTGGTGATGGGCGAGGCCTTCAAGGCGCTGAAGTGGCCGAGGCTGAACTACATCGTGTCGACCAAGTTCTTCTGGGGCCTGGCGAACCGCGACGAACCGGGCAGCGCAAACCGCGTGAACACGCTGAACCGCAAGTACCTGATGCACGCCATCGACGGCTCGCTCGCGCGCATGGGGCTCGATTTCATCGACCTCGTCTACTGCCACCGCCCCGACCCGACCACGCCCATCGAAGAGACCGTGCGCGCGATGAGCGACATGATCACCCAGGGCAAGGCGCTCTACTGGGGCACGAGCGAGTGGCCGGCCGACGACATTCGCGCCGCATGGGACATCGCGGACAAGCACCACCTGCACAAGCCGGTGATGGAGCAGCCGCAGTACCACCTGTTCCACCGTGCGCGCGTCGAGACGGAGTACGCGCGGCTCTACGCCGACATCGGCCTGGGCCTGACGACCTGGAGCCCGCTGGCCAGCGGCCTGCTCACCGGCAAGTATGCGAACGGCATCCCGGAAGGCAGCCGTGGCGCGCTGTCGACCATGGGCTTCCTGACAAAAGGCCTGCTCGACCCGGCCAAGAACGCCGCTGTCGCAAAGCTCGGTGCCATCGCCGACGAGCTGGGTTGCAGCGCTGCCCAACTGGCGATTGCCTGGGTCGCGAAGAACCCGCATGTGAGCACCGTGATCACCGGTGCGTCGAAGTTGTCACAGCTGCAAAGCAACCTGGGTGCGCTCGACGTGCTGCCGAAGCTCACGCCCGAGGTGATGGCGCGGATCGACGCGATCAGCGCGCCATTGGCGGAGTGACGCGGTCGGCGGGCTCGCCGTCGAGCCCGCCCGCGTTCAGCGCATCGAGCTGCGCCGGCGTGCCCACGTTCTCCCACTCGCCGGCGTACACCTCGGCGGTGATGCGCCGCTCGCGCATGCCGGCGTAGAGCAGCGGGCCGAGTGCCGCGCGCGTGCCGGGCACCACGCCGGCCACCAGCGCGGCGCGGCACAGCGCGAGGTTGGCGTAGGTCCAGCGCAGGCCGTCGGGCCCGGGCGCGTCGGCCAGGCCGAAGCCTTGTGGGTCGAGGCCGAAGTCGCCTTGCGGGTGGAACGGCGGGTTCGGCACCAGCCACAGGTGCGCGTGCGCCGTGCCTTCTGCGAAGCGCTGTGCGGCGGCCGCATCGAACCCGAACTGCGGCGCGAAGATGTCGGCCGAGACGAGCCAGAACGCGTCGTCCGCGTGGTCGACAAGCAGCGGCAAAGCCTTGGCGATGCCGCCTGCGGTCTCTAACGCGCCACCATGGTCGCGGCCCTCCAGCGAGTAGCGGATCGCCATGCCGAAGCGGCTGCCGTCGCCCAGCGCCGCCGTGATGGCCGGCTCGAGCCACGCAGTGTTCACCACCACGCTGCGCACCCCGGCGTTCGCGAGCGCGAGCAAATGCCATTCGATCAGCGGCTTGCCGCGCACCACCAGCAGCGGCTTCGGCGTGTGGTCGGTCAGCGGGCGCATGCGCTCGCCGCGGCCGGCGGCCAGGATCATGGCCTTCATGGGCGGCCCAACACTGCCGGCGGCAAGGGCCGTTGCGGGGTGTGCTCGCCGCGCATCAAGGCATGCTGCTCGACTCGGCCGGGCTCGAACGCGGCCAGCAAGGTGGCCAGCAGCGCGTGCGCCTTGGCCGTGTTGTCGGCGCCCATGTTGCACACGTACACATCGAGCGTCACGCCCGCGATCTCGGGCCAGGTGTGCACCGCCAGGTGCGACTCGGCCAGCAGCACCACGCCGGTCACGCCAACCGGCGTGTCTACCGCCGAGCCAGCCGGCGCGTCGGCCGGCGCTTCAGCGGCTGCCTTGAATCGGTGGAACAACTCGCCCACGGGCTGCAGGCCAGCCGCCGTGACTGCCGCCAGGCACAGGGTGCGCAGCGCGGCGGGGTCGGTCATCGGCGGCAGGTGCACCGGGCAGTCGCGCAAGTCGGCGGTGAGGTGCAGTCCGTGCATCGGCGCGATTATCGGGGCCGCCCGCCGCGCTGCGTTGATGCGGCCGGCCGGCGTCCATCCTGCTGCGGGGCCACCTCTAGAATCCGTGCTCCTCCGCCCACTCCCAACGGATCCGCATGGCCACCCACACCCTCGACACCCCTGGCCAAGCGGCCCTGATGGCCAATGCGATACGCGCCCTTGCGATGGACGCCGTGCAGCAAGCCAACTCCGGCCACCCCGGCGCGCCGATGGGCATGGCCGACATGGCCGTCGCACTCTGGGGCCGGCACCTGAAGCACAACCCCGGCCACCCGCAGTGGGTGGACCGCGACCGCTTCGTGCTGAGCAACGGCCACGCGTCGATGATCCTGTATGCGCTGCTGCACTTGACCGGCTATGACCTGCCGATGAGCGAGCTGCGCAACTTCCGCCAGCTGCACAGCAAGACGCCCGGCCACCCCGAGCACGGCCTCACGCCCGGCGTTGAAACCACCACCGGCCCGCTCGGCCAGGGCATCGCCAACGCGGTGGGCATGGCGCTTTCCGAGAAGCTGCTCGGCGCGCAATTCAACCGCCCCGACCACGCCATCGTCGACCACCGCACCTACGTGTTCCTGGGCGACGGCTGCCTGATGGAAGGCATCAGCCACGAGGCCTGCGCGCTCGCCGGCGCGTGGAAGCTGAACAAGCTGATCGCGCTGTATGACGACAACGGCATCAGCATCGACGGCAAGGTCGCGCCCTGGTTCATCGACAACACGCCCGAGCGCTTCCGCGCCTACGGCTGGAACGTGATCGCCGGGGTGGATGGCCAGAGCGCGGATGCGGTCGATGCCGCCATCACGAGTGCGCAGGCCTCCGACAAGCCGACGCTCATCTGCTGCAAGACGACCATCGGCATGGGCTCGCCGAACCGCGCCGGCACCGCCAAGGCGCACGGCGAGGCGCTGGGCGCAGACGAGATCAAGCTCACGCGCGAAGCGCTCGGCTGGACCAGCGAGCCCTTCGTCATCCCCGAAAACGCCTACTCGCTGTGGGACGCGCGCTCGCGCGGCCTGGCGCAAGAGACCGATTGGGTCAAGGCGTTCGAGGCCTACGGCAAAGCCTTCCCCGAATTGGCCGCCGAGTACGCGCGCCGCACCGACAACGAACTGCCGGCCGGCTGGGCGCAAGCCGCCGTCGACGCTGCCGTGGCCGCGCACGTGAAGGGCGAGAACGTGGCCAGCCGGAAGGCCAGCCAACTCGCGCTCGAAGCCTTCACCAAGACCTTGCCCGAACTGCTGGGCGGCAGCGCCGACCTGACCGGCTCGAACCTGACCAACACCTCCAGCACGCCGCCGCTGCGCTTCGACGCGGCCACTGGCGCGGCCAAAGTCACTGACGGTGGCGAGCCGGGCCGCCACATCAACTACGGCGTGCGCGAGTTCGGCATGGCCGCGGTGATGAACGGCATCGCACTGCACGGCGGCTTCATCCCGTACGGCGGCACCTTCCTCACGTTCAGCGACTACAGCCGCAACGCCATCCGCATGGCGGCGCTGATGAAGCAGCGCGTCGTCCACGTGTTCACGCACGACAGCATCGGCCTTGGTGAAGACGGGCCGACGCACCAGAGCATCGAACACGCGGCCTCGCTGCGGCTGATTCCCGGGCTCGACGTCTGGCGCCCGTGCGACACGGCCGAGACCGTCGTGGCGTGGGCCTGCGCCATCGAGAGCAAGGCCCGGCCGAGCGCGCTGCTGCTGTCGCGCCAGAACCTGCCGTACGCACCGAAGCGCTCGCTCGACGAGATCGCCAAGGGCGCGTATGTGCTGGCCGAGCCGAGCGAGGTGGGCCTGAAGAAGAAGATGCAGGCCGTGCTCATCGCCACCGGCTCCGAGGTGCAGCTGGCACTGCATGCGCAAGCGCAGCTCGCGGCCAGCGGCATCGCTGTGCGCGTGGTCTCGATGCCGTCGACCAGCGTGTTCGACCGCCAGAGCGCGGCCTACAAGGCCAGCGTGCTGCCGCAAGGCACGCCGCGCATCGCGGTCGAAATGGGCGTGACCGACGGCTGGTGGAAGTACGGCTGCGCGGCCGTGGTCGGCATCGACACCTACGGCGAATCGGCCCCCGCGCCGGTGCTGTTCAAGCACTTCGGGTTCACGCCCGAGAACCTGGTGGCGACGGTGCGCAAGGTGCTGGGCAAGTAGGCGCCGCATGGGCACCGGCACCGTCACCGGGGGCTCGATTCGGCGCTGGCTGCGAGCGGCGGCGTTGGGTTGCGCGGGTCTCGGCACAGCGCTCGCACAGGCGCAAGTGAACGGGCAGCCCGAGACGCCAGAGCCTTCATGCGTGGTGTCGATCCGGCCCCAGTTGGGGCGCCCCGAATACCCCACCTGGGTCCGCCCGCGCACCGAAGCGGTGGTGCGGGTCGAGCTCACCTTCATCGGCCCGGATACGGCCCCGTTGGTGAAGCTGGTGTCCAACACCGGGGTCGAAGCATTCGCTCAAGCGGTGCGTGACTACGCCGCCTACTACCGCACGCCCTGCCTCAAACCCTCGGAGACCCTGCAGCGCGAGCAGACCTATCTGTTCACGATGGGCCGCTACCCGCCCAAGGTGCTGCAAGGCCAGCCGTCCGACGCCGATATTGAAAGCCTGCCTTTCGACTGCTCGGCGAGTATTTGGAATGCGGCGCTGCCCGAGTACAACGACTACCCCTCGCCGGCACTGAAGACGGTGGCGCGCATGACCTTCACCGCGCGCGATCAGCCGCCCACGGTCGAATGGCTGTTCAATGCCGGCCCGTCGTCGTGGACCGATGCGGTGCGTGCCGTGGCCGACACCTACAGGTTGCCCTGCATGCCCGCTGCAGGCGGCCGCGTCGTTGTCGACCAGTTCTTTCACTACAACCCCTGGCCCGTCACACCGCAGGAGAAGCGCAAAGGCGTGAGCGTCGAGCAACTCGTCGGCCTGTTGAAGAACGCCAGGCAGGGCGCGGGCCGGTTCGACTTCAACACCATGGGCTGCCCGTTCAACCTGAGCTTCGAGCTGTATCGGCCCTACGCGCAGAACGCGGTCAGCGAGATGGGGCCGTCGAATGCGAACCGCGCGGCGCTCCTGGCCTGGCTGCGCGGTGTCGCCTTCGATGTGTCCGACAGCAAACTGCGTGGCGTGTTAGGCGAAGCGGTGACGGTGTCGGTGCCCTGCGGCGTGCTGGACTTGTCGTGATGCCGAAAGCCCCGCTCGGCGTCTTCGCGTTGCTCGCCCTGTCGGCCGCATCCGCCGGTGCGCAGCAGACCACGCTCGCCCCGTCGCCGGAAGTGAGCTGCCTCACGCCGGCAGCGGCCGAACGCGGTGAGCCCGAGTATCCGTTCAAGCAGTACAAGAGCGCCGCCCCCGGCCGCGTGAAGGCGACAGCCACGTTCGAGGGCAACGACCTGCTGCCGTGGCCCGCCGTCAGGATCGACTCGCAGGAAGGCGACGATGCGTTCGTGACCGAGGTGAAGGCGCACCTGCGCACCCTGCGCACGCCCTGCCTGAAGCGCGGCGCCAAGGCAACGCTGCAGTACGACTTTGTGTTCGTTCCCGGCAGCGGCGAGGTGTTCTGGGGCGCGCCTGTCGACCTGGCCGACGAGGCGCGCCGTCAACTTGTCAAGTGCGTCGCCAGCCAGCCGGGCCACGAGAAAATGCGCTACCCGAACAACGCGCTCAACAGCAACATTCAGGGGCGGGTCTGGGCCCGGATTCGCTTCGACGCGCCGGACCAGCCGCCGCAAGTGGTGATGCACAGCAGGCCCAAGGCATCGGTGCTGGCACGCGAGGTCGAACTGTGGCTCGCGCAGCGACGCATGCCCTGCCTCCCGGCCGGCGAGGTGATCGCGGCAAGCCAGACCTTCGATTTCGTGATCGAAGGCGGCGCATACGGTTTCAAGCCAATGACCCTCACGCAATACCTCGGCAACGTCAAAGACATTGGCAAACGGCGCTTGACGCTCGACACCACCACCATGGGCTGCCCGTTCCAACTGAAGGTCGTCTACCGCCAGCCTGATGCGCCGAATGCGGTGGGCGAGGTCGGCGAGCCTAACCCGGCCCGCAAGCCCCTGCTCGACCTCCTCGCAGCCAGCAGCCTCGACATGCGCAACGAAGCCCTCGATGCCGTTTACGCCGACACGGCCGACATCACCGTGCCGTGCATCAAAATCGACCTCAAACCCCCGGAGAAAACCTCATGACCATCAAAATCGGCATCAACGGCTTCGGCCGCATCGGGCGCATGGTGTTCCGTGCCGCCATTCAGAACTTCGACGACATCGACATCGTCGGCATCAACGACCTGCTGGAGCCCGACTACCTGGCCTACATGCTGACCTACGACTCGGTGCACGGCCGCTTCAAGGGCACGGTCTCGGTCGATGGCAACACGCTCGTCGTCAACGGCAAGAAGATCCGCCTCACGCAAGAGCGCGACCCGGCCAACCTGAAGTGGGCCGATGTGGGGGCCGACATCGTGGTCGAGGCCACGGGCCTGTTCCTCACGAAAGACGCAGGCGAGAAGCACCTGGCCGCTGGTGCAAAGAAGGTGATCTTCTCGGCGCCGTCGAAAGACGACACGCCGATGTTCGTGTTCGGCGTGAACGACAAGACGTACGCGGGCCAGGCGATCATCTCGAACGCCTCGTGCACCACCAACTGCCTGGCGCCTGTCGCCAAGGTGCTGAACGACAAATGGGGCATCAAGCGCGGCCTGATGACGACCGTGCACGCCACGACCGCCACGCAGAAGACCGTCGACGGCCCGAGCAACAAGGACTGGCGCGGCGGGCGCGGCATTCTCGAGAACATCATCCCGTCGAGCACGGGCGCGGCCAAGGCCGTGGGCGTGGTGATCCCCGAGCTGAACAAGAAGCTGACCGGCATGTCGTTCCGCGTGCCGACCTCCGACGTGTCGGTGATCGACTTGACGGTGGAACTGAACAGCCCGGCGACTTACGCCGAGATCTGCGCCGAGATGAAGGCGCAGTCGCAGGGCGCCATGAAGGGCGTGCTCGGCTACACCGAAGACAAGGTCGTGTCGACCGACTTCCGCGGCGAGCCCATGACCTCGGTGTTCGACGCCGACGCAGGCATTGCGCTCGACAGCACGTTCGTGAAGGTCGTGGCCTGGTACGACAACGAATGGGGCTACTCGAACAAGGTGCTCGAGATGGTGCGGGTGGTCGCGAAGTAAGGGGCGGGTCGAGGCCCATGAAAAACGCGCCCTCGGGCGCGTTTTTCGTTGGTCGACGCGTGTCGGTCAGTGCCCGTGGCGGCCACCCCGATAGCCGCCGTAGTAGCCGAAGCCGAGGCTGATCGACGGCACGATGTAGGTGCCGTAGTAGGGCTGCGCATAGGCCGCGTCGTCGTAGTACACGACGGGTGCGACCGGGCGGCCTGCGGCCGGCACGGGCCGGTAGTACGGGGTTGCCGCCGCACCGGGCTGCGGCATGTCGTACACCTGCGCGGCGGGCTCGCCGCCGGCACCGACCGCAGGCCGCACATCGATGGCCATGCGCGGGGCGGGGTCGCGCGGCAGGCGAGTGCTGTAGCGCTGGCCGGCGTAGTCGTACTGAACGTCGTAACCCACGGTGCGCTGCTCCAGCATGCTGCTGCTGCGGCAATTGCGCACGGTGGTCGGGTACGGCTGGGCTGTGTTGGCCTCGACCTGGTCACCGATCACCGCGCCGGCGATCACGCCCACGCCCGTGGCGGCGGTGCGGCCCATGCCGGCGCCCACGTTGTGGCCGATCACCCCGCCGACGATGGCGCCGAGCACCGCGCCGGCGCCGCTCTGGCGCGGCTGCACCACCTGCTGCTCGTCGGCACATTGGCGGCGCGCCACCGGCACGCTGACCACCACCGGCGTGGCCGACACGACGGTCGCGTATTCGACCGCCTGGCCGGCGAGGTGCGTGCCCAGCAGGGCGCTGGCGACAAGCACGGGAACGGTGGTTTGCATGGCTCGACTCCTTCAAGGCAGGCGCTGTTCGACGCCGTCGGCGAGCATAGGCCGGGCTGCGCGCAGGCGTGCGAACGCCCTGTAAAGATGGGTGTCGGGCCCGGGCAAGCGCACCATGGGGGAACAGGCCGCTCGGTATCATCGCGAGGCCCCGCACGCAGCTCACCAAAGACACACCGATGACCCACGCCGCTTCTCGATTCTTCTTGTGGTCGGTGCTGGCCTGCGCAGCCGCTGGCTCGGCGTTGCCCGCCTTGGCTGCAGAACGCGGGCCGCTGCTCCGAAGCGCGACGTCGGCCCCGATTGCCGCCGAGCGCGAGGCGCGGGTGATCGTCAAGTTCAAGGCCGACGCGGCGCTGGTGCGCATTCAGTCGACCACCGCAGCGAATACGGCGGCCAGCGCGGCCGCCGGCCCGCAGCACGCGCAGGCGCTCGGTCTGCGGCTCGGGCTGGCGCTTGCCGATGGCCGGGTGCTCGGGCCGCGTTCGCAGCTCGTCACCGGCAGCGGCATCCGCTCAGCCGACCTGGCGGCGCGCCTGGCAGCACTGCCCGATGTGGAATACGCCGAGGTCGATGCGCGCAAGCGCCCGTTCGCCGCGCCGAACGACCCGCTCTATGCCGCCGGGCAGGCCACCACCACGCCGGCGGTCGGCCAGTGGTACCTGCGCGCGCCCGCTGCCACCACGGTGTCGGCCATCAACGCCGAGGCGGCATGGGCCATCACCACGGGCAAGCCGAGCATCGTGGTCGCCGTGCTCGACACCGGCGTGCGCTTCGAACACCCCGACCTGCAAGGCAAGCTGCTGCCGGGCTATGACTTCGTGGGCACCGTGGCCGCCTCGAATGACGGCGACGGCCGCGACGCCGACCCCAGCGACCCCGGCGATTACGTGACCACTGCCGATGTCGGCGTGGTGTCGGGTTGCACCACGGCCGACGTCGGCCCTAGCAGCTGGCACGGCACGCAGACGGCCGGGCTGATCGGCGCGGCCACCAACAACGGCATCGGCATGGCCAGCGTGGGGCGCGACGTGAAGGTGCTGCCGCTGCGGGTGTTCGGCAAGTGCGGCGGCTTCGACTCCGACATTCAGGACGCGATGCGTTGGGCCGTGGGCCTGACGGTTGCCGGCGCGCCGCAGAACCAGAACCCGGCGAAGGTGCTGAACCTGAGCCTGGGCGGCCCGCAGGCGTGCAGCCAGCGCTACAAAGACGTGATCGCGGAGGTGACGGCCACGGGCGCAGTCATCGTGGTGGCGGCGGGCAACGAGGGCCTGAGCGTCGATTCGCCGGCCAACTGCCCGGGCGTGATCGCGGTGGCGGGTGTTCGCCATGCCGGCACCAAGGTCGGCTACTCCAGCCTCGGCCCGGAGGTCACCCTCAGCGCACCGGCGGGCAACTGCGTGAACCTCAACGGCACCTGCCTGTACCCGCTGTTGACCACGCTCAACAGCGGCTCGCAAGGCCCGGTGAGCAGCATCTATTCCGACGGCGATGCGCACGCCACGCTGGGCACGAGCTTCTCGACACCGCTGGTGGCCGGTACCGCAGCGTTGATGCTGTCGGCCAACGCATCACTGACGCCGGCGCAGGTGATCGCCGCATTGAAGACGAGTGCGCGGCCATTCCCGACCACCGGCGCAGACGCCGGCGTGGCCGCCTGCACCGCCCCCACCGCCGTGGAACAGCTGGAGTGCTACTGCACCACCAGCACCTGCGGCGCCGGCCTGCTGGACGCGGGCGCTGCGGTCGCGCTGGTGGCCACCGTCAACGCGCACATCAGCGTGGCGTCGACGGCCGTGACAGCCGGCGTGCAGGTGGCCCTCGACGCGCTGAGCTCGCGCGGTTCGTCGGGCCGGGCGATCAGCACCTATGCCTGGGCCATCATCAGCGGCGCAGCGACCTTCACGAGTGCCACGAACGCATCCACCGCCGTGCTACTGCCAAGTGCGGCCGGCAGCGTGACGGTGAGCCTGACCGTCACCGACACCGCCGGTCAGCAAGACACGACGAGCACCACGTTCACGGTCAGCGCGGCGACCCCACCGGTGGTCAACCCACCGGTCGCGCAACCCGCACCGACCTCCGGCGGCGGTGGCGCGATGGAGTTCGGCTGGCTGCTCGGCTGGCTCGCATCGGTGATCGGCGTCTGGGCCGTCACGCCACGCCGGCGCGGCTGACCCGCTTCATCCCCTCTCCCCCTGGGAGAGGGTTAGGGTGAGGGCGGCGGGCCGCATCAACTGCAGGCGAAGCGCTTCGCGCCCCTCACCCTACCCTCTCCCGGAGGGAGAGGGGAAAGACAGTCAGCTGCGCGGCACTGCCTCGCACGCCGTGAACCCTTTGCCGAGCGCCGGGTCGCTCAGGGCACCGAGGCGGGCCGCCAAGGCTGCGTCCGCCTGCTCGACACGCAGCCGGTGGCTGGTCGACGCTGCGGCAGCTTCCACGACCTTGGCGGTGCGCACGCCTTGCCGCGCGAACTCGGCAAGCGCCTGTTCGGCAGCGGCCTTGTCGTCGAAGCGGCCGAGGGACAGGCCGGGAGACAGGCCCGGGGCGAGCCCGGCGCTGCCGGCCACCTCTTCGTATGCCACCTTGCGGCGATTGAGTTCGGCTTCCTTCGCCGCAAGCAGGCCCTTGTCGGCGTACTTGCCCATGTAGACGATCCACGCGGCGGGCTGCTCGGTCTTGACGTCGATCAGGCTCGCGAACGGCACGGCGGCCGATGCCACGGCCCGCGCTACGGCGAGGCCGGCCGCATCGAACGGGCCGGCTTCCAGGCATGCGAATGCTTCGGGCTCGGTGGCCGCCATGGCCGCATTGGCGGCGGTCGCCGGCAGGATGCGCACGCTCTCGGGCCGCACCTGGCGGGCCAGGCGCTCGGGCTCGCGGTCACCGCTCGCGCGCACGCCCACCACACCGTCGAGCCAGCCCTGCGTCCATGACCAGAACGCCAGGTTGCCCAGGGCCAGGGCGATGACCAGCGCGCGCAGCATGGGCGGCTTGCGTCAGCCCGCAGGGGTGGTGTTCACGGTGTCGTCGAGGCGCACGCTGACCTCGCCGCTCGCCACCGCCATCACGCCGCCTGCGGCCCGCACCAGCAGCGCGCCTTGTGGCGACACGCCGGCCGCGACGCCGTCGCGCGCGTCGGGGTGGGTGGTGCGCACCTTGCGGCCGCGCAGCAGGTCGCGCGCATCGAAGCGCGCCGCGAACGCCGCAAAGCCGTCGCGCTCGAACTGCTTGACGGCCTGCACCAGCGGCAGCGCCACCTGGGCCAGCACGCCGGGCGCCGTGGCCGCAGGGTCGAGTTCCTGCAGCGCGGCGAAGCCGGTGTTGGCCTGCGCCACGTCGAAATCGCGCACGTTCAGGCCGATGCCGATGATTGCCAGGCGCTGCGCGCCGGCGGTGACGGTTTCGATCAGGATGCCACCGAGCTTGCGGCCCGCGCCACTGACAGCGCCGTCGGCAGCCACATCGACCAACCACAGGTCGTTCGGCCACTTCAACAACAGGCGCGGGCGTGCGCGTTCAGGTGCGCCGGGTGTGCCGGCGGCAGCGCTGTGGGGCGGGTCGAGCGCCTCGCACAGCGCCACGCCGACGGCGAGCGACAAGCCCGACCACTCGGCCGCCGCAAGCCCGACACCGAGCGAGAACGTGAGCGACGCGCCCGGCTGTGAGTGCCAGCCGCGCCCCTGCCGCCCGCGCCCGGCGCTTTGTTGCTCGGCGATCAACAGGCAGGGCTGCCAGTCGCTGGCGCGGCGGCCGAAGGCGGCGCTCTCGACGCTGCGCCGCACGACCACCGCTGCATCGCCTTCGGCATCGGGCCGCACGCGCGCACGTTGCAGCAAGGCCGTGTTGGTCGAGGCCGTGCTGCGCAAGACCTCCACACTCAACCCGGGCAACAAGGGTTGCAGCTGCTGCCACAGCGCTTCGGCGTGCCAGCTGACGGCGGGCTCTGACATAGCTGGCGCGGGTTCGGCCTGAAAAGGCTGCGCGGGCATCAGCGCTTTGGTGCGAGCATGGTGCCGCGGCAGGCCTCGGCGCCGCAGCGGCACTCGAACTGCTTCTTGATCTTGGCGGTGTGGCGGCCTTCGAGGATCAGGCCGTAGTCGTAGTTCAGCTCTTCGCCAGGCTCGATGTCACGCAGCGCCTTGACGAAGATGCGGCCGTCGACTTCATCGGCCTCGCAGTTGGCGTCGCAGCCGTGGTTGATCCACTTGGCGGAGTTGCCGCTGATCTTGCCGTCGATGACGGTCTTGTCGTCGATGTGGAAGTAGAAGGTGTGGTCCGGGTTGCTCGGGTCGTGCGGGTGGCGGCGCAGCGCCTCGGCCCAGCTGATGACTTCGCCGGTGTACTCGATCACCAACTCGCCTTCGGCGATGGGCCGCAACGCGAACATGCCCTTGCCGTGCACGCCGGAGCGGCGAACCCGGGTGCGTGGCCCGCGGGATTGCGGCGCAGCTGGTTGGCGGGCGGAGGGCTTTCGGGCGGCGCTGCCTTGCGTCATCGGATTCTTTATGTACATTGAAATCATGGGTGCGCGCGTGTGTGCGTGCGCGCGAGAAGCCCGGATTGTATGGACGTGCCGCCACTGGCGATGCGCCCAACGCCCACAGACCTCAAGAAAGACTCATGACCAAGTCACTCATCATTGCCGAGAAGCCTTCCGTCGCGCAGGACATCGTGCGTGCGCTCACCCCCACCGCTGGCAAGTTCGACAAGCACGACGAGTACTTCGAGAGCGAGACCTATGTGGTCACCTCGGCCGTCGGCCACCTGCTCGAGATCAAGGCGCCGGAAGAGTTCGACGTGAAGCGCGGCAAGTGGAGCTTTGCGAACCTGCCGGTCATCCCGCCGCACTTCGACCTGAACCCGATCGACAAGAGCAAGGGCCGCCTGGGCGCCATCGTCAAGCTCGTCAAGCGCAAGGACGTGAGCGCGCTCATCAACGCCTGCGACGCGGGCCGCGAAGGCGAGCTGATCTTTCGGCTGATCCAGCAGCACACCAAGAGCAAGCACCCGGTGCAGCGGCTGTGGCTGCAGAGCATGACGCCGGCGGCCATTCGCGACGGCTTCGAGCACCTGCGCAGCGACAAGCAGATGCTGCCGCTGGCCGACGCGGCGCGCTGCCGCTCCGAGGCCGACTGGCTGGTGGGCATCAACGGAACGCGCGCGATGACGGCGTTCAACTCGCGCGACGGCGGGTTCTTTCTCACGACTGTGGGCCGGGTGCAGACGCCCACGCTGTCGATCATGGTCGAGCGCGAAGAGAAGATCAGGAAGCACGTGTTCCGTGACTACTGGGAGATCAAGGCGACCTTCGCAGCGCAAGCCGGTGAATATGAAGGCAAGTGGTTCGACCCGAAGTGGAAGAAGAACCCCGACGACCCCGAGCAGCGCGCCGACCGCGTGTGGAACGAGCGCGACGCGCAGGCCGTGAAGGCCGCCGCGCTCGGCCAGCCGGCCAGCGTGAGTGAAGAGGCCAAGCCGAGCACGCAAAGCTCGCCCGGCCTGTACGACCTGACCACGCTACAACGCGAGGCCAACTCGCGCCTGGGCTTCTCGGCCAAGACCACGCTCTCCATCGCGCAGGCGCTGTACGAGAAACACAAGGTGCTGACCTACCCGCGTACCGACAGCAAGCACCTGCCGGAAGACTATGTCGACGTCGTCAAGCAGACGATGAAGATGATCTCGACCGAAGACATGCCGGGCCCGCTGCGCGCACTGGCGGCGCACGCGAAGACCGCCATCAAGGACGGGCTGGTGAAGCCGAACAAGAAGATCTTCGACAACGCGAAGGTGTCGGACCACTTCGCGATCATCCCGACGCTGCAGGCGCCGAAGAGCTTGAGCGAGATCGAGGCCAAGCTCTATGACATGGTGGTCAAGCGCTTCCTCGCGGTGTTCTTCCCGGCGGCCGAGTTCATGGTCACGACGCGCATCTCGACCGTGGCAGCCGAGGGCAAGGAATACAAGTTCCAGACCAACGGCAAGGTGATGGTCAAGCCCGGCTGGCTGGCGGTGTACGGCCGCGAAGCGCAGGACGACGACGCCAACCTCGTGGCCGTGGCGCCGGGCGAGAGGGTGCGCACCGAAGACGTGGCGGTGAATGCACTGAAGACCAAACCGCCCGCGCGCTACACCGAGGCCACGCTGCTGAGCGCCATGGAAGGCGCGGGCAAGCTGATCGACGACGACGACATGCGTGAGGCGATGCAGGAGAAGGGCCTGGGCACACCAGCCACGCGCGCCGCGATCATCGAAGGGCTCATCTACGAGAAGTACATCCACCGCGACGGGCGTGACCTGGTGCCCGGCGCGAAGGCCTTCCAGTTGATGACGCTGCTGCGCGGGCTGGGTGTCGAAGAGCTGACGAAGCCCGAGCTCACCGGCAACTGGGAGTTCCAGTTATCGGAGATGGAAAAGGGCAAGCTCGGGCGCGAGGCGTTCATGGTCGAGATCGCGCAGATGGCCGAGCGCATCGTCAAGAAGGCGAAGGAATACGACCGCGACACCATCCCCGGCGACTACGCCACGCTCGCCACGCCCTGCCCGAACTGCGGCGGCGTGGTCAAGGAGAACTACCGCCGCTTCGCGTGCGCCGGCAAGCCCGGCGCGACCGAAGGCTGCGGCTTCAGCATCAGCAAGATCCCCGGCAGCCGGGCCTTCGAGCTCGACGAGGTGGAGCGCTTTCTCGCCGACAAGAAGATCGGCCCGCTGGAAGGCTTCCGCTCCAAAGCGGGTTGGCCGTTCACGGCCGAGCTGAAGCTCGCGTTCGACGACGAGATCAAGAACTGGAAGCTGGAGTTCGACTTCGGCGAAGACGCGAAGAACGCCGGTGAGTCGGGCGAGCCGATCGACTTCTCGGCGCAGGAGTCATTGGGTGCCTGCCCGAAGGATCAAGGGCACGTCTACGAGCACGGCACGAGCTACGTCTGCGAGCACGCCGTGGGTGCGGCCGTGACCTGCGACTTCAAGAGCGGCAAGATCATCCTGCAGCAGCCGGTGGCGCGCGAGCAGATGACCAAGCTGCTGACCACCGGCAAGACCGAGCTGCTCGACGGGTTCGTGTCGAACAAGACCCGGCGCAAGTTCAAGGCGTACCTGGCCTACGACAAGAAGGAAGGCAAGGTCAGCTTCGAGTTCGAACCCCGAGCCCCGCGCGTGCCGGGGGCGAAGAAAGCGCCGGCGAAGAAGGCTAAATAACAGCCAAGTCATTCACCGCAGAGGGGCGGAGTTGGCGGAGTTCACGCAGAGGAATTCAAATGAATGTTTTCACCTCTGCGCACCTCCGCCAACTCCTTTCACTCTCAAGCAAATGTGGCTTTGCCACTTTGCTTGACCCCTGGGGGCGGAAATGCCGAAGGCATTTCCTGGGGGGCTCTGCGGTGAATGAATTCAGCGACCTCACGGCAAGCACATCACCGATGCCGTGGCGACCAGTTCGTTGAACAGCGCCATCGAGACCTTGCCTGACACCGCGTACGGGTCGAGCACGGCCGTCTCGGAGTACTTCAGCAGCAGCGCGGGGTTGAGCCGGTTCATGTTGACTTGGCCCATCGCCCAGCCAGCAAAGCTGCGCTCGTCGATCTCTTCGTAGCTCAGCATCACCACGTCGCGGTGGCGCGGGTCGTTGGCGATGCGGTTGTACAGCGCACTCACTTGGGAGCGCCCGCCTTCAAGAACCTGCAGGAACACCTCGCCGGAGGAGCAGAGCACCCCCGTCACACCCATTGCCGGGTTGTTGGTGGTCGACTTTTTCAGAATCGCACTCAGGCTCTCAGGCTTGAAGGCCTCGGTGGTGCGGCTTGCGTACATCAAACGGACCAGCATCTCGTTCTCTCCTTCAGGTCTTCTTGCTCAGCAGCGACAAGAACTCGCGGCGCAGGTTGGCGTCTTTCAGGAAGGCGCCGCGCATCACGCTGTTCGTCATCATCGACTCGTCGTCCTTCACGCCGCGCCAGTGCATGCAGAAGTGATCAGCTTCCATCACGATGGCCAGGCCGTCGGGCTTGACGCGGTCCTGCAATTCGTTGGCCAGCATCGTGACGGCCTCTTCCTGGATCTGCGGGCGGCTCATGATCCAGTCGCAGATGCGGGCGTATTTGCTCAGGCCGATCAGGTTCGAATGCTCGTTCGGCAGGATGCCGACCCACACCTTGCCCATGATCGGGCACAGGTGGTGCGAGCAGGCGCTGCGCACCTTGATCGGGCCGACGATCATCAACTCGTTCAAGCGCACGGCGTTCGGGAACTCGGTGACCGCCGGCATGGGCACGTAGCGGCCGCGGAACACCTCGGTCAGGAACATCTTGGCCACGCGCTTGGCCGTCTCGTTGGTGTTGTGGTCGCTGTCGGTATCGATGACGAGCGAGCGCAGCACATCCTGCATCTTGGTTGCGACTTCATCGCGCAACTCGTCGACCTCGCCCTCTTCGATGTAGGCCGAGATGTTGTCGTTGGCGTGATAGCGGCACTGCGCATTCACGAGCCGGTAGCGGATGCGCTCGGACGCACTCAGGCGCGCCAGGTCGTCTTCGGTTCGAAAGATCGGAGTCGGTTGTTCGCCGCGCATGGGCTGAGTCTCCTGGGGTGTCGTAGCCACTGAGGGTACCCCAGCGCCGGCACGCCGGGCGCACCACCGTGATGCAGACCGTAGACTGCGCGCGGTGAATGACGCCCCCGCCCCTCTCGCTGCGCCGCCCACTCCATCGCTGCCGTTGGCCACGCTCCTCGCCCACACCGCCGACGCGGTTCAGGCCGTGCGCGCTGGCGAGTCGCTGACCACCGCGCTGGCCCGCTGCCTGGCGGCCGCCCGCCCCGGCACGCAGGCGCTGAGCTTCCACGCGCTGCGCTGGCTGGGCGCCGCGCAGGTGCTGCGCACCCAACTCGCGCCGAAGGCGCCGCCCCCAGCGGTCGATGCGCTCTTGCTCACCGCGCTCGCATTGCTGTGGCCGGCGGCACCGGTGCGCTACGGCGAGCACACGCTCGTCGATCAGGCCGTCGCGGCCGCGCGTGTTCGCGCCAAAGTGAGCGCCGGCTTCGTCAACGCTGTGCTGCGGCGTTTCCTGCGTGAGCGCGATGCGCTCGTGAGCGCCGCACTGCGCAACCCGCTGGCGCGCTTCAACCACCCGGTGTGGTGGCTGGAGCGGCTCAAAGCCGACTGGCCAGCGCGGTGGCAGGCGGTGCTGGCCGCGAACAACCAGCAGGCGCCGATGACGCTGCGGGTGAACGCCCGGCGCAGCAGCGCTGCTGCCTATGTCGTCCGGCTGGCCGCGAGCGGCATCGCGAGCGTGCCTGTCGGCCCGCAGGCGGTGCAACTGGCCCAGCCTTGCGCCGTCGACCGCCTGCCGGGCTTCGCCGAGGGCGACGTGTCGGTGCAGGACGCCGCCGCGCAGTTGGCCGCGCCCTTGCTGATCGGCGCAGATTTGCCACGCGGCGCCCGCGTGCTCGACGCCTGCGCCGCGCCGGGCGGCAAGACCGCCCACCTGCTCGAACTGAGCGATGCTGAGGTGCTGGCGCTGGACAGCGACCCCGCGCGCCTGACCCGCGTGCACGACACGCTGGCGCGCCTGGGCTTGACCGCGCAGACGCTGGCCGCCGATGCCGGCAACCCCGCCACGTGGTGGGACGGCCGGCCGTTCGACGCGATCCTGCTCGACGCGCCGTGCAGCGCCGCCGGCATCGTGCGCCGCCACCCCGACGTGCGCTGGCTGCGCCGACCGACCGACATCGACGCGTTGGCCGCACAGCAGGCGCGGCTGCTCGATGCGCTGTGGCCGCTGCTCACGCCCGGCGGCCGATTGCTGTTTTGCACCTGCTCGGTCTTCAAGGCCGAAGGCGTGCACCAGATCGACGCTTTTTTGCAACGCGAACCGACCGCCAGCAGGGCCGCAAGCCCGCCATCGCCCGGCCACCTGCTGCCACTGCCCGACAATGAAGCCGATGGCCCAGCCGCCACCGGCACATCGGCCGACGGCTTCTTCTACGCCCTGCTCACCAAGACCTGAGGACACCCCCGCCACCATGCACCGCGAGGCCCGACCCCCCACCCCGGCCCGGCCGCGCGCGCTGAGCGTGGGCGCAGGTTGGGTTGCGTGCCGGCGAGCGCTGGCATGGCTGGCGTGCACGTTGCTGCTGACGCTGACCGTGCGGGCCGACTCCGAACTCGTCGCGTTCGAGATCGTGCACAACGAAGAAGGCGTGCTGCTGACCTACGCGGTGAACGTGGACCTGTCGCGCAGCGTCGACGACGCACTGACCAAGGCGGTGCCGCTGTACTTCGTCGCCGAGGCGGAGGTCTTCCGCGACCGCTGGTACTGGCGCGACCTGCGCGTGGCCAACGCGGTGCGCACCTGGCGCATCGTGTACCAGCCGCTCACGAGCACCTACCGCGTCACCTTCGCCGGGCGCAGCCAGAACTACACGACCCGCGAAGAAGCCTTCACCGCCATCAGCCGAGGCGCGCGCTGGAAGGTGGCCGAGCCGGGGCAGATCGAAGACGGCAGCCGCCACTACGTCGAGTTCAGCTTCCGGCTCGACACCTCCTTGCTGCCGCGCCCGATGCAGATCGGCATCGGCGGGCAGGCCGACTGGGCGCTGCAGGTGCAGCGCCGGCAGCGGTTCAACTGAAGCGCAAGCCCGCCATGGCGATGACCAAGGCATCGCGCTGGGCGTGGCTCATCTCCACGGTGGCGGCCACCGGCGCCGGCCTGGTGCTCGCGTTCCTGCTCTCGATCGCCACCAACAACCCGGCCCTGTACGAGCGCCACTACGTGTGGCTGTTCTGGGTCAACGTGGTGGTCGCGACGCTGCTCGTGATGGTGATCGGCGTGGCCGGTGTGCGGCTGCTGATCCGGGTGCGGCGCGGCAAGTTCGGCAGCCGCCTGCTGCTCAAGCTCGCGGCCATCTTCGCGCTGGTCGGCGTGGTGCCGGGCGTGCTGATCTACACGGTGAGCTACCAGTTCGTTTCGCGCAGCATCGAGAGCTGGTTCGACATCAAGGTCGAGACCGCGCTCGACGCCGGCCTCAAGCTCGGCAAGGGCACGCTCGACGCGCTCGTGGCCGACGTGGCCTCGAAGACGCGCCTCGCCGCCGAGCGCCTGGGCGACACGCCCGGCAGCGCCCGCCCGCTGGCGCTGGAGCGGCTGCGCGAGCAGCTCTCGGCGCAAGACATCGCCATCGTCGGCTCGCTCGGCCAGACGGTGCTGACCACCAGCAGCACCTCGGACCGCCTGATGCCCGAGCGGCCGGCGCTTGCCCTGCTGCGCCAGGCCCGCAACGCGCGCGTGGTCAGCGAGCTGGTCGGGCTGGATGAAGACGCGCTGTCCAGCGGCAGCGTGGGCAGCGCCCGGGTGCGGGCGGTGGCCATCGTGCCGAACAACAGCTTCGCGCTCGACGAGGAAGACCGCTACCTCGTCGTCACCCAGTTGCTGCCGCCGTCGCTGGCCGTCAATGCCCTGGCGGTGCAGACGGCCTACCGCGAGTACCAGCAGCGGGCTCTCGCGCGTGGCGGCCTGCGCAAGATGTACATCGGCACGCTCACCCTCGCGCTCGTGCTGGCCGTGTTCGGTGCGCTGCTGCTGGCGGTGGCGCTGAGCAACCAGCTCGCGCAGCCTCTGCTGTTGCTCGCCGAAGGCATGCGCCAGGTGGCGCAGGGCGACCTGAGCAGCAAGGCGGTGTTCGCCTCGCGCGATGAGCTGGCGGGGTTGACCCGCTCCTTCGCCGACATGACCACCCAGCTCGCCGAAGCGCGCGCGCTGGTGCAGCGCAGCGTGGCGCAGGTGGAAGGGGCGCGCACCAACCTGCAGACCATCCTCGACAACCTGACCGCCGGCGTGATCGTGTTCGACCGCGAAGGCCGCATCGACACCGTGAACCCGGGCGCCACGCGCATCGTGCAGCTGCCGCTGTCGGCGTACCGGGGGCGCACCTTGGGCGAGGTGCCGGGCCTCGAAGACTTTGCGCGCGGCGTGGGCCAGCGCTTCGAGCTGCACGCAACAAGCCCCGAGGCCGGCGAGCGCGACCAGTGGCAAGACTCATTCGAGCTGCAGACCCACACGCTCGACGGCCGCGAGCGCGACTCGATCACCCTGCTCGTGCGCGGCGCCGTGCTGCCGCAGGGCGCGCGGCTGATGGTGTTCGACGACATCACCGAACTCGTCTCGGCGCAGCGCATCGAGGCCTGGAGCGAAGTGGCGCGGCGGCTCGCCCACGAGATCAAGAACCCGCTCACGCCGATCCAGCTGTCAGCCGAGCGGCTGCAGCACAAGCTCGGCCACAAGCTCGAAGGCGCCGACCAGGCGATGCTGGCCCGCTCGGTCGACACCATCGTCAACCAGGTGCAGGCGATGAAGACGCTGGTCAACGAGTTCCGCGACTACGCGCGGCTGCCGGCGGCGCACCTCGTCAGCATTGACCTGAACGCGCTCGTCACCGAAGTGCTGGGCCTGTACGGCAGCGCGATGGAGGCGGGGCACCTGATTGCCGACCTGGGCGAGGGGCTGCCCGCAATCATCGGCGACACCACGCAGCTGCGCCAGGTGATCCACAACCTGGTGCAGAACGCGCTCGACGCCGTCGCTGAACAACCCGATGGCCGCGTGCGCGTGCAGACCGAAGTGGCGCGCACCGAGAAAGGAGACCCGCGCGTGGTGCGGCTGCTCGTGATCGATAACGGCCCCGGCTTTGCCGACAAGGTGCTCAAGCGCGCCTTCGAGCCCTATGTCACCACCAAGACCAAAGGCACGGGCCTGGGGTTGGCGGTCGTCAAAAAGATCGCCGACGAACACGGCGCCCGCGTGCGCGTGGCCAACCTCGGCGCCACCAGCGATGGCGCCACGCCCACCCAATTGGTGCGGGGCGCACAAGTCTCGTTATCATTCGCCAGATTCGCACCCGGGGCCGGCCTCTCGGCCCCTGCTGCACCCGCCTCGATCGGCGCGCACTGAGCACCCATGGCGACCATTCTTGTTGTTGACGACGAACTGGGCATCCGCGCCCTTCTGTCGGAAATTCTTGCGGACGAAGGGCACACGATCGAGTTGGCCGAGAACGCGGCACAAGCGCGTGCCTGCCGCGAACGCGCCCGGCCAGACCTGGTGCTGCTCGACATCTGGATGCCCGACGTCGACGGCATCACGCTGCTCAAGGAATGGGGCGCCACCTCACAGCTGAACATGCCGGTCATCATGATGAGCGGGCACGGCACCATCGACACGGCCGTCGAGGCCACGAAGTTCGGCGCGATGGCCTTCCTGGAAAAGCCCATCACGCTGCAAAAACTGCTGCGCGCCGTCGAGCAAGGCCTGGCCAAGCCCGCATCGCGCGCGCCGGCGCCGCAAAGCGTGCAGCACCACGGCATCGATGCGGGCTTGACGGTCGAGTCGGCGATGACGGGCGGCGCGATGCTGCCCACCGCACCGCTGATGCTCGGGCCGCAATCGGAGCAGAGCTTCGACCTCGACCGGCCGCTGCGCGAAGCAAGAGATGCGTTCGAGAAGAGCTACTTCGAGTTCCACCTCGCGCAAGAAAACGGCAGCATGACCCGCGTCGCCGAGAAGACCGGCCTGGAGCGCACCCACCTCTACCGCAAGCTCAAGCAACTCGGCGTCGACCTGTCGCGCAACAAGCGCGGCGGCAGCCTGTAGGCCGCCAGCCGATTCGAGTGGGTTAGAATTTAAGATTCGGCCTGGTAGCTCAGTCGGTAGAGCAGCGGATTGAAAATCCGCGTGTCGGTGGTTCGATTCCGCCCCAGGCCACCATCGCTTGGTCTCAAGCGATTTCAAACGGGCAACGGGAATTTTGGCTATGCAGCGATTCCGCGTCGATCGCGGCGGTAGCAACCACCCTTCCCAGTGAACGTCAGGCGAGTCGCTCGGCGGCAGCCTGCATGCCGTCGAAGACCGCATCAGCCAGCGGGGCGGGGAACCCTTTGGGCAGTTGCGATCGGACATTGGCGATGACCTCGGGCGTGCGTGCCGCGATGTCGTCGATCAAGTGCTCGACCCCCCGACCGCGTTCGTCCAAGACACCATGGCGCGCACCTAGCGCGACCCAGTGTCGACGCAGGATGTCCCGCATCTTCCAATGCGCATTCTTCGACCGGACGGCCATGGCCATCTTGGCCTTGAAGGGCGACATCTTTCCCGGCCCCGCTCCCAGGACCGGGTAGGCCGACAGCACGTCGTACAGCGGGGTGAGCTGGTATCGCCCGCCGGGGCGCAGGAACAGGCTGAAGTTCTTGGCATGGCCGTCGGTGGCACAGAGCATCCAGAAGAGCAACTGCGCCTTGAAGAAGTCGCGCCGGTCCTGCTCGCGCGTCATCGAGCCATCGAGCACATCGAGGATGCGATCCATGCCCGGCCCGCCATCGACTTCGTACTTGGCTTCGGGTGGTACCCCGGTGGCCTGGCACATGTCCTCTTGCGGCAACCGGATGAGGCGGCTGTCGCCGGACGGGTGCGTCCACCAGGTGCGGTCGAAGCGCCTGACGCCCAGCACCTTGACGTCTTCGAACTGCATCGGCCGGCAGTCCGCCACGGGGATTCCGAATTCCTGCAGGATCAGCGAGCACAGCCACTCGTTCTCCACCGAGTCGCGCATGTCGAGCTTCATGCCGCCGATGAGGCCCAAGGGCAGCTTGAAGATGTGCGTCGTGGGCGCATTGCCGCGCGGGAGAGCCCACTGGCCGTCACGCAGCAGCAGGGCCGTCTTCTCCTGGGCGCCGGCAATCGAGATTCGGAAGTCGTCGTCATCGACACCCCAACCCATGGCATTTGAGCTTGTCGTGCCACGCAGTATTTGGGCGACCTGGGCGTCGCTCAGGGGCTCGGATTGCAGGGGTGAGGTGCCGGCAGAGGTCGCACCGTCCGGGAGGATCTCGAGGGCGCCGACACAATCCCGGCCGATTTCGGCGAGCAACTCGAACGCACTGGTCGACCCGGTGTTGAAGCGTCGCGCCAGCCTGTCTCGAATGTCCTTGCTGTCGGGCAGCAGGTTCTCGAAGTAGGCTCGGACTTTGTCACCGCGATGCGGCGAGTTGCCCGGCGTGAAAGGCAAGGAAAGTGACAGCGCCCGGCCTTGCTCCGAGTGGATCCAGGTCAAGTCGTACTGCAGGGTGTCGGGGGCGTTGGGCGACAAGCTCCAGGTGCCGACGAAGGCCCCGTTCATCCAGAGGCCCAGCGTGCGCTTGTGAGAGTGGCGGCCCATGGCTTACCAGACAGGCTTGTCCGTGGAGGCTTGGCCGGATAGGCCAGCTGTAGGCGATGTCCCCGTCGATGGCGTTCCAAGCGTCAGCTCCACGCCCAGAATGTTGAGCAGCTTCAGCAAGCTCGCAGTGCCAACCTTGTCCGCATTGCGCTCCATCGCCGAGTAGGTCTGTTGGGAGACTCCCAGGCGCAGGGCGACTTCGGCCTGCGTGAGCCCGACCTCTTTCCGGAAAGCCTGGAGCAGCGGGGGCAGTTGCGCGGCGGCACGAACGGTGAACTTGGGCATACAGATCCTGTGCTGTGGCTTCAAACTACAGTCTTTGATGCGTATGTAGAGTTTACGCACTATCAGCTGTAAATTCAATTCACAGAATATGAGCTGTGAGCCGTGCGGAGGACTAGTGTCTCGTCATGGGGGCTGGGGGAATCACCGCCGCGCTCACCCGTCCAGCTGCTTCTGGAACACCAGCCCCGCGTGCTCGCGCAGGGCGTGGAACCTGATCTTGGGCCAGTTCGCCTCGATCGCGCGCAGCTCGGGCGCGTACTCGACCAGCACCGTCGGCGCATCGACCGCGTCATACGCTACGCGGTGGGCGTTGCCGTCGATGAAGCGCTTGAGTTCGCGCTCGTCGGCGGCCGCGCCCTCGCCGGTGTCACAGGTCACCCAGCGCGCCACCTGGTAGCGGCTGGGCATGATGCGGGCCTTCACGCCGTACTCGTGCTCCAACCGGTGCGCGACCACCTCGAACTGCAGCTGGCCGACGGCGCCGAGCAAAAGAATCGAACTCGCAACCGGCCGGAACACCTGGATCGCGCCTTCTTCGCCGAGTTGCGTGAGCCCGGCCTTGAGCTGCTTGGTGCGCAGCGGGTCGGCGACCTCGACGCTGCGGAACATCTCGGGGGCAAAGAAAGGCAGCCCGGTGAACTGCATCTGCTCGCCTTCGGTGAGGGTGTCGCCGAGCTGCAGCACGCCGTGGTTCGGGATGCCGATGATGTCCCCCGCGAACGCTTCGTCGAGCAGCTCGCGGCGCTGGCTCAGGAAGCTGACCACCGTGTTCGGCCGCAACTCCTTGCCCGAGCGCACCACCTTCAAGCGCATGCCGCGCTCGAAGTGGCCCGAGGCCACGCGCAGGAAGGCGATGCGGTCGCGGTGCGCCGGGTCCATGTTCGCCTGGATCTTGAAGACGACGCCGCTGAACTTGGGCTCGTCCGGCTGCACGATGCGCTGGATCGCGGCGCGCTCGCCGGGCGCGGGCGCCAGGTCGACAAGCGCATCGAGCACCTCCTGCACGCCGAAGTTGTTGACCGCCGAGCCGAAGAACATCGGCGTCTGCCGGCCGGCCAGAAAGGCCGTGCGGTCGAACGGCGGCGCCGCGTCGGTGAGCAGGTCGATCTCGCTGCGCGACTGCTCGTACTGCATGCCGAAGCGGCTCGGGTAGGCCGGGTTGTCCAGGCCGTCGAGAAACTCTTCGCCGTTGTTTGCTTCGCTCCCACCAAAGAGCCGCATGCGCTTCTCGCGCAAGTCCATCACGCCGTGAAAGGCCTTGCCCATGCCGACCGGCCAGGTGAAGGGCACCACTTCCATGCCCAACTCGCGCTCGATCTCGTCCATCAGCGCGAGCGGCTCTTTCACCTCGCGGTCCATCTTGTTCACGAAGGTCAGGATCGGCGTGTTCCGCGCCCGGCACACCTGCAGCAGGCGGCGGGTCTGCGGCTCCACGCCGTTGGCGGCGTCGATCACCATCAGCGCCGCGTCGACCGCCGTGAGCACACGGTAGGTGTCTTCGGAAAAGTCCTGGTGGCCGGGCGTGTCGAGCAGGTTGATGACGCAGTCGCGGTACTCCATCTGCATCACGCTCGACGCGACCGAGATGCCGCGCTGCTTCTCGATCTCCATCCAGTCGCTGGTGGCGTGGCGGGTGGCCTTGCGCGCCTTCACCGAGCCCGCAATCTGGATCGCGCCCGAGAACAGCAGCAGCTTCTCGGTCAGCGTGGTCTTGCCGGCGTCGGGGTGGCTGATGATGGCGAAGGTGCGGCGGCGACGCACCTCCCGTTGTAGCGGCGAGTGAGTGGGATCGGACATGCGCGTGCAGCCGATTCAGCAGGCCGCTTTGAGAAGACAACCCGCGATTATCACGGCCGGTCACGCGAACAAGGCAATCCGCTCGCGGCATATCTCATGCGTTCGGGTCACTGCAACCTCACCAGACGGCCCGTAGCCGGGAAGCGTGGGCAACGAGATCGCGGCAACGGCAGCCCGCATCCTCTCGAGAACATCGTCGATTGCGGCGTTGGTGTCCGATGCCCGCAGTCCGGCGATCGCAGAGACCGCGAGGAAATCGGCGCGCTTGAGTCGTTCGTTCTTGCCGCCCAGCTTCAGCGCCATGCGGTCATGTTCGAGGCGGGGGAAGACGCGCGTTGTCAGTGTGTCATAGACGGGCGCAAGGCGAACGCTGCGGAAGGCCGGATTGCCGGGTTCGGCGACCTTCAGAACGGCCATGTTCTTGAGGTGCATGTCGCCGTCGGCGATGAGCCACGCGAACACGACGCGCTTCATGAGGATCAGGAGGTCTTCGTCAGGCGATGTGGACAGGCCTCTCAGGGCGCGCGCCACACGCTCGATGGTGCCGTCGTACTTGGCCTCGGGCGAGAGATCGAGCACCGAGCAAAAGTCTTCCATCGCCAGCAGGACAGCGGAACTTAGGGATGGACGATTCAGAAATCCTCTTAGATGATCTTATTCGTTCCAAGTATCAAACATATGGCGGTTTCAAGTCCCAAGCGCAACACGTGGGTCAATGAACTGAGGAATCGGGTTGATCAATCTTGGCCAGCATCGCACCGAAGACAGCCAGGGGGGAGTTGAAGCCATGCGTGGCGCGCGGTCGCTTGTTGAGGCTGTCGGCAATCGCATCGAGGTCGTCCTGGTTGTGGATGGACAGATCGGTGCCCTTGGGCAGGTACTGGCGCAGCAGCCCGTTGGTGTTCTTGCAGGTGCCGCGCTGCCACGGGCTGTGCGGGTCGCAGAAGTAGACCCGCACGCCAGTGGCCGCAGCCAGCTCGCGGTGCCTGCTCATCTCGCGGCCCTGGTCGTAGGTGAAGCTCTGGCGCAGGGGTGCGGCGATCTGGTTGAGCTTGGCAGTGAAGCCCGCCAGCGCCGAGGCGGCGGTGGCGTCCTCCATCCGAGCCAGCAGCACCAGGCGGCTGCTGCGCTCGACCAGCACGCCGACGGAGGACTTGTTGCCCGCACCCTTGATGAAGTCGCCCTCCCAGTGGCCGGGCAGCAGCCGGTCCTCGACCTCGGGCGGACGCACATGGATGCTCACCATCTCGGGGATCTGACCGCGCCGGTCCTTGCCGCGCGTGCGCGGCAGGCGCTTGCTGTGGCCATGGCGCAGGCAGGCGATGAGCTGGCGGCGCAACTCGCCGCGCGCATGGGCATAGATGGCCGTGTAGATGGTCTCGTGGGACACGTGGCGCTCGGGCTCGTCGGGGAACACGCGCTTGAGCGTAGCGGCGATCTGCTGGGGCGACCACTTCCATTCCAGCAGCGTGAGCACCACGCCCCACAACACGCCGTGAGGGTGGAGCACCGGCGGCGGACGTGCAGCAATGCGCCGAGTGCGGCACAGCGTCTGCGCCGGCGTGCTCGCGTAGCCAAATTGCGCATGCGTGTTGCGCACGATCTCGCGACTGATGGTGCCGGCCGAGCGCCCGAGTGTGCGGGCCATGGCCCGCACACTCGAACCCGTCTGGCTCATGCTGGCAATCGTCATGCGTTCTTCAGGCTGAAGCTGGCGGTAGGGAGTTGGGGTCTGCATCGGGGCACCTTACCTGTGGCAAGGTGTTGCACTTCAGATTTGAGGCCGCCCCGCCTATCTTTGCTGGCGCCGCATATCAACGAATATCAACGAATATCAATTTATTTTGAGAATCCTATATGAAGAAAATTGTGGTGCCACTCACCTTGGCCTTATTATGTTTCGCAGCCAATGCTGAAAACTATGGGCGTTGGATTTGTTCGTCTTGCAACGTCAAGGCAGAAGTCTTGGGCGGACAAGTAGCAATGCAAGCTGCAGGTGAAATTGTGGCTTTTCTCAGATCTAATGCAATCACTAGCCGCTGGCAACCAAATGATATAGTTACTGTTTGTGATGGAGTAATGTGCGTTCCGCTGGTTTGGCGTACGACAGCATGGTATTCCATCGGTATGCCGTATGCTGATACGCCAACAAATGGCTACAAGAACTCGACGGCGTCCGGGTCTACCAGCTCAGGTGCAGGGTCCTACTACTCCGTCGCAATAACTGGCCATTGGGAATGGTGGGATCATTACTCCAACGGAACTTTCATCGGATCCTTTTTCTTTGAATTCATAGTTGACAGCATCTCTGTAAGCTATATGGATAATCCGTCTAACAATCCACGAAAGCCGCAAATCCATTAATCTCGGGTCGCCGAGAATATAAAAAACTTCAGTAAATTATGATTCGCACTCGATATTTATTTATCATCGCGTTAGTTTTCATGGCTGGGGTGAGCATAGCTTTAATACGCTTTTGGGATATTCTTTCAAGTAATAATGTTCAACGCCCATTGTCGACAACTTCTTCGCGACAAATACCAGTTGCCGCAGTTAGTCATGAGACGCAGCAAGGCTCAACCGGGTTGCCCGCCACCGCCGTTGGCGAATCGCCTTCTAAGGACGGCATAACGCTTGCGACCGAAAGTGTCGGCCCTCGCATCGACTTGTTGCTGAAATCTGGGAGGCCGACAGATGCATTCGAAGCCTACAAACTGATAAATAAGTGTGTCGTCTGGTCGGACAACGCCAGGCTACTGACATCCCTCCCTGTGGGCACGGACGCAGATGTGATCCGTAAATCTTTAGAGGCCACTATAAAATTGGATGTAACGGCATGCCAGGGAATCGATCAGCGAAAGATAGCCGACAGACATATATTACTTGATCTAGCTTCCAAATATAATGTTCCCGGTGCAGCACTAGAGTTTCTTTCAACTGGCCCCTACGGCGATCCCAGTGCGATTGAATTGCGTCCCAACGATCCATTGGTTTCGAAATGGAGACTTCAGGCTATTGAATATTTGTTGCTTGCAGGAAGAGGTGGTGATGTGAATGCATTCGCAGCCCTTTCTAATATTTATCAGTCTGGAGGTGTTGCGGAACGGAACTTGGAGCTTTCATTAACCTATGCGGTTGCAAGTCTAGAGGCAATGCGGGTACGCGGGGAAACGTCCTCAGGCGGTGAGCGCCTAGTAGCTTTACTGTCCATCGGATTAAATACAGAACAAGTCACAAATGCCACGGTCAACGGGCTTGCGCTGGCTAAGCAATGTTGCAACAGGTAGAAAAGTTATCCTTATTAGAAACGTGTCTCAGCTGGCTCACGCCATGAGCTAGCGACTCTGTAACGTGAGGTCTTCTCAGCCAGCAGGCGGTGATCATCAGCGCCGGCGCGAATGTCGAAGCGCTCGACCAGAAGCGCCGGGGGCATGCCGTCAGGCATCGCGATCAGCGCGGCTTCGGGAACCGTGAACCCGGCAGCGCGCGCGAGAGCAAGGCCAATCCATTCGACCAGCGGCAAGGCCTCGAAGCCGCTGGTCCCTGCGGGCTTCAGGATGTGCGTAAACGGCGTACCGATACCCGGCGAGAGCTTGCCGTCCGGGGCCAGCGTCATCGGCGCCTTGGTCTGCACGCCGGAGAGGCGCGGCGTATCGGCACGGTCATAGATCTTGGCGAGGTTGCGCTCGAAATCCTGCTCCATCGCGCTGCGACCGGGCCCGGCATAGGTGCCTTTGAACACTCCCGCCGCTGTATGCGCGGCGAGCGGCGTCGCGAGCACATCGAGGGGCAGGGAGGCAAGCTCCTGTGCGTTCTCGGCCATCGTGATGTTGGACATGTAGCGCCTGCCAGAGCGAAGCATGGCTCGCTCGTCGCGGGCGTGCAGGACGGTCTCCAACCAGCCTTCCGGCAGCAGCGAAACCACGAATGGCGGCAATCTGCCGGGCATCGTCTGACGGACGACGGGCGGCATGGGCACGCCGCTGTCGGCCTGCGACCACCGCCACTCGAATCCGTCGTGAACGAGGGTGCCGATGGGCAAGCCGTGCCACGCCACGGTCAAGGTGAACGCGGCCTCATTGCGCGCAGTCGCAACCTGCGGGCCACGCAGCAGGTACTTCTCAGCCCCCTCGCCCTCGCGATACCAGTCGTTTTCGCGGGCCAGTGCCCATACGGCGTCGCTTGCGGCCTTCGCGCTGCCGTACTCCTCGGCAAGGCGGGCGGCGATGGCGTCGCGCGTTGCCGCGTCGATGGACGCGGCGTGTTCGCTGCGCAGGCGAAAGGCCTCCAGGAACCTCTGGCGGATCGAGGAGACATCGACGGTGAACTCGCCCAGGCTGTCGGCAACGGTGGCAGAAGCAAGCGAGGGCTTCGCCGGAGCCTTGTTCTGGACGATTTCAAGGGCTCGCAGACGCGTGCGTTGCACGCGCGGCCCGGTCAGGTAGAGGCGTGCGTCGCGGGTTGGCCCCATCAGAACGGCGCTGGCCGCCGACAGGTAGGCGTTGGGATAGAGGTAGCGGCCAATGCGGACGGCATGGGCGAGGACGGTCTGATCGATGTCGTCGGCGGCATCAACATAGATGCCCCGCATCAACTGGACGAGTTTGCCCGTCTCAGCCCGATAGTGGCTGCAGGTCTTGTCGATGGTCTCGCCGACGAGATGAATCGGCATTGTTTCTAACCTTTCCGTGTTTCAGATACGAAAAAGTTAACACTCAGAGTGATATCACGCAAGAGAATTCCAACCTTTGCGTATTTGAAATACGCAAAGGTTGCACTTTGCGCCATTCCGAGCATCCTGGCGGGTCTTCAGCGCGCGCCGCGCTGAAGCAGCAAGTCTGCGATCACCGGCCGGTGCTCCGACGCCTGCGCGCCGCCGGGGAAGCAGGCGGCCACGCCGATGCCGGGGCTGACGAGGATGTGGTCGATGCGCAGGAACGAGCCGAAGAACGCGCTGCGTGCCTGCAGTGCATGGCCGTAGGTGTAGCCATAGCCTCGACCGCCGGCCGAGAATGCATCGCGCAGGCCCTGGTTCAACAAGGTGCGGACGACCGGCGATGTTTCGGGCGCGTTCAGGTCGCCGGCCACGATCAGGGCGCGCGTGCGGGGCGTGCGCTGCTGCAGGTCGCCCGCGAGGCGCAGCGCCTGCGCCAGGCGGTTGTTGAAGTTCTGCTCCCAGTCTTCGATGCCCTCCGCCGGGTCGCGCCGGGTCGCCGCCAGGCCTTGGCGCGGCGACACCAGGTGTGCGGTGACCACATCGACATCGACGCCGTGCACGGTGACCGTACAGCGCACGTACTCGTAGCCGCCACCGGGCAGCGACAGGTCGCCCGGGTGGCAGTCGCGCAGCGGCGAGCGGCTGACCACGATGTACTGGCTGTGCGCGTAGACGCTGCGCCCGGCGAACACTGCGGCCGCCTGTTCCGGGCGCTGTTCGCGCCAGTGCATGAAGTCGGCGGCGTCCTGCATCACCAGGATGTCGGGGTCGTGACGTGCGAGTTCTTGCGCGAGCAGCTCGAACCCGCCCGGCCGGTGCTTGGCGAGGTAGGACTTGATGTTGTAGGTCATGAAGCGCACGGGGCTGGCGCCGGTGTCGCCCGGGCTCATGGCCAGACCCATCACCACCGTCAGCACCAGCCCGAGGCCAAGCGCGGCGGCCAGCCGCCACACCGGGCGCAACAGGAACGACAGGCTGAAGGCGGCGGCGGTGGGCAGCAGGTACAGCGGCCACGGCATGTACTGCAGCAGCTCCAGCCACCACGAACCGGCCAGCTCCCACTGGTAGCCCAGCGCCAGCAGCACGGCCGGGATCAGGGTGGCGATCACCGCCGCACGCGCCACCGCATTAAACGCGCCGCGAAGGCGGCGCGTGGCGACCGGTGCGGTGCTCAATGCGCTTGCGCCGACACGGGCTGCGGCACGGCGGCCGTCAAGCCGCCCTTCAAGCAACCGATCACGCCGCCGGGCCTTCGATGAACGGCCGCACGACCGCGAGCACCTGGTCCACGTAGGCCGCCTTCTCGCCCACCGGCGCCACGTAGTGCAAGGCGCGCGCAGCCGCGTCGAAGCCGGCGCCGCGCGCCATCACCCACGCCGCCAGGTACACCGAGGCCATGCAACCGCCGGCCGTGGCGATGGGCCCGCGCGCATGAAACGGCGCTTCTTCGACCCGAACGCCGGCCTCGACCAGCCAGGGCCGCGTGGTCAGGTCGGTGCAGGCCGGCATGTCGGCCAACAGGCCCAGGCGCGCCAGCAGCAGCGCCCCCGAACACTGCGCGCCGATCAACTGGCGCACCGGGTCGAGTTGCAGGCGGTCGAGCAAGGCGCCGCGCTGGCCGTAGGCCTGCGCGATGGCGCGGCTGTACAGGCCGCTGCCGAACAGCACCACGTCGGCCTCGTTCGCGAACTCGAGCGGCTGCTGCGCCTGCACCGTGACGCCGTTCATCGAGGTCACGTGCGCGGTCGGGCTCGTGATCTCGGCCTTCCAGCCCTCGGTGCTCAAGCGGTTCAGCAGGCCGAAGGCGATGAACGAATCGAGTTCGTTGAAGCCGTCGAAGGTGAGGATGGCAACGCGCATGGTCTCGGTCGGGTGGCGGTCGAGAATTATCGCTGCCGGCTCATCCCACCGCTGCCAGTGGGATGGCGCCGGTGGGGGCAGGCAACGGCAGGGGCGGCATGGGCAGCGCCTGCCAGAGGGCCAGGAAGTCGGGCACGTCCGCGCCGGCCATCGGCCGTGCTGCCAGGTAGCCCTGCATGGCGTCGCAACCGTGCTCGCGCAGCAAACCCGCCTGGGCCGGCTCTTCCACGCCTTCGGCCACGGTCTTCATGCCCAGCGTGCGCGCCAGGCCCAGGATCATGTTGACGATGGCGCGTGCGTCGCGCCGCGGCATCAACTCGCGCACGAAGCTGCGGTCGATCTTGATCGTGTCGAACGGGAAGCGCCGCAGGTACGCGAGCGACGAATACCCGGTGCCGAAGTCGTCGAGCGCGACACGCATGCCCGCCGCGCGCAGGCCGTGCAGCAAGGCCAGCGTGGCCTGCGCCTCGTTGAGGAAGATCGACTCGGTGATCTCGAGCTCGAGCTGCTCTGCGGCCAGGCCGCTGGCCTGCAAGGCGGCCAGCGCCACGCCGCGCAGGTCCTGCGACATGGCCTGCACCGGTGACACGTTGACCGACACCGTCAACCCGCCCGGCCACAGCGCGGCGTGGCGGCACGCCTGGTGCAGCACCCATTCGCCGATCTCGCAGATCAGCCCGGCGTCTTCGGCCACCGGAATGAACTCGGCCGGCGGCACGCTGCCCAGCAGCGGGTTGTGCCAGCGCAGCAGGGCCTCGAAGCCGGTGATGCGCCACTGCGCCAGGTCGACCTGCGGCTGGAACGCGAGGGCCAGCTCACCGCGCGCCAGCGCCTGGCGCAGCTCTTGTTCGATGGTCAGGCGGCGGCGCGTCTGCGCAGCCATCTCGGGCGCGAAGAAGCGGTACTCGCCGCGCCCGGCCGACTTGGCGGCATAGAGCGCCAGGTCGGCATTGCTGAGCAAGGTGTCGATGTCGCCTCCGTCGCGCGGCGCCATCGCGATGCCGATGCTCGCCCGCACCGCGATGCGCGCGCCCTGCCCCTCGCACGGCGCGGTCAGGCCGTCGAGCAGGCGCGTGGTGAGCAGCTCGACCTCGGCCACCGTGGCCGCGCCGTGCAGCAGCACCGCGAACTCGTCGCCGCCCAGGCGCGCCACCGTGTCGCTGCGCCGCGTGCGGGCGCGCAGGCGCTGCGCCACCTCTTGCAGCAGGCCGTCGCCCACGGCGTGGCCGAGCGTGTCGTTGACGGTCTTGAAGTGATCCAGGTCGAGGCACAGCACCGCGAACGGCAGCGCGCTGCCGCCCGCCGGGGCGAGCCAGTCCGACAGCTGGCTGCGCAGCTGGTGGCGGTTGGCCAAGCCGGTGAGCGCGTCGAAATGGGCCAGCCACTTCAGCTGCCGGTTGGCGTGCTGGGCGTCGGTCACGTCGGTCGCCACGCCGCGCCAGCCGGTGCATTGGCCGGCGGCGTCGAGCAAGGGCTTGGCGCTGATCTGCCACCAGTGCGTCCCCCCGCCGTGCCACAGGGCCAGCGGCAGGTCACGAAAGGGCGTGCCCTGAGCGAGGTTCCGCACCAGCACGGCCAGTTGCTCGACGGCGGCAGGGCCGTCTGCCTCGTCAACCGGCAACATCTGCTGCAACCACTGCGATACCGGCGTGGCCTGCAGCAGTGCTGCCGATTTGCCCACCAGGCGCAACAGGCGCGGGGCGGCATGGCACAGGCGCCCTTGCGCGTCGATCTCCCACAGCACGTCGCTCGCGTTCTCTTCGAAGTCGCGCAGCAACAGGCCGATGACCTCGTTCTGGCGCTCGGCCTCGGCCTCGGCCATCAGCCGCGCACCGAACAGCCGCGCCGTCGACCAGACGCTGGCGATCACGATCAGGCTGTAGATGATCAAGAGCCCGGTCAAGGCCCACGCCAGCGAGAAGTCGGCACTGATGAGCGCGGCCGCAGTGCAGGTGCCCAGCACGAGCACATAGGCCGTGCCGGCGAGCGGCGTGGTCGCGAGTGCAAAGCCGCCGGCGCAGATCATGCCGGTGAGGATGGTCGCGATGAGCAACTGGTGCGGCCCGTCCGCACGTTGGAACAGCACCAGCGGCATGGCGCCCCACAGGGCGGCCAGCGCAGCGGCATTGAGCGTGGCGCGGCGCATGGCGCGGGGCGACGCGCTCTGCCAGGCGTCGGGCCTGCGGTGCCAGCGCAGCCACACGCGCAGCCCGCCCTGCACCGCCCAGAACACCGCCGCGCCCCACACCACGAGAAACAGCTTCGGCCCGGTCGGCCACAGCATCGCCACCAGCAGCGCCACGTTGAGCGCGTTGGCCAGCATGGTCAACGGTGTGAGGCGCAACACCGCCTGCAGCTGGCGGGCGCGGAACGTGCCCGCCACCGGCTCGCTGGCCCGGTAGGCTTCGAAGAAACCGGGCGGTGGCTTCAGGCGCTGATGCAGGCGTTCGATGAGGGAATGGGGGCGGTCCATGGCACGCGGTGGCTTGGGGCCGCAGGAAGTATCAGGCCTGAGTCGGTATCGGCAGAAGCCCGGCGACCTTGATGCCGCCCGCGCCCCGCGCCCCGGGCCGCTGTGCGCCGCGCGCTCAGTGAATGCCCGGCGCACCGGGCGCATTGAGCCTGTCGAGCTTGGCGGCGTACAGGGCTCGGTCGGCGCGCGAGGTGCTGGTTTCGACGGCCCGTGCCAGGTGCGTCCGGGCATGGTCGACATCGTTCAGCGCCAGGTACGTGACCGCCAACCAGAACTGGAACTCGGGGCGGTAGGGCGCGCGCTGTACTTCTTTCTCGAACAGGCTGCGGGCAGCATCGAGCCGGTGCGAACGCAGCGCCGCCATGCCTTCTTGAAAGTAGCTGAACGGCGGGTGCGGGTCGAGTTGCGCGAGCTGCGCCGCGAGCGCGTCGGCCTCTGCGTGGCGGCCCAATTCGCGCAGCACCGGCACGCGGTTGGCCAGGGCGTTCACATTGCCGGGCGCTCGCGCCACCACGCGTTGCAGCGCCCGGTCGGCGAGCGCCGGCTGATGCTGCCGGCGGTACACCACGCCGAGCGTAAGGTAGGCGGCCAGCAGGTCCGGGTCGCGCTGCAGGGCCGCGCGCACCCACCAGTAAGCCTGGTCGACCGCCCCTTGCGTGAGCGCCTCGACCGCGCGGTTGTTGAGGTACATGGCGACAACCGTGTGCTCGGCCACGACGCGCACGCGCAGCACGCGCCCGTCGAGCGGGGGCTGGAAATCGATGGTCATCTCCGCGCCGTGGCCGAGGCTGCCCATGAAGTTGCGCGGCCCGTCGAGCAGCGTGAGGTTGATGTGCCCGACCTCAACAGCCAGGTCGCCCGCGCGCTCCCACGGGTCGTCGCCGAGCGCCAGCTGATAGCGCACGCCCAGACCCAGTTCACGCGCAAAGGCGCCCGTCATCAGCACCAGCGCGAGGCAGTTGCCGGCGCGCGCATCGAAGGCCTCGGCGGCCGTGCGGGTGATGGCGGCGTCGTACTCGAGCTTCAACTCGCCTTGCCGGTAGAGCGCGTGGAACAGCTCCTTCTTGCGGTCGATCGGCCGCCCGCCGATGAGGCCCTTCTGCACCAGGTAGCTGCGCATCGCCGGGCTCACGGCCAGTGCGTCATCGGCGCGCACCGGCAGGGCTGGCGGTGCGAACAGGCTGTCGTCGAACAAGCTTGTCGCCGGGGGCATGGGCGGCGCGTTGGCGCAGCCACCGAGCAGCAGCGTGGCGATCAGAACGGCAGCGGTTTTCATCCATCGCTCCCCAGAAGCCGGGTCACCGCACAGTGTGCGCCGCCACGACCCCGGCGAACAGGGTGAAACCGAGCCAGTGGTTCAAGCGGAAGGCGCGAAAGCAGCCCTCGCGGCTGCGCGTGCGGATCAGCGTGTAGTGCCACGCCGCAAGACCCGCCGCCACGCCCAGCGCCACGAAGTACGGCCACGCCAGGCCGATGCGTGCGCCGAGCACCGCCCAGACCGCGAGGTACAGCGCGTAGAAGGCCATCACGCCGGCCACGTCGAAACGGCCGAGCGTGATCGCGGAGGTCTTGATGCCGATCTTCAGGTCGTCGTCGCGGTCGACCATGGCGTACTCGGTGTCGTAGGCCAGCACCCAGAACAGGTTGCCCACGAGCAGCCCCCACGCGAGCGGCGGCACGCTGCCCTGCACGGCCGCGAACGCCATCGGAATGCCGAAGCTGAACGCCACGCCGAGCACTGCCTGCGGCATCGAGAAGAAGCGCTTCGTGAACGGGTAGACGACGCTGACCGCGAGTGCGGCGACGCTCCACGCAACGGTCGCGGCATTGGTCGTTAGCACCAGCGCGAAGGCCGCCAGCGCGAGCAGCGCGCCGAACACCAGGGCGCTCGCAACGCTCAATGCACCGCTGGTTACAGGCCGCTGTGCAGTTCGTTTCACATGTTTGTCGAAGTCACGATCAGCGACATCATTCACCGCACAGCCGGCGCTGCGCATCAAAAACGTGCCTAGCGTGAAGACGATGAGCAGGTGCCAACCCGGGAAGCCGCCCGCCGCGATCCACAGCGACGCCAGGGTGGGCCACAGCAGCAAGTAGCTGCCGGCAGGGCGGTCCCAGCGAATGAGGGCGAGGTACAGGTTCACACGGGATGTGTCGATAACCGTCGGCATGTGGCGATTGTCGGCGCGGCAGCGCGGGGTGAGCAGTTCACTCGCATCGGCGCTGCTCTGCTGACTTGGCGGTGACACGCCGCGGTGCAATCATCCGTGCCTTGCACGGTTGCGAAGACAGCCGGCTGCGGAGGCCATTTCACCGTTGGGAAATTGAACATGCTTGCAAATCGATGGCGCGCGGCCTGCGCCTTGCTTCTGGTTGCCGCCAGCCCGTGGGCGAACGCGCTGGTCTTCGGCGTGAACGAGGGCGTGACCTACCGCGTGCCGAACGAAGAGGTGCGCGGCCGCTACGCAGCCATCGCCGCCGACCTGGCCCGGCTGCTCAAGCAGCCCGTCACCGTCGAGCCGGTGGCCGACTACCCGTCGCTGCGCAAGGGCCTGGCCGACAAGCGCTTCGACCTGGCCATGGTGCACCCGGCGCATGTGTCGATCCAGGCCATGAAGGACTCGGGCTACCGGCTCGTCGTCATCACCAAGGGCTTCCAGAACTACCAGGCGCAGTTCCTCATCCGCGCCGACTCGACGCTCACCTCGCTGACCGACCTGAAGGGCCGCAAGCTCGGCGCGCCCGACGAAGACTCGATCACTTCGGTGATGGTGCGCGCCACGCTGCGCGACGCCGGCCTCACGCCGCTGCAGGTGCCGATGGTCTACACCCGCTACCAGGACGCAGTGCCCTTCTTCGTCGACAACAACCTCACCTTGTCGGGCGCGACCGCCGCCAACGGCGTGATCAAGGCGTGGACAGCCAAGGGCGGCAAGGTGCTCGCCAAGTCACGCACCGTGCCCATCAAGCACATCATCGCGAGCCCGACATTGAGCGCCGAGCAGGTCGAAACCGTGCGCGAGTACCTGCTCTCGCTCGACGCCACCGAAGACGGCCGCAAGAAGCTCGCGCCGACCAAGTACAGCGGCTTCGCGCTCTACGACCAGGCGGCGCTGATGACGCTGGGCACCTGGCTCGGCCTGTGATCCGCTGACGCGTGCGCGCCCACCCCCGCGTGGGCGCTGCATGGGCGCCAACCGATGCGCGTGCGCTAACCTCCGGCGCAGCGCATGACTGCACCAAGGCCTGAACGATGACCGCTGCCTCCTTGATCGACCTGCTCGCCGGCGCCCACGGCGGCGCCCCCGCGTTGTCGGCCCCGGGCCGCATGGCGCTCAGCCACGCGGCCTTGCGTACGCTGATCGACACCACGCTCGAACGGCTGAACGCGCTGGGCATCGGCCGCAACGACCGCGTGGCGATCGTGCTGAACAACGGCCCCGAAATGGCGAGCTGCTTCCTCGCCTGCGCCTGCGGGGTGGCGAGCGCGCCGCTGAACCCGGCCTACCGCGCCGACGAGTTCGAGTTCTACCTGTCCGACCTGAATGCCAAGGCGCTGATCGTCGAGCGGGGCAGCGCATCGCCCGCCGTGGCGGTTGCGCACAAGCTCGGCGTGCGCATCATCGAACTCGTGGCCGAAGCCGATCACGGCGCAGGCAGCTTCACGTTGCACCCGCAGGGCGATGCCACCGGCACGCCAGCCGCGAGCGGCGGCTATGCCCAGCCGGACGACACCTCGATGGTGCTGCACACGTCGGGCACCACATCGCGCCCGAAGATCGTGCCGCTGTCGCAGCGCAACCTGTGCGCGTCTGCCGTGAACATCCGCGACACGCTGCAGTTCGCATCGAACGACTGCGGCTTGAACATCATGCCGCTGTTCCACATCCACGGCCTCATTGCAGGCGTGCTGGCGCCGCTGGCGGCCGGCTCGCAGGTGTTCTGCACACCGGGCTTCAACGCGCTGAAGTTCTTCGGCTGGATGGACGAGGCCCACCCGACCTGGTACACGGCCGTGCCGACGATGCACCAGGCCATCGTGGGGCGCGCGGCGCGCTCGACTGACGTGATCGCGCGGCACCCGCTGCGCTTCATGCGCTCGTCGTCGTCGTCGATGCCGCCGCAGGTCATCACCGAACTCGAAGCCGCGTTCGGCGCACCGCTGATCGAGGCCTACGGAATGACCGAGGCAACGCACCAGATGGCCAGCAACCCGCTGCCGCCGGCCCAGCGCAAACCCGGAACGGTAGGCCGCGCGGCCGGGCCCGAGATCGCGATCATGGGCACAGGCGGCGAGTTGCTCGGCGCCGGTGGCATCGGCGAGATCGTGATCCGCGGCGCGAACGTGACCCAGGGCTACGAGAACAACCCGGGCGCGAACGCCGAAGGGTTCGCGAACGGCTGGTTCCGCACCGGCGACCAGGGCACGATGGACGCCGAGGGCTACCTCAGCATCACCGGCCGGCTGAAGGAGATCATCAACCGGGGCGGCGAGAAAGTGAGCCCGCGCGAGGTCGACGAGATCTTGATGGACCACCCCGCCGTGGCGCAGGTCGTGTGCTTCGGCATGCCGCACGCCAAGCTCGGCGAAGAGGTGGCCGCCGTCGTGGTGCTGCGCGAGGGGCAGGCCGCCACCGAACGCGAGCTGCAGACCTTCGTCGCTACCCGCGCGGCAGACTACAAGGTGCCGAAGAAGATCCTCTTCATGGACGAAATCCCGAAGGGCGCCACCGGCAAGCTGCAGCGCATCGGCCTGGCGGCAAAACTCGGGTTGACCTGAACTTGTGCGGCCGCAGGCCGCTTCTGATAATCAATCGCGGCAACCTATCCCGGTGAGCCGCACATTCGTTGGGGATCTGCGTGAACAAGACCTTCCAAACCGCCCTGAGCGGCGCCACCGGCGTGGCCTGCGCTGCGTTTTTGTCGATCACATCAACCGCCCATGCGGCCTGGGAGCCGACCAAGCCGGTCGAGTTCGTGGTGCCGGCGGGCACGGGCGGCGGGGCCGATCAGATGGCGCGCTTCATCCAGGGCGTGGTCGCGAAGAACAAGCTGATGAGCCAACCGATCATCGTCGTCAACAAGGCCGGCGGCGCCGGTGCCGAAGGCTTTCTCGACGTGAAAGGCGACAAAGGCAACCCGCACAAGATCGTCATCACGCTGTCGAACCTGTTCACCACGCCGCTGGCCACCGGCGTGCCCTTCAACTGGCGCGACATGACGCCGGTGCAGATGCTCGCACTCGACCAGTTCGTGCTGTGGGTCAACGAAGAGTCGCCGTACAAAACCGCCAAGGCGTACTTCGATGCGGTCAAGGCGCAGCCCGCAAACACCTTCAAGATGGGCGGCACCGGCTCCAAGCAGGAAGACCAGATCATCACGGTGATGATGGAAAAGGCGGCCGGCAAGAAGATGACCTACATCCCCTACAAGGGCGGCGGTGACGTGGCGGTGCAGCTGGTGGGCAAGCACGTCGACTCGACCGTGAACAACCCGATCGAGGCCGAGTCGCACTGGCGCGCCGGCAAGCTGCGCGCCCTGTGCGTGATGGACAAGGCCGCCATGCCGTACAAGGCCAAGCTCACCGCCACCCAGAGCTGGGCCGATATCCCGACCTGCGCGTCGGCCGGCATTCCGGTCGACTACCTGATGCTGCGCGGCATCTTCATGCCACCCGGCGTGTCGCCGGATCAGGTGGCGTTCTACACGCAGCTCTTCGCCAAGCTGCGCGCGCTGCCCGAGTGGAAAGAGTTCATGGACAAAGGTGCGTTCAACACCACCACCATGACCGGCGCCGCATTCGAAGACTGGCTCGGCAAGAACGAGCAGATGCACCGCATACTGATGAAAGAAGCCGGCTTCATCGCAAATTAGCGCGATGGGCAACACACCTGAAACCGGCCGCGCGGTGGGCACGCGCTGGCCCGAGCTGATCGTTGCCGGCTTCCTGATGGCAATTGCCGTGCTGGTGATCACCGACAGCATCCGCGTGGGCATCGGCTGGGCCGACGACGGGCCGCGCTCGGGCTACTTCCCGTTCGCCATCGGTTTGCTGCTGCTTGCGGCGAGCGGCACCGTGTTCGTGGGCCAGCTGCTGCGCTGGCGCGCGGCCGACCCGGCCTTCGCGAAGCGCGACGAACTGGCGCTGGTGATCGTCGTGTTCATCCCGATGGTCGTCTACATCGGTGCGATCTTCGCGACCGGCATCTACGTGGCCTCGGCGCTGCTGATTGGCTACTTCATGCGGCGCTACGGCAAGTACCGCTGGCGCGTCACGCTTCCGGTGGCGGTCGGTGTGCCGCTGGTGTTCTTCGCGGTCTTCGAGAAGTGGTTCCTGGTGCCGCTGCCGAAGGGCCCGATCGAACAGTGGCTGGGCCTCTAGCATGGAAGAACTCTCGAATCTCGCGCAGGGCTTTGGCGTTGCGCTGACGCTGCCGAACATCGGCTACATGCTGATCGGCATCACGCTGGGCGTGCTGTTCGGCGTGCTGCCGGGCCTGGGTGGCGCGAACGGCATTGCGATCCTGCTGCCGCTGACGTTCTCGATGAACCCGACGTCGGCCATCATCATGCTGTCGTGCATCTATTGGGGGGCGCTGTTCGGCGGGGCGATCACGTCGATCCTGTTCAACATCCCGGGCGAGCCGTGGTCGGTTGCGACCACCTTCGACGGCTACCCGATGGCGCAGCAAGGCAAGGCGGCGCAGGCGCTGACGGCGGCGTTCACGTCGAGCTTCGTCGGTGCCTTGTTCGCGGTGCTGCTCATCACCTTCCTCGCGCCGCTGCTCGCCAAGTTCGCGCTCAAGTTCGGGCCGGCCGAGTTCTTTGCGGTGCAGCTGCTGACCTTCTGCAGCTTCATCGGCATGAGCAAGGAGCCGGCTGCCAAGACGCTGTGTTCGATGATGCTGGGCTTCGCGCTCGCCGCCGTCGGCATGGACACTGTCACCGGCCAGTTGCGCATGACCTACGGCTTCCCGGTGCTGCTGAAGGGCTTCGACTTTCTGATCGCGGTGATCGGCCTGTTTGGCATCGGCGAGATCCTGCTGACGATGGAAGAAGGCCTGGCGTTCAAAGGCAAGAGCGCCAAGATCAACCCGAAGGTCGTGTGGCAGACATGGCGCGAGTTGCTGCCGCACTGGAAGACCTTCCTGCGCTCCACGGCGGTGGGCTGCTGGATGGGCATCACCCCCGGTGGCGCCACGCCCGCGTCGTTCATGAGCTACGGCATGGCGCGCCGCTTCGCGAAGGAGCCCGAAAGCTTCGGCAAGGGCAACGTGCAGGGCGTGGTCGCACCCGAGACGGCGGCGCACGCGGCGGGTACGGCAGCGTTGTTGCCGATGTTGACGTTAGGCATCCCCGGCTCGCCGACCGCTGCGGTGCTGCTGGGTGGCCTGCTGATCTGGGGCCTGCAGCCGGGGCCGATGCTGTTCGTGGAGCACAAGGACTTCGTCTGGGGCCTGATCGCGTCGATGTACCTCGGCAACATCGTCGGCCTGTTCGTGGTGCTGACCACCGTGCCGTTCTGGGCCGCGATTCTGCGCATCCCGTTCTCGGTGATCGCGCCGGTGATCATCGTCATCTGCGCCATCGGCGCCTACACGGTGCACAGCTCGATGTTCGACGTGGTGTTGATGCTCGTGTTCGGCGTGATGGGCTACCTCTTCAAGAAGCTCAAGTACCCGCTCGCGCCACTCGTGCTGGCACTGGTGCTGGGCGACATGGCCGAGGCGAGCTTTCGCCAGGCGATGCTGCTGTCGCAGGGCAGCATCGCGATCTTCTGGTCGAACCCGCTGGTGGGCAGCATTGCCGGCCTCGCGCTGGTGCTGCTCGTGTGGCCGATGCTCGGCGCGATGAAGCGCGCGGCCCGCAAGCGCGAGTACTCGGCGAGCAGCGCGAACTCATGAAGATCGCCGTCGTCGGCGCCGGAGCCATCGGCGGCTACCTCGGCGCCAAGCTCTCGCTGGCCGGCGAAGACGTGACTTTCATCGCGCGCAACAAGAACCTCGCCGCCATCAACGCGAACGGCTTTCGGCTGCGGCTCGAAGACGGCACCGAGCAGCACGCGAGTGCGGTGCGCGCGGTGCAGCACATGGCTGACGCCGGCCCTCAAGACGCGGTGCTCATCACGCTCAAGGCGCACCAGTTGCGCGACGTGCTGCCCGAACTGCGCGCGCTGTTCGGCCCGAACACGGTGGTCGTCACGATGATCAACGGCGTGCCGTGGTGGTACTTCCACAAGCTGGCCGGCCCGTACGAAGGCCGCGCGGTGACGAGCGTCGACCCCGACGGCGCGATCGCCGCCAGCATCGAGCCCGAACGCATCATCGGCAGCGTGGTGTACCCGGCGGCCGAGCTGGTCGAGCCCGGCGTGGTGCGCGTGATCGAAGGCAACCGCTTCACGCTGGGCGAGCTCGACGGCAGACGCAGCGAACGCGTCGAGGCGCTGTCGCAAACCTTCATGCGCGCGGGCTTCAAGTCGCCGGTGGCGCGCGACATTCGCGCCGAGCTGTGGGTCAAGCTGTGGGGCAACCTGAGCTTCAACCCGATCTCGGCGCTGACCCACGCCACGCTCGAAGACATCTGCCGTTTTCCGCCGACGCGCGCTTTGGCCGCCCGCATGATGCTTGAGGCGCAGGCCGTGGCCGAGGCGCTCGGCGTGAAGTTCAAGATCACCCTCGACCAGCGCATCGCCGGTGCCGAGGCGGTGGGCGCGCACAAGACCTCGATGCTGCAGGACGTGGAGCACGGGCGCGCGCTCGAACTCGAAGCGCTGGTCGGCGCGGTGGTCGAGCTGGGGCGCATCACCGCCACCCCCACACCGACCATCGAAGCCGTGTACGCGGCCACCAGCCTGCTGGCAGCGGGCTTGCGCGCCAGCGGCGGCGGGCTGGCGCTGAGCACGGGCTGACGCCAGGCGGCTTTCGAACAAGCGGCTCAAGTGCCGCGCGGCGGGTGCCGATAGCCTGATGTGCCCTGTGCCGGGCATGCCGATCGGATGCCTTCGTGCCCTTGTTTCCCTTCACGCCAGCCTTGAGCGAGCTCCGCAAGCGGTTTGCGTCCGCGCGCGGGTCGCTGAAGCTGCGCATCACTCTCGCTGGCATTGCCGCGCTGGTGCTGGGCATCGGCCTGATCACGTTGCTGCTGGTGAACCGCGCGGAGCGCGACACGCTCACCGCCCAGCGCCAGCGCGAGCTCGGCGAACCGGTGCGCATGGCGGCCGTGCTGTCGCGCCGCGTGGTCGAGTTGCAGCGCGCCTTGCAGGCAGTGGCCGCACAGCTCGACGAGGCAACACTTGCAGACGACGCGGCCCTCGAGCAATTCATCAAGACCAAGCCCGTCCTGCGCGGCATGTTCGCCAACGTGTACGTGGCCATGCCGAACGGTGAAATGCGTTTGTTTGCGGACGAGAAAGGCATGCGCCGCCCGAAACTGAACATCGCGGACCGCGACTACTTCCGCCGCACCCTGGCCGAAGGCCGGCCCATCGTGTCCGAGCCGATAGAGGGCCGGGTCACGGGCGGGCCGGTCGTCGTGTTCACCCACCCGGTGGCCGGCCCCGGCGGCATCTTCGCCGTGCTCGGCGGGGCGCTGCGCTTGTCCAACCGCGACCTGATGTCGGACATGGTCGATCCCCAGGAGTCCGAGTCCGACTCCGGTGCCCTGCTCGTCATCACCGACGGCCAGGGCCGCGTGCTCGCCCACCCCGACCGGACGCGCATTCTCCAGCCGCTGTCGGGCGACGCCGGGTTCGCCACGGCGTTCGCCGCGTGGGTGGCCGACGGCAGCCCGGTCGAGCCTTCGGGCATCCAGCTGCCGCAGTCGGGCAAGGTGGTGAGCGCGGCGGGCGTGGCCGGGCCGAACTGGATGGTGTGGCGGCAGCGCACCGAGAGCGAGCTGCTTGCACCGCTGCGCTCGGCGCGTCACGAAGCGCTGGTCTGGGCGGCGGGCCTGATCGCGGTGTTGTCGCTCGCCATGCTGGCCGGCCTGTGGTGGTTGCTGCGCCCCTTGACCCTGCTGGAGCGCCGCGCCCAGCACCTGTTCGACGGCCAGCTCGATGCGCAGGAGGGCTGGCCCGCAGAGCACGGCGAGATCGGCCGCCTCGGCCGGGTGCTGCGCCATGTGACGGCCGAACGGGCCCAGCTGGAACACTTCAATAACCAGGTGCTCGGCAAATTGAACTCGGTGATGGGCGCAGCGCCCGTGGGCATTGCGTTCACCCGCAACGCGCGCTTCGAACTCGTCAGTGCCGAGTTGTGCCGGCTGTTCGGGCGCACCGATGGCGAAATGCTGGGCCAGCGCAGCGAAATCATCTTCGCCGCGCCCGGCGACGAGTCCTTGCTCGAGCCACAGGTGCATGCGGCATTCGCCCGGGGTGAGCCCTACGTCGGCGAGTGGCAGATGCGCCATGCCGACGGCGGCACCTTCTGGGCCCGCCTGCGCGGCAAGCCGGTGCACGCCAGCGAGCCCGGGGCAGGTGCGATCTGGACCATCAACGACATCAGCGAGCAACGCCGCGCACGTGAAGAGCTCGAATGGTCGGCGGCGCACGACCCGCTGACCGGCCTGGCCAACCGCAAGGCCTTCGAGCAGCGCGCGGCGCGTGCCTTCGAAGCGTTGCCGCGCTCGCTGCCGGCCGCCATCGTGTTCATCGACCTCGACCACTTCAAGCCGATCAACGACACCGCCGGCCACGCCGCCGGTGACGCCATGCTGCGTGCCGTGGCAACTGAAATGACGGCGCGGGTCCGCGCCAGCGACCTGGTGGTACGTCTGGGGGGCGACGAGTTCGCGCTGTTGCTGGAACGCTGCCCGCTCGATGTGGCCTTGCGGGTGGCCGAGAACGTGCGCGCCGCCATCGCGGGCATCGTGCTGCCCTGGGAACAACGGCAACTGCGCGTGGGTGCCAGCGTGGGCGTCGCCTGCATCGCGCCCGACATGCCCGACGTGGCAGCGTGGGTCACGGCCGCCGACGCGGCCTGCTACGCCGCCAAGGCTGCGGGCCGGGGCGTGGTGCGCAACGCCTCGGCGCGGCCGCCGAGCGACGGGTCAGCGCCCCTTGCCGGCGCCGCGCCCGAGCAGCTTGCTCTCGGCCAGTGACAAGGGCTCGGGCAGGCCCGACAGCACCAACGTGTCACCGGCAGCCAGCACCAGCGTGTTGTCGGGCTTGGTGACGGCGCCATTCGCGCGACGCACCGACACCACCGTCACGCCGACTGCGTGCAGCGCCTGCGCAGAGAGCGTCTGGCCCAGCTGCGGCCCGGCCGCCGGTAGCGTGACGCTGTGCAGCCGCGCAGTGTTCAGCTCGTCGACCGTGTCGTCGTCGGCACCGTGAAAGTAGCCGCGCAGCAGGCCGTAGCGCGCGTCACGCTGGTCCTGCACCAAGCGCAGCACGCGGCGCATCGGCACGCCCACGAGTGCCAGCGCGTGGCTGGCGAGCATCAACGAGCCTTCGATGGCCTCGGGCACCACCTCGGTCGCACCGGCGGCTTGCAGGCGCTCGATGTCGGTGTCGTCGATGGTGCGCACCACCACCGGCACGGTCGGCGCGTGGGTTTGCACGAGGCGCAGGATCTTCAGCGCCGAGGGCGTGTCGTGGTAGCTCACCACGACCGCACTGGCCCGCGCCAGGCCGGCGGCCATCAGGCTTTGCAGCCGCGCGGCGTCGCCGAACACCACGCTCTGGCCGGCGGCTGCCGCCTGGCGCACACGGTCGGGGTCGAGGTCGAGCGCCATGTACGGGATGCGCTCGCCGTCGAGCAGCCGCGCCAGGTTCTGCCCGCTGCGGCCGTAGCCGGCGATGATGATGTGCGCCTCGGCGTTGATCGAGCGCTTGGCGATGGATGTCATGGCCACCGACTGCATCAGCCAGTCGGTGGCGCTCAAACGCATCACGATGCGGTTGCTGTAGAGCACCAGGAATGGTGTCGCCAGCATCGACAGCACCATGCTTGCCAGCACCGGGCTTTGCAGCGACGCGGGCATCAGCTTGTGGTCGGCCGCGAGCGTGATCAACACGAAGCCGAACTCGCCCGCCTGCGCCAGGTACAGGCCGGTGCGCAAGGCCACGCCGGGAGTCGCGCCGAAGCCCCGCGCCAGTGCCGTGACGAGGCCGAACTTGAACAGCACCGGCGCGACGGTCAGCACCAGCACCAGCGGCCACTGCAGCCACACCGCCTCGGCGTCGAGCTTCATGCCGATGGTGATGAAGAACAGGCCGAGCAGCACGTCGTGGAACGGGCGGATGTCGGTCTCGACCTGGTGCTTGTATTCGGTCTCGGCGATCAACATGCCGGCCACGAACGCGCCGAGCGCCAGCGACAGGCCGGCCAGCTCGGTCAGGTAGGCGAGACCCAGCGTCACGAGCAGCAGGTTCAGGATGAACAACTCCTCGCTCTTGCGCCGCGCCACGATGGTCAGCCACGAGCGCATCACGCGCTGGCCGCCGACCAGCAGCACGGTGAGCAGCGCCACCGCCTTGACGGAAGCGATGGCCAGCTCGCGCAGCAGCTCTTCCGGCCCCGAGCCGAGCGCCGGGATGATGACCAGCAGCGGCACCACGGCCAGGTCCTGGAACAACAGGATGCCCATGACGCGGCGGCCGTGTTCGCTCTCCAGCTCCAGCCGCTCGGCCATCAGCTTGACGACGATGGCGGTGCTGCTCATCGCCAGCGCCCCGCCGAGCGCCAGCGCGCTTTGCCAGCCCAGACCCACGTGCCGGCCCGCGAGGCCGAAGCCCCACACCAGCAGGGCGTTGCCGGCGGACGCCGCGAGCATCGTCAGCGCCACCTGGCTCAGGCCCAGGCCGAACACCAGCTTGCGCATGCTGTTCAGCTTGGGCAGGTTGAACTCCAGCCCGATCACGAACATCAGGAACACCACGCCGAACTCGGCCAGGTAGCGCACGCCGGCCGAGTCTTTGGCCAGCGCCATGGCGTTCGGGCCGATCAGCACGCCGACCGCCAGGTAACCCAGCATCGGCGGCAGCCGCGCGAGCCGGCACACCACCACGCCGGCCACGGCGGCCACGAGGTAGAGCAGAACCAGTTCGAGCGTGGAGGCCATGTTCCGGCAATGCTCCCAAAAAGCGCGCGCCCTAGAATCGCCCGATGCTACTGGACGCCTCGGCCCGCTCTGTGACAGCACAAACCGCACCCGCCACCGCGCCCGCCCCGTTCGACGCCGCGCGCGCGCTGCAACTCGCGCGCACCACCTTCGACATCGAGGCGCAGGCCCTGCTCGGCCTGAAGGCGCGCCAGGGCGACGGCTTCGCGCAGGCCTGCCGCGCGATGCTCGAATGCACCGGCCGCGTGGTCGTGATGGGCATGGGCAAGAGCGGCCATGTCGGCCGGAAGATCGCCGCCACACTGGCATCGACCGGCACGCCTGCGATGTTCGTGCACCCGGCCGAAGCCAGCCACGGCGACCTGGGCATGGTGGCCCCCGGCGACGTGGTGCTGGCGATCTCGAACTCGGGCGAGAGCGACGAACTCGCGGCCATCGTGCCCGCGCTCAAGCGCCTGGGCGTGACGCTCGTGGCGATGACCGGCCGGGTTGATTCCACCCTCGCGCAGCACGCCCACATCACGCTCGATTGCACGGTCGATCAGGAAGCCTGCCCGCTGAACCTGGCACCGACCGCCAGCACCACCGCGCAGATGGCGCTCGGCGACGCGCTGGCCGTTGCCCTGCTCGACGCGCGCGGCTTTCGCGAAGAAGACTTCGCCCGCTCGCACCCCGGCGGCAGCCTGGGCCGCAAGCTCCTGATGCACGTGCGCGACCTGATGCGCAGCGGCGCCGATGTGCCGCGCGTCGGCCCATCGACCGCCTTCACCGACATGCTGCGCGAGATGACCGGCAAAGGCCTGGGCTTCACGGCCGTCGCCGCTGACGACGGCCGTGTGCTCGGCATCTTCACCGACGGCGACCTGCGCCGCCTGATCGAACGTGGCGCTGACCTGCGCGACCTGCGCGCCGCCGACGTGATGCACCCCGGCCCGAAGCTCGTGCGCGCCGACGCCTTGGCAGTCGACGCCGCCGACGTGATGGAGCAGCACCGCATCACCAGCGTGCTGGTGGTCGATGCGGGCGGCGCGCTGGTGGGCGCGCTCAACTCGAACGACTTGATGCGCGCCAAGGTCATCTGATGTCGGGTGCGCCACTGCTGCAGCCGGTGTTCACCTGCGCGCCCGAGCTGCTGCTGAAGGCGCAAGGCATTCGCTGGGCGATCTTCGACGTGGACGGCGTGCTGACCGACGGGCGCATCTACATCAGCGAGCGTGGCGAAGAGTTCAAGGCCTTCTGCACGCTCGATGGCCACGGCCTGAAGCTGCTGGCACAGGGCGGCATCACGCCCGTGGTCGTCACCGGCCGCGACTCGCCGGCGGTGCGCCGGCGCGTGGCCGACCTCGGCATTGCGCACGCCGTGTACGGTGCGGCCGACAAGCTCGCCGCCGCGACCGAGTTGATGCGAACCCTCGGCCTCGGCTGGGACACCTTGTGCGCGATGGGCGACGACTGGCCCGACCTGCCGCTGCTGACGCGCGCCGCGTTCGCCTGCGCGCCGGCCAATGCGCACATCGAAGTGCGGGCGGTCGCGCACCACGTGACCACCGCGCGCGGTGGCGCCGGTGCGGCGCGCGAATGCTGCGATCTGCTGCTGACCGCCGCCGGCCGCTACGACAGCCTGCTGAACGGCCACCTGCGCACGCTCGACGGTGGCCCGGCCGCGTAAGCCTTCCGCGCAGACCGTCCGTCCAAGCTTTTCGCGCCAACCTCCTGCGCAGCCCACGCCCGCTTCACCCCGCTTCACCCCGCTTCACCCCGCTTCACCCCGTATCAACCCGCCATCCGACCCGCTCGCGTGCCCGCCATCGCCCCCCTTCCACCCGAGCTGCGGCTCGCACCCGCTGCGCCGCCCGCTGATGCGCGCCGCGCCACCGCGCCGTGGCCGGCCCGGCTCCTCGACACCGCCACCGCTTATTTGCCTCTGCTGTTGATGGCCATGCTCGCGCTCGGCACCTGGTGGCTGGTCAAGAACACGCCGCTGTTCGAGGCCGGCACACCGGCGGCGCCGCCGCGCCACGAACCCGACTACACGATGCAGCAGTTCGTGGTGCAGCGTTTCGCGGCCGACGGCGCGCTGCGCCTGCAGATCGAGGGCGAGGTGCTGCGCCATTTCCCCGACACCGACACCATCGAAGTCGAGAACCCGCGCATCCGAGCCTTCGCACCGGACGGCCGCGTGACGAACGCCACCGCGAAGCAGGCGCTCGCAAATGGTGACGGCAGCGAGTTGGAACTGACCGGTGGCGCGCGCGTGGTGTCGCAGCCCACGGCCGAGGCCGAGCCGCTGGAGTTTCGTGGCGAGTACCTGCAGCTGTTCGTCAAGACCGAGCAGGTGCGTTCGCACTTGCCCGTCGCCATGACGCAGGGCGCCACCGAACTGCACGCCGACAGCATGGCCTACGACAACCGCACCCGCCTGCTCGACTTCAAGGGCCGTGTGCGCGCGACCTTCATGCCGCCGCCCAGAAAGGCCAAATGACCGCACCCCTCGTCTTCATCACCGGCGCGTCCAGCGGCATCGGGCAGGCGCTCGCAGCGCGCTTCCACCGCGCCGGCTACCGGCTGGCACTGGTGGCAAGGCGCGCGGCCGAGGTCGAGGCCTGGGCATCGGCCAGCGGGTTTGATCGATCCACCTACGCGGTGTACGCGGCCGACGTGCGCGACATCGCAGCCATCACCACCGCTGGCCGCGCTTGCATCACAGCCCAGGGCGCGCCCGACGTGGTGATCGCCAACGCCGGCATCAGCGTGGGCATGGACACCGCCGAATTCGACGACCTCGACGTGATGCGCGCCACCTTCGAGACCAACAACCTCGGCCTGGCTGCCACCTTCCAGCCGTTCGTGTCAGCGATGCAGGCACTCGGCTCGGGCCGGCTCGTCGGCATCGCTAGCGTCGCGGGCATCCGCGGCCTGCCCGGCCACGGCGCCTACTGTTCGAGCAAGGCCGCCGTGATCGCGTACTGCGAAAGCCTGCGCGGCGAGCTGCGCGCGAGCGGCGTCAAGGTGGTGACGCTCGGCCCAGGCTACATCGACACCCCGCTGACCCGGGCCAACCCGTACAGCATGCCGTTCTTGATGCAGGCGGATGCCTTTGCAGACCAGGCATTCAACGCCATCTCGCGCGGCGACAGCTACCGCGTCATTCCGTGGCAAATGGGCATTGTTGCGAAGCTGATGCGCATGCTGCCCAACGCGCTGTTCGACAAGCTCGTGTCCGGCCGCGCCCGCAAGCCACGCCGCGGGGGCTGACAGGCCGCCAGAGCGGCCAAGACAGCGCGTCGCAAGAACGCCGAAACGCGAGCAACCAATGAAAAAGCGGTGGGCTTTCGCGCCACCGCCTGTTGCTGCGGGCCTTGCGTTCAGCAAGCCCCGATGCGTATTTCGCTCAGCGAGCGTCGATCAGTAGCCGCCGCGGCCACCGCCGCCGCTGCCTCCACCGCCGCCGGAACGGCCACCACCGCCACCACCGCCGCCGTAGCCACCGCCACCGCCGGAGCGGCCACCGCCACCACCGCCGTAGCCGCCACCACCGCCGCCGCCGAAGCCGCCGCCACCACCGCCACCGGAGCGGCCACCGCCACCGAAGCCGCCACCGCCGCCGCTCGGGCGACCGCCGCCGCCACCGCCGAAGCCGCCCGGGCGCTCTTCACGCGGGCGCGCTTCGTTGACGACGATGGCACGGCCGTCGAGAGACTGGCCGTTCATGCCGTTGATGGCAGCTTGCGCTTCCGCGTCCGTGCCCATCTCGACGAAGCCGAAGCCCTTCGAGCGGCCGGTGTCACGGTCCATCATGACCTTGGCTGACGAGACGTTGCCGTACTGAGCAAAAGCTTGCTGCAGGTCTTCGTCACGAACGTTGTAGGAGAGATTGCCGACGTAAAGTTTATTGCCCACGAGAGAGCCCTTTCAATTTCCTGAAACCCATGTGGAGCTTCTACCCATCGTGAACCATTCAAGCGAAGGCGCTGCTTCCATGCACAGATTTGTGAATATAAGTGAATTGCGCAGTAGCGCACATGGGAGCCTGTACGAAAGTGTTGTTTTAGGGTGAGGCAGCTTGCGCGCTGTGAGAGGCTGGAGCGCAAAGATATGATTCGCGCCTCTTTTCCTGGCACTGCCCGACCGATGCGCGATCGAGACCCCCTGCGGGCGTTGAGCCTCGTGCTCGGCAGCGTCGACGCGGTGCGCAACACCCGCGCGCTGTTCGTCCTGCTGGCGACCTTCGCCTGCGCCGGGTTGCTGGTCGCAATGGCCGAAACCTCGTTCGTCACGCGCCCCGGCTGGTGGGGGCCGCTGCAGGCTGGCGCGGCCTTGTTCGCGGCCTTCTATGGCGGCAACGCCGCCGGCATCCTGGTGATGGACGACGCGCGCGGCTGGCCGGTGCGCGACGTGGCCGACGCACTGCGGGCATCGCTGTTCACCGCCCACCGCCTGCTGCTGGCGCTGGCCATGCTGCTGGCGGCCTATGCGCTCGCGGCCGGCGTGTTGCTCGGGCTGTTGTGGCTGAGCCGTGCCAGCGTCAGCGGGCCGGTGCTGGGGCCGCTGCTGTTCGGCGTGACGGTGCCGGTCGGCGTGCTGACCGTCGGCCTGGCCGCGCTGTCGCTGGCTGCGGTCGTGATGCCGCTCGCAGCGCCGGCCGTGTGGTCGGGCGCGTCAGCGTGGCAGGTGGTGAACGGCCTCGCAAGGCTGATCCGCGAACGCCTGCTGCAGGTGGCGCTGTTGATGGCGCTGGTGAGCTTGCTGACCGCCGGCATGGGCGCCCTCGTCACTTCGATCGTGATGGTCGGTGGGCGCGTGATCGCTGAACTCGGCGTGATGGTCGTGGGCGTGGACGTGCCGCCCAGGCAGCTGATGGCCGGCCTGTTCGGCTACGGCCTGCGCAGCCTCGGCGCCGCCGGTGCGCCGCACGGGTCGACCGGCCACGCGTCGGCTGCGCTCGTCGGCGGCGGCGTGGTGTTCGCGCTTGCACTGGTGCTGCCCGGTCTGGTGTACCTGCGCGGCGCCTGCGCCGTGTATCTGGCGATGTGTGGTGCGGCGCCGCCGCAGGCCGCGCACCCCGGCGCCGCGCGCTTCGACTGACGACCGCATGCCAGCCGCGCGCATGCCGCCCCCGCGCATTGCCAGCCTGGTGCCGAGCCTGACCGAGCTGCTGGTGGCGCTCGGCCTGACCCCGTACATCGTTGCGCGCACCGGCTTTTGCATCCACCCGGCCGAGGTGGTGCGCAGCATTCCGAAGGTCGGCGGCACGAAAGACGTCAACCTGGCCAAGCTGGCGCGAGCCGAGCCAACCCATGTGCTCGTCAACGTCGACGAGAACCGGCTCGACACCGTGACGGCCATTCGCGCGTTCAAGCCCGCACCCGAAGTCATCGTCACCCACCCGCTGGCGCCGGAAGACAACCTCGCGCTGATCGCGCAGCTGCTCGGCCCCTTCGGCCACCTCGATGGCGTGGCGCAACGCGCAGCCGCGCTCACCGAAGCGCTGACGCACGCGCTGCACGCAACCAAGCCCGAGGGCCGCGTGCCGCAACAGGTGCTCTACCTGATCTGGCGCGAGCCGTGGATGACCATCGCGCGCGACACCTACCTGTCGCGCATGCTGGCGCGCGTGAACTGGCACTCGCTGCCTGACGTGCACGGCGGCGCCACGGGTGCTGCGCGCTACCCCGCGCTGCAAGGCAGCGAGCCCTGGCTCGCGCAGGTGCAGCAGGTGCTGCTCAGCTCCGAGCCGTATGCGTTCACGCCGGCGCACATCGAAGAGGCTCAGGCGCTGTGCCCGCAGGCGAAGGTGCGGCTCGTCGACGGCGAACTGCTCAGCTGGTACGGCGCGCGCGCCGTGCCGGGGCTGAGGTATCTGCGCGAACTCGCGGCAGCGACCGTGGTGTGACGGACCACAATCGCGCATGGACCTCTACAAGCCCCTGATCGCGTTGCTCGCCATCGTCAACCCGATCGGGGTGATCCCGTTCTTCATCCACTTCACGCAGGGCTTCGACCGCCAGCAGCGCCAGCGCACCATCCGCATCGCCGCCATCAGTGCGTGCGTGGTGATTGCGGTCAGCGCGCTCGCGGGCCTGCAGATCATCGAGTTCTTCGGCATATCGCTCGCATCGTTCCAGGTCGGCGGCGGCCTGCTGCTGCTGATGTCGGCCATCCAGATGCTGAACGCCCAGCCCGCCGAGAGCCGCAAGGACGACCTGAGCGACGGCGGCGAGCGCGCCGATGCCGGCGCCAGCATCGCCATCGTGCCGCTCACCATCCCGCTGCTCACCGGGCCGGCCACGATCTCCACGATGGTCATCTACGCCGAGAAGACCAAGCACTGGTGGCAGCTCGGCGTGCTGGTGCTGTACGGCGTGGTGATCGGCGTGGCGGTGTGGATCGCGTTCAGCCTGTCGGGCCGCATTGCACGCGTGCTCGGCAAGACCGGTATCAACGTGATGACACGGCTGATGGGCTTGCTGCTCGCCGCACTCGCGGTCGAAGTCATGTCCGACGGGCTGGTCAAGCTGTTCCCGATTCTTGCCTCGACCTTGAAGTGATTCGATGACCGCCCCCGCCTACGACTACATCATCTGCGGCGCCGGCACTGCCGGCTGCCTGCTCGCCAACCGCCTGAGCGCCGACCCGACCAAGCGCGTGCTGCTGATTGAAGCCGGCGGCAACGACGACTACCACTGGATCCACATCCCGGTGGGCTACCTCTACTGCATCGGCAACCCGCGCACCGACTGGCTCTACAACACCGAGGCCGAACCCGGCCTGAACGGCCGCTCGCTGATCTACCCGCGCGGCAAGGTCATGGGCGGCAGCAGCAGCATCAACGGCATGATCTACATGCGCGGCCAGGCCCGTGACTACGACGGCTGGGGCGCCGGCGACGGCTTCGGTGCCAACCCCGGCTGGAGCTGGGGCGAGTGCCTGCCGCAGTTCCTGAAGCACGAAGACTTCCACAACGGCGCCGATGCCTTCCACGCCGCGCCTGGCTTCGATGCCACCGGCAAGCGCCCGGGCGGCGAGTGGCGCGTCGAGAAGCAGCGCCTGAAGTGGGACGTGCTCGACGCCTTCGCGCGGGCCGCGCAGCAGGCCGGCATCCCGGCCACCGCCGACTTCAACCGCGGCAGCAACGAAGGCGTGGGCTACTTCGACGTGAACCAGCGCAACGGCGTGCGCTGGAACGCGACCAAGGCCTTCTTCCGGCCCGCCGAGCGGCGCGACAACCTGCAGCTCTGGACCGGCGCGCACATCGAACGCGTGCTGCTCGAAGGCGAGGGCGACAACCTGCGCGCCGTCGGCGTCGAGACCCGGCCGGTGAACGGCGGCGAACGCGTGCGCGCGCGCATCGACCCGGCGCTCGGCGGCGAAGTCATCCTGTGCCTGGGCGCCATCGGCACGCCGCAGGTGTTGCAGCTCTCGGGCATCGGCGCGTCCGAGGTGCTGGGGCAGCACGGCATCGATGTAAAGCGCGCGCTGCCCGGCGTGGGCGCGAACCTGCAAGACCACCTGCAGATTCGCGCCGTGTTCAGCGTGAGCGGCGTGAAGACGCTCAACACGATGGCCAACTCGCTGTGGGGCAAGGCGCTGATCGGCCTGGAGTACGCCTTCAAGCGCAGCGGCCCGATGAGCATGGCGCCGTCGCAGCTCGGCGCGTTCACGCGCAGCGATGCGCAGCAGCCGCACCCGAACCTGGAGTACCACGTGCAGCCGCTCTCGCTCGACGCCTTCGGCCAGCCGCTGCACACCTACGACGCGTTCACCGCCAGCGTGTGCAACCTGAACCCCACGAGCCGCGGCACGGTGCACATCACCTCACCCGACTCGCTTGATGCACCGCGCATCGCGCCGAATTACTTGAGCACCGATGAAGACCGCCTGGTTGCTGCGCAGAGCCTGCGTGTCACGCGGGGCATCGTCGCGCAGCCGGCGCTCGCCAAGTACGCGCCGAAAGAGGTCAAGCCCGGCGTGAAGTTTCAAACCGACGCCGAGCTGGCGCAGCTCGCCGGCGACATCGGCACGACCATCTTCCACCCCGTGGGCACCGCGAAGATGGGGCCGGCCCTTGACCCGATGGCCGTGGTCGATGCGCGCCTGCGCGTGCACGGCGTGCTGGGCCTGCGCGTGGCCGATGCGAGCGTCATGCCCCGCATCACCAGCGGCAACACCAACTCGCCGACGCTGATGATCGCGGAGCGTGCTGCAGGGTGGGTGCTGGCCGGCGAGTGAGCGCAGGGCCTGGCTGCGTGCCGCGACAATCGCGACTTCAAACGAGAGCAGCGCAATGCCGGAAATCGTCTTCAAGGGCAAAGAGTACGTCTACAACCACCACTTGACGGTGCCCTACCGGCCGCTGCTGGCGCACGCCGAGAAGGGCATCGGCCCGGCCGACCTGGCCGGCAATCTGGTGATCCACGGTGACAACCTGCATGCGCTCAAGAGCCTGCTGCCGCGCTATGCTGGCGCGGTCGATCTGATCTTCATCGACCCGCCCTACAACCCTGGCAACGAAGGCTGGTGCTACAGCGACGGCGTGAACTCGCCGATCATGAAAGAGTGGTTGAGCACCAACCCGGTGGACGGTGAAGACATGCTGCGTCACGACAAGTGGTTGTGCATGATGTGGCCGCGGCTGGTGTTGCTGCGCGAGTTGCTGAGCGAGCGCGGATCGATCTGGATGACGCTCGACGACAACGAAGTGCATCGGGCGCGGATGGTGATGGATGAGATCTTCGGCGAGGACAACTTTCTTGCCCAGATGGCTTGGGAGAAGGTCTATAGCCCGCGCATGGACGCATCCGGTTTCAGCAAAGACTTCGATGCCGTGATGGGGTATGCCAAGAGCAAGCCGGACGTTGCGTTGTCGCTGCAAAGCTCCGATCAAGACGACCGCGCATTCACCTACGTTGATCCTCAATCGGGCAAGCGAGCGAGACTTCGTACGTTGCGCAAAGAGGGTTCGAATTCCCTGCGCTCGGATCGGCCAAACACATGGTTCGCGATTGCGGCGCCAGATGGCACGCCGATTTGGCCGATCAAGCCAGACGGCAAGGAAGGCACTTGGCGCTGGGACCAAAAAAATGTCATTGCGGAACTGGAAAAGAGCGACTCCCAGCTGCTGATTTCGAAGGCCGCCGAGGGCAAATGGGAAGTGTGGGTGAAGCAGTTCTTCAAGGGGGAAACAGAGCGCCCCGTGAGCACGATTCTTCGCCACGCAGAGTTTGGTCATACGCACGAAGCGACCGAAGAGATCAAGCAGATGTTCGGCGCCAAAGTGTTCGATACGCCAAAGCCGACGCGTCTGATTGAAGGGCTGCTGGCGATCACGACTGGCCCGTCTTCGCTGATCCTCGACTCCTTCGCCGGCTCCGGCACTACCGCCCATGCGGTGCTGAAAGCCAATGCCAAAGACGGCGGCACCCGTCAATTCATCCTCGTGGAGGGCGAAGCCTACGCCGACACGCTGACCGCCGAGCGCGTGCGCCGCGCGATCAACGGCTATGCCTGGTCGGGCACGCAGCGCGAGACACTGCTCGAAGAGAAGATCACCTTCACGCAGTTCAAAAAGGCCGACGAGTGGCTTGCGAAGATCGAGGCGCTGAAGGCGAAAGAAGGCTTCGCCGAAGGCGACCTCGCCGATCAGGGCACGGCCACGCACAAGCGCTTCGACAAGATCAACGTGAAGGTCGATGACGGCGTGCTGCGCGTCGAAGGCGAGCGCCGCATCTCCGAGCGCGCGCCCGGCCTCGGTGGCGAGTTCACCTACTGCACGCTGGGCGAGCCGGTCGAGCTGAGCAAGCTGCTCTCGGGCGAGCGCTTACCGGCCTTCGACGCACTTGGCGCGTGGCTCTTCTACACCGCCACCGGCGGCACCTTGGCACCGTTGCCGAAGGGTGCGCCGCCCTGGTATTTAGGCGAAGCGCAAGACCGCCACGTCTGGCTGCTCTACCGCCCCGACTTGATGTTCTTGAAGAGCCCCGACGCCGCCTTGACGCTGACCCGCGCGCGCGAGTTTCAAAGCTGGGGCCAGGCGCACGACGCCAAAGGCGGGCAAGCGCCCAAACGGCAGCTGGTGTTTGCGCCGGCCAAGTATTTGAGCAACCGCCAACTGCAGGAGCACGGCGTCGACTTCGCGCCCCTGCCGTTTGCGCTCTATCGCGAGAGCTGATCGATGGCCGGCAACAGAATCGAGCGCTACGAACTGCAACGCGAGTTCTTCGGTAAAGCCCTTGATCGGCTGGGCGAGGCTTTGGCGGAGAACGAGACCTCGTTCGTGCGCGACTCCATCATCCAGCGGTTCGAGATCACGTTCGAGATGGCGTGGAAAACCTTGTTCCGGTTCCTGGCCGACCGGGGTGAGTCGGTCGCTGCGAAGGCGTGGGATGTGCTGCCGGTCGCATTCGAATCGAAGTTGATCGACGACGCCCAGCTCTGGGACAAGATGCGCGAGTACCGCAACGACTCGAGCCACGAGTACAACGAGGCGAAGGCGATTGAATTGAGCGCCTTCATCAGAAGCGACGCGCAAGGCGCGTTCAAGGCCTTGCGGGCCGAGCTTGAACGGCGCCCCGGCAAATGAGCAGCGCAGTGTCGTTGCCCGACCCGGAGCTGAGTGATGCCGCACGGAGCAATGCGGTGCTGACGCAGCGCGAATCCGGAATTGCACCGTCCACGCTTGCGAAGCTGCTTCGCGTCTTCGACGAGACACCGGCGCTCGAAGCGGTCTACCTGTTCGGCTCCCGCGCCAGAGGCGATCACCGGACCGACTCCGACATTGACCTTGCCGTCGATGCGCCGCAGATGGGCGTTGGCGACTTCATTCGGCTGCACCAACAGGTCGAACGCCTCGGCCTGATGTACCGCGTGGACATGATCAGCCTGCAGGACAAGATCGATGATCGCTTTGCCGGCTTCATTGCGCGTGACCGCCGCGTGCTGTGGGCGCCACGCAGGCATGCGGCCGATGTCGAGGCGATCGGCGGTATCGCACTGAAGGAGTTTCAGGCTGAGGTGCTCACACGCATCGGCATCTACATCGACGAGGTCAAGCGCCGCGAGGCTCAGGCGGCGCAGCAACTTCAAGTCTTGCGCGCCATGGAAGGCATGGAAGACGCCACGCGCGACGCTGCCGACTTCCCGAAGAAGGCGTGGAACGCACTGCGGGCCGCCGGCCAACTGCCGGAGGCGTTCGCCGCGCAGCCGCATTCGAGCCGCTTCGACGGTGCCAGCCGCGCGATCCCGAACATTTGCCTGAAGGTGCCCACCGGCGGCGGCAAGACGCTGCTCGCGGCGGCCGGCGTGGGGCGGGTCTTCAACGGCTACCTCAACCGCCACACCGGGCTGGTGCTGTGGGTCGTGCCGAACGAGGCGATCTACCGGCAAACGCTGGGCGCACTCGCAGACCGCGACCACCCGTACCGGCAACTGCTGAACGTGGCGGGCGCCGGCCGCGTGAAGGTGCTGGAGAAGCAGTCACCGCTCACGAAGCTCGACCTCGACTCGCACCTGTGCGTGATGGTGTTGATGCTGCAGTCGGCCGCACGCCAGAGCAAAGAGACGCTGCGCTTCTTCCGCGACCGCGGCAACGTGCTCGGCTTCTTGCCGCGCGAAGACGACATCGAGGCCCACTGGCAGTTGCTGCGCGAGGTGCCCAACCTCGACGCCTACACCGCATGGGGCGGCAGTGCCGAAGAGGCGCGGGCGCAGAAGGGCTCAATCATCAAGAGTTCGCTCGGCAACGTGATGCGCCTGGTGCGGCCGATGGTGGTGATCGACGAAGGCCACCACGCCTACACCGAGAACGCGCTGCGCACGCTCGACGGCTTCAACCCCTGCTTCGTGCTGGAGCTGTCGGCCACGCCGCGCATTGCATCTGCCAAGGGCAGCGGCTCGAACATCCTGGTCGATGTGCGCGGGACCGACCTCGACGCGGCCGAGATGATCAAGCTGCCGATCAAGGTCGACGTGCGCGGCTGGAGCGACTGGCAGAGTTGCCTGGGCGCCGCCGTGACACAACTCGACGCGTTGCAGGCCGAGGCGGACGCCCTGCGCACCGAGACCGCACGCTACCTGCGGCCAATTCTGCTGGTGCAGGTGGAGCGCACCGGCGCCGATTTGCGCGATGCCGGCTTCATTCATGCCGAGGATGCGAAAGCGCACCTGCTGCAACTCGGCTTCACGGAACGGCAGATCGCGATCAAGACCTCGTCCACGAACGACCTCGCGCAGCCCGAGAACATCGACCTCATGTCGCCGACCTGCGAGGTGCGCGCGATCATCACCAAGCAAGCCTTGCAGGAAGGCTGGGACTGCCCGTTCGCCTACGTGCTGTGCGCACTCGCCGCAGGGCGCAACCCGGCGGCAATGACCCAGCTCGTGGGGCGCATCCTGCGGCTGCCGCAAGTCACCAAGACCGGGCGTGATGCGCTCGACGCCTGCTACGTGCTGTGCCATGACGCACGCACGGCCGAGGTCGTGAAGGGCATCAAGAAGGCGCTCGAAACCGAAGGCATGGGCGACCTGGCGGTGAGCGTTGTGGGCGGCACTGATGCGGGCTCACAAGCGCAGCCCGTCACGCTGCGACGCCGGCCACCGTTCGCAAAGCTGCGCCTGTTCGTACCGCGCGTGACGTGGGCCGAGCCGGGCGCGCCGCGCCGCGAACTGGTGTACGAGAGCGACGTGCTGGCGCACTTGCCCTGGAGCGAACTCGACACGTCGGCGCTGGCGCGTGACTGGGCTCCCGACGTGCAGGGTGGGCGCAGCCGGCACTTCGAGATCGGTTTGGACATCCTCGACGATGGCGCGCTGCGGGACGACACAAGTTCGCTCCTGGCGGCGCTGGCGCTTGATCGAGCCCGGCTCGTGCGCTCGCTGATCGACGTGGCACCCAATGCCTGGCTCGTCTGGGCGTGGGTCGATGCGGTGCTGGTGCGCCTGCTCGCGCAAGGCTTTGGTGAGGCCGCCCTTGCGGGCTCCAGCGACTCGTTGATCGAACGCCTGCGCATCGACGTGGAGGCCGAACGAGACCGCCTGGCCGAAGAGGTGTTCCAACGACTGGTGGCCGAGGGTCGCATCGAGTTCCGGCTGCGGGCCGACAAGGCCGACTACGAACTGCCACACGACGCGACGCAGATGCTGAGCGGCAAGCCGCAAGCGCTGACGCGAGACGATGCATGCAGCATCGAGAAGAGCCTTCTGGAACCCGCATTGCGCACACCCGACATGAACGACCTGGAAGCCAGGTTCGCGGGCTATCTCGATGAGCGCGCTGCTCTGCGCTGGTGGCACCGCAACGTGGCCAAGGCGCAGTACGGGCTGCAGGGTTGGCGCCGCCACAAGGTGTACCCGGACTTCGTTTTCGCTCGCGTCACCAGCGATGGCGGCACCCAGATCGTCGTGGTGGAAACCAAGGGCCTGCACCTGCAGGGGCCGGACACCGACTACAAGCGCGCGCTGCTCGAACGCCTGGGCGATGCGTTCCGCGACGAGCGTGCGTCGGCCGGCGAGCTGGTTCTGACGGGCGGTGGCACCGAAGACGTGGTGTGCGATCTGGTATTCAACGACGCGTGGCGCGGCGTGATGGACAAGCGCTACTTCAGCCCGCCTGAGCCGGCACCAGCGCTGAAAGGCTGAGCGGCCTTTCGCGCTTCACGGCAGCGGCTGCGCAGGCTTCGCGCCGCCCGCAAACACCGGCCCGATCTTGAAGATGCCGCTCACGCGCACGGCGGTCGTGCCGTCGGCGGTGACCAGGCCTTGCGCGAACACGAGCGAGCGCGTGGTGCGCAGCACTTGCGCTTCGCCCTGCACCCAGCAGCCCAGCGGCGCGGGAGCGAGGTAGTCGATCTGCAGGTTGATGGTGGGCAGGAAGCGGCCGCGCGCGGGCTCGCTCTTGCGGTGGATCGTCATCGGCAAGAGCATGTCGCAAAAGCTCGCCATCATGCCGCCGTGGCACTGGCCCATCGGGTTGCAATGGCGCGCCTCGACGTGAAAGCCGAGCAGCACCAGGTCGCCTTCGTGGCGCAGGTAGAGCGGGCCGTTGATGCGCATGAAGTCGCCGCCGAAGGGCAAGGGCACGAAGCCGGGCGGGATATCGTGGCTCGGCGTTGTGTCGGTCGGTTGGTTCATCGGTTGGGTCATCGAATGGGACATCGAATGGGTCATCGGTTGCGGCCCGTTCAGACCGAGAAGCTGCCGACCAGCCGATATCGCGCGCCGGGGTGGTACAGCCGAGCGACCGACGCCACGCTGCCTTGCGACACGGTGCGGCGCGACACCATCAACAGCGCGCTGCCCACCGCCACTTCGAGCAGGCGCGCGAGTGCGGGCGTGGCGAGTGTGGCCTCGACCACCTGCTCGGCCTCGGTCAGCGGCGCGTGTTCGAACAGCACGAACGATGGCGTGACACGGGTGAAGTCATGCGCCAGCAGGTCGGGTGCGAGCGCCGGGTTGACGTGGCGGTCTTCGAACTGGACCGGCACGCCGTTCTCCAGGTGCACGAGTTGCGCGCGGAACACCGGCGTGCCCACCGCCAGACGCATCGCCGCCGCGAGCGGCGCATCGGCCGCGTCCTGCGAGAGGCCGCACACGCGCGTGGAATGCACATGGCCGCGCTCGGCGATCTCGTCGGCGATGTCGCGCACGCGCAGCAGGTTCGAGATCGGGTGCAGCTCGGCCACGAACGAGCCCGAGCCCTGGCGGCGCTCGATCAGGCCTTCTGCTTCGAGCTCACGCAGCGCGCGGTGCACGGTCATGCGGGCGCAGCTGAACTGCTGCACCAGCTCGCGCTCGGACGGCAGGCGTGTGCCCGGCTGCCACCCGCCTTGCGCGATGCGCTGCTTGAGTGACGCCTTCACAGCCGCGTAGGGCAGCGTACGGGCGGGTGCTTTGTTCATGCTCATGCGTTGCTGGCGTGGCGGCTAGCGCTCCATCTCGACCGCGCGCAGCGTCTCGACGCGGATCTCTTCGGTGAGCTGCGCCTTCAGCGCCGAGAAGCGCGGCGTGGTCTTTACCGTGTAGTGGCGCGGGTAGGGCAGGTCGATGGCCAGTTCGGTCTTGATGCGCCCAGGGCGCGCGCTGAACACTGCGCAGCGGTTTGCCATGAAGATGGCTTCGTCAATGTCGTGGGTCACGAACAGCACGGTCTTTCGGTGCAGCTCCCAGATCGACAGCAGCAGCTCCTGCATCAGCGCGCGGGTCTGGTTGTCGAGCGCGCCGAAGGGCTCGTCGAGCAGCAGGATCTTCGGGTCGTTGGCGAGCGCGCGGGCCAGCGCCACGCGCTGCTGCATGCCGCCCGACAGCTGCTTCGGGAAGTGCTGCTCGAAGCCTTTGAGCCCCACCTCGGCGATGAAGCGCTGCGCGATCTCGGCCTGCTCGGGCGCGGGCATGCCCTTCTCGCGCAGGCCGAAGCAGATGTTGTCGAGCACGGTCAGCCACGGGAACAGCGTGTAGCTCTGGAACACCATGCCGCGCTCGGCGCCTGGCCCGGTGACGGCCACGCCATCGAGTCGCACGCCACCGACGGTGGGTGTGTCCAGGCCAGCGACGATGCGCAGCAGCGTCGACTTGCCACAACCCGACGGGCCGAGGATGGTGATGAAGTCGTTCGTTGCCACGTCGAGCGTGGTGGGTTGCAGCGCGAGCGTCGGTGCGCCGCCGTTGACGCCGGGAAACGTCCGCCCCACGCCTTGGATGTTGACCGTGCTCATCGGCGCCGCCTCACAGCGCCGCCCACCGGAACATCGCCCGGTTCGCGCGCTTGAATGCCAGGTCCGACACGAGCCCGATCACGCCGATGGTGATGATGCCGAAGATGATCTGATCGGTGGCCATCAGCGCCTGGCTGTCGGTGATCATGTGGCCGATGCCGTTGCTGGCACCGATCAGCTCAGCCACGATCACATACGTCCAGGCCCAGCCGAGCACGAGCCGCAGTGTCTCGGCAATCTGCGGTGCGGCGGCGGGGATCAGCACCCGCTTGACGATGCCCCAGTCGGTCGCGCCCAGCGTGTAGGCGGCCTCGACCAAGTCGCGGCGCGTGCCACCCACTTGCAGCGCGATCATCAGCACGAGCTGGAAGAACGAGCCGATGAAGATCAGCGACAGCTTCTGTGCCTCGCCGATGCCGGCCCACAGAATGAGCAGCGGGATGAAGGCGGAGGCCGGCAGGTAACGCGCGAACGACACGAAGGGCTCGAAGAAGGCCTCGACCGGCTTGAACGCGCCCATCACCACGCCCAGCGGCACGGCCAGCACCGCCGCCAAGATGAAGCCGCCGAGCACGCGCCAGACCGTGAAGCCGATGTCCTTCGCGAAGCCCTGCTCGGCCAGCAGCACCCAGCCCGACCGGACCATCGCGATCGGGTCGGCGAGAAAGGTCTTGGGCACGAAGCCACCCAGCGTGGCCACCGCCCACACGGCGAAGAACAGCACGAAGAAGAGGATGCCCAGCCCGGTGCGGCGGCCCGGGCTGACCTCGACAAGCGGCTTCAAGCGCGCGGCCTGTGCAGCGGTTCTTGGCGTCGTGCGCTTACTTGATGAAGCTGGTGTCGGCCAGGCCGGACAAGTCCGGGATCGCCTTGATGCTGCCGATCTCCAGCAGCAGCTCGGCCGCTTCCTTGGTGAACTGCGCGTGTTCGCCGGCAAAGAACTTCTGGTTCGCGGCGCGGTCTTGCCAGCGCAGGTAGGCCTGCGACTTCTCGAACGCCTCGCCGCTTTGCTTGACGTCTGCGCCCATGATCTCGAAGCTCTTCTTGGGGTCGCGCTTGATCATGTCGAGCGCGTCGAAGTAGCCGTCGGCCAGCGCTTTGGCGGCCTTCGGGTTCTCTTTGAGGAACTTGGGCGTGCAGCCGAAGGTGTCCATCACCATCGGGTAGTCGAGCGTTGTCGCGATGATCTTGCCGGCCTCGGGCTTGGCGCGCACCGCGCTCAGGTAGGGCTCGTAGGTCATGCCGGCGTCGAAGTCGGTCGTGCCAGCGATCATGGCGTTGGCGACGGGTTGCGGCTCAAGCGTGAGCACCTTCACGTCCTTGATCGACAGGCCGTTCTTCTTCAGCATCCAGGCCAGGCCGAAGTAGGGCGCTGTGCCAGGGGCGGACGCGGCCACGGTCTTGCCCTTCAGGTCGGCGATCTTCGCGATGCCGGGCTTGACCACCATGCCGTCGGCGCCATAGCTCTTGTCGAGCTGGAAGATCTGCGTAGTCGCCACGCCGTTGGCGTTCCAACCCACCCAGGTTTCCACCGTGGTGGCGGCGCATTGCACGTCGCCGGAAGCGATGGCGAGGTGGCGGTCTTTTTGCGGGATCTTCTTGATGGTCACGTCGACGCCGTGCTTCTTGAACAGGCCCGCCTCGTTCGCGAGCGTGAGCGGTGCGAAGCCGGTCCACCCTGACATGGCGATGGTGACCTTGGTGTCTTGCGCGAAGGCACTGGTGCCGGCAAGGGCGGCGAGCAGCGCGGTCGAGAGCAGGGTCGTGCGGAAGGTCGGGGTCATCGGAGCTCCTGTGAAGGGTGGGCGGCGAGAGGCGCCATGAAGGCACTGTGCACGGCGCTGTGCACGGCGCTGTGCAGGTGCAACGCAAGGCGCTGCACGTGCGCCATGAAGGCCGGGCTTGCAAGCGACATGCCGCCGCAGTCTACACTTTGAGGGCAACTTGTCTAGACCACTTGCGAGCCTTCCGATGGATGCCACCGACGTCTTCACCTTGACCCCGGGCACCGCCCCGTTGCTGGTGTCGTTCCCGCACTCGGGCACGCACATCCCCGCTGCGCTGGCCGCGCGCATGACGCCCGAGGCCCTGCAGCGTGCCGATGTCGACTGGCACCTGCCACAGCTCTACGCCTTCGTACGCAGCCTCGGCGCCAGCACGCTGCAGGCCCACCACGCGCGCCACGTGATCGACCTGAACCGCCCGCCCGAAGACACGAGCCTCTACCCCGGGCAAGACGTGACCGGCCTGCTGCCGACCGACACCTTCCGCAAGCAGCCGCTGTACCTGCCGGGCCAGGCGCCCGATGCCGATGACACCGCCGCGCGCCGCACGCGCTACTGGCAGCCGTACCACGACGCGCTGCGCACCGAACTCGCGCGCCTGCGCACGCTGCACGGCAAGGTGCTGTTGTGGGATGCGCACTCCATCGTCTCGGTGATGCCGCGCTTCTTCGACGGCCGCCTGCCCGACCTGAACCTGGGCAGCGCCGACGGCCGGGCCTGCGCGCCCGCCGTGCAGCAGGCCGTTGAAGCGGTGATGGCCGCGCAGACCGAGTTAACACATGTGAGCAACGGCCGCTTCAAGGGCGGCCACATCACGCGCCACTACGGCCAACCCGAGTCGGGCATTCACGCGTTGCAGCTCGAAATGTGCCAGAGCACCTACATGGATGAAGCCGCGCCCTTCGCGTACCGAAGCGACCGCGCGGCGCAGGTTCAGCCGCTGCTACAGCGCATGCTGCACGCCGCGGTGCAGGCGCTCGCGTAGCGGGCTCGCGCCGATGGCGTAAGACAGCTCGGCCGGGTGGTCGATGTTCCACAAGCACAGGTCGGCCTGCTTGCCGAGTTCGATGCTGCCGTGGCTGGCGCCCAGGCCGAGCGCGGTGGCCGCATGCCTTGTCACGCCGAGCAACGCTTCGGCGGGCGTCATGCGGAACAGCGTGCAGGCCATGTTCATCATCAACGGCAGGTGTGTGCTGGGGCTGGTGCCGGGGTTGCAGTCGGTGGCCACCGCCATCGGTACGCCGTGGCGGCGCAGCAGCGCGATCGGCGGTGGCTGCGTGTCGCGCAGGTAGTAGTAAGCGCCGGGGAGCATGACCGCCACGGTGCCGGCGCGGGCCAACGCGCGCACACCGGCTTCATCGACATGCTCAAGGTGGTCGGCCGACAGGGCCCCGAACTCGGCCGCCAGTAGCGCGCCGCCTTGGTTCGAGAGCTGCTCGGCATGCAGCTTGACCGGCAGGCCGTGCGCAAGCGCCGCCTCGAACACGCGCCGCGTTTGCGCCGGCGTGAAGGCCAGGTTCTCGCAGAACGCGTCGACCGCGTCGGCCAGTTTCAGCCGCGCGGCCTCGGGCAGGATGTGCTCGACCACCTCGTCGATGTAGGCATCGGCCCGGCCTTGGAACTCGGGCGGCACGGCGTGCGCGGCGAGCAGCGTGGTGCGCACCTTGACCGGGAACTGCTGGCCCAGGCTGCGCGCCACCTGCAGGCATTTCAGTTCGGCCTTTTGCGTCAGGCCGTAACCCGACTTGATCTCGACCGTGGTGACGCCGTGTTGCATCAGGCTGCGCAGGCGCCGCGCCGATTGCACCTGCAGGTCCAGGGGCAGCGCATCGCGCGTGTGATGCACCGTCGACAAGATGCCGCCACCGGCGCGGGCGATGGCGTCGTAAGTGGCCCCCTGCAGCCGCTGCTCGAACTCGAGCGCCCGGTTACCGGCGTACACGAGGTGGGTGTGGCAATCGATCAGCCCCGGCGTGAGCAGCGCGCCTTCGGCGTCGATCTCGGCGCGCGCGTTGGCACGCGGGTCGAGCGCGCTCATCGGGCCGAAGCCTGCGATCAGCCCGCCGCTGACCGCCAGGTAGCCCTGCGGCAACACCGCACAGTGCGCCTCGGCGCAGGTGACGATGCGCGCGTTGCGGATCAACAGGTCGACGGTCGGAACGGTGGCGTTCATGGGGTTTGATCGTGACACAGCCGAACCGCCAGCAACACCGCTTTGGCGTCGGCCTGCGTCGGCCTGATGCGCAAGGGCGGCGCCGGGGCAAGCGGCTCGCGCCGCAACAGGCCTTGGTCGGCGCGCAAGGTGATTGCCGGTGACTCGCCGATCTGCCACTCACCAGCGCAAGCCAGCAGCATCAGCACCGCTGCGGCGGGCATTGCCGCCGCAGCATGGTGGCAAGTCACCTCGGCTCGCCACGCACCGCGACGCACCATGACGTTGAAGTCGCTGCTCGCGCCGCCGAGCAAGGTGGCGCGCAGCGGCACCTCACCTGAGAAGTGGAACGGTTCGAGCGGGTGGTCGAGCCGGTGGTCGAGCGTGCCGTCGCCGCCGCGCAGCCGCAGGCCGGCGCCGCGCAGCAGCACGATGCAGCGGTCCACGCCGGGGAAGGCCGAGAACGGTGCGTCACGGGCGACTTCGGCCACGCTGAGGCGCCAGTCGAAGCCGGTCGCGGTGCCGGCATTGCGCGCCACGGCGATCTCGCGCGTCAGGCCAGCGCCGTTCTTCCAGGGCTGGGGCGCGATGAGCCGCAAGTCGAAGCGCATTGCGGTCAGGACAGCCCGGTCTGCGCGGCTTCGAGCATCCGTTCACGCAACCACTGGTGGGCCAGGGAACGGTCGCTGCGCTGGTGCCACAGCATGTCGACGTTCAAGGGCGGCAGCTCGAACGGCAGCGGCCGCGTGACCACCTTTTCGCGGAAACCGGTGGCGTTGACGAACACCTCCGGCAGCACCGTGAGCAGGTCGCTGTGGGCCACGACCCGGCCTGCGGTGAAGTACTGGTTCACGGTCAGCAGCACGCGGCGCTTGCGGTCGAGGTGCGCCAGCGCCTCGTCGACCGGCCCGTGCGCCCGGCCCGACAGGCTGACCAGCAGGTGGTGCGCGGCGCAGTAGGCGTCGAGCGTGAGTTCGCCTGTCGCCAATGGGTGGCCTTGGCGCATCACACACACATAGCCGCTTTGCTGCAGCCGCACCTGGCGCAGCGAGGCCGTGTCGCCCTGCGCCTGCAGCGTGGCCACGGTGCCGGGGAACGAGCCCACGGCCAAGTCGGCGTCACCGCGCTCCAGCATCGGGCCGGGGTCGCGGGTGGCCAGCGCCACAGCGCGCAGGTTGGCCAACGCGCCGGCACGGGCGATCTGCGCCACGATGCCAGGCAGCACCGATGTGGCAACGGCGTCCGGCATCGCGACGCGGAAGTCGACTGCGTCGGCCGCCGGGTCGAAGGCATCAGGGGCGAGCGCGTCGCGCAGGTGGCCGAGCGCCGCGCGTATTTCGGGCCAAAGCGCTTCGGCGCGGGGCGTCGGGCGTACGCCGGTAACTTCTCTTGTGAGCAAGTCCTCACCCACGGATTCTTTGAGTCTTTTCAACGCATTGCTGACCGCAGGTTGCGTCAGCGACAGGCGTTCTGCGGCGCGTGTGAGGTTGCGCTCGGCCATCACCACGTCGAAAACACGCAGCAGGTTGAGGTCGAGCGTTCGGAAGTTCAGCGACTTCGGCATGGCGATACAGATTGGTGATAACGGGGATTCACAACATTCATTGGCGTGAAATGCGGGTTAACCCTAATGTACCGACATCGCAGCCAAACCGCAGCGACCACTCGCCGAAAGGACCGCCCGATGAACACCTTTGTCACACCATTGCCCAGCACCGGCACGGCCGGCACGCCTGGCCTGGACGCGCTGGCTCGCGGTGGCCTGGCGGGCGTTGGCCGGGCGCTCTGGCGGGCCATGCAGGCGTCGGGCCGGGCGCGCGCCCGCGCTGAATTGCTGAGCCTCGCCGATGCCCACGAGCGCACCCAACCGAACTTCGCCCGCGAGCTGCGCTGCGCAGCCGGCCATGACCCGATAGCTTGACCCGATGGCCTGACCGGCGGGCTTGACCCGCGCCAGCCGCCCACTCACCTCATCAAGGAACCACCATGACCACCAGCACCCTTCACCTCCAACTGCAACGCAGCCGATTCACCCAGCACGCGCTCGACGCGCTCACCGCATTCCTGGCCGCGCCGCTGCGCAGCCTGCAGAGCGCCAGCACGCCGGCGCCGGCCGAGTCGGCGGCCGACAAGGCCGCGCGCGAAGCACAGGAAGTCCGCGACATGGCGCGCACGTTCGCGCGCAGCCAACCCGGCTTCGCCGCCGACCTGGCCGCTGCCGCCGACCGCCACGAGCTCCAGCACGGGGCGTGACACGGGCCGGCACCTGACGGTGCAGCGCCCGTGGACGTGGACGTGAGCGTCAGCGCGAAAACCGCGCTTCGATCTTCGCCTTCGTTTCGGTCATCTCCGCAGGCAGGTGGTAGGCGAGTTGGTTGAACAGCTCATCATGCAACGCGAGCTCGGCTTGCCACGCGGCAGCGTCGAGGCTCGTCACCTGCTCGTATTGGGCGGCGCTGAAATCCAGGCCGTTCCAGTTCAGGTCGGCGTGGGTGGGCGTGGTGCCGAACGCTGTCTCGACCCCGTGGCCCGTGCCTTCGATGCGCTCGATCATCCACTGCAGCACACGCATGTTCTCGCCGTAACCGGGCCACACGAACTTGCCGTCGGGGCCTTTGCGGAACCAGTTCACGCAGTAGATCTTCGGCAGCCGCGCACCCGAGGCTTGCAGCTTCGCGCCGAGGTCCAGCCAGTGCTGGAAGTAGTCGCTCATGTTGTAGCCGATGAACGGCAGCATTGCGAACGGGTCGCGCCGCACCACGCCTTGCGTGCCGGCGGCGGCGGCGGTCGTCTCCGAGCCCATCGTCGCGGCCATGTAGACGCCTTCGAGCCAGTCGCGTGCCTCGGTCACGAGCGGCACGGTGGTCGAGCGGCGGCCGCCGAAGATGAACGCGTCGATCGCGACACCTTCCGGGTGGTCCCAAGCCGAGTCGAGCGCGGGGTTGTTGATGGCGGCGACCGTGAAACGCGCGTTCGGGTGCGCGGCCTTGGCGCCGGTTTCTTTGGCGAGCGCGGGCGTCCAGTCCTTCCCTTGCCAATCGGTCAGGTGGGCGGGCGGAACGTCTGTCATGCCTTCCCACCACACGTCGCCGTCGTCGGTGAGCGCCACGTTGGTGAAGATCACGTCGCGTGCCAGGCTGGCCATGCAGTTGAAGTTGGTCTGGTCGTTGGTGCCGGGTGCGACGCCGAAATAGCCCGCCTCGGGGTTGATGGCGCGCAGGCGGCCGGCGGCATCGGGCTTGATCCAGGCGATGTCGTCACCGATGGTGGTGACGGTCCAGCCGGCCAAGCCGGCGGGTGGGATCAGCATCGCGAAGTTGGTCTTGCCGCAGGCGCTGGGGAACGCCGCCGCAACATGGTGCTTCTTGCCCGAAGGCGACGTGACACCCAGGATCAGCATGTGCTCGGCCAGCCAGCCTTGCGCGCGGCCCATGGTCGACGCGATGCGCAGCGCGAAGCACTTCTTGCCCAGCAGCGCATTGCCGCCGTAGCCCGAGCCGTAGCTCCAGATCTCTTGCGTCTCGGGGTAGTGAACGATGTACTTGGTGGTGTTGCACGGCCATGACACGTCCGCATGGCCCGCCCCTGCCGGGGCGCCCACGGAGTGCATGCAGGGCACGAAGTGGCCGTCGGTGCCGAGTACCTCGAGCACCTTGGCGCCCATGCGCGTCATGATCTTCATGTTGACGGCGACGTAGGCGCTGTCGGAGAGCTCGACGCCGATGTGCGCAATCGGCGAGCCGAGCGGCCCCATCGAGAACGGCACCACGTACATCGCGCGGCCGCGCATGCAACCGCGGAACAGCGCGGGCGTGCCGTCGGCCAGGCCGGTCTCCAAGATCGCCCGCATCTCGGCCGGCGCCATCCAGTTGTTGGTCGGGCCGGCGTCTTCTTTCTTCTGCGAGCAGATGAAGGTGCGGTCTTCGACGCGCGCCACATCGCTCGGGCTGCTGCACGCCAGGTAGCTGTTCGGGCGCAACTCGGGGTTGAGCCGCTTGAAGGTGCCGGCGGCCACGAGTTGTGCGCACAGGCGGTCGTACTCCTGCGTGCTGCCGTCGCACCAGTAGACGCTGGCGCATTCGGTGAGAGCGGCCATTTCGGCCACCCAGGCGATCAATTTGGCGTGCCGTACCGATGCGGGAACATTCAGGCGCACACCTTCCATCACAGGGCGATTCATGGCGAGTCCAGTCAGCGAAGTCAAAAAAAGCGGGATTGGGCAAACCTTCCGACCCGCACAGCGGGGGTGAAGACTTGCCCAATGCCGCTTGGTTCCAGCGACTACAACGGGTGAGATGCGGCCGGTTTCACCTGTGCCGCAGGGTACGCGGCGGGGGCCCGAACGGATGCTCGGGATGGGATTGTCACGTCAGTGTAATTGCGTGGTAACCACCGGAAATCGGGGGGTCATGCGGTTTCAGTATGGGTTCATGCGCGGAAAGTCACGCCCCGCGCGCACCGCGCCGACAACCCCCCCGACCCTGCGCGCGCCGCCGCAATAATCCGGCCGATGCTGAAGCGCCGCCCGCTGTTGATTGCCCCGCTTGCCGCCGTGCTGGCGACCCTGCCGCCCACCGGCCCAGCCCTGGCGCAACAGCGCCGCTCACTGGCCGACCCGCTGCGCCTGGGCGTGGACACCGCGCTGGCCGATTCGGGCCTGGCGCACGCGCTGCAGCAGGCGTTTTCGCGCGACACCGGCATCAAGGTGCTGCTGGTTCGCCAGCCCGCCCTCGCAATGCTCGAAGCGCTCGAGCGCGGCGAGGTCGACGCTGGCCTCGCGAACGCCCCAGAGGCCGAATTGAAGCTCGACAAGCAAGGCCTCGTGCATGACCGCCAGCCGATCGCGCGCGGTGAGTTCGTCATCGTCGGGCCGGGCGGCGCGGGCAGCAACGCCAAGGGCGGCAACCCGGCGCGCATCGGCGGCCTGCATGACGCCGCACAAGCATTGCAACGCCTGCGTGACGCGGCCTTGGCGGCGCCCGGCAGCATCACCTTCCTGTCGGCAAATGACGGCTCTGGCGCGCATGTGGCTGAGCAGATGCTGTGGCGCGCGGCCAAGGTGGCGCCCGGCGCGCCGTGGTTCATGACCGCCGCACCGGGCGCTGCGCCAGGCACGGCGCTGATCGCCCAGGCGCGCGCCCGCAGCGCCTATGCGCTCGTCGAGCGCGGCGACTGGGCGGTGCACGGCGGCGGCCCGTTGACCGTTCTCGTTGACGGTGACCCGGCGCTGACCGAGGCGGTGCACGTGATGCGCTCGTTCCGCGTCGCGCACCCGGCCGGCAAGCTCTTCGTGGCCTGGATCGCCAGCGCCAAGGGCCGGCGCGTGGCGGCCGGGGTTCGCGGCTACCGCGCGCCCTGAATCGTCGGCGCAGTCTGCGGCGCGGTCTCTCGCACATCCGTCGGCGCCGCGTGCAGCGCGGCGCTGTGCCACCGCTGTAACTGCACCAGACCGATGCGCCCTGCGTCGCCTGCCGCCGCCGGCTGCCAGCCGTGTGCACTGGCCAGTGACGGACCGACGGCAAGCGCTCGGTTGCTGGTGTTGACCGGCCCGACCGCCGCGCCCGCGCCCGTGTCCGGGAAGTAGCGGCTGCGCGTCACCACCACCGGTACACCGGCGGCGCGGGCGGCCGCCACGCCCGCCGGCGCGTCTTCGATGGCCAGTGTGTCGGCTGCGCCCAGGCCCAGCGCAACGAGCGTGGCCAGATACGCCTGCGGGTCGGGCTTCTTGCGCGCCACGTCTTCGCCGCACACCAGCACCGCGAAGCGCGCCGGCCAGCCGCTGCCGAGTTGCGCATCGAGCAAGGCCACGACGTTGGCGCGGCTCGTGGTCGTGACGATGGCCATCGCGATGCCGCTCTGCGCGCAGTCATCGAACAGCTCGCGCACGCCGGGCCGAAGCGGGATCAGCCCTTCGGTCACGATGCGCGCGTAGCAGGCGTTCTTCAGCGCATGCACGCGCTCGGCGAGCGCTGTGCGCTCACCGGCGTCGACCGGCGCCCAGCGCTGGCTGCGCAGGTCATGCAACAGGCGCTCGCGGCCGCCGGTGATCGCCAGCAACTCGCCGTAGCGCTGCTCGGTCCAGCACCACGGCAGGCCGAGTTGCGCGAAGGCCCGGTTGAAGGCGACGAGGTGGCCATCGTGCTCGGTCTCGGCGAGCGTGCCGTCCACGTCCCAGAGCAGCGCCTTCAGCATCGCAGCAGCGAGGTTCGTTGGGGCGCTCTTCAGATCGCCCCGAGCGAGCGCTGGCGCCGCTCCATCATTCGCCAGATGAAGGGCGTGAAGATCAGCTGCATCGCGATCTCCATCTTGCCGCCGGGCACCACCACCGTGTTGGCGCGCGACATGAACGAGTCGTGCACCATGTTCAGCAGGTACTGGAAGTCGATGCCCTTCGGGTTCGCGAAGCGGATCACCACGAAGCTCTCGTCGGCCGACGGGATGTCGCGCGCGATGAACGGGTTGCTCGTGTCCACGCACGGCACGCGCTGGAAGTTGACGTGCGTGTGCGCGAACTGCGGGCAGATGTAGTTCACGTAGTCCGGCATGCGGCGCAGGATGGTGTCGGTCACGGCCTCGGTGGAGTAGCCGCGCTGCTTCTTGTCGCGCCACAGCTTCTGGATCCACTCGAGGTTGATGACCGGCACCACGCCGATCAGCAAGTCCGGGTGGCGCGCGATGTTGATATCGGGCGTGATGACGGCGCCGTGCAGGCCTTCGTAGAACAGCAGGTCGGTGCCGGCGGGCACGTCTTCCCAGGGTGTGAAGGTGCCGGGCGCCTGCTTGTAGGGCGCGGCTTCTTCCGGGTCGTGCAGGTACCTGCGGCGCTTGCCCGAACCCGTTTCACCATAGGTGTGGAACAGCTGCTCCAGCTCGGTGAACAGGTTGTTCTCGGGCCCGAAGTGGCTGAAGTGCTTGTTGCCCGCGCGCTCGGCCTCGGCGAGGCGCTCTTTCATCTGCAGGCGGTCGTGGCGGTGGAAGCTGTCGCCCTCGATCACGGCGGCGCTGATCTTCTCGCGCCGGAAGATGTTCTCGAACGTGCGCGTGACCGACGTGGTGCCGGCGCCCGATGAGCCGGTGATCGCGATGATGGGGTGGCGTTCTGACATGGTGGTTCTCGCGGCTCGTGTTCGGATCAGGTGCGCTAGGTGCGGAACAGCCCGCGCTCCGCGAACAGCGGGTTGCTGAGTTCCTTGCTCGCCGGCTCGGCGTGGTAACGCTCGATGCGCTCGACCTCGTTCTTCGAGCCGAACACGAAGCCGATGCGCTGGTGCAGGGCGCTCGGCTTGACCGCGAGCGCCGGCTGCCGCCCGGTGCTGGCGCGGCCGCCGGCCTGCTCGATGATGAAGCCCACCGGGTTGGCCTCGTAGAGCAGGCGCAGGCGCCCGGGCTTGGCGGGGTCTTTCGTGTCGCGCGGGTACAGGAACACGCCGCCGCGCATCAGGATGCGGTGCGCCTCGGCCACCATGCTGGCGATCCAGCGCATGTTGAAGTCCTTGCCGCGCG
>JANNBF010000182.1:0-9673 GCA_031385155.1 Rhizobacter sp.
CAAGCCAAACTGGGTGCACGGATGAATGACCACGTCGGTGATGAATCAGAAGACATTGACGGCGGTGTCGGGCCTCGCGCAGCGCCGCGCGCCACCGACTCGACATCGCCGCCCGCCGCCCGCCTGCTCGACCAAGTGCGAGAGCGCATTCGCTACCTGCACTACAGCATCCGCACCGAGCACGCTTACGTGCAATGGGTGCGTGCGTTCATTCGCTTCCACGGTTTGCGCCACCCAGCCGACATGGGCGCGCCCGAGGTCGAGGCGTTTCTTTCGTGGCTGGCCAACGAACGCCAGGTGGCGGTGGCCACGCACAAGCAGGCCTTGTCGGCATTGATGTTCCTGTACCAGCAGGTGCTCGGGCTCGACCTGCCGTGGCTGAACGAAATCGGCCGTCCGAAGAGCCGGGTGCGGCTGCCGGCGGTGCTCACGCACGACGAGGTGGCGCACCTGCTGCAAGCCATCCAGCCACCGCACCGGCTGATGGCGCAGTTGCTCTACGGTACCGGCATGCGCATTCTCGAAGCCGCGCGCCTGCGCGTGAAAGACGTCGACTTTGATCGCCAGGCGCTCGTCGTGCGTGAAGGCAAGGGCGCGAAAGACCGTGTGGTGATGTTGCCGGCCTCGCTGGCGCCCGCACTGCGCGAGCAGATGCATGCGGCGCGTATGGTGTGGTCGGCCGATGTGCGCGCGGGCACGGCCGGCGTGCACATGCCCAACGCGCTCGACCGCAAGTACCCGCGCGCGGGCAGCGCGTGGTCGTGGTTCTGGGTGTTCCCGCGGCTCGAGCTCTCGGCCGACCCGCGCAGCGGCGTGTGGCGCCGCCACCATGTGCTGGAGCAGACGTTCCAGCGCGCCTTCAAGCGCGCGCTCGATGGCTCGGGCATCGCCAAGCCGGCTACGCCGCACACGCTGCGCCACTCGTTCGCCACCCACCTGCTGCAAAGCGGCTATGACATCCGCACCGTGCAAGAGCTGCTCGGCCACGCCGACGTGAGCACCACCATGATCTACACCCACGTGCTCAAGCTCGGCGGTGGGGCGGTCCGAAGCCCGCTGGATGCGCTCCATGCCGGCATGGCAGCCGAAGGCGCGAACCCTCACGCCGCTGCGCCACTGGCCGTGCCCAGCCTCACTCGATATGCGCTGCCAGCGCCTGGCAAGCCGCCGCGCGTGCGCATGCCGCAGGCGGCTTACGGCGCGGCGGCCACCTCCGCCTTCACCACCACCTTCACCACCACCTTCACCACTGCCGCCAGCCTCTGCGCCGCCACGCAGGCCGAGCCTGCCTGAACCTGGCTGGCCGGGCACCTGAGCCCGGCCCACTTCGCCCATGCGCCCCCGCCCGTCGCTCCCAGGCTACGCTGAACTGCACTGCCGCAGCCAATTCGACTTCCTGCGCGGCGCGTCGCACCCGGCGGAATTGATCCAGCGTGCAGCGCGCCTGCGTTATGCAGCCATCGCCTTGACCGACGAGTGCTCGCTCGCCGGTGTCGTGCGCGCATACGAGGCCGTCGGGGCGTTGCTGTCGGGCAGCGAGGCCAACGCTGCACATGCGCCTTCGCCCGCACCCGCACCCGCACCCGCACCCGCACCCGCTTTGGCCCTGATCATCGGCTCCGAAATGCGCCTGACCCTGCCAGCCAAGGCCATCAAGCCTGCCGCGTCGGTGGCCGCAGCGGCGAATACCGATGCCAATGCCACACCCCACGCCCGCCTCGTGCTCCTCGCCCAAACCCGCCGTGGCTACGGCAACCTGTCGCACTGGATCACCATTGCGCGGCGGCGCGCGCCGAAGGGCCAGTACCTCGCGCACCCGGGTGACGTGCAGGGCAAGGTTCCGAACGCGCCGTTCCTGGCCGGCCTGCCCGATTGCATCGCCCTGCTGGTGCCCGATGCAGCGCAGCCCTTCGAGACCGTGTTCGCGCACGCCATCTGGCTCAAGACCTGGTTCCAGGACCGCGCCTACCTCGCCATCGAACTGCTGCACCGCCCCGGTGATGCCGACTTGCGCGCCACCGTCAAGCGCGTGGCCGAACTGGTCGGCCTGCCCATCGTCGCGGCGGGTGGCGTGCTGATGCACGTGCGCTCGCGCAAGCCGCTGCAAGACGTGCTCACCGCCACGCGCCTGAAGCGCCCGGTGGCCGAGTGCGGCACCGCGCTCGAACCCAATGCCGAGGCGCACCTGCGTTCGCGCGCGCGGCTGGCCGCGCTTTACGAGCCCGAGTGGCTGGCCAACACGCTGGTGATCGCCGGGCGCTGCGCGTTCTCGCTCGGCGAGTTGAAGTACGAGTACCCGCGCGAGATCGTGCCCGACGGTGAAACGCCGACCACCTGGCTGCGCAAACTCGCGCTCGACGGTGCGGCCGAGCGCTTCCCGCCCGAGCGCTGCAGCGCGCCAGCGCGGGCCGGCTACCTGGCGCAGGTCGAGCGTGAACTCGCGTTGATCAAGCAGCTCGGCTACGAGGCCTACTTCCTGACCGTGGCCGACATCGTGCGCTGGGCCCGGTCGCAGCGCATCCTGTGCCAGGGCCGGGGCAGCGCGGCCAACTCGGTGGTGTGCTTCTGCCTGCGCATCACCGAGGTCGACCCGAGCACCGCCACCATGCTGTTCGAGCGCTTCATCAGCGCCGAGCGCAACGAGCCGCCGGACATTGATGTCGACTTCGAGCACCAGCGCCGCGAAGAGGTCATCCAGTACATCTACAACAAGTACGGCCGCCACCGCGCGGCGCTCACCGGCGTGGTGATCTGCTACCGGCCGCGCTCGGCACTGCGCGACGCCGGCCGCGCGCTGGGCATCGACCTGCAGCGCATCGAGGCCGTCAGCAAGAGCATCCACTGGTTCGACGGCCGCCACATCAGCAACGAGCGCCTGCGCGAGAACGGCTTCGACCCCGACGCACCGGTCACGCGCTTGTGGGTCGAGCTCACGCAGCAACTCATCGGCTTCCCGCGCCACCTGAGCCAGCACCCCGGCGGCTTCGTGATCGCACGCGACCAGATCGAGCAGCTCGTGCCGGTCGAGAACGCGAGCATGGTCAACCGCAGCGTCGTGCAGTGGGACAAGGACGACCTCGACACGCTCGGCCTGATCAAGGTCGACATCCTCGCGCTCGGCATGCTCAGCGCGCTGCGCCGCTCGCTCGACCTGATCGCGTTGAAGCAGCGCCTGCCCGCCTTCGAGCTGCAGGACGTGCCCGAGGCCGACACCCCCACCTACGACATGATCTGCCGCGCCGACACGGTCGGTGTGTTCCAGATCGAGAGCCGCGCGCAGATGAGCATGCTGCCGCGCCTGCGCCCGCGCGTGTTCTACGACCTGGTGGTCGAAGTGGCCATCGTGCGGCCTGGCCCCATTCAAGGCGGCATGGTGCACCCGTACCTCAACAACCGCAGCCTGCGTGACGACGAGATCGACATCCCCGCCGAGATCAAGCCCGCGCTGCTGCGCACGAAGGGCGTGCCGATCTTCCAGGAGCAGGTGATGCAGATCGCGATGCTCGCGGCCGACTTCACCGGCGGCGAGGCCGATGCCCTGCGCCGCGCCATGGCCGCGTGGAAGCGGCGCGGCGGCCTCGGGCCGTTCGAGCAGCGGCTGGTCGGCCGCATGGTCGAGAAGGGCTATGACCGGGACTACGCCGAGCGCATCTTCAAGCAGATCGAAGGCTTCGGTGAATACGGCTTCCCCGAGAGCCACGCGGTCGGCTTCGCGATGCTGGCCTACAAGAGCTCGTGGATCAAATGCCACCACCCCGATGCCTTCCTCGCGGCCTTGCTGAACAGCCAGCCGATGGGCTTCTACGCGCCCGCGCAACTGGTGCGCGACGCGCGCGCCCACGGCGTGGAGGTGCGCGCGGTGGACGTGCGCGTGAGCGTGTGGGAGAGCACGCTCGAAGCGCCGGAACACGGTGATGAGAGCGCGGCGGGCGGGCGGGGCGGGTCGGCCGTGCCCGGCAGCAGCGACGCCGGCGGCGCACCCCCACTGCACGCCGTGCGCCTCGGCCTGAACCGCATCGGCGGGCTGGCCGAAGAGGCCGCGCAGCGCATCGTCGCAGCGCGCGCACACGCCCCGTTCACCAACGCCGAAGACCTGGCGCGCCGCGCCGAACTCGACGCCCACGCGCTGCAGGCATTGGCCCAGGCCGATGCCCTCAAGGGCTTGACCGGCCACCGCCACCAATCGGCCTGGGCCGTGGCCGGCATCGACACCCGCGCCAGCCCCATGCTGCGCGCCACGCGCTTCACCGAAGCGCCGGCCGAACTGCAGGCGCCGGCCGAGGCGGAGGACACGCTTGCCGACTACCGTGCGTTGGGTTTGACGCTCAACCGCCACCCGCTCGCGCTGCTGCGCGACGAGCTCGCGCAGCGCTTCAAGGTGCAGCCGGCCTCGGTGCTGCGCGGCTACCCGCACGGCCGCATCGCGCGCGCCAGCGGCCTGGTCACGCACCGGCAGCGGCCCGAAACCGCGAAGGGCACCGTCTTCATCACGCTCGAAGACGACACCGGCACCGTCAACGTCATCGTCTGGCCTGCAGTCGCCGAAGCGCAGCGCAAACCGATGGTCGGCGCACGCCTGCTCACCGTGTTCGGCCAGTGGCAGCGGCAAGACGGGCCGGGCGGCGGCGATGACGGCGCGGTGATGCACCTCGTCGCGATGAAGCTGCTCGACCACACCGAACTGCTGCAAGGCCTCGTCAGCCGCAGCCGTGACTTCCGGTGAGCGGGAGACGGGGATTCACCGCAGAGTCGCAGAGGACGCAGAGGAACGCAGAGTAAAAACAACTCAATCTCTTTGCTTTCCTCTGCGCATCTCTGCGTCCTCCGCGACTCTGCGGTGAATGACTTGGCCCTTGACTGCCCCAGCCAACCCGATAATCCGCGCCATGCTGTTCCTGCTGTCCCCTGCCAAGTCGCTCGACTACGACACCCCGCTGCCCCCGCGCGTCGCTGCACTCGCCACCGAGCCGGCGTTCGCTGAACGCAGCGCGGCGCTGATCACCGTGCTGCGCAAGAAGTCCGCCGCGCAGGTCGCCGCGCTCATGGGCTTGTCGGATGCGCTGGCGCAGCTGAATGTGGCGCGCTATCGGGCCTGGTCGCCCGAGGCCACGCCGGCCAACAGCCGGCCCGCCGCGCTGGCCTTCAACGGTGACGTGTACGGCGGCCTGCAAGCGCCCTCGCTCACTGTCACCGACCTGCGCTGGGCGCAGCAGCACATCGCCATCTTGAGCGGCTTGTACGGCGTGCTGCGCCCGCTCGACCGGCTGCAGCCGTACCGGTTAGAGATGGGCACCGCGCTTGCCACGCCCAGCGGCCGCGACCTCTACGCGTTCTGGGGCGATGCGGTGACCGAGCACCTGAACGAGCGGCTCGAAGCTGACGCCTCGCCGGTCGTGATCAACCTCGCGTCGCAGGAATACTTCCGTGCCGTGCGCCCCAAGCTGTTGCGCGCCCGCGTGATCGACTGCGTGTTCGAAGACTGGAAGAACGGCCATTACAAGGTGATCAGCTTCTTCGCCAAACGGGCGCGCGGGCTGATGGCGCGGCATGCCATTGCACGCCGCGTCCGCAGCCCTGCGGGGCTGAAGACGTTCGACGTTGACGGCTATGCATTCGACGCCGCTGTGTCGGCACCCGACCGCTTCGTATTCCGCCGCCGCGTGGCCTGACGCGGCTCTGCCCAGGGAAGATCGCACCCATGGCCCATCAGCCCGTTCATCAACCCATCACCCCCGCACTGCGCACCTGGATCGTCGAACAGGCCAGCGCCGCGCAGCCGCCCGAGACCATCGTGCAGGCGATGGTCGCCAGCGGTTGGGACGAAGACGTGGCGCTCGTCGCACTCGAAAGCACGCTGCGCGAGCATCTGGCTCAACACGCTGCCCAACACGCGACCCAGCGTTCGGCCGAACCGTCGGCCGAGCAAGCCCGCGCTGTTGCGCTGCCGCCGGCGGTGGCCGTGCCCGAGCCGTTGCCGGCCGGCATGCGCGCGGCCGTGTGGGCGCACGACCGTGAGGTGAGCGTGCTGGTCGCATTGGCCGACCCGCGCGTCATCGTCTTCGGCAACCTGCTGTCGGGCGCAGAGTGCGACGAGTTGATCGCGCTGGCCAGCGTCCGGCTCGAACGCTCCGAGACCGTCCAAACCGACACCGGCGCGAGCGAAGTGAACGAGTCGCGCACCAGCCAGGGCATGTTCTTCGACCGCGGCGAACTCCCGGTGTGCGCGCGCATCGAAGCCCGCATGGCCGCGCTGATGCAATGGCCGCTCGAGAACGGCGAGGGCCTGCAGGTGCTGCGCTACGGCCCCGGAGCGGAATACAAGCCGCACTACGACTACTTCGACCCGGCCCAGCCCGGCACGCCGGTCATCCTGCGGCGCGGCGGGCAGCGCGTGGCGTCACTCGTGTGCTACCTGAACACGCCGGCGGGTGGGGGTGAAACCGTGTTCCCCGACGTGAACCTGGCGGTGGCGCCAGTGCGCGGCAATGCGGTCTTCTTCAGCTACGACCGGCCGCACCCGATGACGCGCTCGCTGCACGGCGGCGCACCAGTGCTGGAGGGCGAGAAGTGGGTCGCGACCAAATGGTTTCGAGAAGGGCGGTTCGAGTAGCGGTAAACCCTGCTCGCAGGCGCGTTGGCAGCCCGTTACTGGCACGATTTCACGTAATTGAATGTCAACCGCAGGGCGACCGGGCACGTTGTGACTCCCGAGCGTTTGGCTCTTTCAACAATTCCCTGCAGGAAAACTCCATGAACAAGATTCTCGCCGCCCTGATCGCCGCCACTTTCTCCATCGGCGCGTTCGCGCAAGCTGCTGCCCCGGCCGCTGCTGCCGCACCGGCCGCCAAGGCTGAAATGAAGGCCGAAGCCAAGCCGATGGCCAAGAAGGAAATGGCTGCCAAGAAGCACGCCAAGAAGCACGCCAAGAAGAAGGCTGCTGCCAAGGCCATGTAATTCGAGCCTCACGGCTTGATACCCAAACCCGGTGCGAGCCGGGTTTGTGCTGATGAACCCGGCTCCGGCCGGGTTTGTCGTTTGTGAAGGGTCTTACTACGCTGTTGGCCCCAGAACCTCGGGAGAGTGAGGCTGGGCGCGGGTTTGCGGCCACTTTTCTCCGTCGGAATGACGGACGACTCACCATTCTGTTAGGGGTTTACCCCTCTCCTCGCCCGGCACAAGTACCCGGAGCCGTCACGGCTTGACGGACGGGGTGGGAACAACCAACGATGCGTTCTTTGGCGTTAAGTCGAGCATGGTGGGAAGTTTCACAACTCCAGCCTGTGCTGCAAGGAACACAAGTCCGACGACTGCGACGGCACCCAGGACCACCTGCACCCACCAGTTTGAGCCGTGCTTGCGTGATGCATCTTTTCGCTCATCGACCACTCGAGCGCCCAGACCTGTTGGGCGGTATTTGAAGTGGTCACTGGTGGACAGCTCTCCCGACTCCGCTAGGAAAGCAAGTTGCTTGTCCAAGCGCTGTTGATACTCCTTCCACCCGGGATGGTCAGCCCAGCGGTCTCCGTATCGGAAAGACATAAGGTCCAAGGAATCAACGGCATCGGTTCCGTGAGCGGTCGCCGCCACCACGTCTCGCAGGATGTCGGGGCGCTCGCCAACCGTCAACGGCCGGCTGTTGAACCGGTGCTGACCAAGAGCATTCTTGAGCCGGAGGTAGTGGAACCATGCGTAGGGCCACTTCGTACCCAACCCTAGCGCGACATGCCGGATGCCTTCGTAGCGCACCTCGTCCATGCCGTAGTAGTGAGTCACTTCAATCGTCTCTGGGTCGATGTCGCCCATTTCGAGGGTCGCAGGCACGACATGCCTGTTACCGTCGAACTCAAGCACGTGCACGGTCGTCCCCGAGACGCGCTGAAGCACCTTGGACGGACGTTTCCCCTTGGGAATAAATAGGTTGAAGCAATTCGTCTTCATCGCTTCTGGCCCCGAACGGCGGACTAGCTCGGGGCACGAGCGTTCTAGAAGTCTCGGGATGAAATAGCGCAGGAGCGCTTCGTCGATGCGATGCATGGAACAGATTATGAAAAGACAAACCCTGGAGCGGCCACTACGCCGTGGCACCGGGCAGCGTACGGTGCGCCGACCAGCCGATTTATGGGCTGAACGAAACTTCTGAACGTCGAGGTAAAAGGCTCCCGCTGACTTAGCGGAGGTCTAAAGCTGACGCGGGGCGGCGGTAGCTTCTCGAGCTATCGCGGCAGTCCGAAGAATTCCGCGAAGCTCAAGGTTTTCGGCAAGTTCATGGGGCCGTCGACCATTCCCGTCAGGGGCATTCGCGTTTGCGCCGCGCTCGACGAGCACCAAGGCTTCTCGGGTCAGGTTGTACTTTGCGCACCAATGCAGCAAGGTCCTGCCGTGCGTCCGGTCTGCAAGCGTGAGGAGAGAGGGGTCGATGGCGACGGCACCAACGAGGTCGCCGATGTGCTCCAAGGGCCAAGCTGCGCCGGATACGAACTCATTCCGAACTTTGCCGATGCGCGCCCTTACTCCGGCCTCGGCCTGCTTTGCTTCCGCTACCTTCGCAGCTTGCCCCTCTTGACGTTGCCGCTCTTCTTCAGCAATCTGACGACCTCGTTCTCGGAGGTAACGTGCCTTGGCAAGGGCCTCGTTGCCGTCGGCTTCGGCGAATACCCTTGCCCATAGCCCCTGCCGTCTCGATGCGCCTTCAAACTCCGTGAGCGCCTGCGACCAGAAGTGCTCTTCCAGGTCAGCTTGACTCGCCATTGCCGGCGCTGCTGCCAGTTGCGTTGCGGCTGTGGAAAGTGGACCCGCACCCGCCTTGTCTGGCTGCAAAGGGGGCGGCTGACGGTGCTCGCCGATTGGCGACGACTCTGGAATCGGTCGCTGGACTATTGGAGCCGGGGGCAGTCGATTCGGCTCGGCCAAGATGGAATTCTCAAATGTGACACGCACGCGCCGCGACCGCTGGAGGTAGGTTACCCATACAGCACACGACACAATCCAGGGGAAGAGCATTGTCCCGAGCACACCCGCAGCGCCCGGTGGCTGGGTGGCAAACGCAACGGTGACAAACACGGGCCACGAAGCGAGCAGGAAGACGCTGGCGACAGGGCGAAAGCTCCGATGTTTTGTGAACAGGAGCCAAAAGATGGTTGCCGCCATGAGCGTTTCGAACGCCAGAACGACTTTCGCGTATGTGCCCACAGCATCGTTCAATGCCAACATTTCAGACACTCCGACGCCCGCCGTGTGCGCCGCACCGCTGATTTCTCCAAACTCGCGGAGTGGGACCATGAGAACCCCAAAGGCGAACACCGCGAGCCAGTTCTTCGCGCCGTACAAAGGATTTTGGCGGGCCTCCTCCAGCGAAATCTTTTGCCAATTGCGCGCCATCAGGCTTTCCTTGTGAGCGGTAGGATTTGTAAACGAACGTTCCGCCCATTGTGCGGGCTTTCCGTCGGGCTCATACCCCCGAAGCCCCTTCCCGGTTGCAGCCGGTCGGCACAAGGGAAGCTTGCCTGTCGCTTTGGCTTCGTCGGAAAGGCATGGTGACCTTGTCCCCGAAAAACGTACTCCGTAGCTGATGTTCAAATTCAGCAAACGGAGAAGTGAGCATGGGCAAGAAAGACGACACGGCGCACCGCGCGCGATACACCTTGGAGTTCAAGCTGGAGGCGGTGCGGCTTGT
>JANNBF010000022.1:0-34463 GCA_031385155.1 Rhizobacter sp.
TCAGCCTGCAGGGCGCACCGGCCCATCGACGACTGGCGCTGCTTGACGCGGGTTGATCGCACCGGCGAGCTCGAGCTGCATCAGGATCATGTTCACGAGCGTAGGCACCGAGGGCCTGCCGGTGTCGATGATGAAGTGGGCTGCATCCCGGTAGAGCGGGTCACGTTTGACGAACAGTTCGCGCAGCCGTGACAGCGGGTCTGCCACCTGGAGCAGCGGGCGTTTGATGTCATGCCGTAGGCGCCGGAACAGTTCTTCCGGCGTCGACCGCAAGTAGACGCACACGGTGCGGTCGCGCAGCAGTTCGCGGTTGACGTCGCGCAGCACGATGCCGCCACCAGTGGCAACGACCCCGCGCGTCGCAGCCAGCAAATCGGCAAGCGCGCTCGATTCGATGTCGCGAAAGCGCTCTTCGCCTTCCTGTTCGAAGAAGGTGCGGATCGGGCAACCGATGCGCTGCTCGATCAGCCCGTCTGTGTCGCTGAAGGATGCGTTCAGGCGGCGAGCTAGATGCCTGCCGACGGTGGACTTACCACCGCCTGGCATGCCGATGAGGCTGAGAGGCTTCGAGCGCCCCTTCAGTTCGGATTCGAGCAACTGTTGCTCACACCGTACGGGCTTACCTGAAAGGCAGGTGACGAGTCGGTCTTCGCGATCGACGCCGCGTCGACAGGCACTGGAGATACGAAATACGTCGCGCGCCCTTCCGACCCGGACACACCCGACGCGGCCACGGTGATCAAAGCATCGACCCAACTGCCATGGTCTTTGGCATACGTGATTTCAAGTTGTGCCGTGCCGTCGGCTGCCGTCTTGGGACTAAGAAGTCGAATCGTCACATCGGGCTTGCGGGGCCAAAGTTGTCCGTCGGAATTGAGGTCTTCGCCACTTTCCAGAACCCCGTTCCGATTGGTGTCCTCGTTCAAGCAAATCGCACTGTCACCAAGAACACCCGTCGACGAAGCCTTAAACCAGGCCGTGCCGCCAGCCGTCGTCGTCAACACTCTGTACTGCCCCTTGCGATAGTTGGTGAGATCGACCGACGCTACGAGGTTCACGTCTGCTTTGGCGACACCGGCAGCATCTGACACGCTGACAACAAACTTCTTCACGTACACGAGTCCGTCGTTCCGGTCGACGATGATCTTTTCATCGGTACCGATGGTCACACCGAGCGGTTCCGCAACAACAGTCAAAGTGACCTTTTGGGAAACCGTGCATGTCTGGGGGTTGAGGTTCGGGTCAGAGTCACTAACGCCGTAGCAGACGCGGACCGACACCCCATTGGTCGGGCTCGAACGCGTGCCCGGTGTGTAGGCCGTTGTGACGACCCCATTGCTGTCGCTGTACAAGGTGCCGCTGCCTGTGCTGAATGTTCCGCCGATCGAATTGACGTCGCCATCGAGGTCGAAACGCGCCCGCACGTTCTGAATGGGCTTATTGTTCGCGCCCAGAAACAGGGCACGAATTTCCGATTGGCTAGCGGTGGAACCCGTCAGATTCACCGCCACAACACTGGGATTCGCCGATATCGAAGCAGCGAGAATCGAAGCTGTGACAGTAGGCACCAGAGTGCCGGGTTGAACTGTGATCGTCTGCACATCGCTGTTGCCCGCTACGTTGGTCAGGACGGTGTAACTGCCGATTGCGGATGGCGCAGTGAAGTTAAAAACAAACACGCCAGATGCATCGGTCGTACCGGTGGCCTGAGGCGGAACGAAGCTTGTTGCAGTGACTTCGATCGCTTGGTTGGCCATCGGATTACCCGCGCCATCAACCACCTTGTAGCGCACCGACCCTTGACCGCTCGGCGCAACCACAGGCGCCGAACTTGTTGCAGTGATCTTGGCTCCCGTTACCTGCACGCTAGCAGTCTTGGTGATGCCCGATGAAACAGCCGTCACCGTCAACACCCGGTTGGCCTGACTGCCACCAATACCGAGCGTCGCCGAAACTGTTCCATCGGTTCCGGTAGTCGTGCCTGTCACGGCCGACAGCACTGCACCGCCGTCAGCACTCAACGTCACGGGCACGCTGGCCAGCGTGTTGCGGGAAGCGTCGAGGGCGGTCGCAGTGACTACGACCGATGCCGTTCCCGTGTTCGCAAGCGTGGCGGCGCTGACCGTCAGGATCAGATCACTGACAGACGCAGGAGGGTTCGTACTGGTCGGATACGGGGTGCTGCCTCCGCCACCGCACGCGGCGACGATCAAAACCGCAGCCACAGAGGCAATCCGCTTGAGGATGTTCATGTCAGGTCAGATGTGGTTTAGTCACAAACAGTTTGCGCTCAGCGCGCGGCGGTGCGGTCCGTCACGACCTTGGGCGTCAAAAAAATCAGCAACTCAGTCTTGGTTGTCTGTTTGGTGCGCGTCTTGAACAAGTTGCCGAGGTAGGGAACATCTCCGAGGAACGGGACCTTGGTGACGTCTTCACGGTCGCTCTGTTCAAATATTCCACCGATGACGACGGTGCCACCGTTCTCGACAAGAACTTGGGTCTTCACGTGCTTGGTGTTGATGGCGAAACCGGCAGTCGTGGAGCGGCCCACGCTGTCTTTGGTGACATCCACATCCAGCACCACATTGCCTTCGGGGGTGATCTGTGGCGTGACTTCGAGCTTCAGGTTGGCCTTGCGGAACTGCAGCGATGTGGCCCCGCTGGACGTGGCAACCTGATACGGAAGCTCCTCGCCCTGCTCGATGAGCGCCTTTTGCTGGTCGGCCGTGATCACGCGCGGACTCGACACAACCTTGCCCTTGCCGTCGGCTTCGAGAGCCGAGATTTCAAGGTTCAAGAATCGGTTGGCACTCGCGCTGAACAGCGACAGCGCGAAGGTTGCCGGATCGAAGCCGTTTTGCGTTGCGGCGGGCAGGTTGACGAAGTTGGTATTGCTGAAGTCGACGGTCGTCGCTGTGGTCTGGCGCGTCTGCGCACCAATGGCGTTCAGGTTGCCGCCAAACGTGACGCGGTTGTCACCACCCACCCCGTACCCAGGCGCGACGCCGTTGAAGCCGCGAAGGTCCGACCCACCCAGCTTGACGCCCAACGACCTCCCGAAGCTGTCGTCGGCAATCACGATCCGCGATTCGATCAACACCTGCCGCACTGCGATGTCGATGCTGGCAATGACGCGGGTGATCTCTTCGAGCTTACTTGGAATGTCCGTGACGAACACCTGATTGGTGCGAGCCTCGTACGACACGCTGCCGCGAGTGGAAAGGATGCTTCGGTTCGCTGTGCTAGCTTGCCCGGTGCTGCCACCTTGACCGCTCAGGTTGCCGGTCAACATCTTCGTAACGTCCTCAGCGCGGCTGTAGTTCAAGATGAACGACTGCGTGCGCAACGGCTCGAGATCGGCCACGACCTTACGTGACTCCAACTCCAAACGCTCCTTGTTGGCCAACTCGTCCTTGGGCCCGATCAAGATCACGTTGCCCGTCTTGCGCAAGCCCAAGCCCTTGGCCTGCATGATGATGTCCAACGCCTGATCCCAGGGGACGTCTTTCAGCCGCAGCGTGACGGTACCGGTGACGCTGTCACTGGTGACCACGTTGAAGTTGGTGAAGTCCGCGATCACCTGGAGCAAGGCACGCACTTCGATGTTCTGGAAGTTCAGCGACAACTTTTCGCCCGCGAAGCCTGTGCCTTGGGTGAGCTTGTTCGGGTCCACCTTCTGCGCGCGCACCTCGAGCACGAATTGGCTGTCGCTCTGGTATGCGCTGTGATCCCAATTGCCTCGCGGTTGCACGACCATGCGCACACGGTCACCCACTTGGCTGGTCGTGATCGTTTGCACCGGCGTTCCGAAATCGGTCACATCAAGCTGACGCCGCAAGCTTTCAGGCAAGGTCGAACGCAGGAACTCGACCACCAGGCTCTGGCCTTGCTGCCGGATGTCCACGCCGACTTGGTTGTTGGCCAGTTCCACGACCACACGGCCCGCGCCGTCACTGCCGCGACGGAAGTCCACGTCCCGCAAGGCCAGCGGGTTACGGTTGAGACTTTCGGCGAATCGAACCGGCTCCGCCGTGGCAGGTGCATTGGGGCGCGCAGCAGACACCGTCGACTCTGCAACAACCGGCGGCGCGGTGGCGTCAAGTGTCAACAGCAGCACCTTGCCCTGCAGTTCCGCGCGGTAGTTGCCCGCTTTCTTCAAGTTCAGAACGAGCCGCGTGCGCTCGCCCGATTGCGCAATGTTGATTGAGCGCAGATTGCCCTGGTTCACATCGACGCTGGACTTGCCGAGCGCGTTGCCGACCCCCGGCAGATCGATCGCGATACGGGGCGGTGTCTGGACGGCAAAGCCGACCGGCAACGCGCCAAGCGCCTCCGACAATTCGATGCGAACAACGTCCGACCCACCCTGTTGGGTGCTGCTCACTGCCTGGATCGTGTTTTGTGCCATCACGGACACCGAGCCGCCCAGCAACAACATGAGGGCCACCGCCCGCGAGCGCCACTTGCTGACCATCTGAGTCTCCCGAATATTCTTCATCGCGCCTTCTCCTGAAGTTGGAGGGCGCTTGTGCGCTCGATCCATTCGCCCGCTGCATCCTGAACGATTTCCCGCAGCGCCACATCCGTCTCGGAGATCTTCATGATCTTGCCGAAGTTCTGACCGAGGTAGTCGCCGGGCTTGACTTGGTAGAGCAGGTTATCGACCTTCAACAACGCATATTGGCGCCCTGCCTTCGTGACGCTGCCCACCATCGACATGCTGTCGAGCGGGTAGGCCTCCAACGGCTCTTTTCTGCGGTTGATTTCCGCAGACAACAACGAGTTGGGCTGCCTCGCCTCCTGCTTCAAAGCAACGACGAGCTTCTGCGTGCTGAACGGCTCCACGCCTGCGAAACCTGCGTATGCCTGCGGGTTGAACTTCTTGGGCGCCGACAGGGCCTGCACGCTGGGCTTGACCTCGCGCTTTTGTTGCTCCATCCACTGCGACAACTCTTCCTGCTCGCCGCTGCAGGCAGCCAGAGCGAGCGCAAGCAGTGCAAGAGGCCCGATGCGGGCAGCGGTGTAACGATTGGGCTTCATTTCTTTGGCCCCGCGGCTGTCTTTGCCTTCGCCGCAGCGGCGCGTTTGATCTCGTCGAGCTCGGCCGAGTCGAGGTAGCGGTAGGTTCGCGCCGTGGCTTCCATGGCCAGCAGGCCCGATGCGTCGCGCAGCGCGCCCGCGATGTTGACGTTGTGCAGGGTCACGATGCGCGAGAGGTTCGCGATGTCACTCGCGAATGCGCCCATGTCGTGATAGCGACCCGACACCTTGATGGCGATGGGCAACTCCGCGTAGTAGTCCTTGACGACGACCTGCCCTGGCTTGAAGAGTTCGAACTGCAGACCGCGCCCGAGACCTGCCTGGTTGATGTCCGACAGCAATGCATCCATCTCGGCTTTGCCAGGAAGCTGCTTTTCGAGTTGGGTCACGTACTCCTCGACCTGGAGCTTCTGCTTGCGCAGTTCGGCGAGGTTCACCGCCTGCCCGAGCTTGGCGCGGTAGTCGAGCTTGAGCGTCGGCTCCTTGGCGCGCTCGGCGTCGAGTTCATCGTGCGCCGGCGAAAGCAGCATGAACCAGCCCAGCACGATCATCACAATCGCGACTGCAGCCCATGTGAGCACCTTTGGCAGGATCGGCCATTGCCCCGGCTCATTCGGGTTCAGGGCGCGGAATTGCGACGCAGCGCCCTCGAACACGGAGTTCAAGTCGAGATTCATCGGTTTGGTGTTGGTGGCCATGGCGGTCTCAAGCCTTCTTGGCGGCTGCCGCACTGGCAGGGCGCGCCGCAGCAGGAACCGCCGACGCTGCGCTGTCAGCAGCAACTGCCGCCTTGTCTTGCGGGCGCTTCACGGTGACGCGAACCGAGAAGTCGAACAGGCGCTTTTGCTCCTTGTTTGCCGCCGTGACCGTGGTGGCCTTGCTCTCCACCAGCTCAGGCGTGACGAGCCATTCGGAGTTGTAAGCGGTGTTTCGCAAGAACTCCGAGATGCGCTCCTGCGTCTGCGCGATACCGGTGACCACGAGCACCGTGCCGTCTTGCTTGATCGACGTGAAGTACATGCCTTCCGGCGTTTGCTTGACGAGCTCGTTGAGCAGGTGCACCGGCAGGTTGCGATCGATCTGCAGGTCTTCCACCGCCTTCTGGCGGGCGGTCAGCGAAGCAATCTCGGCCTTCAGGTTGGCGATGTCCTTGATTTCCTTTTCGAGCTTCGCGATTTCGGCGGAAAGGAACTGATTGCGCTCCTGCTGCGACGACGTCATCTGCTGGACGATCAAATACCAAGCGCCCACAACCAAGAGCCCGGCGACCGCCGCCAGAGCCAAGCCGACGAAGAAGGCAATTTTCTTGCGCTTGCGCCGCTCTTCCCGGTGCGGCAGCAGGTTGATCAAAATCACTGCACGAACCTCCGCATCGCCAGGCCACAGGCGGTGAGGTAAGAAGGCGCCTCGCGGCGCAGCTTGCTCTCGCGCACCGCCGAGCCGAGCTTCATGTTCTCGAACGGGTTGACCACCATCGACGCAAAACCTGTCAGCTCAGTCACGCGGTCTTTCAGGCCCGGCAGCGTGGCTGTGCCGCCCGCAAGCATCACGTAGTGCACCTTGTGGTGCGGTGTGCTGGTGAAAAAGTACTGAAGCGCGCGCCCGATTTCCTGCGACAGGCTGTCGACGAACGGGGCGAGCAGAGATGATTCATAGTCGTCCGGCAGGTCACCAGCGAGCTTTTTCTGCTCGGCCTCTTCATATGAAAAGCCGTACTGACGCGAAATCAATTGCGTGAGTTGCGAGCCGCCGAAGGCCTGGTCGCGGTCATAGAGCATCTCGTCGTCGCGCAACACCTTCAGGCTGGTGGTGTCGGCGCCAATCTCGAAGAGCGCCACCAGCGCGTCATGGCCTTCGTTGGGCAATGCCGCCACGACACGGCTCATCGCCAGGCGCGACGCGTGCGATTCGATGTCGAGCACCGAAGGCCTCAAGCCGGCCGCTTCGGCCAGGCCTTGACGGTCCTGGACACGGTCCTTGCGCGACGCTGCGATAAGTACCTCGACGTCGCCCACCGACGTGGGGCTGGGGCCGATGACGCAGAAGTCGAGGCTCACTTCGTCGAGCGAGAACGGAATGTACTGGTTGGCCTCGGCTTCGACCTGAAGCTCCAGTTCCTCCTCACGCAGGCCGGCAGGTAGCATGATCTTCTTGGTGATCACCGCCGATTGAGGCATGGCCATCACCACGTGCCGTGTCTTGGTGCCGCTCTTGGAGACGACACGCTTCACCGCCTCGGCGACTTCATCGAACTTCTCGATCTGGCCGTCGGCGATCCAGCCTTTTTCGAAGCTCTCGACACCGAAACGCTCGAGTACGTATTCGCCGGAAGCGGTTTGCCCCAACTCGACCAATTTGACGCTGGACGAGCTGATGTCCAGCCCGATCATCGGCGGGTGCTTGCGGCCCAACAAGGTGTCCAGAAAGCTCACGACGCCTTTCCACCAGCCGTCTAGGAGAGGTGCTGGATTGTTAATAAGTTACTTCAATGCTAGCAGTAAAGCCTATGTGGCACAAAGAAAAATCCCGATTTGGCCGGCGCGGCGCGTTGCAAATCTCACACGTGGAACGGCCCGCATTCCGGGCTCAGCGGGTCAACCCTGACGCGCCCGTTACGCCTGCTTTCAGCCTGCCGGTGCGGGCCGTTTGTGCACCCCCGTCGCGCGCGGGCCGGTTTCTATAATCGGCCGACCAACGTTGGAGTCCCATGAGCGAATCCGAGCGCGAGGCAAAGCGGCCCGCCGATCCACCATCGATGCGTTCATCCGGAGCCCACCTGCCCTTGTGGACCCGCTGGCTCAGCCGCAGTGCGCTGTGGTTGCTCGGGCTCACCGCAGCCGCCGTCGGCACCGTGCTGATGCTCGTCGGCCTGGCTCTCGCAGTGGCCTACCCGAACCTGCCTGAGATCGACGGCTTGCTCGACTACCGGCCCAAGCTGCCCATGCGCATCTTCTCGGCCGACGGTGTGCTGCTGGGCGAGTACGGTGAGGAGCGCCGCAACTTCACGCCCCTGGCGCAGATCCCGAAGGTGATGCAGCAGGCGGTGCTGGCCTCGGAAGACGCGCGCTTTTACGAGCACAGCGGCGTTGACATCAAAGGCGTGGTGCGCGCCGGTCTGGCGCAGTTCAGCCGGTCGCGCAGCCAGGGCGCTTCGACGATCACCATGCAGGTGGCGCGTAATTTCTACCTTTCGACCGAGAAGACCTACACCCGCAAGATCTACGAGATGCTGCTCGCGTTCAAGATGGAGAGCCTGCTGACCAAGGATCAGATCCTGGAGGTCTACATGAACCAGATCTTCCTCGGCCAGCGCGCCTATGGCTTCGCGTCTGCCAGCGACATCTACTTCGGCAAGCCGTTGCAAGAGCTTTCGGTGGCCGAGGCTGCGATTCTTGCCGGCCTGCCGCAGGCGCCGTCGCTCTTCAACCCGATCACCAACCCGAAACGCGCCAAGGATGGGCAACTGCGCATCCTCGACCGCATGGTGGACAACGGCTTCATCACCGCCGCGCAGCGCGATGCCGCGCGAATCGAGCCGCTGCGCTACCGTGCGCCGTCAGAGGTGGCCGTGCATGCCGAGTACGTGGCGGAGGCTGCGCGCCAGTTGATCTTCGCGCAGTACGGCGATGACTCCTATGTGCGCGGCCTGAACGTGTACCTGACCCTGCGCTCGGACGAGCAGATGGTGGCCTACCGCGCCCTGCGCAAAGGCATCATGGACTTCGAGCGGCGCCAGGTCTACCGAGGCCCCGAGGAGTACGTGGACCTGCCCGCGAACGCGAAGGACACCGACGCTCGCGTCGCCGACGCACTGCAAGATCACCCCGACAACGACGAGCTGAAGGCGGCTGTCGTGCTCGAAGCCAGCCCGAAGAAGGTGGTTGCCGCGCTGCAGAACGGCGAGAGCGTGACCATCGTCGGTGACGGCCTGAAGCCCGCCGCATCGGGCCTTGCGGCCAAGGGCAACCCGAAGACACAGATCCGCGCCGGCGCGGTGGTGCGGGTCAGCCGCAGCAGCAAGGGCGAGTGGAGCATCACGCAGTTGCCCGAGGTGGAAGGCGCGTTCATTGCGCTAGACCCACGCACTGGCGCCGTGCGCGCCATGGTGGGCGGCTTCGACTACTCGAAGAGCAAGTTCAACCATGTCACGCAGGCCTGGCGCCAGCCGGGGTCGAGCTTCAAGCCGTTCATCTACTCGGCAGCACTTGAGAAGGGCTTCACGCCCGCCACGGTCATCAACGACGCGCCGCTGTTCTTCGATGCCGGCGCCACCGGCAGCCAGCCCTGGGAGCCGAAGAACTACGACGGCAAGTTCGAAGGCCCGATGGCACTGCGGCGCGGGCTGGAGAAGTCGAAGAACATGATCTCGATTCGCATCCTGCAGTCGATCGGCGCGCCGTATGCGCAGGAGTGGATCACGCGCTTCGGCTTCGATGCCGACAAGCACCCGGCCTACCTGACGATGGCCCTCGGCGCAGGCTCGGTGACGCCACTGCAGATGGCCTCGGCTTACGGCGTGTTCGCAAACGGCGGCTACCGCATGAACCCGACGCTGATCAGCAAGATCACGGACGCCAAAGGCAAGGTGCTGGCCGAGACACTGCCGCCGGCACTGAACGAGTCGATGCGCACGCTGAGTGCGCGCAATGCCTTCGTGATGGACAGCCTGTTGAACTCAGTGGCCAGCAGGGGCACGGCAGCGGCGGCGCAGCGCCTGCTCGGCCGCACCGACCTGTACGGCAAGACCGGCACCACGAACGACTCGATCGACACCTGGTTCGCCGGCTTTCAGCGCAGCGTGGTCGCGATCGTGTGGATCGGCTACGACAACCCGCGCAAGCTCGGCGACAACGAGACCGGCGGCGGTCTGGCGCTGCCGATCTGGATCGACTTCATGCGCTATGCGCTGAACGGCGTGCCGGTCGACAAGTACGCGGTGCCAGAAGGCGTGGTGAACGTCAACGACGAGTGGTTCTACGAAGAGTATTCGCAAGGTGCGGGCGTCAGCAGCCTGGGCCTCGAAGACAAGTTGCCGACTGCGCCGAACGAAGATGAGCGCAAGAGCATCCTCGACCTGTTCAGGCGCTGAAGACCAGCGCCCGGCCCGCTTGCTCGCTCGCACAGGCCGACAGTGCGGCGAGGAACTCACGGCCGTCCTTGGTATCGGTCCACTTGCCTGCAATGTGCTTGTAGTGGAACCCACCCGAACGCGCCGCCAGCCACACCTCTTGCAGAGGCGGCTGCGTGTTGACGATGATCTTGCTGCCGTTCGGAAAACTCAGCTCCAGCAAGCCACCGGTGCGCTGCGCATCGATGTCGATCACATCGGTCTGGAGCCATGCGTCGGTCTGCGCTTCAACGGCATCGAGCAGGCTTCGTGTCAATGCAAAGTACTCGGCATCGGTCAGTGGCGTGGGCAAGGGAGTGGGGGTCATGGTCGCTAGAATTCGCCGCATGTTGCAGTGCAAGACGAGTGTAGCTTTCAGGCCTGCCCGGCCTTTCACTGCGGTGATCGCCGTGTGCGTGGTGGGCGCTTGCCTGCTGGCCGGCGCAGGCCTGTCGGCGTGCGGCCAGAAAGGCCCGTTGAGCTTGCCCAAGCCCGCCAGTTCCCCATCGCCATCGACCCCCGCCTCCGCACCATGACGCTCCCCGGTTCCCCGCACGTTGCCTATCGCGGCGCGTCTTTGTTCATCGATGGCTGCGCAGTCGCAGATCTGGCGCAGCGCTTCGGAACGCCGCTCTACGCCTATTCGCGCGCCAGCATGCTGGAGGCGCTGGCCGACTACGAGCGCGCGCTGGTCGGGCGTGACCACCTGGTCTGCTACGCGATGAAAGCGAACTCCAATCTCGCCGTGCTGCAGGCGTTCGCGCAGGCGGGGTGCGGTTTCGACATCGTCTCGGGTGGTGAACTGGAACGCGCGCTCGCCGCCGGTGCCGACCCGTCGAAGATCGTGTTCTCTGGGGTCGGCAAGACCCGCGCCGACATGCGCCGCGCGCTCGAAGTGGGCGTGATGTGCTTCAACGTCGAGAGCGAAGCCGAACTCGGCGTGCTCTCACAGGTGGCTGCGAGCATGGGCAAGACCGCGAATGTCAGCCTGCGCGTGAACCCCGATGTCGACGCCGGCACGCATCCCTACATATCGACCGGCCTGAAGGGCAACAAGTTCGGCATCGCCCATGAAGACGCAGTGGCCAACTATGTACGAGCGGCCGACCTGCCAAGCTTGCACGTGGTGGGCATCGACTGCCACATCGGCTCGCAGATCACCGAGATCGGCCCTTACCTCGACGCGCTCGACCGCTTGCTCGACCTGATCGAGCAGGTCGAGGCGCGCGGCATCCCGATCCACCACCTCGACCTCGGCGGCGGCCTGGGCATCACTTACACCACTGAGGCGCCGCCGTCGGCCGAAGCGCTGGTGCGCAGCCTGCTCGCGCGCATCGACGCGCGTGGCCACGGCCACCGCAAGATCATGTTCGAACCCGGACGTTCGCTGGTCGGCAATGCCGGCGTGCTGGTGAGCGAGGTGCTCTACATGAAGCCCGGCCGGGAGCCGAATGGCGACCCTGCGGGCGCCGGCAAAAACTTTTGCATCGTCGACGCGGCGATGAACGACCTCATGCGCCCTGCCATGTACCAGGCGTGGATGAACATCGTCGCGTGCGAATTGCGCGACGAGCCCGCCACGCTGAGTGACGTGGTCGGCCCGGTCTGCGAATCGGGCGACTGGCTCGGGCGCGAGCGCGAGCTGGCGGTGCACGCCGGTGACTTCGTTGCAGTGCTCTCTGCCGGCGCGTACGGCATGACGATGGCCAGCAACTACAACACGCGCGGCCGTGCTGCTGAAGTGATGGTGTGTGGCGATCACGCGTTCTTGATTCGCGACCGGGAGCTGCCGCACGAGTTGTTCAGCGGCGAGCATCTGTTGCCGGTTGCCTGACCTGCAAGGTGCACGAGCAAAGCGCCGAAGCGACGGCGCCAAAGCGAAAGCCAGCGCCAGGGCCAGGGCCAGCGCCAGGGCGCTAGATCCGCCCCTCTTCCACCGCGTGGCACGCAATCAGCGCGCCGCCGAACCGCAGCTGTGCCGGCCGCTCCACCTTGCACCGGTCATTCGCGTGCGGGCAGCGCGGGTGAAACGAGCAGCCGCTGGGCGGCATCAGCGGGTTCGGCACTTCGCCTTGCACCGGGGTGCGCGAGCGGCCGCTCATGTGGATGTCCGGGATCGCATCGAGCAGCATGCGCGTGTAAGGGTGGCGCGGGCGCGTAAACAGCTCGGCCTTGTCGGCGACTTCAACCAGGCGGCCGAGGTACATCACACCGACCTGGTCGCTCACATGGCGCACCACCGCGAGGTTGTGCGAGATGAACAAATAGGTCAGGCCCTGCTTGCGCTGCAGGTCCTTCATGATGTTGAGCACCTGTGCCTGCACCGACACATCGAGCGCCGAGGTCGGCTCGTCGCACACCAGAAAGTCCGGCTGCGTGGCCAAGGCCCGGGCAATCGAGATGCGCTGGCGCTGGCCGCCAGAGAACTGGTGCGGGAACTTCTCGACATCGGCCGCCGACAGGCCGACCGATTGCAGCAACCCCACCACCTTTGCGTTCAGGTCGCCGGCGCTGTCGGTCGGGCCGGTGCCGGCCAGGCCATGCTCGCGCAGCGGCTCACCGACGATGTCGGCCACCTTCCAGCGTGGGTTCAGGCTCGCGTACGGGTCCTGGAAGATCATCTGCATGCGCCGCCGCAGCGCTTGCGCCGCGCCGGACTTGAAGGTCGTGGCCGTATCGACGCCGTCGAAACGAACGCTGCCGCGTGTCGGCGCATACAGGCCGACGAGCAGCCGCGCAACGGTGCTCTTGCCACAACCCGATTCGCCGACCAACGCCAGCGTCTTGCCGCGCTCGATGCTGAAGCTCACACCGTCGACCGCGTGAACGAACTGGCGAGGCTTGCGCTCGACGACGCGGTTCAACCACGGCGCCGACACATCGAAGCTTTTCTCCAGGTCCGTCACCTCGACGAGAGGCGGCGCGATGACGGCGCTCATGCGGCAACCTTTGCTTGCGCATCGTGCAGCCAGCACGCCGCCCGCGTGGCGCCGGCCGGCAGCAGTTCGGGCCGCTCGCTGCGGCAGCGCGCGAACACTTGCGGGCAGCGCGGGTTGAACGCACAACCGCTCGGAATGGCATTGAGCCGTGGCATCGCCCCGTCGATCTGCAAGAGGCGCTCGCGGTCTTCGTCCATCGCCGGGATCGATCCCATCAAGCCGACCGTGTACGGGTGCGCGGGCGAGTGGATCACGTCGTGCACGGGGCCGATCTCGACGATGCGCCCGGCATACATCACGGCCACGCGGTCGCAGGTTTCGGCGATCACCCCCATGTCGTGCGTGACCAGCATGACGGCCGCGCCATGCTCCTTGCACAAGCGCTTGAGCAGCGAAATGATCTGCGCCTGGATCGACACGTCGAGCGCGGTGGTCGGCTCGTCGGCGACGATGAGCCGAGGCTCCGCCGCGAGCGCCAAGGCAATCACCACACGCTGACGCATGCCGCCCGAGAACTGGTGCGGGTACTGGTCGATGCGGGCTTCGGCTGCCGGAATGCCGGTCTCCTGCAGCAGCTTGATGGCGCGCTGGCGCGCCTCGGCTGCGTTGACCGGCAGGTGGGCCTGGATCGTTTCGATCAACTGGCGCCCGACGGTATAGAGCGGGTTCAGCGAGGTGAGCGGGTCTTGAAAGATCGCGCCGATCTGGCGGCCGCGCACCTTGCGCATCTCGTCATAGGGCAGGTTGTCGATGCGCCGGCCATCGAAGCGAATCTCGCCCGCAGCCACCCGGCCCGGCGGGTCGAGCAAGCCGATGATGGCGGCGCCGGTCAACGACTTGCCGGCGCCGGATTCACCGACCACGCCGAGGATCTCGCCTGGCGCGATGGTGAACGACACGTCGTCGAGCGCCACGAGCGTGGCGCGACGCGTCGGGAACTCGACGCGAAGGTGGCTGACTTCGAGCAAGGGTGTCATCGATGGGTCGTGTCGCAAGGCGGGGCTCAGCGCAGGCGCGGGTTCAGCGCGTCGCGCAACCAGTCGCCGAAGAGGTTCATGCTCAGCGCGATCAGCAGCAGCATCGAGCCCGGGAAGATCACCAGCCACCATGCACCGCTGAAGAGCTGCTTGTTGCCTTCGTTGATGAAGGTGCCGAGCGACGGCGAGGTGGGCGACACCCCCACGCCGAGGAACGACAGCGTGGCCTCGGTCTGGATGGCGGTGGCCACATGGATGGTGGCCAGCACCAGCACCGGCCCGAGCACGTTGGGCAGCACGTGTTTGCGCATGATGCGCAGTGGCGAGACACCGACCACGCGCGCCGCCTGCACGTATTCCTTGTTGCGCTCGACCATTGTCGAGCCGCGCACCGTGCGCGCGTACTGCACCCAACCGGGCAGCGCGATGGCGAGTATCAACACACCGAAAGCGAGCGAGTCATGTGCCTGCGGGAACAGCGCCCGGCCAACGCCTGCAATCAACAATGCGATCAGGATCGACGGGAACGACAGCATCACGTCGCACACGCGCATGATGAACGCGTCGATGCGGCCGCCCGCGTAGCCGGCCAGCAGGCCGAGCGACACACCGAGCAGCACCGACGCCACCACCGACGCGCCACCGATCAAGAGCGAAATGCGCGCGCCATACATGAGCGCCGAGAGCACGTCGCGCCCTTGCTCGTCGGTGCCCAGAACGTACTTGCTTTGCCCGCCCTGCATCCAGGCCGGTGGCAGCATCGAGTCGCTGAGTTCCAGCGTGGCCAGGTCGAACGGGTTGTGCGGCGCGATGACACCGGCGAACAGCGCGCAGAACACGCAAGCCAAGGCCACGGCCGCCGCGATCATCGCCATCGGCGAGCTGCGGAAGGAATGCCACACGTCGCCATCGAAGAACCGCGCCCACGCGCCCGGTGCCACCACCGCGTCGGTGTTCATCACTTGGCTTTCAACGAAACCCATTTGAAGAACATGCGGTTGTCCGGCAACTGCACCAGGCTCACCTTGCTGCTGTAGGCCCAGGCCAGTGCCTGCTGGTGCAGGGGGATGTGGCCGATGTCGTCCTGGTGAATCTTGTAGGCCTCGCGGATGTATTCCATGCGCTTCCTGTCGTCGGTTTCGGACTGGACCTTCAGCGTCAGTTCATCGAGCTTGGGGTTGCTGTACCAGCCCAGGTTGAACTGACCCTGGCCCTTGTCGGTGGGCGTGGCCATCAGTGCCGCGAGCGGGTCGTGGGCATCGCCGGTGCTGGGCGTCCACCCGAGCAGATAGAAGCTCGTGTCGCGCCGCAAGATCTTCGGGAAGTAGCTGATCTTGGTCTCGGTCTGCAGGTTCACCTTGACACCGACGCGTGCCAGGTTCGCGGCGACGGCCTGGCAGATGGCGGCGTCGTTCACGTAGCGGTCGTTCGGGCAGTTCATGCCGACCTCGAAGCCGGTCGGGTAACCGGCCTCGGCCAGCAGCTTCTTCGACGCTTCCACGTCGTACGGCAAGCGCTTGTTCATGTCGGCCTGAAAGCCGCGTACGCCCGGGCCCATCATCAACGCGGTGGGCGTGGCCGCCCCGCGCATCACACGGGTCTTGATGGCCTCGATGTCGATGGCCTGGTAGAAGGCCTGCCGCACGCGTTTGTCCTTGAACGGGTTCTTGCCCTTCACGCTGCTGAACTGCAACTCGTCGCGCTTCTGGTCCATGCCCAGGAAGATGGTGCGCAACTCGGGGCCTTGCGCCACGGTGTAGCCGGGCGTGGCCTTCACGCGCTCGACATCTTGCAGCGGCACCGGCTCCATCAGGTCGGTCTCGCCCGACAGCAGTGCCGCCACGCGCGTCGGGTCGTTGTTGATCGGGGTGAACACGATCTCGTCGAGGTTGCTCTCGACCTTGTCCCAGTAGTTGAAATTGCGCACGAGCACCGTGCGCACGGAGGGCTGGCGCTCTTTCAGACGGAACGGGCCGGTGCCATTGGCCTTGAAACTGGCCGTGTTCTCGATGCCTTTGCGGCGGTCCACGGGCGTGGTCGCCTTGTTGTCTTCGCACCATTTCTTGCTGAGGATGGCGACGTTCGAAATCACGTCCGGCAAGATCGGGTAGGGTGCTGCGGTCTCGATGTCGACCGTGTGATCGTCGACCTTGCGCACCTCCTTGAACGACGAGGTGTAGCCCTTCATGTCAGAGCCGTCACCGGCCGCGCGCTTGAAGCTGAACACCACGTCATCGGCCGTGAACGGTGTGCCGTCGTGGAATTTGATGCCCTTGCGCAGCTCGAATCGCCACACGGTCGGGCTGGTCTGCGCCCACTTGGTGGCGAGCAGCGGGGTGAGCGCCATCTTCTTGTCCCGCCCGACCAGCGCTTCGTACACGCTGCCGGTGAAACTGAGCTGCAGCGTCTCGTTGAGCGAATGCGGGTCCATCGATTGCACGTCGCCCGCGTTCGAAACGCGCAAGGTCACGGCTCGTGCCTGCACGGCAACCAAGCCCAGTGCCGATGCCAAAGCGATGGTCAAAAGGTTTTGCTTGAGGTTCATCGAAAGCTCCAACGAAGGTCTTGTGGATTGATGCGAGTTCAGTGCGCGCTGCCAGATTTCTCGATCCGCAGCCGTGGGTCGACGGCGAAGTAGAGCAGGTCGACCACCAGGTTGATCACGACGAAGATCAGGGCGATCAGGCACAGGTAAGCGGCCATCACCGGGATGTCTGCGAAGGTCACCGCCTGGATGAACAGCAGGCCCATGCCCGGCCACTGAAACACGGTCTCGGTGATGATGGCAAACGCGATCAGCGCGCCAAGTTGCAGGCCGGTGATCGTGATCACGGGAACCAATGTGTTCTTCAGTGCGTGGCCGAAGTAGACCAACCGGTTCGGCAGGCCGCGGGCACGGGCGAACTTGATGTAGTCAGCGCGCAGCACTTCCAGCATTTCGGCGCGCACCAGACGCATGATCAGCGTGAGTTGAAACACCGCCAGCGTGATCGACGGCAACACGAGGTGCTTCCACCCATCGGCGGTGAGGAAGCCCGTCGTCCATGCGCCGAGCGCCGTGACTTCGCCGCGGCCGAAACTGGGCAGCCACTTGAGCGTCACCGCGAACACCAGGATCAACAGAATGCCGATCAGGAAGGTCGGCAACGACACGCCGAGCAACGAGACCGTCATCAGCAACTGCGACAGGAACGTACCGCGCCGCAGCGCCGCGTAAACGCCCATCGGTATGCCCAGCGCCAAGGCGATGAACGCCGCGGAAAGCGACAACTCCAGCGTGGCCGGCAGCCGCTCGGCGATCAATGAAGAAACCTTGCGGCCCTGCCGAAGGCTCAAGCCGAATTCCCCTTGAATCGCTTTCCCGACAAACCGGGCGAACTGCACCGGGAAAGGCTTGTCCAGCCCCAGATCAGAGCGCAGTTGCTGGCGCTGTTCGGGTGTCGCGTCTTGCCCGAGGATGTTAATGACGGGGTCACCAACGTACTGGAACAGCATGAAGGCGATGAAGGCCACCGTGAGCATCACGATCACAGCTTGGGCCAGGCGGCGAAGTACGAAAACGAGCATGAAGGGCAGGCGCTACACCAAGGAAATAGAGTTCAAGCAGCGCCTTGGACACGCCGACCCTTGCAATGCCCACCCGCCGGAATCTGGCCGTCGGCGGGCGCTACATCACAGTGCCTGATGAGAGCAAAACGCAAGCCACCCGTCAAAGGGGAATCCCCCCATGCGGTGCTTAACGTTGGCTCGGTAAACGTCGTCTATAGAAAAGCGAGACGCCCAAAAAAAAGCCGCCCGAAGGCGGCTTTTGGTTCTGCACGGCTGCTTGCCGAAGGCAAGCGCGAGATCAGAAGATGTGACGAACGCCAAACTCGGCGCCGGTCGACTTGCCGCCTGCGGTCGGAGCTGGTGAACCCCCAGCGGCTGAACCATCAAGCTTAGCTTGACTAGCATTGCCGTTCGACAGACGTGCGGCTGTGCCGTACACGGCGGTACGCTTGGAAAGGTTGTACACGTAACCCACAGCAAACTTGCTGATCGTGTTCGACGTGCTGACCGCGCTGTTTTCCAGCTTGCTGCGCTCGTAGCCAAGGTGGATTTCGCCCTGACCCATCGGCACTGCGCCGCTGACCGAGTAACGGTTGTCCTTGAGGGACGCCAGCGTGTCACGGTCGTAGTAACCCATCACCTTGGCAACACCAAAGTCGAATGAACCGCCGAGGTTGATTGTCTTGTGCTTGTCGCCGGTAGCGGTGTCTTGCTGACCATAGGCAGCAGCAACTTGGAACGGACCTGCACCGAAGCCAAGGCGTGCGCCGGTGTACTTGCCAGCCGAAACGCCTTCGCCTGCAGCAACCATTGCCTGGCCGAACAAACCGCCGATGTCGGACGGCAGGAAGTAGCCGATCGAGTTGTCAGCACGGACCAACGTATTCGACGTCAGCTGCGCGACGTTGAGCGAGTCGCCCAAGCCGTTGGTACCGAATGCGTCGTAAATCGTGTTGTTCCAGAAGGTCGGGGTGTAGTCACGGCCGAGACGAACTTCACCGAAACCACCGACCAGGCTGACCGTCGAGCGGCGGCCGAAGAACTTGCTGTTGGTCGTGCCGGTGTCAGCGTTCACGCCGCCTTCGAGCCAGAAGCGGGCCGACAGACCGCCGCCCAGATCTTCCGTACCACGGAAACCCAAGCGGCTGCTGTTGATGCCGTCTTGGCTCAGCGAAACGCGACGAGCGACGCCGTCGTTCTTCACGTAGCGGGCGTTGAGGTCAACGATGCCGAACAGCGTGACCGACGATTGAGCCGATGCGACACCGGTGAACGCGCCCAGAACTGCGAGAGCGAGAAGAGATTTTTTCATTGCAACTATCTCCTAGGTTGGACAAGAGGTCCCGATCACCAAGCACCCTCCACGGGACACCCGTTTTGAGCAGATCAGGCACAACCCCCTCAGCGGAAGTTGTGTGTATTGCACCAAGGGGCCGGGTGGTGGAAAGCCTTGCAGGTCAAAAAAGGCCTTTATGTTGTCGCAACACAACGAGGCCTGTCTGAAGCCGTCACGGCGTGGTTCTAAGGTACGTCGTCGTTGGGTGCCAGGCCGAGCCGAACGTCGGCCGCGCCGCTGCGATATTCTTTCCGCTCCTTCACGCCCACAGGCTCGTCGAATGACTTCGCTGGATTCGTTGATCGTCACCGCCGAGAGCGCGTTGCGCACGTTGTCGGGCGGCACAACCGCCGCACGCACCTGTCCACGACCCGACACCACCCCCGCGCCGCTGCCCCCCAATGAGCAACGCCTTTCCGGCGCGCTGATGAGGGTGAACCACGTCGGCGAAGTTTGCGCCCAGGCGCTCTACAGCGCGCAAGGCCTGACCACGCGAGATCCGGCGTTGCGCCTGCAGTTCGCCCACGCCGCCCGCGAAGAAGCCGACCACCTGGCCTGGACTGAACGTCGCCTGCACGAACTCAACGCGCACACCAGCCTGTTGAACCCGCTGTGGTACGCCGGTGCGTTTGCCATCGGGCTGCTGGCGGGACGAATCGGTGACGCGACCAGCCTGGGGTTCGTTGTCGAGACGGAGCGGCAGGTGGAAGCCCACTTGGCCGATCACTTGGAGCGCCTGCCGCTAAGCGACATCGCGTCGCGCGCCATCGTGCTGCAGATGCAGGCCGACGAGGCCGCGCACGCTGCAAGTGCCCAGGCGGCCGGCGCCGCAGCGTTGCCCGCGCCTGCACGCTGGGCGATGCGTCTCGCGGCGCGCGTGATGACATCGACCGCGCACTACGTGTAAGCCTGGCCTGCCAGCCCCGAGCTCAAACCAGCCTCACACCGCCTTCAGCTCGAAACTCGTCGTGATCTCGGCGGTCTTGGCCAGCATGATGCTGGCCGAACAGTATTTTTCGTGCGACATGCGCACCGCGCGGTCCACCGCTGCATCGGTCAACCCGACGCCGCTCACGACGAAGTGCATGTGGATCTTCGTGAAGACCTTTGGGTCGACCGGCGCACGCTCAGAGGTCACCTCGACCTGGCAGCCGCGCACGTCGTGGCGGCCACGCTGCAGGATCAGCACCACGTCGTAAGCAGTGCAGCCGCCGGTACCGGCCAGCACGGTTTCCATCGGGCGGGGGGCGAGGTTGCGGCCACCTCCGTCGGGCGCGCCGTCCATCAGCAGCAGATGGCCGCTGCCAGTTTCAGCCGAGAACGCCATGCCGTTGGCCGGCATCCAGTTGATCGTGCACTTCATGGTTGACTTGCCTCTTGCCGCACCGTTTCAGCGCGTGTTGCGCGGCATTGTGCATGGGTGCACCACGGCCTGGAGCCGGCCACCTAAATCGGCTCTGCGTCGTTTATTGCAGCGCAGCAAAAAAGCTCCTACACTGCATGTACGCAGCGGGTTGCGATGCGTATGTGCCGAGCACCTATCGCGCGCTGATCGACCCGCCGCACCGATTGTCTCCTCCACCTCCTCCATTGGTGGATTCAGCCCAGGGCAGCAATGCTCTGGGCTTTTTTCTGGCTGGTGTTCGACTCAACCGGCGCGGCGAACGCGGCCCTTGGAGGCCGTTGCAAATCAGCGACGTATGATCCGCCGCCCCGAACCGCCCACCCCAGGAGACAGCCGATGGTCGCCCCCGGACCCCCGCCCGCCCGCCCCGCGCGCCGTCGCGCTGCGAGCAAGGCATCAGCCACGCCGCTGACGCTGCCGCAGTACCTTCAGAAGATCCTCACCGCCCGCGTCTACGACGTGGCCGAAGAGACACCGCTCGACCTTGCCAAGACACTGTCGCGGCGGCTCGGCAACGCCGTGTATCTCAAGCGCGAAGACACCCAGCCCGTGTTCAGCTTCAAGCTGCGTGGCGCCTACAACAAGATGGCTCACCTGAGCCCGCAAGAGCTCAAGCGTGGTGTCATCTGTGCCTCGGCCGGCAACCATGCGCAGGGCGTGGCCATGTCCGCACAGCGCATGGCGTGCAAGGCCTTGATCGTGATGCCGGTGACCACGCCGCAGGTCAAGGTCGATGCGGTGCGGGCACTCGGCGGCGAGGTGGTGCTGTTCGGTGACAGCTACTCCGATGCGTATGCCCACGCGCTGGCCTTGCAGGCCGAGCGCGGCATGACCTTCGTGCACCCATTCGACGACCCCGATGTCATCGCCGGCCAGGGCACGATCGCCGTGGAAATCCTGCGCCAGCACGCCGGCCCGATCGACGCCGTGTTCGTCGCGATCGGCGGTGGCGGGCTGATCTCGGGCGTGGCGGCCTACATCAAGTCGGTGCGGCCGGAGATCAAGGTCATCGGCGTGCAGACCGGCGACTCGGACGCGATGCTGCGCTCGGTGAAGGCCGGCAAACGCGTCGCGCTGACCGACGTGGGCCTGTTCGCCGATGGCACCGCCGTCAAGCTCGTGGGTGAAGAGACGTTCCGCCTCACGCGCGAACTCGTCGACGACTTCATCGTGGTCGATACCGACGCCGTCTGCGCCGCCATCAAAGACGTGTTCCAGGACACGCGCAGCATCCTCGAGCCTTCGGGCGCGATGGGCGTTGCGGCGATCAAGCAGTACGTCGCCACGCACGGCTGCAAGGGCAAGACCTTCGTCGCCATCACCTGCGGCGCGAACATGAACTTCGACCGCCTGCGCTTCGTGGCCGAGCGCGCCGAGGTGGGCGAAGAACGCGAAGCGCTGTTCGCCGTCACCATCCCGGAAGAGCGCGGCAGCTTCAAGCGCTTTTGCGAACTGATCGGCCCGCGCGCGGTGACCGAGTTCAACTACCGCATCTCCGACTCGAATGCCGCCCACGTGTTCGTCGGCCTGGCGACGACCGTGCGTGACGAACCCGCCAAGCTGGCCCGGCACTTCGCCCGTCACGGCTTCGCGACGCTGAACCTGACCGACGATGAACTCGCCAAGGAGCACCTGCGCCACATGGTGGGCGGGCGCAGCCTGCTGGCGCAAGACGAGCGGCTTTACCGCTTCGTCTTTCCCGAGCGGCCGGGCGCGCTGATGCGCTTTCTCTCGACCATGCACCCGGGCTGGAACATCAGCCTGTTTCACTACCGCTACCAGGGCGCCGACCACGGCCGCATCCTCGTGGGCATCCAGGTGCCCGCGGCCGACAAGAAGGCGTTCCGCGCATTCCTGACGAGCCTGGCCTACCCCTGCGACGACGAAACCGACAACCCGGTGTACCGCCTGTTCCTGCGCTGACGGGGCATCCATCAGCCGCTCGAAGCGCATTGCGGGAGCCGCCGATTGGGCCCCACAATCGGCCCGCTGAACTCACCGGATGCCCATGTCGGTCAATCGCTCGCTGATCACGCCCACCTCGAACCCGCTGCTCGAGCAGGCCTTGCGCAAGAAGCTCGAGCGCCGGGCCGAGACCACCGGCGGCCTGGGCGAGTTGGAGCCGTTGGCAGTGCGGCTCGGCTTGATCCAGAACACACTGAAGCCGCGCTTTCGCACGCCGCAGATCGCCATCTTCGCGGCCGACCATGGCCTTGCCGTCGAAGGGCTCGAGCTCGATGGCCGGCAGTCGACGGCCCTGCTCTCGCAACAGTTGCTCAGCTCGCAGTTGCCGCTCGCGGTGTTCGCGCGCATCCAGGGCCTGGAGCTGTCGGTGGTCGACTGCGGCGTAGCCGAGTCGGTCACGCCGCACGCGCGCTTGCTGGCCCGCAAGATCGCGCACGGCACGCGCAATGCGCGCGTCACCTCGGCCATGTCGATCGACCAGGCCCACGCCGCCATTCGCGCCGGCATGGAGATCGCCGATTCGCTGGTCGGGAACGCGGTGATCTGCGCCGGCATCGGCGTGGGTGCGCACGAGAGCGCGGCGCTGGTGCTGTCGCGCCTGTCGGGCCTGAACCTGAGCGACCTGCTCATCCAGGGCCCCGACATGGAAGAGAGCCGCCTCGCCCACTTGCTGGCCGTGCTGCAAGGTGCGCAGGCCCGCCACAAAGACGTGGTCGACCCGGTCGAGGTGATGGCCGCGTTCGGCGGCTTCGAGGTGGCGATGATGGTCGGCGTGATGCTGGTCGCCGGCAGCAAGCGCCACCTGATCGTCGTGGACGGCATGCCGGCCTGCGCGGCCCTGATGGTGGCCTCGCGGATTGCACCCGCCGTGACCGACTACTGCGTGTACTGCCGCAGCCACAGCCACCGCGGGCTCGACCACGCGCTGTCACTGTTCCACGCGTCCGCGCTGCTCGAACTCGGCATGGAAAGCACCGACGGCACCGGCTCCACGCTGGCCTGGCCGCTGGTGCGAAGCGCCGCTGCGCTGCTGACCGAAGTGGCCGAAGGCGAAGAACCCGGCCCGACGCAGCCGGCGCCGATCAGCACCGCCGCTGCTGCCGCGCCCATAGCCCGCGTGCCGGCCGCGCCCGGGGTGGATGCCACCGCTCGGGAGCGTTTCGATTCGGGCTCAACGTCATCGCCCGACCTCGCTGACGTGCCCTTGCTCGCAGACTCCGTCGAGCCCGTCGAGCCCGTCGAGCCCGTCTCCCGGCGCTGAACCGCGCGGGTGGCGCTCAGTCGCTGCCGGGCCGAACCTGACCCGGCTGCGGCAGTTGTCCGGCGGCATCGCTGCCACCGGGCGGCAGCGCCACCATGGCCGAAGGTGGGCGCAAACCTTGGACTGCGGTCGACAACGAGCGCGTCAGCGAGCCCGGCCACGGGCCCGTGGGCACCGGCTGATACAGAGGTTGAGCCACCGGTTGGGCGGCCGGCAGGGGCAGCGGCTGCACGGCCGCTGGCAGCGCCGGCTGGACACTCGGCAGCGTGACCACCGAGGGCAACGTTCCGGTCGTGGCACTCGGCAGCGCCGGCAGTTCCAGGCGCATGCCAGCAGCGCCGTTCGCGGGCGAGATGTCGGCCGTGCGCAGGCTCACGGCCTGCAGCACCCAGTCCGCATCAAGGTGCGAGCCGACCGTGTAGGCGCGCGGCAATTTGCCGTCGACCGCGATCAGCGCCACCCCATGGCCGGCCGACGCCTGCACACCGGACTTCGGCGCCATGATGCCGAGCAGCTTGAAACGCGCGCTGGCCTCGGGCACCACCACCTGCGCCACCACGGCAACCGGCGCAACGCCGAGCAAACGGGTCAGGTCACCGCGGGTCGAGGCGGCTTCGCTGGCCACGACCACGTTGGGCGGCGCCACCGGCGCGCGTGTGAACAGGCGCAAGCCCCAGAACACCACGGTGGCGGCCACCAGGGCCCAGGCGACGAATGAAAACAGGCGAGCCAGCATGCCCCATTATCATTGACCGGCTGCCGCCGCCACCCCGCGCGCCGGAAGGAACCTTCATGACCTTGTATCGAATTCGGCGCCGCCAGCCCGCGCGCGGCCTGCGTGGATTCACCCTCATCGAGCTGATGGTCGTGCTCGTGATCATCGGTGTGCTGGCGGCCTTGATCGTGCCGAACGTGCTCGACCGCGCCGACGACGCGCGCGTGACCGCCGCCCGCACCGACGTGAACAACCTGATGCAGGCGCTCAAGCTCTACAAGCTTGACAACCAGCGCTACCCGAGTGGCGAACAGGGCCTGCAGGCGCTCGTCAACAAGCCCACCACCGGGGCCGTGCCGCCGAACTGGAAGCCCTACCTCGACAAGCTGCCGAACGACCCCTGGGGCCGACCCTACCAGTACGCGAACCCGGGCCTGAAGGGCGAAATCGACATCTACAGCTTCGGGGCAGACGGCGTGATCGGCGGCGAGGGCAAGAACGCCGAGATCGGCTCCTGGCAGTGAGTTGCGGTGCCGCCTGACCGGCACCCGAGCCCCCCTCGGCTCGCGCGCCACTCGCCCCGCCACACCGTGCGCGACCATCAACGCCGCCACCCCGCCCGCGGCGCCCCACGCGGCTTCACGCTGATCGAACTGCTGCTCGTGGTCGTGCTGATCGCCGTGGCCAGCGCCGTGGCCAGCCTGTCGCTGCGCGACCCGGCTGCCACACGGCTCGATCAGGAAGCGGCCCGCCTCGTGGCCTTGCTCGAAGCGGCCCGCACCGAAGCGCGCGCCGCCGGGCTGCAAGCCAGTTGGGAGCCGCGCGCTGAAACAGTCGGCGCAGCGGGCTTCCGCTTCATCGGCCTGCCGGCCTCCAGTGGCCTGCCAAATCGGTGGTTGTCGGCCGGCGTCAGCGCCGATGTGCTGGGCGCGCGCGCCGTGCTGCTCGGCCCCGAGCCGCTGATCGGCCCGCAGCGCATCGTGCTGCGGCTGGACGACCAGCGCCTCGTGCTTGCGACTGACGGCATCGGGCCGTTCGTGGTGGTCAACGAGCCATCGAAGGCCGCGCCATGACGCGGCCTTCGGCGCGCGGCTTCACGCTGATCGAGGTGCTGGTCGCGCTGACCATCGTCGCGATCACGCTCAGTGCCGGCATCAAGGCGGCCGGCGCGCTGACCGACAACGCGCAGCGCCTGGCCGATGTGAGCTCGGCCCAGCGCTGCGCCGACAACCAGCTCACCGGGCTGCGCCTGTCGGGCCTGACGCCACCCATCGGCGACACCGACTTCGCCTGCACCCAACTTGGGCGCGACTACGCCGGCAAGCTGACGGTGCGACCGACGCCGAACCCGCTGTTCGTGGCCGTCGAAGCCAAGGTGGCCGACACCGCCGGCCGCGCGGTCCTGTCGCTCTCCACGGTGCTGCGAAAGTGATCCAGCACCGGCCCCGAATCGGCATGCGCGTCGCCGCGTGCGCCGACGGCTTCACGCTCGTCGAGGTGCTGGTTGCGCTGCTCGTGATGGCCATCATGGCGGCCATGGCCTGGCAGGGCGTGGACGGCATCGTGCGCTCGCGCGATGCGAGCCAGGTGCAGCTCGAACGCACGCTGCGCCTGAACACCGTGATCGCGCAGTGGGACCAGGACATGGCCGCGATTCAAGACAGCGCCGTGGTGCCGCAGGCGCTGGGCTGCGACGGCGCCAACGTGCGCCTGACGCGCCGCACGCCGACCGGGCTGCAGGTCGTTGCGTGGTCGGTGCGCCCGTTGCTCGACGGCAGCTCGGCGTGGGTGCGCTGGGCCGGGCCGAGCGTGACCACCGCCGGCGCGTTGCAGGACAGCTGGCTGCGCAGCCTGCAACTGCAGGACGACGACCCCGCCAACGTGCGCACGCTCACCGGCCTGACGGGCTGGCAGGTGTACTTCTTCCAGGGCACGGCGTGGGCCAATTGCCAGTCCACGGGCGACCTGGCCCCGCCGGTGCCTGCGCCCGTGGCCAGCGGGGCGAGCGGCGCTGCCGCAGCCCCGCGCGTCGCGCTGCCGAAGGGCGTGCGCGTGGTGCTCAGCTTCACGCCCGGCAGCGGCCAGGTCGGCGACCTGACCCGCGACACCTTGCTCGGCCCCTGACAACATGACTCGCATGAACCGCTGCCACCGCCGTGACGTTCGCCACCCACGCCGCGCCGCCGCCGGCCAGCGCGGCGCCGCGCTGCTCACGGCCATGGTCATCGTCACGCTCGTTGTCACGCTCGCCTCGGCGATGGTGTGGCAGCAGTGGCGCGCGGTGCAGGTCGAAACCGCCGAGCGCGCGCGGGCGCAGTCGGCGTGGATCCTCTCCGGCGCGCTCGACTGGGCGCGCCTGATCCTCAAGGAAGACCTGCGCAGCGGCCGGCCGACCGCGCTGACCGAGCCCTGGGCCACGCCGCTTGCCGAGGCGCGCCTGTCCACCTTCCTGGCCGCGGACAAGAGCAACGCCGACGACGGGCCGGAGGCCTTTCTCTCCGGCAGCATCAGCGACGCGCAGGGCCGCTACAACCTGGCCGGCCTGGCACCGAACGGCGGCAAGATCGACCCGCTGGAGCAGGCCGCGCTGGAACGCCTGTGCCTGGCCATCGGGCTCGAAACTTCGGTGGCGCAGCGCATCGCGAACGGCATGCGCGATGCAGGTGCCATGGGCACCGGTGCGGGCAGCAGTGCCAACGCGCCGCTGCTGCCGCAGTCGGTGCCGCAACTCGCCTGGTTCGGGCTCGACGACGCGACCATCAAGGCGCTCGAACCCTATGTGGTGCTGCTGCGCGAGCCGACGCAGGTGAACGTGAACACCGCGCCGCGCGAGGTGCTGGTCGGCGCCATCAAGGGCCTGGACCTCGCCACCGCCGAACGTTTGCTGCAGGTGCGCCAGCGCACACCGTTCAATGGCATCGACAAGCTCAAGGAGCAACTGCCCGGCGTCGACCTGGCCGACGCGCGGCTCGCGTTCAGGTCCGACTACTTCGAGGTGCGCGGGCGCATCCGCCTCGGCGAGCGCGTGCTGGTTGAGCGCTCGCTGGTGCACCGGCTACCGAACGGGCAGGTTGACGTGATGCGGCGCGAGCGCATTTCGAGCCTCGAACTGGCAGGCAGTTGAACTGCTTGGCCGCGCCCCACACCGCTTTGCCATCGATTGATAAGAACCCGCCGTAAGTCTTTGATTCGATAAGGTTTGCAATTTGGCCGTGCCTACAATGCCGGCTGCCACCCACCACCCAGTACATGTCGACCCTCGTTGTCCACATTCCCGCCCGCCAGCGACTGCGTTCGAACGGCCACGGCGCTGCCTCCGCCGAGGGGTCGGGCCTGGCCACGGAGTACCCGTTCGCGACCAGCCCCGACGGCCTGGCGCTCGACACCCAGGGCCAGTGCGCCGCCTCGCTGCTGCCAAAAGCGACCACCGTGATCGCGGTGCTGTCGGACGCCGACGTCAGTTGGCACCGCATCACCCTGCCGCGCGCGCCGAACGCACGCCTGCGCGCCGCGCTCGACGGCGTGCTCGAAGAAGCCTTGCTCGAAGACGGCGACGACGTGCACCTGGCGCTCGCCCCCGCCGCGTTGCCCGGCCAGCCCACGTGGGTGGCGGCCGTCTCGCGGCGCTGGCTGCGCGCCGAGCTGGCGGCGCTGGAGAAGGCCGAGGTCTTCGTCGACCGGGTCGTGCCGATGGCCTGGCCGGACGACCCGCCCATCGGCCACTTTGCCGAAACGCCGATGGACGGCAATGGTGCGAGCGGCATGGCCCACGGCGTGGCGCTGAACTGGGCGCATGCCGACGGTGTGGCCAGCGTGCGCCTGCAAGGCGGCCTGGCGCGCACGCTGGTGCCCAACCCCGCCCCGCCCGAAACGCGCTGGAGCGCGACCCCGGGCGCAGTGGCTGCAGCGGAAGCCTGGGTCGGCGCGCCGGTGCGCGTGATGCAGCCGGCACAGCGCCTGCTGCAGGCCGGGCGGAGCCTGTGGAACCTGCGCCAGTTCGAGCTGGCGCGCCGCACCCGCGGCGGCCGCGCGCTGGCCGACTCGGCCCGGCGCTTCTTCAGCCGCGAATGGGCGCCGGTGCGCTACGGCCTGGTCGCCCTCGTGCTGGCGCAGATCGTCGGCCTGAACCTGTGGGCGTGGCACCAGCAGCGCGCCATCGAAGCGCGGCAGACGGCGCTTCGCGACCTCGTCAAGGCGACCTACCCGAACGTGAGCCCGCTCGATGTGCAGCGCGACGCCGAGGCCGTGATGCAGCGCGAATCGCAAGCCCTGCGCACGCTCGCCGGCAAGCCCGGTGACACCGACCTGGAGCCGATGCTGCAAGCCGCTGCATCGGCCTGGCCCGCCGACCGCCCGGCCGTCGACTCACTGCGCTTCGAGCCCGGGCGCCTGACGCTCTCGGCCCCCGGCTGGAGCACTGAGCAGATCGACCAGTTCCGCAGCGTGCTGCGGCCCGGCGGCTGGCAGGTCGAAGCGGCCGAAGGCCGGCTTGTGCTGAGCCGCGCTGCGCTGACGGTGGGCCGATCATGAACACATCAACAACGACGACCGCGACAAGCCTTCCACCCGCGCTGGCCACGCTGCGCCAGCAGGCCGATGCGTGGTGGCGCAGCCGGGCCCGGCGCGAGCGCCAGGCGCTGGGCGCGGTAGCGGTGGTGCTGGCGGCCTTCGCGGTGTGGAGCCTGCTCATGGCACCGGCGCTGCGCAGCATGCGCGCCGCACCCGAACAGCTCGACCGCCTGGAAGCGCAGATGCAGCAGGTGCAGCGTGTGGCGGCCGAGAGCACGGCGCTGCGAGCGATTGCCCCGGTGGCTGCGGGACAAGCCGGCATCGCGCTCAAGTCGGCCGCCGAGCGGCTGGGGGACCGCGGCCGGCTCACCTTGCAGGGCGACCGCGCCACGCTCACGCTCACCGGCGTGAGCCCCGAGGCGCTGCGCGGCTTCCTGCTCGAAGCGCGCAACGGAGCGCGCGCGCGGCCGGTCGAAGCGCAGTTGCAACGCGGCCCGCAGGGCTACAGCGGCACGCTCAGCGTGGCGCTCGCCGGGGTTGCACCGTGATCCTCAAACGCAAGCGCCGCGCCTTCAGCCCGACCATCGCGGCCACTGGGTGGGGCGAGTCGACCTTCGCCGAGCTGTCGTGGGACAAGTCGCGCAGCGCGGGCAAGCGCTGGGCCATTGGCGGTGCCGTGGTGGGCGCGCTGCTGGCGCTCGTGGCGTTTGCGCCGGCAGCCTGGCTGGCGGACAACGTGGCCTCGGGCACTGGCGGGCGCATCGTGCTGGCCGATGCGCGCGGCACCGTGTGGTCGGGCAGTGCCGTCGTGGTACTGACCGGCGGCGCCGGCAGCCGGGATGCCAGCGCCCTGCCCGGCCGGCTGGCCTGGACACTCGGCGTGCACGGCCTCGGCCTGGAGGTGCGTGCCAAGCAGGCCTGTTGCCTGAACGGTGACGTGGTGCTGCAAATCAAGCCCGGTTTCGGCCGCACCAGCTACACGCTCGTGCCACCGTCGGGCTGGGTGGCGCAGTGGCCCACCTCGTTCCTCGGCGGCCTGGGCACGCCGTGGAACACGATGCAACTCGGCGGCACCGTGCGCCTGGCGTCGCCGGGCATGACCTTCGAATCGGTGCAAGGCCGCTGGCTCGTGACCGGTCGCGCCGATGTCGACCTGATCAACGTCGGCTCACGCCTGACCACCCTCGACACCCTCGGCAGCTACCGCATGAGCTTGTCGGGCGACCCGGCCAACCCCGGCATCTCGGCCTTGCAGCTCACCACCACCGAAGGCGCGTTGCAGCTCAGCGGCAATGGCACCTGGGGCCCCGCCGGCGTGCGCTTTCGTGGTGAAGCGCGGGCGGCCACGCTCGAAGAGCAGGCGTTGTCGAACCTGCTGAACATCATCGGGCGGCGCGATGGCGCACGTTCCGTCATATCGATCGGATGAGCATGAAGCGCAGCCCCCCACACCCTCTTCGCGGCCGCACGCTGCCGGCCACCGTGGCAGCCGCCGTACTCGGCGCCGCGCTGCTGCCAGCGCCACTGGCATTCGCGCAGACTTCGCGGACGCGCAATACCGCCGTGCGCAATGAGGTGCGTGCCGAGCCGGTGACGCTGAACTTCGTCAACGCCGACATCGAAGGCGTGGCCCGGGCCATGTCGGCCATCCTGAAGCAGCAGTTCGTGGTCGACCCGCGCGTCAAGGGCACGATGACGCTCTACAGCGAAACGCCGCTCGCGCCGCGCGAGGCTTACCTCAACTTCCTGGCGGCGCTGCGCGGGCTGGGCTTCACGGTCGTTGAAGTGGGCGGGCTCTACAAGGTGGTGCCCGAGGCCGACGCGAAGCTGCAGACCGGCACCGTGGCCGTGGGCGACGCCACCACCCGCCGCGGCGACCAGATCCTCACGCAGATTTTCAAGCTCAGCCACGAGAACGCGAACAACCTGGTGCCGGTGCTGCGCCCGCTGATCAGCCCGAACAACACCATCAACGCGAACCCGGGCAACAACACGCTCGTCATCACCGACTACGCCGACAACCTGACGCGCATCGCCAAGATCATCGCGGCGATGGACACGCCCGCCAGCGGCGACGTGGAAGTCATCACGCTGAAGCATGCCGTGGCCTCCGACGTGGCGGTTCTCGTGCAGCGCCTGACCGACAGCGGCGGCGCCGCCGGCGTGGTGGCACCGGGCGCGCAGCCCGGCGGCACCACGGCGGCGTCGGTGCTGGTCGATGCGCGCAGCAACTCGCTGCTGGTGCGCGCACCGAACCCGGCGCGCATGGCGGCCATCCGCGCCCTCGTCGACAAGCTCGACCGGCCGACGCAAGGCGTTGCCGGCAGCACGGGCAACGTGTGGGTCGTGTACCTGAAGAATGCCGATGCGGTGAAACTTGCGACCGTGCTGCGCGCGGCCTACGGCGGTGGCGCGGGCGGCGGCTCGGCCACCGGTGGCACGCAGGCCACCAACCCTCTTTCGAACGTCGGCGCGGCTACCGGCGGCGCCTCGCCGCAGGCGACCGCACCGTTGACGCAATCGGCATCCCCATCGACCGGCGGCTTCGTGCAGGCCGACCCGGCCACCAACTCGCTCATCATCACCGCGCCCGAGCCGATGTACCGGCAGCTGCGCGTGCTGATCGACCAGCTCGATTCACGCCGCGCGCAGGTCTACATCGAGTCGCTGATCGTCGAAGTCGACCCGAGCCAGGCGGTCGATTTCGGCATCCAGTGGCAGGGCATCATCGGCCGCAACGGTGACGGCACCGTGGCCGCGGCAGGCACAAACTTCGGCACCGGCCTCGACAACATCCTCGGCGCCTCGAAAGCGGTTGCCGGCGGCTCGGCAGCGGTGGCGGCGCTCACCGCGCTGCCCAGCGCCGGCTTCAACCTCGGCATCGCACAGAAGTTCGGCAAGATCTACACCCTGGGCGCGCTGGCGCGCGCGCTCGACAGCACGAGCGGCACGAACATCCTGTCCACGCCGAATCTGGTCACGCTCGACAACGAAGAGGCCAAGATCGTTGTGGGCCAGAACGTGCCGTTCATCACCGGCCAGTTCACGAACACCGGCACCGGAACCACGAGCCCGTTCCAGACGATCGAACGCAAGGACGTGGGCACGACCTTGCGCATCAAGCCGCAGATCGGCGAGAACGGGACCGTGCGCATGACGATCTTCCAGGAGTCGTCGTCGGTTGCCACCAGCACCGCCGTCGGCACCGACAACGCCGGGCCGACCACCAACAAACGGTCGATCGAATCGACCATCGTCGTCGACGACGGCCAGATCATCGTGCTCGGCGGCCTGATCGAAGACACGTACTCGACGAACCGCTCGAAGGTGCCGCTGTTGGGTGACATCCCGTACCTGGGCGGGCTGTTCCGCAGCGAAAGCCGCTCGCGCAAGCGCACCAACCTGATGGTGTTCCTGCGGCCGGTCGTGATGCGCGACCAGTCGAGCAGCAACCGGATCTCGCTGGACCGCTACGACTTCATTCGCGGTCAGCAACTGGAAGCGCAGCCGCCGCAGAGCCCCATCCTGCGCATCAACGAATCCCCCGTGCTGCCGCAGATCCGGCCCGATGCGGTCGGCCCGAACGGCGCGCCGAGGCCGCTCGGCGACACGTCGCAGCCGCCGCCGCCCATGGCGCCGTCGATTCCGGCCTCGGGCGTTGAGCCGCCCGCACCGGTCAAGAACTGAGGAGCCCGCGCACCATGGGCGCCCGCCACCCCCTGCCCTACGCCTACGCCAAGGCGCACACGCTGCTGCTCGAAGACGACGGCAACCAGCTCGTGCTGTGGGCGCCCGAATCGATCTCGCTGCCGGTGCTGAGCGAGGTGCTGCGCCTGTACGAGGTTGATGCGCTCGAACGCGAGGCCTCGTCGACGCTCGCCCAGCGCATCGCCACCGCCTATGCGGGCAGCGAGTCGAGCGCGGCCACCGTCATCGGCGAGGTCGAGAGCGCGGTCGACCTGTCGCGCATGATGCAGGAGCTGCCGGCGATCGAAGACCTGCTCGAGGCGAGCAACGACGCGCCGATCATCCGCATGCTCAACGCGCTGCTCACACAGGCCGCGAAAGACGGCGCGTCCGACATCCACATCGAGCCCTACGAGCGCAGCAGTTCGGTGCGCTTTCGCGTCGACGGCACGCTGCGCGAGGTGGTGCAACCGAACAAGGCGCTGCACGCCGCGCTGATCTCGCGCCTGAAGATCATGGCCGAGCTCGACATCGCCGAGCGCCGCCTGCCGCAGGACGGCCGCATCTCGCTGCGCATCGGCGGGCGCGCGGTCGATTTGCGCGTGTCGACGCTGCCGTCGTCGCACGGCGAGCGGGCGGTGCTGCGCCTGCTCGACAAGGGCGAATCGAAGTTCACGCTCGAAGCACTGGGCATGAGCGGAGACGTGCTGAAGAAGTTCGACAAGCTCGTGCAGCAGCCGCACGGCATCGTGCTCGTGACGGGCCCGACGGGCTCGGGCAAGACGACCACGTTGTACGCGTCGCTCGGCCGCGTCGACACGGCCGGCACCAACGTGCTGACGGTCGAGGACCCGGTCGAGTACGAACTCGCCGGCATCGGCCAGACGCAGGTGAACCCGAAGATCGACCTGACGTTCGCGAAGGCGCTGCGCGCCATCCTGCGGCAGGACCCTGACGTCATCATGATCGGCGAGATCCGCGACTACGAGACCGCGCAGATCGCCATTCAGGCCTCGCTCACCGGCCACCTGGTGCTGGCCACGGTCCACACGAACGACGCGCCCAGCACCGTGACGCGGATGATCGACATGGGCGTCGAGCCCTTCCTGTTGTCGTCGAGCCTGATCGGCGTGCTGGCGCAGCGGCTGGTGCGCAAGCTCTGCCCCGCCTGCAAGAAGGTCGATGCGCGCGGGCGCTACCACCCGGTGGGCTGTGCCCTGTGCGGCAACACCGGCTACAAGGGCCGCACCGGCGTGTACGAGCTGATGAGCGTGGACGACTCGGTGCGCTCGCTGATCCACAGCCGCGCCGCCGAGTCGCAGATCTTCGTCGCTGCCGAAGCCGGCGGCCTGCGCTCGATGCGCGAAGACGGCGAGCGCCTGGTTGCCGAAGGCATCACCTCGGCCGAAGAGGTGATGCGCGTCACGCGCGAGTGATGCGTCAAGCCGTAACGCAAATGCTTCACCGCAGAGTCGCCGAGGACGCAGAGGAACGCAGAGGAATACAAACCAATGCTTTGCTTTTCTCTGCGCAACTCAGCGCCCTCTGCGACTCTGCGGTGAATGACTTCGCTTCGGTGAATGACTTCGCTCTAACCCCATGCCCGCCTACAAGTTCGAAGCCCTAGACGCCGCCGGCAAGGCCAGCAGCGGTCTGCTCGATGCCGAGAACGCCAAGGCCGCGCGCTCGCAGCTGCGGGCGCGCTCGCTGGTGCCCATGTCGGTCGCGCTGGTCGCATCGGCCGGCACGCAGGGCGAGGGCCTGCGCTTCACGCGGCGGGTGTTCAATGCGACGAGCCTGGCGGTGTGGACGCGCCAGCTCGCCGGGCTGGTCAGCGCGGGCCTGCCGCTCGAACGTGCGCTGACTGCGCTCAGCGAAGAAGCCGAAGACCCGCGCCAGCGCGAGTTGGTGGCGCACCTGCGCAGTGAAGTGAACAGCGGCTCGCCGTTCGCGCGTGCGCTGGGCAGCGCGCC
>JANNBF010000023.1:0-65120 GCA_031385155.1 Rhizobacter sp.
TGGTGCCGGCGACGGCGATTACCGCCAGCACTCCGGAGGACGTCGGATCGTTTTTCGATCCGGCGAACGACAAGGTCTACCGGCATCCGCAGTTCTACAAGGTGCCGCGCGGGGTCAGAGGTGTTTGAGTATCTCGTGCGACTCGGCGATGATCGGCTGGTGCTGGGTCACCGGCTCTCCGAGTGGTGCGGACACGGGCCGATCCTCGAGGAAGACATCGCACTCGCCAACATGGCGCTCGACCTTGTCGGCCAGGCGCGCGCGCTGCTCACGCGCGCGGGGCAGCTTGAAGGCTTGAACGGCGGCGAGGCGCTCGACGAAGACCAGCTCGCCTTCCTGCGCGACGAGCGCGACTACCTCAACGCCACGCTCACCGAGTTGCCGCGCGGCGACTTCGCGTTCACCACGCTGCGCAACTTCTTTGCGGCCACCTGGTTCAAGCTGCTGTGGGAGCACCTGCGCGAGTCGACCGATGCCGATCTCGCGGCCACCGCCGGCAAGGCCGTGAAGGAGGCGCGCTACCACCAGCGGCACGCGGCCGATTGGGTGGTGCGGCTGGCCGACGGCACGGAAGAGTCACGCGCGCGCACCGAGGCCGCGCTCGATGCGCTTTGGCGCTACACGCCCGAACTGTTCGAAGACGACGCGGTCGATGCGGCCGCCGAGCAGAGCGGCCTCGGCCCGCGCCGCAGCGCGCTGCGCGAGGCGTGGCGCGCCGACGTGGCGGCGGTGTTCACTGAAGCCGGCCTGGCGCTGCCGAAGGACGCCGCCTTCCGCAGCACCGGCATGCGCGGCGTGCACAGCGAGCACATGGGCTTCGTGCTGGCCGAGATGCAGCACCTGCAGCGCAGCTTCCCGGGCGGCGTGTGGTGAAGCTGGCCGACGCCATCAGCGTGGTCGAACACGTGAACGAAGAAGCTCACGCAGGCGACCGCGTTGCTGCCGCATGGCGTGTGCTCGGCACCGTGCCCGACCCCGAAGTGCCAGCGGTCTCGGTGCGCGACCTCGGCATCGTGCGCGACGTGACCCTGCACGCCGACGGGCTCGAGATCGTGCTCACGCCCACCTACTCGGGCTGCCCCGCGACCGAAGTGATCGAGCAGGACGTGCTGGCCGCCATCCACACCGCCGGCCTCGGCCCGGCGCGCGTGACCTTGCGCCGCGCACCGGCCTGGACCACCGACTGGATCAGCGCCGAGGGCCGCCGCAACATGCTCGTCCACGGCATCGTTCCGCCGGGCCCGGCGCTGGCCGACGGCGCCCAGCCGATCCGCTTCTTCGGCCGCGCGGCACTGCGCCTGGCATGCCCGCGCTGCGGCAGTGCGAACACCGAGCAACTCTCGGCCTTTGGCTCCACCGCGTGCAAGTCGACGTGGCGCTGCCTTGCGTGCCGCGAGCCGTTCGAGCACTTCAAGGCCATCTGATGATTGCGAAATGAGCACGACATGAGCGTGATGTTCCACCCCCTGCGCGTGCGCGAAGTCATCCCCGACACGGCCGAGGCCGTGGTCGTGGCGTTCGAGGTGCCGCCGGGGTTGCGCGAGGTCTTCAGCTTCACGCAGGGCCAGTACCTCACGCTGCGCAAGGCCATCGGCGGCGAAGACCTGCGCCGCTCGTACTCCATTTGCGCGGGGGTCGACGACGGCGAGCTGCGCGTGGGCGTGCGCAAGGTCAAGGGAGGCGTGTTCTCGAACTGGATCAACCAGCACCTGCGCGCTGGCGACGAGATCAGCGTGATGGCGCCGCAAGGCCGCTTCTTCGTGCCCATCGAGCCCACCCTGCGCCGCCACCACGTGGGCATTGCCGGTGGCAGCGGCATCACGCCGATCCTGTCGACGATGAAGACGGTTCTCGCGCGCGAGCCCTTGAGCCGCTTCACGCTGATCTACGGCAACCGGCAGGTCCGCTCGACGATGTTCAAGGAAGAGATCGAGGACCTGAAGAACCGCTTTCTCACGCGGCTGACCCTGCACCATGTGTTCTCCGACGAGCACACCGACGCGCCACTCAACATGGGCGTGATGAACCGCGAGAAGATCGGTGAGTTCCTGCACAGCGTCGTGCCTGCATCGAGCATCGACCACGCCTTCGTCTGCGGCCCGTTCCAGATGAACGACGAGGCCGAGGCCGCGCTGCTGGCGGCCGGCGTGCCCGAAGAGCGCATTCACATCGAGCGCTTCGGCATCGCGCCGCCAGGCGCGATTCAATCGCCTTCGCCACAGGCGCAGCAGGTGGGCGCGGTGGTCCACGAGGCCAAGCCCGGTGACGCCGAAACGGCGCGCATCACCATCATCCGCGACGGCCTGAAGCGCGACATCTCGTTCTTCAAGGGCCAGCCGAGCATCCTCGATGCCGCTTCCGCTGCGGGCCTCGAAGTGCCGTTCTCGTGCACCTCGGGCGTGTGCGGCACCTGCCGCGCCAAGCTCGTCGAGGGCGAGGTGCGCATGGACCGCAACTTCGCGCTCGACAAGCAGGATCTCGCCAACGGCTTCGTGCTCACCTGCCAGGCCCACCCGCTCACGCCGACGGTCGTGCTCTCGTTCGACGAACGCTAAAAAGACATCCCATGACCCCCATGCTCCAAAGCTACATCGCCGGCCGCTGGGTCGGCGCAAGCGCCAAGCAAGTGCTGCACAGCGCCGTCAACGGCAAGCCGGTGGCGGTCACGCATGCCGAGGCACTCGACTTCGGCGAGGCGCTGCACCATGCCCGCAGCACCGGCCTGACCGCGCTGCTGGCGATGGACTTCCAGGAGCGCGCCGCGCGGCTGAAGGCGCTGGCCAAGTACCTGGGTGAACACAAGGAGCAGCTCTACGCCGTGTCGGCGCACACCGGCGCCACGCGCAGCGATGGCTGGGTCGACATCGAAGGCGGCAGCGGCACGCTGTTCGCCTATGCCGCTGTGGGCGCGAACGAGCTGCCGTCGGGCAACCTGGTGCACGAGGGCCCGGTGGTCGATCTCGGCAGACAAGGTGGCTTCAAGGGCACGCACGTCCTGGTGCCGCGCGGCGGTGTGGCGGTGCACATCAACGCGTTCAACTTCCCGGTGTGGGGGCTGCTCGAGAAGTTCGCGCCGAGCTTTCTGGCCGGCATGCCGTGCATCGGTAAACCGGCCACTGCCACGAGCTACCTGACTGAAGCGCTGGTGCGGCTCATCCAGCAATCGGGCCTCGTGCCCGAGGGTGCGTTGCAGCTCGTGATCGGCGGCACCGGCGACCTGCTCGACCGGCTCGATGGCCGGGACATCGTCACCTTCACCGGCTCGGCCGACACCGCAGCGCTGCTGCGCGTGCACCCGAACATCGTGCGCCAGTCGGTCCCGTTCAACGCCGAGGCCGACTCGTTGAACTGCGCCATTCTGGCCGACGACGTGACGCCAGACGACGAGGAGTTCGACCTGTTCGTCAAGGAAGTGGCACGCGAGATGACGGTCAAGGCCGGGCAGAAGTGCACCGCCATCCGCCGCGCCATCGTGCCGCGCAAGCACCTCGACGCGGTGGCTGAGAAGCTGCGCGCGCGGCTCGCGAAGGTCGTTGTCGGCGACCCGGCTCATGAGTCGGTCCGCATGGGCGCGCTCGCCTCGCGCGCGCAGTTGGCCGACGTGGCCGAGCGCGTCGCCGTGCTGATGCAGGGCGCCGAGCTGGTGTTCGGCGCGCGCGACGGCTTCAACCCCGTGGGCGACGGCACGGCCGAGGGCGCGTTCTTCGCGCCCACGCTGCTGCTGTCACGCACGCCGCTCACCCACGACGCCGCGCACGACGTCGAAGCCTTCGGCCCCGTCAGCACGCTGATGCCGTACGACGGCCTCGACGAAGCGATGGCGCTGGCCGCGCGCGGCAAAGGCAGCCTCGTCGGCACGCTGGTGACGAAGAGCGCGTTGGTCGCGGCGCGGGTGGTGCCCGCGCTTGCCGCGCTGCACGGCCGCATCCTCGTGCTCGACCGCGCGGCCGCGGTCGAGTCGACCGGCCACGGCTCGCCCTTGCCGCAGCTCAAGCACGGTGGCCCGGGCCGCGCCGGCGGCGGTGAGGAACTGGGCGGCCTGCGGGCCGTGCTGCACGGGCTGCAGCGCACGGCAGTGCAGGGCTCGCCGACGATGCTGGCCGCCATCACCGGCGAACACATTCGCGGCGCCTCTGTGCGCGAGAGCGAGGTGCACCCGTTCCGCCACCACTTCGAAGACCTGCACATCGGCGACTCGCTGCTGACGCACCGCCGCACCGTGACCGAGGCCGACATCGTCGCCTTCGGGGGCATCAGCGGCGACTACTTCTACATGCACTTCGACGAGATCGCCGCGAAGGAAAGCCCGTTCGGCCAGCGCATCGCGCACGGCTACTTCGTGCTCAGTGCGGCGGCCGGCTTGTTCGTGTCGCCCGCGCCCGGGCCAGTGCTGGCGAACTACGGGCTGGACACGTTGCGCTTCGTCAAGCCGGTGGTCATCGGCGACACGATCCGCGCGCGCCTCACGTGCAAGCGCAAGACCGACCGGCAGAAGAAGAGCGCGAACGGCGTGGGCCAGGGCGTGGTGGCGTGGGATGTGGAAGTGGCCAACCAGCACGGTGAAACCGTCGCGAGCTACGACATCCTGACGCTGGTCGCCAAGCGCGCCTGACCGTGCTTTGATATCCGGAACAGCGCCGCGGCACCGGTGCTGTTCGGCGCATCGGTGCCCGCGCGGCCGGCCGACACTGGCGGCGTGAAGCTCACGCTGAAAATCAAGACAACGCTGCTCGTGGCCACCGTGTTGGTGGGCGTGCTGGCGCTGGCCGGCTACGCGCAGAACCGCCAGCTGAGCAGCGACTTCCGCGCCGTGCTGCAACAGCAACAAGACGGCCTGGCCGACACCGTGGCCGATGATCTGGCCGACAAGCTCGAAACCCAGCTCACGGTGCTGGCCCAATCGGCCGGCACTTTCGACGCCGCCTTCATGGCCGACCCGGCGGCGCAGCAGCGGTTCGTGGCGCGGCTGTCGGGCGCACGGCCGCTGTTCGACCGCTTGCTGGTCGTCACACGTGCTGGCCTCGTCGTGGCCAATGACCCGCCACCGCCGAACGAAGCGAAGATCAACGTGGCCGACCGCGAGTACTTCCAGCGCATGCTTCGCACCGGCGAGCCGGTGGTGTCGAGCCCAGTCCAGTCGCGCGGCGGCAGCGGCGCGGTGGTGCTGATGGTCGCGCCACTGCGCGACGCGAACGGCGCCATCATCGGCGCGCTGATGGGCAGCCTGCTGCTGCAGCGGCCCAACATGTTCGGCCAGCTTGCCCGGTCAACGGTCGGGCGCAGCGGCCACTTCGAAGTGGTGACGCTCGGGCCGAAGCCGGTCTATGTGGTGCACCCCGATGCCGCGAAGCTGCTCGCGCCGGTGGGCGAACGCGGCCCCGACACGCCGGCCCATGAGCCCGACGTGGTGTCGCGCCAGCCGATCCGGGGCACGGACTGGGAACTGCGCGTGGTGTTGCCGGGCGCCGAGGCGGCCGCGCCCATCAGGCAGTCGCGAGAACGGCTGGTGCTGCACCTCGTCGCGCTGGCTGCACTCTCGCCCGTGCTGGTGTGGCTGGGCATGGTGTGGCTGTTGCGGCCGCTGTCGACGCTGCACGCGTCGATACGCCGCATCCGCGAGGCGCCGGGGTCGGCTGCCGGGGCCGGCATCGACATCACGAGCCAGGACGAGCGCGGTGACCTGGCGCGTGAGTTCAGCGCGCTGATGGGCGAGCTGCAAGCCCGCCAGGCCGAGCTCGCCGCTGTGACCGAGGCCTCGCCGCTCGGCTTCTTCCGCACCGATGCGAACGGCCTCATCACCTACGCCAACGAGGCCTACCTGGGCCTGCACGGCCTCGCGCGCGACGAGATCGCGCAGGGCTGGTTGTTGTTGCTGCGGCCCGAGATCCGCGACGTGATCTGGACCAGCTGGCTGGCGCTGATCAAAGGCACGAAGGGCGTGGAGTCGACGCGGCGTTTCGTGCGGCGCGACGGAACGGTGGTGCTGCTCATGATGCGCACGGCACCGCGCATCGTGGACGGGCGGGTCGAAGGCCACGTGGGCACCATCTCCGACATCACCGACCAGGCAAGCGCCGAGAAGGCCATGCGCGACCTGACCAAGGTGTTCGACAGCACCACCGACTTCGTCGTGCAGAGCGACTGGCGCGGCAACATCGGCTACATGAACCCGGCCATGCGCCGCGCACTCGGCATGGCGCGCGACGCGCCGCTGAACGGCATGAACTTCAGCGAGCTCGGCACGCCCGAAATGAACGAAAGCGTGCGCAGCGTCATCACGCCGGAAGTGAAGAAACGCGGCGTGTGGGTCGGCGAAAGCACGATCAAGCTGGCCGGCGAACGCGTGGTTCCGATCAGCCACATGGTGATCGCCCACCTCGACAAGGCTGGCCGCATCGACCACTACTCGGCCATCATGCGTGACATCTCCGGCGAGGTACTGGCGAAAGAAGCGCTGCAGCGCCAGACGGCGACGCTGCGTTCGGTGACCGAGGCGATCCCGGCGGTGGTGTCGGTGGTGGGTGCCGACCGCCGCTACCGTTTCGTCAACAGTGCGTTCGAGCGCTGGCACGGCGCGCGCCGCGAACATGTGATCGGCGCGCCGATGAGCTCGGTGCTCGGAACGCTGGAGTACGAGCGCACCCGCCCGTGGGTCGACCGGGTGCTCGGCGGCGAGGCCGTGAGCTTCGACAAGAGCGTGCTGGTCAACGGCGCGCCCGCGCACCTGTCGATCAGCTTCATCCCGCTGCGCGTGGCCGGCGATCTGGTCGACGGCTTCGTTTCGGTCGCGCAGGACATCACCCAGCACAAGCACGAGGAAGAGCGGCTGCTCGACCTCACCCACAAAGACGCGCTCACCGGCCTGCTCAACCGCGCCGGCTTCGAAGACCACCTGGTGCGCCGCCTGAGCGAAGGCGGTGGTCCGTCGCTGGCGCTGCTGTACATCGACCTCGACCACTTCAAGCCGGTCAACGACGCGCATGGCCACGCGGTGGGCGACCACCTGTTGCAAGCCTTCGCGCAGCGCCTGCGTTCGCTCGTGCGCCCGACCGATGCAGTGGCCCGCCTCGGCGGTGACGAGTTCGCGGTGCTGCTGGCCGGCGTGCGCGACCCGTCGAACGCCGAGGCGGTGGCTGCCAAGGTGATCGAAGCGGCCGCCGCGCCATTCGATTGCGACGGCATCACGCTGCACATCGGCGCGAGCGCGGGTGTCGCCTTCGGCGTGGAGTTCGGCTCCGACTGGCGCGACCTCGTCGCGCGGGCGGATGCGATGCTGTACCGGGCCAAACAGGCAGGGCGCGGGCAGCACGTGGTCGGGGCGCGCTGAGCTTGCTGCGTTTCGATGTGGCGCGCGTAGCCTGACGGCAGGCGATACGCGGCGAGCGAATTCATTCACCGCAGAGTCGCAGAGGGCGCAGAGGAACGCAGAGGAATGCAAAAGACTGCATTGCTTTTCTCTGCGCGACTCTGCGTCCACTGCGACTCTGCGGTGAAGCATTTAAGCGGGCAGCGACGCCCGCGAACCGAGTTCGGCAACGGGCCCCCGGGCCGGAGCACCTCAACGCGGTGCGAACCTGCGTGCCCTGCGGCCGGGTGACCGAGCCCACCCAATAATCGAACACACGATTCGAGACCGGACAGGGACATCACATGAACGCCATCGCACAGCTCGGCCACTTCGTCGGCATGGTGCTCACCACGCTCTTCGGCGAGTGGGTGGCGCCGCCGTGGATGCGCTGGAGCGGGCGGCAGGTGGGGCGGGCGGGCCGAGGCATGGCGGGTGCGGCGCGGGCGCGGCCTCGCGTTTTCGCTGTCGGCGCGCTGGCGGTTGCTGCACTGGCAGTCGGCGGCTACTACGGGCACGCGTGGTGGAAGGCGCGGCCGCAACCCGTCACGGTGAGCCTGGCGGTCGTGAACCCGCCGATCACCGACTTCGTGAACGCGGGCGCACCGAACGCGCTGGTCGTCAACTTCTCGAAGTCTGTCGCGCCGCTCGCGCTCGTCGGCAAGGACGTGCCTTCGGGTCTCGTCACCACGCCGCCGGTCGACGGCGTGTGGCGCTGGGCCAGCGACCGGCAGCTCACGTTCACGCCGAAGGCCGAGTGGCCGGTGGGGGCCGAGTACAAGGTGGTGATCGACCGGACGGCAATAGCACCGCAGATGCTGCTGGAGTCCTACGACTTCGCGTTCGCGAGCGCCGCGTTCGTGCCCAGCCAGCGCAAGGCCGAGTTCTATCAAGACCCGATCAACCCGGCCATCAAAAAAGCCGTGATCGAAGTCGACTTTACCCACCCTGTCAACACCGCCGAGTTCGAGAAGCGCATCGAGCTGCGCCTGGCCGGGCAGGCCGAGGGCGTGCTCGGCGTGGGCCGCGAGAAGACTGCGTTCACGGTCAGTTACGACAAGCTCAAGCTGTCTGCCTATGTGCATTCGGCCGTGCTGCCGATCCCGAAAGAGGCGACCTCGCTCGCCTTCACGCTCGACAAGGGCGTCACAGCCCAGGCCGGTGGCCTGCCGAGCAAGGTGGTGTTGTCGGGCAGCGTGGGCGTGCCGGGGCTGTACAGCCTGAGCGTCGATAGCGCAGCGGTCGCGGTCGTCACCAACGAGCGCTTCGAGCCCGAGCAGGTGCTCGTCGTCAACACCTCGCAGCTCGTGCACGAACGCGAGCTGGCACGCAACCTCAGCGTTTGGGTGCTGCCGCTGCGCAACCCCGATCAGAAGAAGGAAGACCAGACGGATGCGCCCTACCCGTGGTCGGACGCGAGCGAGGTCAGCGCCAACGTGCTCAAGGCCGCGACAAAGCTCGACCTGTTCCCGGTCCCGGCCGAGCAGGAGCAGACGCCGGTGCACTCGTTCAAGCTGCGCGCCGACGTGGGCCGGGTGCTCTACGTGCAGGTCGATGCCAAGACCAAGAGCTTCGGCGGCTACCTGATGCGCAGGAACGCGCAGCTCATCGCCAGCGTGCCGCCGTACCCGCCGGAGTTGCGCATCCTGAGCCAGGGCGCGCTGCTGCCGATGAGCGGCGAGAAGAAGGTGGCGGTGCTGGTGCGCGACCTGCCGGGCCTGCGGGTCGAGATCGCGCGCGTGCAGCCTTCGCAGCTGCAGCACCTGGTGTCGCAGACGCAGGGCAACTTCGCGAACCCCGAGTTCCTGGGCAGCTTCGGGCCCGACAACATGACCGACCGCTTCGAGCGCAAGGTGCCCTTGCCGGGCCTCGCGCGCGGCAAGCCGCACTACGAAGCCATCGACCTGGCGCAGTACCTCGCGAAGGACGGTGACAAGGAGCCGAAGCGCGGCCTGTTCTTGCTGAAGGTGCAGGGCTATGACCCGGCGCAAGACGCGAAGAAGCCCGCAGCAATCGACCCGAATGCGCCGGCACAGGCCGAGCCTTCGGAAGAGAACAACGAGCCCGAGGCGAACAGCGAAGAACGCGTCGACCCCGCATCGTTGGAGGAGCGCCGCCTCGTGCTGGTCACCGACCTGGGCCTGCTCGTGAAGCAAAGCACCGATGGCTCGCGCGATGTGTTCGTGCAGTCGATCTTCGCCGGCACGCCGGTCGCCGGCGTGCAGGTGGAGGTGCTGGCCAAGAACGGCAGCACGCTCTTCAGCCAGACCACCGATGCGGCCGGCCGCGTGCACTTCGACAAGCTCGAAGGCATGGTGCGTGAGCGTGCGCCGCTGCTGGTGGTCGCGAAGAAGGCGGGCGACATGAGCTTCATGCCGCTGAACCGCAATGACCGCCAACTCGATTTCTCGCGCTTCGACGTGGGCGGTCTGCAGAACGCGCGCTCCACCGACCAGCTCAGCGCCTACCTGTTCTCCGACCGCGGTATCTACCGGCCGGGCGAGACGCTGCACATCGGCATCGTGGTGAAAGCGGCCGACTGGGCCCGCCCGCTGGCCGGCGTGCCGCTGGAAGCGGAAGTGCTGGACGCGCGCGGCCTCGTCGTCAAGCGCGAGCGGGTGCGCGTGGCGGCGGGCGGCTTCATCGAGATCGCGCACACCACGCAAGAGACTTCGCCGACCGGCAACTACACCGTCAACCTCAACATCGTGAAGGGCGGCGCGGTGCTGCGCCAGATCGGCTCGACCACCGTGAAGGTGCAGGAATTTCTGCCCGACCGCATGAAGGTCACGGCGCAGCTCGTCACCGCCGACGGCAAGCCGGCGGCTTTGATGAGCGACGGCTGGGTCAGCCCGAAGGACCTGAAGGGCCGCATCAACGCGCAGAACCTGTTCGGCACGCCGGCCACCAACCGCCGCGTCGAGATGGCGATGACGCTGAGCCCGGCCTACCCGGCGTTCCGCGCCTTCCCCGACCACGCGTTCTACGACCCGCAGCGCGCGAAAGAAGGGTTCAGCGACACCCTGCCCGAAGCGCAGACCGACGCGAACGGCGACGCGACCGTCAACCTCGACCTCGCCCGCTATGCCCGCGCCACCTACCGCCTGAGCCTGCTCGGCAAGGTGTTCGAGCCCGAGGGTGGGCGCAGCGTGGCGGCCGAGGTGAGCGTGCTGGTGTCGGAGCTGCCGTTCCTCGTCGGTGTGAAGAACGACGGCGACCTGGGCTTCGTGTCGCGCGGCAGCAAGCGCATCAGCCAGATCATCGCGATCGACCCACAGACGAAGGCGATGGCCGTGAGTGGCTTGACGCTGCAGCTCGTGGAACGCAAGGTCGTCTCGGTGCTGATGCGCCAGGCCAACGACACCTACAAGTACGAGTCGCGCAAGAAGGACGCGCTGGTGAGCGAGCAACCGATGGCGATTGCGGCGGCCGGCTACGCGCTGCCGCTCGACACGCGCAACGCCGGCAATTTCAGCTACGTGGTGCGTGACGCGGCCGGCGTGGAGCTGAACCGCATCGACTACAGCGTGGCCGGCCAGGGCAACGTGACCCGCTCGCTCGAACGCAATGCCGAGCTGCAGCTCACGCTGAACAAGAAAGACTACCAACCTGGTGAGGAGATCGAGGTCAGCATCCGCGCGCCGTACGTGGGTGCTGGGCTCATCACCATCGAGCGCGACAAGGTGTTCACGCAAGTGTGGTTCAAGACGACGACGACGGCGTCGGTGCAGAGAATCACGCTGCCGAAAGACTTCGAAGGCAACGGTTACGTGAACGTGCAGTTCATCCGCGACCCGGGCTCGGACGAGATCTTCATGAGCCCGCTGAGCTTCGGCGTGGCGCCGTTCGCGACCAGCCTGGCGCAGCGCACGAACGTGCTCAAGCTCGCAGTGCCCGAGCTGACGAAGCCGGGCGAGGTGCTGAAGATCAAGCTCACGGCGGCAGCGCCGACGCGCGCCGTGGTGTTCGCCATCGACGAAGGCATCCTGCAGGTGGCGCGCTACAAGGAGGCCGACCCGCTGGGCTTCTTCTTCCAGAAGCGCGCGTTGGAGGTGAAGAGCGCGCAGATCCTCGACCTGATCCTGCCGGAGTTCAAGCGGCTGATGGCGGCCTCGGCGCCCGGTGGTGACGAGGCCGGCGCCAACGCGCGCTTCCTCAACCCGTTCAAGCGCAAGGGCGAGGCGCCAGCGGTGTACTGGTCTGGCATCAATGATGTGCCGGCTGGGACGAAAGAGTTCGCGTACACCGTGCCCGATCACTTCAACGGCACGATGCGCGTGATGGCGGTCGCAGTGAGTGACACGGCCGTCGGCGTGGCCAGCACGCGCGCGCTGGTGCGCGGTGACTTCGTGCTGTCGCCGAACCTGCCGCTGATGGTGGCGCCGGGCGATGTGTTCGACGTGTCGGTGGGTGTTGCGAACAACATCGCGGGGGCGCCGGCCGACTCGGCCGTGCAGCTCACGCTCAAGCCCGCACCCACCTTCGAAGTGGTCGGCGCACCGACGCAGACGCTCAAGATCGGCGGCATGCGCGAGGGCGTGGCCACCTACCGCATCAAGGTGAAGGATGCGGCGAGCGCCACGCTCGGCTCGGCCACGCTGCAGTTCACGAGCAGCCTGGGAACCAAGACCAGCACGCGCAAGCTCGACGTGAGCGTGCGCCCCGCCACGCCGCTTGCGACCACGCTCGCGCTCGGCAGCTTCACCGGCTCGAAGGAGGTGCCGACGCCGCGCGATCTGGTGCCCGAGTTCCGCAAGCAGGAGGTCGCGGTGTCGGTGCTGCCGTTGGCACTCGCGCCGGGGCTGATGAGCTACCTCGACAACTTCGAGCACCTGTGCACCGAACAGCTCGTGAGCCGCCTGCTACCGGCGCTCGTGCTGGCACGCCGGCCCGAGTTCGCGGCCGACCGCTCGCCGCAAGCTGCGTCGAAAGCGCTCGAAGGCACGCTGCGCATGCTGCGCACGCGGCAGAACGCGCAGGGCGGCTTCGGCCTGTGGACGGCCTCGGTGCAGGCCGACGAGTTCGCCTCCGTCTACGCCGTGCACATGCTGCTCGAAGCGCGCGAGCTGCAGGTGCCGGGTGCCGTGGTGCCGGCCGACATGGTGCAGAAGGGCATCGAGTACCTGCAGCAGCTTGCTGCCAGCAACCCGGCCGACCTGTACGGTGCCCGCAGCCGCGCGTATGCGACTTACCTGCTCACGCGCAACGGCGCCGTCACCACGCCGCTGGTCGCCGGCCTGCGCGACACGCTGGATGCCAAGTACGCGGCCGCGTGGAAGACGGACGCCACCGCCTCTTTCATCGCCGCGACCTACCAGTTGCTGAAGCAGGAGAAGCCGGCCGCCGAGCTGCTGGGCCCGCTCGTCAAGCAGCTCGAAGTGGGCGGCGCCGAGTACCGATATGCCTACTACTCCGACCCGACGATCCGCGATGCGCAACTGCTCTACCTGCTCGCGCGCCACTTCCCGGCGCGCCTGAAGGCGCTCGATGCGAAGACGTTCTCGCGCTTCGTCGCACCGCTCGCGAACAGCCGCTACAACACGTTGTCGGCGGCATGGAGCATCCTCGCCATCGACGCGATGGCGCGCAACCTGGGCACCGATGCGCTGGGCAAGTTGACTGCCGTTCAGGTCGATGCGAAGGGCGCGACCAAGGCGCTCGCGCTGCCCTCCAACCTGCTGCCGCGCGCGCCGTTCGATGCCGGCACGGTGAAGCTGCAACTCGGCAACGACAGTGCGCTCACCACCTGGTACGGCGTGACGCAGACGGGCTTCGACCGCGTGCCGCCCACCACCGAGTTGAAGTCGGGCCTGGAGGTGCTGCGCGAGTACGTGGGGGCCGATGGCAAGCCGCTCGCGAGCGTGAAGATCGGCGACGAGATCACGGTGCGGCTGAGCTTGCGCGGGATGGCGTTGCCGGGTGGCGTGGCCTCGGCGCAGGTGGGCAACGTGGCGCTGACCGACCTGCTGCCTGGCGGCTTCGAGCCGGTGCAATCACGTAACCCCGAAGGCGTGGCCAGCACGGTGACCGGCCCGGGCCTGGAGTTCGCCGACGTGCGCGAAGACCGCGTGGTGGTCTATGCCAGCGCGAGCGATTCGGTGCAGACGTGGACCTACCGAATCCGCGCCACCAACACCGGCGAGTTCATCGTGCCGCCGGCGTTTGCGCAAAGCATGTACGAGCGCGAGCGGCAGGCACGCTCGCTGGCGGGCAAGGTGACGGTGACGGCGAAGTGACATGAAAGGCAAGGTGAACCGCGGCCTGCGCATCGCAGTCGGCCTGCTGGCCGCAGTGGCCGTGGCGCTCGGCGTGCTGCGCGCAGCACCGCACGCGGCGCTGCGCGACAGCGCGCCCACCTCACGCGCCTTCTACAGCGCAGATGGCGCGCTGCTGCGCCTCACGCTCGCGGGCGACGATCAGTACCGCGTGTGGACGCCGCTCGAACGCATCGACCCGCGGCTCGTCGAAGCGGTCAAACTCTACGAGGACAGGTGGTTCACCTGGCACCCCGGCGTGAACCCCGCGAGCCTCGTGCGCGGCGCGTCGAGCACGTGGCGCGGTGACGCGCGGCGCGGCGGCTCCACGCTGACGATGCAGCTCGCGCGGCGCCTGTACCGCATCGACAGCCGCACGGTGCCCGGCAAGCTCAAACAGGCAGCCGCCGCGCTGTGGCTGGAGGCGCGCTACAGCAAGCACGACATCATCGAGGCGTATCTCAACCTCGCGCCTTACGGCAGCAACATCGAAGGCGTGCAGGCGGCGAGCCTCGTGTACTTCGGCAAGCGCGCCGACGCCTTGCTGCTGCCCGAAGCATTGGCGCTCGCGGTGATCCCACAGAACCCGAACCGGCGCGGCACCCAGGTGCGCGCGGCCGCAGCCTGCGATGGCGCGTGCGACCCCACCGTGCTTGCAGCGTCGGCCCAGGCCGCGTGGCCGAAGGCCCTGGGCGCCGCGCGCGCACGCCTGTGGGTTACCTGGGCCGAGCGCCACCCACGCGACGCCACACCGTCCACCACCGCCGCGCTCGCGCTGCCACTGCAACTGCGCAGCACGCGGCAGCTGCCGTTCGGCGCGCCGCATGCGGTGCAAAGCGTGATGGCACGCGTGCCGGCGGCGCGCGACACGAGCGAGACCACCCTGTCGCTGCACGCCCCCACGCAGGCGGCGGTAGAGCGCGCGATCCGCCAGTTCGTCAGCACCCGCAAGGGCGTGGGGCTGCACAACGCTGCCGCGTTGCTGGTCGACACGAACACGATGCGCGTGCGTGCCTGGGTCGGCTCGGCGAATTGGGCCGACGCAGCCATCGACGGCCAGGTGAACGCGACCACCGCGAAGCGCTCGCCCGGCTCCACGCTCAAGCCCTTCATCTACGCCCTGGCCATCGACCAGGGCGTGCTGCACCCGCGCAGCGTGCTCAAAGACGCGCCCACCGCGTTCGGTACCTACAGCCCAGAGAACTTCGACGGCCGCTTCGAAGGCCCGATCACCGCGCGCGATGCGCTTGTGCGCAGCCGCAACGTGCCAGCGGTGCAGGTGGCTTCACGCTTGTCGAACCCGAGCCTTTACGAGTTCCTGCAGAGCGCCGGCGTGGTGCAGATGAAGAGCGAGCAGCACTACGGCCTGGCCCTCACGCTCGGCGGTGGCGAGGTGACGATGGAGGAGCTGGCCACGATGTACGCGATGCTCGGCAACGCCGGCGAGCTGCGGCCGCTCGCGTTCACGGCGGGCAGCAACTCAGCGCAGACGACATCGCCTACAGCGCCCGAACCCGCGCGCCCACCCCCGCGCCGCCTGCTCAGCCCCGAGGCCGCGTTCATCACGCTCGACATGCTGCATGCCAACCCGCGCCCCGACACCGGAGCGCCCGCGTTCCCGCGCGTGGCGTGGAAAACGGGCACGTCGTGGGGCTTTCGCGATGCGTGGACGGCGGGGGTGTTCGGCAGCAGCGTGCTCGTGGTGTGGGTCGGCAACTTCGACGGAAGCTCGAACCCCGCGCTCGTCGGCGTGCAGGCGGCCGCACCGCTGTTCTTCAACATCGTCGACAGCCTGCGCGCCCAGATGCTCGACCCGGGCGAGCCGGCCCGCGCCGCACCGGCCCACCTGGCGCGCGTGCAGGTGTGTGCCGCCAGCGGCGACCTGCCGAATGACGAGTGCAAGGACCTCGCGACCACCTGGTTCATCCCCGGCAAATCACCGATCAAAGTGAGCACGCTGCACCGCGCCGTGTGGGTCGACGACGCGACCGGCCGCGCCGTGTGCGGCGCGCGCGAGCACGCGCACCGCGAGGTGTTCGAGCACTGGGGCAGCGACATGCTGCAGGTGTTCGCGCAAGCCGGCATGCCGCGCCGCGTGCCACCGGCTGCGGCGCGCTGCGGTGGCGCAGGGGGTGGTGTTGCTGCTGCGGCGGCGCTGGATGGCGACGGCCCGCAGATCGTGTCACCCCTGCGCGGCGCGAACTACGTGCTGCGCTTGAAGGAGAGCCGGGCGCTCAACCTGCGCGCCAACGCGAACCGCGCCGGCACCGTGTACTGGTTCGCCGACACGGCCTACGTAGGCAGCGCGCCAGCCGGCAAAGACCTGCCGTGGTCGCCCCCATCGGCCGGCCGCTACACGCTCAGCGCGGTCGATGCGGCAGGCGGCGCCGACACGCGCGAGGTGTCTATCGAGTTCGCTCCGTAGCGGTGCAGGTACGCACTCGGCTCGGCTGCCAGTGCGTCAAGGCGTCTACCGAATCGTGTACGAGATTCACGATGCGTTGATCGTGGTCGAAGTGATCCGTGTCGGCCACAGGGGCGCGGTCTATCGGGGCAGTGGAACGAAGCGCGCCGCACTCCTTCACGAACAGCGTGCAGCGTGCAGCGTGCAGCGTGCAGCGTGCAGCGTGCAGCATGCCGCATGCCGCATGCCGCATGCCGCATGCCTTTGCGTTGCGAGTTGCGGTAGGCTCGATTTCGCACCCAACTACGGACTCCCGCCATGAAACTCATCGGCATGCTCGACTCCCCCTACGTGCGCCGCGTTGCGGTCTCGATGCAACTGCTCGGCCTGCGCTTCGAGCACGAATCGATCTCGGTGTTTCGCGGCTTCGCGCAGTTCCAAAGCATCAACCCGGTCGTCAAGGCGCCGACCTTCGTTTGCGACGACGGCACCGTGCTGATGGACTCGACGCTGATCCTCGAATACGCCGAGGCCCTGGCGCGCCCGCGCAGCCTGATGCCGGCCGACTTGCCGGGCCTGCAGCGCGAGCTGCGGCTCATCGGCCTGGCGCTCGCCGCGTGCGAGAAGAGCGTGCAGATCATCTACGAACACAACATTCGCCCGGCCGAGAAGTTGCACGCGCCGTGGGTCGAGCGCGTGACCGGCCAGATGTTGGCTGCACTCGGTGCACTCGACGCTGAACTGGCGGCGCACCCGCTCGCGGCCACCAGCGCAACGATGACGCAAGCCGGCGTCACCACGGCCGTGGTGTGGGAGTTCGCGCGCCACGCCCAGGCCGAACTGGCGTTGGCTGCGGCCTTCCCCGCAGTGGCTGCGTTCGCAGCGCAGGCCGAGCAACTCGCCGAGTTCAAGGCCGCGCCGCACGGCGACGGCACTTACCGCCACGCCGGCGCGTGACCCGTCGGTCCCGAGAAGAAACCGTGCCTGCATCCGCCGCATCGCCTTCAGCCGCGCCCACCCGCATCTGCGTGCGTGAAGCGGTGCTCGACCTGCCGCGCGCCTTCGGCATGACCTCGGTGTTCGGCAACCCCGGCTCGACCGAGCTGCCCAAGCCATACGTGAAGTGGAGCATCGAGCCGGCGCGCGCCGAAGACGTGTCGCTCGCCATCGCCCGCGCCTACTCCGTGGCCATGACGCCGCCGTGCGGCCCGGTGCTGGTGTCGATCCCGGCCGACGACTGGACGGTGCTGACCGAGCCGGTGCTGCCGCGCCGCCTGAGTACACGCCTGCGGCCCGAGCCCGAGCTGATCGAACAACTCGGGGCGGCACTCGACAAAGCGCAGCGCCCGGCCATCGTGATCGGCGCCGCCGTCAACCGCGACGGCGCCTGGGCCGAAGCGGTGCAACTGGCCGAGCGCCACAACGCCCGCGTGTTCGCCGCCCCCATGTCGGGCCGCTGCGGCTTCCCGGAAGACCACCGCCTGTTCGCCGGCTTCCTGCCCGCGATGCGCGAGCGCATCAACGACAAGCTGGCCGGCTACGACGTGATCTTCGCGCTCGGCGCACCGGCGTTCACGTACCACGTCGAAGGCCACGGGCCGCACGTGCCGGCGGGCGCAGAACTGGTCCAGCTGATCGACGACCCGGCGATTGCCGCATGGGCGCCGGTGGGCACGGCGGCCATCGGCAGCATCCGCCTCGGGCTGCTCGATTTGCTGGCGCGCGCAGCTCCTGCCAAGCGTGAGCCGCCATCGCCGCGCGAGCCCGTAGCGCGGGCCAAGGCGCCGGCGGCGGGTGAGCGCATGTCGGTCGCGTTCGCATTGCAGACGCTGGCCGACGCGCGTGATGCGCACAGCATCGTCGTCGAAGAAGCGCCGAGTTCGCGCTCTGCGATGCAGCACCACCTGCCGATGCTGCACAGCGAAACTTTCTACACGATGTGCAGCGGCGGCCTCGGCCACAGCCTGCCGGCCGCTGTGGGCGTGGCGCTGCCGAAGCCCGGCACCCGCGTCATCGCGCTGCTCGGCGACGGCTCGGCCATGTACTCGATCCAGGCGCTGTGGAGTGCAGCGCAACTCAAGCTGCCGATCACCGTGGTCGTGCTGACGTCGCGGCAGGCGGCACCCGTCGGGGGCTCATGCTGTGGCGGTCGTCGCTGCGCGCCGACTGCACTCCGGTGCTCGGCCCGAGGTCGCGCTGCGAACTCGCTACGCTCTTGCGTCACTGCGTTCAAACAGTCGCAGCGAGTCAGTTTACGAAGCACGCTGCGCATGCCGACCTCGAACCTCCGCTCCTCATCGCCACACAAATCGCCCCCGCCGGATGCCGCCCGCCGCGAAGTCAACAGGCGGGTTCTTCTCGCACGCGCACTCCCAACGGTGCATCAAAGGCGCGCGCCGACGCGTTGGCGGGGACTTCGCGACCGCAACGACCCGTGCCGCTCGTGTCGAAGTTGCTTTCCGTAGCTACAATGCGCCCATGCCGACCTGGGATGAATCGAAGCGACGAGAGAACATTCGCAAGCATCGCCAGGACTTTCCAGGTTGCGAGCGCATCTTTGATGGACCTGTATGGGTCTATGAAGACAAGCGCCTTGCCTACGGCGAGCTACGCCTTTGCGCGGTCGGGTGGCTCCATGGTCTGGTGATGCACATGACGTACACCGAGCGAGAAGACGACTTCCACGTCATCAGCCTTCGAGAGGCAGAGAAATATGAAGCCAACAGGTTCTTCCAAGAAGTTTCCAACTAGCCCCGCCGAAATCGAGGCAGCCATTGCACAGGCACCCGGCAAGGAGAGGCCTTTGACCGCTCGAGAAGAGGCGAAGTGGGGTGCCGGGGTCATGGTCAATGGCGGCGGCTATGAAGCCGTCCGTCAGGCTCTGGCAGCGAAACGCAAGCCGGGTCAACGCGGCCCTCAAGTCGCGCCGACGAAGCAACTCGTCAGTGTGCGTTACAGCCCGGAAGTGCTGGAGTTCTTCAAGGCGAGCGGCGCCGGGTGGCAGAGCCGCATGGACGATGCCCTCAAACAGTGGGTCTCCACTCACAGCAAGACGAAGCGCCGGATCTCGAGTGCGGCTTGACCCCTCCATCGACCGTGCGGCGAACGCTGCAACTGGCCGCAGCGGATCAACTTCCAACTGGCAGGGCCCAGCGGCCAAGGTGGTCCTCTTGTTCGGCGCCGGTGCGAGTGCTTTTAGCGGGCCCACTCTCTATCGCGGCAAGGTTGCGATGGCTCCTCCTCTCGGGCGTGGTCCGAATGGGCTCTTTGCTCGAATGCAGGCGGAGGGAGGGGTTGCCATGCAGATTCCAGCGGAACTTCACGCGACCCTGACGGATCATTTCGAATCTGGAATGAAGCTGTTAGAAAGACTTTCGCTCAGCTTTCACTGCGCGTTCCAACGGCAGATCGCCCTGCACCTGGCCAGTTACAGGATTCGGCGGAACAACCTCTACCTGAATTTGCTAGCGCCGCCGCATATGCGATCCCGGGAGTTGCAATATTCAACTATTAACTACGACATGTTGCTAGATCAAGCCTTTGCAAGATTTGGACTACACATTGAAGGAAGCCCGAAGGACTCACCTAGTCGTCAATTCGTGACTTTGCTCAAGCTGCACGGCGCCTCAAACTTTCTCGTAAAGATCAAAAACCGAATCCACAACAACGAGGTAAGCGGCGCTCCCTATGCTGTTCCAGCCTTTGGTGGAAACATCGGTCAACTGTACCTCGCGCGTTCATTCAATGAAATTCGTAACTGGTGCTCCGCTTATGAGAACGAACAGTTTTCACCCGTTCTCGCACAATATGTTGGTCAAAAGCCTTTCCTTACACACGCAATTGCATTCGAGGACCTGCAAGCCTTTTGGGCGCAAAAAATCGCGGCAGCAAATACCGTCATTTTGATTGGCGTTCGGCACGAACCGGCAGACGAGCACATTTGGAGACCCCTTCTAGAATCGAACGCAGAACTACTAGTTGTTGATCCTGACTTTTCTGCCATCGAATCGTGGGGGGTGACGCGGATGCGAAAACCTCAGCACATTGCCAAGTATTTCAGCGAGATTCCAGTTATTCAAGAGGCGGTCCGCTCGGGTCTCTGCGCCTAAAAATATCTGGATGCCAGTGGAGCAATATTGGCTTCGGCCATGTACCTAACGCGGCTGTGCGAACTAGTTTCCAAGACGACGCGTGCCCAAAAGTGCACTCATGGCGCTCGGACCTCCACATAGCCCCGGTTCTCGACCGTGTCGAACGTGCGCATGCCCTTGGCGAGCGTGGCGGTGGGCATCCACACCCAGCCCGCGCTTGTGGGGTTCACGTCGAGCACGAGGAACGAGTCGGATTCGGCGTCGTACGCGCCCAGCGGCGAGATGTGCCCGCCGCCGCTCTGGCCCACCTGCTCGCGCCGGTAGTTGACGACGGCGTAGTCGCCGGCACGCTTCAGGTTCTCGGCCAGCGCGGTGCGAATGTCGGCGTCGGGCAGGGCGTCGTCGACCACCACCATGCGCGTCGTCAGGCCGTTGGCGCGCAGCATCTGGTCGAGTTGGCGCAGTTGGTAGCCGAAGTCGCGCACCGGCTTGCCGTCGCGCACGGCCACGGCTTCGCCGAGCACTTGGGCGCGGGTCTTCAGGCCGGCGGTGATGACGTTGTCTTGCGTGAAACGCGGCAGCGACGGGTCGGCGCCGGGCGGCAGGTTCTGCAGGTCTTCGGGGCGCAGGCGGCTGCGGTCGCGCGGCAGGTCCTTGGCTCGGCCGCGCACGGTGTTCAGCACGATGGCGGCGGTGGTCGGGCCGCAGAACGCGGCGTTCGACTGTGGCTCGAACTGGTTCGCCAGCGCCGGGAAGTCGACCTTTGCGCCCGCGCGGGCCAGGCGCGTCAGGCCTTCTTCCGATGCGAAGGGCACGAGCGCGGCCTCGTCGGCCGCCCATGCCGGTGCCATGCACGACGCGGCGAGCAACAACCCGGCGCCGATGCGCTTGAGTGTGGATGGGTTCAACACGTTGGCTCCCCGAAACTGCGGTTGCCCGCTCAATACCCGAGCGCCAGCCCGGTGTTGCGGCGCGGGTCATTGGCACCGTAGTAGCGGTTCTTGCCCACCGGCTTGCCGCCGAGCGTGGGCGCGCCGACGAGGATGGCGGCGAGGTGGTTCACCGGCTGCGGGCCCGAGAACTTCTGGCCCCAGCCTTCCAATAGTTTCCGGGTGTCTGGGCTCAGGGCGAAGTTGTCGACATTCGTGGTTTCCGGCAACCACTGCTGGTGGAATTTGGGTGCGTCGACCGCCTCTTGCACGTTCATGCCGTAGTCGATCACGTTGATGATGGTGTGCAGCACGGCGGTGATGATGCGGCTGCCGCCGGGCGTGCCGACCACCATCACCGGCTGGCCGTCCTTTGTCACGATGGTCGGGCTCATCGAACTGAGCGGCCGCTTGCCGGGCGCAATGGCGTTGGCTTCGCCCTGCACGAGGCCGTACAAGTTGGGCACGCCGATTTTCGAGGTGAAGTCGTCCATCTCGTCGTTCAACAACACGCCGGTCTTCGCTGCGGTCACGCGCGCGCCGAACCAGTCGTTGAGCGTGTAGGTCACCGACACCGCGTTGCCCTGCTTGTCGATGATCGAGTAGTGCGTGGTGTTGCTGCCTTCGTGCGGCGCCACGCCGGGTTTGATGTCTTTCGAGACGCCGGCCTTCGCCGGGTCGATCACGTCACGCAGCTTCGCGGCGTAGGCCTTGTCGAGGAGCCGGTCGAGCGGGTTCTTCACGAAGTCGGGGTCGCCGAGGTAGCTGTTGCGGTCGACGTAGGCGTGGCGCATGGCCTCGATCTGGTAGTGCACGGCCTGCGCTGAACGGAAGCCGAGTTCTTTCAGCGGGTAGCCTTCCAGGATGTTCAGGATCTCGCAGATCACCACGCCGCCCGAACTCGGCGGCGGCGCCGAGACGATGCCGTAGCCGCGGTAGTTGCACTCCACCGGCTTCAGTTCGCGCGTCGTGTACTGGTCGAGGTCGGCCTGGGTGATGATGCCTTTGCCGGCCAGCGAGCTGGCGACGATGGCCGCACCGACCGGGCCCTTGTAGAACCCGGCCTCACCCTTGTCGCTGATGAGCTTGAGCGTGGTGGCCAGGTCTTTCTGCACCAGCTTCTGGCCCGCCGCGATGGCCTCGCCGTTGTTCAGGAAGATCGCCGCCGTGGCTGCGTCCTTCTTGAAATCGGCGGTGGCGGTGGCGAACAAATCGGCGTCGCCTTGCTCCAGCATGAAGCCGTCTTGCGCGTACTTGATGGCGGGTGCCATGAGCGCGGCGCGCTTCATCGTGCCGTACCTGGCCAGCGCCATCTCCAGGCCCGACACGGTGCCGGGCACGGCCACGGCCAGGTGGCCCGAGGTGCTCAAGCCCGGCGCGACGTTGCCCGCCGCGTCGAGGTACATGTTCGCGGTGGCAGCGAGCGGTGCCTTCTCGCGGAAGTCGAGAAAGGTCTTGCGGCCGTCCGCGAACTGAATCGTCATGAACCCACCACCGCCGAGGTTGCCTGCGGCCGGGTAGACCACCGCCAGCGCATAGCCCACCGCCACCGCCGCGTCGATGGCGTTGCCGCCGTCTTTCAGCACATCGACGCCCACGCGCGTGGCGAGGCGCTGGGCCGTGACGACCATGCCGTTCTCGGCCGCCACCGGCGCCACCGATGCGGCGTGCGCCGTGATGCCAATCAGCGCGAGCGCGGCAGTGAATGACTTCATCTCGACCCCTTCACGCAAGCGGCGAAGCGTCGTACTCGCCCTGCAGCGCCCGCCACACTTGCTGCCCCGTGAGCGGCATCTGCAGGCGCTCGGCCGCGCTGCCCTGACCGGTGTGATCGAGCGCGTCGATCACCGCGTTCACGAGCGCCGGCGTCGCGCCGATGGTGCCGAGTTCGCCCACGCCCTTCACGCCGAGGATGTTCGTCAGGCACGGCACGCGGGTGTCGAATGCGGTCTTGAAGAAGCTGCTGGCGATGTCGGCGCGCGGCATCGCGTAGTCCTGGAAGCTTGCGGTCAGGATCTGCCCGCTGTCGCGGTCGTAGACCACCGCTTCGCACATCGCCTGGCCCAGCCCCTGCACCACGCCGCCTTCGATCTGCCCCGATGCGATGGTCGGGCTCACCACGCGGCCGATGTCGTTGACCGATGCATACGCCACCACCGCCACATGGCCGGTGTCGGGGTCGACTTCGACCTCGCACACATGGCAGCCGTTCGGCCAGGTCGGGCCGCCCACCGCGCTGGTGGCGTCGATGAAGATGCGCTGGTCGGCCTGCTTGGCGGCCAACTCGAACAGGCCGATGCCCACGTCGGTGCCGACCACCTGGAACCGGCCCGCGTCGTAGGCAATGTCGGCCGGTGCCACCTCGAGCGCTTCGCCGGCAAGCTGTTTAGCGAGGTCGATGGTCTTGTCGGCCGCGACCTTGATGGCCGAGCCGCCGGCGAACAGCGAGCGCGAGCCGGCGCTGCCGAAACCGTTGATGCGGTCGGTGTCGCCTTGCAGCACGCGAATGCGCGCGGGGTCGATGCCGAAGGTGTCGACGGCCAGTTGCACATAGCTCGTCGCGATGCCCTGGCCCATGGCCTGCGTGCCGGAGCCGATCTCGATGAAGCCGTCGGCGGCCACGGTGATCGTCACGCGCTCTTCGAACACGTTGCCGCTGGTCCATTCCAGGAAGGTCGCGATGCCGCGCCCGCGCAGCAGGCCGCGCGCTTCGGTGGCTTTGCGTCGCGCGTCGAAGCCGTTCCAGTCGGCCAACGCCAGCCCCTGGTCGAGGATCTGCTCGAACGCGCCGCTGTCGTAGGTCTGGCCCATCGCGTTCTTGTAGGGCATTTGCGCCGCGCTCACCATGTTGCGGCGGCGCAGTTCGGCCGGGTCGAGGCCGAGCTTGCGCGCCGCCGCGTCCATCAATCGCTCGATGATGTAGATGGCTTCGGGCCGGCCCGCGCCACGGTAGGCGCCGGTGGTGGCGGTGTTCGTCATCACGGCGCTGAAGCGCAGGTCGATGGTCGCGATGTCGTAGATGCTGGTCGACACCCATGGCCCGATCAGCACCTGGATGGCGATGCCGGTGCCGGTGGCGTAGGCGCCCACGTTGGCGAGCGAACGCACGCGCAAGGCCAGCACCCGGCCGTTCGCGTCGAGCGCCAGTTCGGCGCGGCTGAGTACGTCGCGCCCATGCACGGCGGAGATGAAGTCTTCGCCCCGGTCGGCCATCCAGCGCACCGGGCGCTTCAGCTCGTTCGCGGCGAAGGCCACGACGATGTCTTCGGGGTGGATGCCGGTCTTCATGCCGAAGCCGCCGCCCACGTCGCCCACCACAACCCGAAGGTTCTCCCGCGTCAGGCCGGGGATCGACGCGCACAGGGCGCTGCGCACGCCGGTGGGCATCTGGCTGCTGATGCGCACGGTGAGGCGCGGGGCAGCGCCACCAACGGCGTCGAAGTACGCGACCGCGCTGCGCGGCTCCATCGGCGACGGCGCGAGGCGCTGGTTGACGATGTCGAGCGACACGGTGTGCGCGGCGCCGGTGAAGGCGGCGGCCGTGGCCTCGGCGTTGCCGTGGCGCATCTCGGCGGCGATGTTGTCGGGCGCATCGGCGCAGAGAACCGGTGCGCCGGGCTCGATGGCCTGGGCGGCATCGACCACCGCCGGCAGGTCTTCGAAATCGACCAGCACCGCCTCGGCCGCGTCGCGTGCGGCGGTACGCGATTCGGCCACCACGGCCACCACCGCCTCGCCGACGAAGCGCACGGTGCCCACCGCCAGCGCACAGCGCGGTGACGACACAGCGGGCGTGCCTCCCGGCCGCATGAAGCCGGCCGGCCCGCCCATCGGCTTCACGCCCGCGGCTTGCAGCGATGCGCCCGTGTACACCGCCAGAACGCCGGGCATGCCCAGGGCGGCTGAGGTGTCGATCGCGCCGATGCGCGCATGCGCGTAGGGCGAGCGCAGGAAGGCGATGTAGGTTTGCCCGGCGAGCGGCACGTTATCGGTGAACTGGCCTTTGCCGGTCAGCAGGGCGGCATCTTCAACGCGTTGCACGGCACGGCCGCTGCCGAAGCGCGCGGGGTCGCTCATCATGTTCATGGGGTGTCTCGGTGGTGTCACGCGGTGGTGCCGCGCGGTGGTGTCACGGCGGTTTTACGCATCGTAGCGGCGGCTGCCGACTTCTGCCGGCGGCGCCCGCCGCGTCAGAGCAGCTTGCCGATCAGCATGCCGACGAACGCGATGGCGATGCTGCTCGTGAGCGGGATGAAGAACTCGCGGCCGAAGATGCGGAAGCGGAAGTCGCCGGGCAGCTTGCCCAGGCCGATCTTCTCGAGCCACGGGCGCAGGCCGCTGAAGACCAGCAGGGCCAGAAACACGATCACGAGCCATCGGATCACGATGGCTCTGCCCACGCCGGCCATCGGATCACGATGGCGCTCCCGATGCCGGCCATCGGATCACAGCGTGTGCGTCCGGTCGCCGTGCACGAACCCGAGCGGGGCTTGCATGAACGCGGCGTCGCATTGCTTCGCCAGGCCGATCACCTTGAACAACTCGCCCATCTCGTGCTCGGTCAGCAGCTTCTGGGTGTTGGCGGTGGTCTTCAGGTCGGCACCTTCGAGCAACCCCATCACGCCGCAGTTGATGAGAAAGTGCGCTTGCGTCGTGTAGCCCAACACAATGAGGCCGGCGTTCTGCGCCGCCAGGGCCATGCCGGTGAAGTTGATGTGGGCGGTGATGTCTTTCTCGCCCACGTCGGCCAGCGGGTCGGCATCGGCCCGGTGCGCGCGGTGGCACATCAGCGTGCCGCCGGTGCGCTGCGGGTGGTAGTACTCGGCCGCAGGGAAACCGTAGTCGACGAAGAACGCGGCGCCGCGCGTCAGGCGGTCGGCCAGCGTAGCGATGAAGGCTTCGGCCTGCGGGTGGATCTCGACGGTGCTACCGGGCGCAAACGGGCCGTCGTGCGGCGGGCGCAGGTCGGTGGCGCGGTCGGCCCATTGGAATGCCCGGCCAGGGGCGGCCGAGGCGTCGCCGGCAACCGCCACGCCGCGCTCGAACCACTGCGCGCCGTCGAACTGCAGCAACTGCACCGGCATCGCGTCGAGCACCTCGTTGCCGACGATCACGCCCTGCATCGTGTCGGGCAGCGAATCGGCCCATTGCACTTGGGCGCCGAAGCGCTGCAGGCGCTCGCGCTGGCGTTCGCGAAGGGTGCCGGAGAGGTCGACGATGGTGTAGCGCTCGACAGGGTGGCCCAGCGTGTCGAGCGCATCGAGCAACTGTTCTGCCAGTGCCCCCGAGCCGGCGCCGAACTCCCACACCTCGTGCGTGGCGCTTGCCGCCAGCGCCTGCGCCACCTGCCGCGCCAGCGCCTGGCCGAACAGGGGCGACAACTCGGGCGCGGTAACGAAGTCGCTGCCCGAACTGGGCAGGCTGCCGAACTGCCGGCTGCCGCGCGCGTAGTAGCCCAGGCCCGGGGCGTACAGCGCGGTTGCCATGAAGCGGTCGAACGGCAGCCAGCCGCCGCTCCGGGCGATGGCGGCTTTGATGAGTCGCAAGAGGGGTAAAGAATGGGGCAAAGGGGGCGCCGATACACTCGCGGCTTCTGTGGATTGCATCGAAAGCATTGTAGAAACCATGTCCTCCCGCCCTGTCGTGCTCGTCACCGGTGCTGCCAAACGCGTGGGCAGAAGCATCGCGCTCGACCTGGCCGCGCACGGCTTCGATGTGGCGCTGCACTACCGAAGCAACGAGGCCGATGCACTGGCCACCGTGGCCGAGTTGCGCGCCCTCGGCGCCCAGGCCCATGCCTTCCAGGCTGACCTGGCGGACGAGCCCTCATGCCGCGCGCTGGTGCCGGCTGTCGCTGCCCACTTCAAGCGGCTCGACGCAGTGGTGAACAACGCCTCGACCTTCGAATACGACAACCCGGCCAGCTTCGGCATGGCCGCAATGGAACGGCACTTTCGCGCCAACACCGCACCCGCCATCCTGCTGGCGCAGGCGCTGCATGACCATCTCAAGGGTTGCGCCGAGGTCGGCTGCGTCGTCAACCTGCTCGACCAGAAGCTCTGGAACCCGAACCCCGACTACTTCTCGTACACGCTGTCGAAGGCGGCGTTGCAGGCGGCCACGGTGATGCTGGCGCAGGCGCTCGCGCCGCAGGTGCGGGTGTGCGGCGTGGCACCCGGCGTCACGCTCGTGTCGGGGCCGATGAGCGAGGCGCAATTCGAGGCCGCGCACAAGTTGACGCCGCTGCAACGCTCGTCCACGCCAGAAGACATTGCGCGCAGCGTGCGCTTCCTGATCGAGTCACCGGCCATCACCGGCACCACGCTGCTGGTCGACGGCGGCCAGCACCTGACCGGCCAGCCGCGCGACGTGCTCTACCTTGCCCAACAGAACTGAACCCGATTCGCCCCACACCATGCAAAGCCTGCTCAGCCACCCCAGCCTGATGGATTGCCGGCGCCTGTTCCTGCGCGACTACGACCTGTCGATGAACATCGGCGTGCACGCGTTCGAGAAGACCGGCGAACAGCGTGTGGTGATCAACGTCGACCTCTACATCCCGCTCGCGCAGTCCACGCCGAAGGCCGACGACCTGGCCGAGGTGGTCGACTACGACTTCATCCGCCGCAGCATCAAGGAGCGCGTGGCGCGCGGCCACATCCACCTGCAGGAAACGCTCTGCGACGACGTGCTGGCGCTGATGCTCGCCCACCCCAAGGTGAGGGCGGCGCGCGTGTCCACCGACAAGCCCGACGTGTACCCCGATTGCGCCTCGGTGGGCTGCGAGGTGTTCGGCATGAAGGAGACCGTGTGAGTGCCGTTCTCGAACAGCCGGTGATCGAGCCGGTGAAGGCCAGGTTGTCGGTCGAACTGGCGAAGCTCTCCAAGCGCCTGCACCGGCAAGTGGGCCAGGCCATCGTCGACTTCAACATGATCGAAGAGGGCGACAAGGTCATGGTGTGCGTCTCGGGCGGCAAAGACAGCTATGCCCTGCTCGACCTGCTGATCAGCCTGCGGGCGCGCGCGCCGATCCACTTCGACATCGTGGCGGTCAACCTCGACCAGAAGCAGCCCGGATTCCCCGCCCATGTGCTGCCCGAGTACCTGGCCAGAACCGGCGTCGAATTCCACATCGAGAACCAGGACACCTACTCGATCGTCAAGCGCGTGATCGAAGAAGGCAAGACCATGTGCAGCCTGTGCTCACGCCTGCGGCGCGGCATTCTCTACCGCGTGGCGGGCGAGTTGGGCGCCACCAAGATCGCACTCGGTCACCACCGTGACGACATGTTGCAAACCCTGTTCATGAACATGTTCTTCGGCGCCAAGTTGAAGGGCATGCCGGCCAAGCTGGTGAGCGACGACGGCAGGAATGTCGTGATCCGGCCGCTCGCCTACGTGGACGAGCGCGACCTGGAGCGCTGGGCCGCGCACAAGGCGTTCCCGATCATCCCGTGCACCTTGTGCGGCAGCCAGGAGAACCTGCAGCGCGTGCAGACCAAGCGCATGCTGCACGACTGGGAGCGCGAGCACCCGGGGCGCGTCGACAACATGTTCAAGGCCATGAGCCACATCGTGCCCTCGCACCTGATGGACCGGAACCTCTACCCCTTCACCTCACTCAGAGCCACAGGCGTGGCGCAAGCCGATGGCGACCGCGCTTTCGATGACGACGACGAGGCCTGCGCCCCGCCGCCCCCTGCAACCATCAAGCTGCACCCGAGGCACTAACGTCGAGCGGTGGGCTCGGCGTCGGTCGCACCGGGCGCACCGGTCAAATCGCCAGGAGATGATCATGCCCAGAACCTTCCGCCTCGCGGGCCTCGTTGCCGCTGCAGCCGCCACCTTGCTGGCCACCGGCTGCGCGTCGTTCAACCAGCTCAACAACGAGGTCTCGACGTTCGGCGCGTGGCCGGCGCAGCGCGCACCGGCCACGTACGTGTTCGAACGCCTGCCCTCGCAGGCCGGCCACCCCGAGCGCCAGCAGCAGCTCGAAGACGCGGCGCGTGGCGCGGTCGAGGCGGCGGGCTTCAAGCCGGCTGCCGACCGGGCCCAGGCCGACGTCACCATGCAGCTGGCCGCGCATGTGTCGCTGAACGACCCGTGGTTCTACAACGATCCGTTTCCCTGGCGTGGCGGCCTGCGTTTCGGTGCGGGATGGGGCCACAGCCGCTGGGGCCGCGGCGGCTGGGGCACCGGGCTGGGTTTCGGCTACGGCTACGGCATCGACAGCGTCACCGCCTTCGAGCGCGAAGTGGCCGTCCTGATCCGCGACCGCAAGACCGGCGAGCTGCTCTACGAAGCCCGCGCCAGCAACAACGGCTCATCCAGCGGCATCAACGCGCTGCTGCCCGCGATGTTCCGCGCCGCGATGCAGGGCTTCCCGGCCACCGGGCCGAACCCGCGCAACGTGGTGGTACAGGTGTCGGTGAAGTAGCTTCACCCGCATCGGCTGATGCCGACCGGCGCAGCCCTCAACCGCCAGCTGCCACCAGCGCGCGCAAGTCGCCTTCCCACCCGGCCAGCTTGGCTACCGCATGGCGGCGCTGCGCTGGCGTCATGCTGTTGTGCAGGCTGGCCGCGAAGCTGCAGTTGAACTCGTTCAGGTGCTCGGCGTAGCGCCGGTACGGCTCGCGCGGTGAGCGCTCCATCTGCTCGGCCTGGCTGTGCAAGGCTGCCAGCAAGGGCTCGCGCGCCGCGCCGTCGCCGTTGAACTGGCGCAGCATTGCCAGGGTCGATTGCTGGCGCATCTGGCGCTCGGCGAACCAGGCTTCGGGGTCGAACGGCGAACGCGGCAGCGTGTCGGCTATGCGTGCGCGCTGGGCGTCGCTGAGCTTGCCGTAGAAGGTCTCGGCGCGCTCGACGGTGCGCTTCAGGGTGCGCTCGGCGCGCTTGCGCAGGTCGGGTTGCAGGAAGTCGTCGCGGAACTCGGCGTTGGCCTTTGCATAGCGCCGCTCCAGGTGTTGAATCTGTTGCGGCGTGAGCGTGGGCACCAGCTCGGCCGCAGCCGGCAGCGCGCGCTCCCACGCGGTGCGCGCGCGTTTGATCACCTCGCCTTGCCACTCGCAGGCGCGTGCAGGCGTGGTGTCGGCGGGCAGCTCGGCCTGGGCGCGTGCGAGTTGCGCGGCGTAGTCGGGCAACTGGGTGCGGCGGTGCCACGCGAACCATTGCTTCAGCGCGTCGCGCACGCGGGGCGTCTGGTCGCCGTTGAAATCGACATAGCCATCGAGCCACCAATACGCCAGATCGGGTGCCTGCGAATAGCCAATGCGCAGGGCGCTGCACGCGCCGAGCACAGCGCATAGCGCCGCGATAATCAGTGCTCTGAACAAGGGCTGCGAACGGGCAACAAGCATGGCACTCGATATCGTCATCATGGCGGCGGGCAAGGGCACCCGCATGAAGTCGGCACTGCCCAAGGTACTGCACAAACTGGCCGGGCGCAGCTTATTGCAGCATGTTCTGCAAACCGCGTCGGGCCTGGGGGCAGACGGCATCGTCACCGTCACGGGGCATGGTGCCGATGATGTCGAGGCCGCTGCCGCAGCCACCCTGCCGAACCTGCGGTTCGTGCGCCAGATGCCGCAGCTCGGCACGGGCCACGCCCTGCAGCAGGCCGCACCATTGCTGCACGAGAGCGGCACCACGCTCATCCTCAACGGTGACGTGCCGTTGATCGAGGCCGACACCGCCCGCGCACTGGTCGACGCCTGCGGCGGCGAGCGCCTGGCGCTGCTGACGATCAACCTGGCTGATCCGACCGGCTACGGCCGCATCCTGCGCGGTGACCCGGCCGGCCGGTCCGCCACCGAAGGCGGCAGGGTGCACGGCATCCGCGAGCACAAGGACGCCACGCTTCCCGAGCGCGCCATCCACGAGGTTTACACCGGCGTGATGGCGGCGCCCACCGCGCACCTGAAGCGCTGGCTCGCCGCGCTGACCAACGACAACAGCCAGCGCGAGTACTACCTGACCGACGTGGTCGCCATGGCCGTGGCCGAGGGCCTGCCCGTCGTCACCGCGCAGCCGCAAAGTGACACCGAGGTGCTGGGCGTGAACAGCCCCGCGCAACTGGCCGACCTGGAGCGCCGCCTGCAGCGCCGCCAGGCCGATGCGCTGATGGACGCGGGCGTGCGCCTGGCCGACCCGGCCCGCTTCGACCTGCGCGGCGAGCTAATCTGCGGCCACGATGTGGAGATCGACGTGAACTGCGTCTTCGAAGGCCGCGTGACCCTCGGTGACGGTGTGCGCATCGGCGCGAACTGCGTGATCCGCAACGCGGTGATCGAAGCCCGCGCGACCATCCACCCGTTCACCCACATCGATGGCGAAGCGCTCGGCGTGAGCGTCGGCGAAGGCGCGCTGGTCGGCCCGTTCGCGCGCCTGCGGCCCGGCGCGCAACTGGGGCCGGACGTTCACATCGGCAACTTCGTCGAGGTGAAGAATTCGACGCTGGCGCGTGGCGCCAAGGCGAACCACCTGGCCTACCTGGGCGACGCGACCGTGGGCGAGCGCGTGAACTACGGCGCCGGCAGCATCACCGCCAACTACGACGGCGCCAACAAGCACCGCACCGTGATCGGCGCCGACGTGCACGTGGGCAGCAACTGTGTGCTCGTGGCACCCGTCACGCTGGGCGAGGGCGCCACCATCGGCGGCGGCTCGACCATCAGCAAGGACGCACCGGCCGGGCAACTGACGGTGGCGCGGGGCAAGCAGGTGTCGTTCGCGGGGTGGAAGCGGCCGGTGAAGAAGGCTTGATGACCGTTTGACGAAAGCCCGCGCGGGCGGGCCGATTGTTCGCCCTCAAAGGTCGAGCACCAACCGCTCCGACTTGCACCCCGACACGCACACCATCATCACGGTGTTCGACGCGCGCTCGGCGTTGCTGAGCACCGAGTCACGGTGGTCCGGCGTGCCTTCGAGCACGCGGGTTTCGCAGGTGCCGCAAACGCCTTCTTCGCAGCTGTGGTCGACATCGACACCGCCTTCGATCAGCGTGGCGAGCAGCGACTTGGCGGGCGTGATCGTGAACGTGCGGCCCGACTTGCCGAGCACGGCGGTGTAGCTGGCGCGGGCCTCGGTCGACGCCTCGACCGCGACCGCCGCGAAGCGCTCGATGTGCGCGTTGGCGTAGCCCAGTTCGGCGCAGGCGCGCTCGAACGCGTCGAGCATCACGGCCGGGCCGCAGGCGTAGTAGTGCGTGTTGTCGCCGGCTTGCACGGGGCGTTCCGCGAGCAGCGCGCGCAGGTCGGGCGGCACGCCGCGTTCGGCGTCGAAGTGCCAGTGGACTTGCACGCCGAGCGCCTCGATCTGGTCGATGAACGCCGCGCTCTGGCGCGAGCGGGCGAAGTACAGCAACTCCATCGAGCGGCCCAGCGACGCGAGCCGTTTGACCATGCACAGGATCGGCGTGATGCCGATGCCGCCGGCCACCAGCACGCTGTGGCCGGCGTCTTCGTGCAGCTTGAAGTTGTTGCGCGGCGCGGCGATGGGGATCGTCATGCCGACGCGCAACTGCTCGTGCACGCAGCGCGAGCCGCCACGGCTGGCGCGGTCGCGCAGCACACCCACCACATAGCGCCCGGCGTCGCCCACCGAGTTCAGTAGCGAGTAGTTGCGCACCATGCCGTTCGGCAGGTGCAGGTCGATGTGCGAGCCGGCGTCGAAGCGCGGAAACACCGCGCCCGCAGCGGGCAGCAGCTCGATGCTGATGACGTCGTCGGCTTCGTACCTGATGGTCTTGACGAGGGCAGTGAGGGTGTCGGTCATGGTGCGCGCGTGTGGGCGTTGTTTGAATTCATTCACGGCAGAGTGAAAGGAGTTGGCGGAGGTGCGCAGAGTTCAAGTCATTCTTTTGAATTCCTCTGCGTGAGCTCCGCAAACTCCGCCCCTCTGCGGTGAAGTATTTGAATCTCTCAATCCGCCTCGACCTGCTCCTTCGCCAGCTTGCGCAGGTGCCTGCGCAGGCGCGTGAGGCCGATGTCGTGCTGGTACAGGTGTTCGTGCTGGTTCGCGTCGGGCTCCATGAATTCGAGCATCCTGCGGTCTTGCTCCAGCACCTGCCAGTGGCGCGCTTCGAGCCGGTTGCGGTAGAGAAAGCGCCAGGTGTCGCGCAGCCAGCCGTCGACCTTGCGGCAGCGCCAGTGGAAGGCGGCCGTCATGCTGTCTCCACTCTGATTGAGGCCGATGGGCGTGTAGCTCGCCACGATGCCGAAGCTGCCGCCCGGGCCGCCGGTCTTCGGGTACGGGATCTCCAGCCGCATCCAGTGCCAGCCGGTCGAGGCCCATTCGGTCCAGTCGAAGTTGATGCCGCGCTGGCCGACCTTCTCGAACACGAAGCCGGTGTCGGTGTCGCGGATCTGGAACTGCGCAGTGCTGTCGCCCTCGGCCATCGAGTGGCTCTGCTTGTGCAGGAAGGTGCCGTGCATCGGGTCCATCACGTTGTCGAGCACGTAGCGGTAGTCGCCCTTCCACTCGGTGTAGCAGACGAACGACGAGTACTCTCCGCCCGCCAGTTGCTCGGGCAGCTGCAGCGGCGGTGCGGCGTCGATGTTCACGTCGGCGTTGAACAGAAAGATCGCGCCCGCCGCCTCCTGCACGTGGAACGACAGCGCCGCGCGCGAGCCTTCGAGCTTGCAGCCGGGGCTGCCCGGCACCTTGGTGACGGTGCCGTCGCAGCGCACCTCCACGCCGTGGTAGGGGCACGCGAGCCGGTCGCCGAGCACCACGCCTTGCGAGAGCGGCGCGCCGCGGTGCGGGCAGTGGTCTTCGAGGGCGTGCAGCGTGCCGGCGGCATCACGCCACAGCGCGATCTTCTTGCCCAGGCGCCGCAGCGAAACCGGCCGCTCCTTGACGAAGCCCGATGGGCACAGCGGGTACCAGAGGTTCTTCAGGCCGACATCGAGCGCCGCATCGACCGGGTTCGCCGCAACGGGTTGGATGGGGACGATGTTCATGGTGCTTGCTCCTTCGCGTCAGTTCATGCGTCAGCGTTTGCGTCAATCAGCCAGCCGCGCCATCAGCGCAGTGAACGAGGCTTCGGTCCACGGCGCGCCGTTCTCGCACGACGGGCCAGTGGCGTTGAGCCGCGCCACCAGGTCGGGCAGCTCGGTCACGCCCGAGCCGAAGGCGCGCTCGATGGCGTCGCCGAGCAGGTCTTCGTACGGCGTGGGCGGGCGTTGGCGCGCCTGGTGCGGGTCGAGGTAGCGGTCGGTGGGGAGTGGTTGCATGGGAGCCTCCGTTCAGGTCGTCTTCCGGTCGGTGATGAACTGGCCCTTCGGCCCTTCGACGTGCCCTTGCGGATTCTTCTGCCGCCGCGTGTGGCCGTCCAGCCCGCCGTTGATGGCCCACTCGGCGAACACCGTGGGGCCGGGCTCGAACTCGCGGGGCTGCCACTCGGCCGTGAGCTGGTCTTCGTCGGCGCAGTACTCGATCAGCGCGCCGGCGGGGCATTTGAAGTACCAGAAATACGCCGACGAGATCGGGTGCCGGCCCGGGCCGAGCTGCGTGTCCCACCCGCAGCGCGAGACGTGCAGGCCGCCGCCGAACACCTCGTGAATATCGCGCACCGTGAAGGCCACGTGGTTCAGCGCCGCATCGGCCGCCGGCCGCTGCAGCAGGAACAGATCGTGATGCCCGCCATCCGCCGCGCAGCGCAGGAACGCACCGCGCCCGGGGTAGTGGTCGGACGCGACGAAGCCGAAGCGCTCGACATAGAAGCGCTCGCAGGCCGCCACGTCCTTCACGAAGAACACCACGTGGCCGACTTCGATGGGCAGGGCCCGCTCGTAGGCCGGGCTCGGCGCGTTGATGCGACCCTTGTGCTGCCAGGTGTTGAAGCCGGCCGAGGCGATGTCGAGTTCGCGCTTCTTCGTCACCTGGAAGCGGATGGTCAGCCCGTTCGGATCGACGCAGTGGCCGTCCGTCGTCAGGTGCGGTGCGATGCGGTCGAGGTCGGCCTGACCCTCGACGCCCCACACCACCTCGCGCAGCGTCGAGCCGGCTTCGAGCGCGGGCGGCAAGCCGGGCTTGTCGAGGTGCGCGACGACGACGCGACAGCCGTTCAGTGTCTCGAACACGAGCTGGTCGTTGGCCTCTTCGGCGAGCGCCAAACCCCAGTCGAGGAAGAAGCGCTTGCAGGTGGCCAGGTCGTCCACGCCGTAGGTGATCTGGTCGATGCCTTGGATGCTCATGGTCTCTCGCTCGTCAATTCATTCGCCGCAGAAGTCATTCACCGCAGAGTCGCAGAGGACGCGGAGTTGCGCAGAGAAGAGCAAGACAAGCCTTCTTCTTGCCTCTGCATTCCTCGGCGTCCTCTGCGACTCTGCGGTGAATGAATTGCATTGCCTTTGCGTGCACATCACCGCCCCCACCCCATCGGCGAATCGTTCAAGCCCCAGTACAGGCTCTTCTGCTCCATGTACTGCTGTATCCCCTCGCGCCCCTTCTCGCGGCCCAGGCCGCTCGCGCGCCAGCCGCCGAACGGTGTGGCGATGGAGAACTGCTTGTAGGTGTTGATCCACACCGTGCCGGCCTGCACCGCGCGGGCGATGCGCCAGGCGCGCTTGTAGTCGCGCGTCCAGATGCCGGCGGCCAGCGCGTACAGGCTGTCGTTGGCCTGAGCGAGCAGGTCGTCTTCGGTGTCGAAAGGCATCGCCACCAGCACCGGGCCGAAGATCTCTTCCTGCGCGGTGCGGGCGCGGTTCGTGAGGCCTTCGATGATGGTCGGCAGGTAGTAGTTGCCGCGCTCGTAGGCCGCGCCGCTGGGCCGCGTGCCGCCGGTGCGCAAGGTGCCGCCTTCGCTCAGGCCCAGGTCGACATAGCGTTCGATCGATTCGCGGTGCTCGCGCGTGATGAGCGGGCCCATGTGGGTGCGCTCGCTCAAAGGGTCACCGACGCGCAAGGCCTTCGCGGCGACTGTGAGGCGCTGCATGAACTCGTCGTACAGCGTGCGCGCAATGAACAGCCGCGAGCCGGCGATGCAGGCTTCGCCCGACGAACTGAAGATGCCGTACAGCACGCCGGCCACCGCGATGTCGAGGTCCGCGTCGTCCAGCACCATGGTGGCCGACTTGCCGCCCAGCTCCAGCGACACCGGCATCATCTTGTCGGCCGCGATGTGGGCGATGTGCTTGCCGGTGACGGTACCGCCGGTGAACGACACGCGCTTGACGAGCGGGTGCTTCGTGATCGCGTCGCCGATCACCGAGCCGCGCCCCGGCAGCACGCTCAGCAGGCCCTTCGGCAGGCCGGCCTGCTCGCAGAGCTTCGCGAGTTCCAGCGCCATCAGCGGCGTCACCTCGGCGGGCTTGATGACGACGGCATTGCCAGCCGCGAGTGCGGGCGCGACCTTCTGTGCTTCGCTCGCCACCGGCGAGTTCCACGGCGTGATGGCGGCCACCACGCCCATCGGCTCGAACACGCTCATCGTCAGGTAGTCGCCGCGCGACGGCGTGAGCGTTTCCTCCAGCGTCTCGCAGGCGCTGGCAAAGAACTGGAACGTGCCGGCAGCACTTGCCACGAGCGCGCGTGTCTCGTTGATCGGCTTGCCGTTGTCGAGCCGCTGGCGCTGCGCGAGCGCTTCGCTGTTCTCGCGGATCAGCGCGCTGATGCGCTGGAGCACGGCCGCGCGCTCGTGCGGCTTGCGCTGCGCCCAGCCACTGGTGCGAAACGCATGGTCAGCCGCCGTGATGGCCTCGTCGACGTCAGCCAGCGACGCGCCGTTGAGACTTGCGACGACCTCGTTCGTGGCCGGGTAGAGGCTGTCAAACCGGTCGCCCCCACCGAGGCGCCAAGTGCCTGCGATGGGGATGGGCAGAAGATCGTTCGGTGCGTTCACAGTGCCTCCGGGCAGTCGAATACAACAGCCTTCACCGCAGAGTCGCCGAGGACGCAGAGGAACGCAGAGGAAAGAAGATTTGTATTGCTCTTCTCTGCGCAACTCTGCGCCCTCTGCGACTCTGCGGTGAATGACTTCATCTCTTCACCCGTCACATCGCCAACGGCAACACACGGTTGCGGATCGCTCGCACCACGCTGTAGACCGTCAGCGCCGATGTCTTCGGGTTCGCAGCCAGCGGCTTGCCGCGCATCGTCAGCTCGAACTCGCCGAACGCGCCGCGCGCCAGCACGTGGTGCACGTTCTCGCGCGCGGCCGGGTCGGCGAACAGTTGCACCCGCGTGCGTTGCAGGCCGATGCCGGCGAAGGCCAGCGTGGCGGCCACGTTCGCGTTCTTCGGGTAGAGCCGCGTGGCGTCTTGCGCGCAGCCGTCGAAGATGAGCGTTGGCACTGTGAGCGTATCGAGGTCGCACACCGCTTCGGCCGGCGTGCCCTTCCAGGCCTTCGCGGGTTTGGTGCCGGTGTAGACGACCGTGTCGATGCCGCCGATGTGCGCTGCCGCCAGCGCGTCGATGCCGCCGATGGCGCCCGACACCAGCTGCACCTGCGTGCCGCCGGCGACGGCGGCGCTCTCCACGCGCTGGGCCATGCCGGGCTCGCTGAGCGCGCCGGTCGAGACCACCACGCACGGGATGCCGCGCGCCAGCGCCGGCAGCACGTGCTCCTCGATGGCGCTGTGGCCGGCGCACTCGACGAGCAGGTCGGGGAGGATGCCGCCAACGCCGCCAACGCCGCCAACGCCATCGGCGCCATCGAGCTCGTCGAGGCTCTGCACCACGCGCGCCCCCGGTGCGAACCGGTGACACAGCGCCTGCGCTTGCGCCGCCTTCGTCGCGCCGACCACGAGCGTGCTCACGCGCACGTGTGCGTCGCCGTGCAGCAGCTCCAGCACGCTGGCGCTGATGGCGCCGCAACCGATGACCGCGATGGACAACATGGTGACTTCTCCTCGAACCGTTCGTCAGCCCGGCGTCGTCGCGGGCACCTTGGTCGGCGGGCCGGCGAACGCGGTCTTGAAGCTGCCGATGGCGCGCATGTCGATCTCCAGGATGAACGGGCCGCTGGCGGCACGCGCCTTGTCGAGTGCCGCCGGCAGTGCCTTCAAATCACTCACGCGCACGTGGCCCATCGCCAGCGACGCGCACAGCTGCGCGTAGTCGGGCGTGTGCAGTTCCACATACACGCGGCGGCCGCCGTACTGCGCGTCTTGAATGTTCTGGATCACGCCGTAGCGCTGGTCGTTCATCAGCACGTAGACCACGTCGGCCTTCTCCTGCACGGCCGTGGCCAGCTCGCCCAGGTTGAGGATGAAGCCGCCGTCGCCCGACAGCGCGAAGGTCTTGCGCCCCGGTGTGTTGACGGCTGCGCCGACCGCCGCGCCGATACCCATCGCCAGACCCTGGCCGATACCACCGCCGAGCGCGTGCACGCCGGCGCGCGCGTCGAAGATCTGCAGCTGGCGGTTGCCCCAGGTGCTGTTCGAGACCGTCACATCGCGCACCCAGTTGAAGTTGCGGCCGGCCGCCTGCTGCAGCTGAGCCACGAGTTCGGTGTACGGGCCGAGGCCGTCGAGCAGCAGCGTCTGGGCGGCACTGCGCGCGGCGCGCAGGTCGGTGGCGAATGCGGGGTCGATGTGCATGCGGCCCTTCATGTCGCGCTCAAGCCGATCCGCGAGACCGGCGAGCGCGAGTGCGGCGTCACCGCAGACGAAGTGCTCGGTGGCGTAGCAGCGGCCTTCGGCCGATGCGTCGGCATCGATGCGCAACAGCGGCCTCGGCAGCTTCAGTTCGTACTTCAGCGTCTCGTTGCCGCGCAGGCGCGAGCCGACCACCAGCATCGCATCGCAGGTTTGATAGAACGCCTCGACCGGCTTGTGCAGGTTGTAGGCGCCGAGCGATCGCGCATCGTCCTCCGGCACGATGCCGCGGCCCTGCGTGCTGGTGACGACGCCGATGCCCAGGGCCATCAAGCGCGCCACCGCCGCACCGGCATGGCGTGCGCCGCCGCCCAGCCACAGCAGCGGGCGGCGCGCCTTGGCCAGTCGGTCGGCGAGTGCATCGAGTGCGGCTGCGGGCGGCACCGGCACGGCGACAGGCAGTGGCGTCAGATCGGCCGGCATCGCGATCAGCGCGGCCTGGATGTCGATCGGGATCTCGACGCTCACCGGGCCGGTCGGCGCAGTGAGTGCCACTTGAACCGCCTGCTTGAGCGTGCTGATGGCGGTGGCGCTGCTCCGCACGCGGAACGCGGCCTTCGACACCGCCTTGAGCATCGTCAACTGGTCGGGCGCCTCGTGGATGTACGACAGGTTCCGGTCGAGGTACGCGGTCTCGATCTGCCCCGTGAGGTGCAGCAGCGGCGTGCCGGCGGTGAGCGCTTCCACCAGCGCCCCGGCGGCGTTGCCTGCGGCCGTGCCGGTGCTGGTGAGGCACACGCCCAGGCCGCCGGTGGTGCGGGCGTACGCATCCGCCATGTTGGTGCCACCGGCCTCGCCGCGCGCCATCACGAAGCGGATGCGGCCGCTTGTGGCGAACGCGTCGAGGATCGGCATGTTATGGATCGAGATCACGCCGAACGCGGCGCGCACGCCGCACTGTTCGAGGAACGCTGCGATGGCCGCGCCGACCGTGACCTGCGCTTGAGTCTCGGGTTGGACAAGAGATGGGTCATGCATGGCGTGAGTGCCCTCCGGAAACGTCGATGTGGCTGCCCGTGGTGTATGACGACAGCGGCGAGGCGAGGAACAACATGGCGCGCGCCGCCTCGATCGGCCGGCCCAGGCGGCCGAGTTGAATGTGCCGCTCGGCAGCGAGCTGGGCGGTCCACGCAGCCCAGTCGAGCTGTTTGTCGGTGCGGGCCTCGAAGCGCCTGCGCCACTGGCCCGACTCGACGAGGCCGAGCAGGATCGCGTTGACGCGCACGCCCTTCGGCGCGAACTCGGTGGCCAGCGAGCGCACCAGGTTGCGCACGCCGGCGCGCGCTGCCGAGGTGGCCACCATGTAAGGCTCGGGCTGCGCGGCCAGCAGCGAGTTGGCGCAGACGATGGCGGCGTCGCCGAGGCGCGCGGCCTCGCGTTCGAGCTGCGGCAGGAAGGCGCGCGTGGGGTGAATGACCGAGAAGAACTTCAGGTGCAGCTCTTCGGTCCAGGCCGCGTCGGTGGTGTCGGCGAAGGTCGATAGGCGGCCCTGGCCGGCGTTGTTGACGAGCATCGCGGCGGGGCCGAGAGCGGCTTCGCTGGCGGCGGCGAAACGCGCGACGGCGTCGCCATCGAGCACGTTGCAGGACTGGGCGAAGAGCTTCGCCTCCGGGTGCTTTTCGCGCAGGCCGGCTTCGGCCGCACGCAGCCGCGCCTCATCGCGCCCGCACAGCGCCACCGCCGCGCCGGCCTGCAGCATCAGCTCGACCGTGGCGAGGCCGATGCCCGACGAGCCGCCGGTGACGACGGCCACACGGCCGGTGAGATCAAGGCTGTTCGTCATCGCGTTCGTTTCGTCCGCAAGGTCAGCGCGCTCGCAGCGCAACGACCTTGTTCGCAGTGCGCGGGCCGTAGTTCAAATGCCGCGACAACTCGTCCGCCGCAGCACGCACCCGCTGCATCAGCCCGCCCTGCTGCCGCTCATCGACATGCGCCGACGGAATCGTGGCGCCGAGTGCCGCGACGATGCGCGTGCTGTGGTCGCGCACCGGCGCTGCGATGGTGGAGATGCTCGCCTCGTAGAAGCCCTCGCCGACGACCACGGTGCGCTGGCGGTCGCTCTGGACCAGGTTGAACAGGTCGAGCACCGTCTTCGGCGTGTTGGCGGTGTGCGCTTCGAGCTGGCCTTCGGGGTACAGCGCCCGCAGCTCGGCCAGGCTCAGGTCTTCGAGCAGCACGCGGCCCAATACGGTGGCGTGCGCCGGCAGCCGCGTGCCCACGCGCACCGAGCTCGTCAGCGGCGTCGGCGGCGTGACCTTGGCGACATAGACGATCGAGCGGCCGTCGCGCACGACGATGTTGCACGGGTAGTGCACCTCGGCGCACAGGCGTTCGATGATCGGCTGGCCGAGCTCGGTGAGTTCGAGCGATGCGAGCACCTCGAAGCCCAGGCGCAGCACCGCCATGCCCAGGCGGTACTCGTTCCCACCGGCCGAGCGTTCGACGAAGCCACCGGCCTCCAGCGTGTTGAGCAGCCGGAACACCGTGGTGCGCGGCAGGCCGAGGCGGCGCGCGAGTTCGGGCGGCGAGAGGCTGCGGTTCTCGCGGCTGAACTCGCCCAGCAACTTCAGGCCGCGCTCGAGGGCGGGAACGATGTACTTGTCGGCGGTGTCGGCGGTGTGGCCGGCGTCGCCGGTGGCGTCGGTGGCGTCGTTAGTGAGATGGTCGTCGGGGGTCATGGTCGCGGTCAGGTGGGCATGGCATCGCGCGCGGCCCGCGCGGCACTCAGGATGAGCGCGGCAACTGCCTCGGGTTGTTCGATGGCGCAGGCGTGGCCGGCGCGCGCGATCAATGTGAACGGCGCGCCGAAGACGCCCGCCACGCTGCGGCACGCGTCGGGCGGCGTGACGATGTCTTCGTCACCGCCATGCACTTCGGCCGGCAGCGTGAGCGGCGCGTAGCGGGCGATGTCGTCGGCGCACAGCATCTGCACGGCCTGGGTGTAGCCGGCCGGGTTGAGCCGCGCCGTGTTCCAGCGCACCCAGTCGCGTGCGGCTTCATCGGCGTTTGCAGTGAGCATGCGCTCGGGGCTGCGCGCGGCGAGGCCTGCGATGCCGAGCGTGCGCAGGTCGTCGAGGCGCTTGGTGCGTGTGGCATGGCGCTCGGCTTCGATGCCCGGCGCACCGTAGCCGCGGGCGGGGCTGAGCAGCACGAGGCGCGCGACGCGGCTGCGGCCCGCGCCGTGTGCGTAAGCGGCCGCCATCAACGCACCGAGCGAGTGGCCGACGAGCACGCAGCGCTCGATTTGCAACGCGGCCAGCAACTCGCCAAGGCGTTGCGCGTAGTCGCTCGCGAGCGGCTCGAACGAACACACCGGCGTCGAGTCGCCATAGCCCGGCGCGTCCCACGCGATCACGTGGCCGTGTGCTTCGAGTGCGAGCGCGCAGTGCAGCCACGACGCCGCGCCGGAGCCGATGCCGGGCAGCAGCACGATGGGCGTGCCGCTGCCGCATTCGCGCACAGCCACGCGTTCGCCCGAAGGCAGCGCGACCAGGCGCTGTGGGAAGCGGCGTTCGAGCGTGGCTGCCGCTTGCCCCTCTCCCCAAGGGGGCGAGGGGGCAACACCAGCGCTCCCACGGCGCGGGTGCATTGCTCCCTCTCCCTCTGGGAGAGGGCTGGGGTGAGGGCCGGGCCGCGCGCTCAATACATCGTCCCCATTCAGCCGCGCTTGATCTTCGCCAGCGGGTGATCCGCCGGATAAGTCGGCGTGATCGGCTTCTTCGCGCCGAGCATCACGCACATCAGCGCATCCTCGTCGCCGATGTTGATCTCTTCGCGGTACACGCCGGGCGGGATCGAGATCACGTCGCGTTCGGTGAGCACCGTCTCGAAGCGCTGGCCGTCTTTTTCGAGCACCACCTTGAGCTTGCCGCGCATCAGGAAGAACACTTCTTCCACGTCGGTGTGCAGGTGCGGCGGGCCCTCGTGGCCGGCCGGGATGATCATGGTCGAGAACGTGAAGTGCTCGGACGGAATGGTGGTGTTGTCAGCCGCCACGCCGGTGCCGCCGGTGCCGATGTAGCGCATCTGGCCGCGCCGGTACTTGGGGTCGAAGTCGGCCTGGAACTTGAGTGCGTCGAAGTCGTAGCGGCGCGTCGAGAAGCGGGCGATGCGTGCTTCCATCCAGGCGTCGAAGCTGCTGCCTTCGGGTTGGGCGAGGGTGTTGTCGGTGGTGGGCTGTGTCATGGGTGTGCTCATGTCGGTGACATCCTTCAGTTCATCACGAAGCCGCCGTTCACCGGCAGCAGCTGGCCGGTCACGAAGCGGGCCAGATCAGACAGCGCGAACAGCGCTGCGCCGCACACGTCTTCGGGCAATTGCTCGCGCTGCAGTGCGCGCTGCTCGACGTAGTGGCGGTGGCGCGCCTCGGGCACGTACTGCGTGGCTTCGACCCGCACGAGGCCGGGGGCGATGGCGTTCACGGTGATGTTGTCGGCGCCGTACTCGCGCGCGAGCGAATGCGTCATCGAGATCACCGCACCCTTGCTCGCCACATAGGCCAGCAGGTTCGGTGCGCCCCAAAGGGCCGTGTCGGACGCGAGGTTGACGATGGCGCCGCGCCCGCTCTCGCGCAAGGCAGCGCGGCAGGCGCGGCCCATCAGCCAGGTGCCGCGCACGTTGACGGCCATGACCTTGTCCCACACCTCGATGGCGATGTCGTCGGCGGCGCGGCCGCCCGAGTCCGTCACAGCGGCGTTGTTGACCAGGCCGTCGAGCCCGCCGAGCACCTGGATCGCGCGCGCGGCGCAGCGCTCGATGGAGGCGGGGTCGGCCAGGTCGGCCTCGATGGCATGGGCGGTGATGCCGGCTTCACGCAGCGCAGCGGCCGAGGCCTCGACCAGATCGGCGCGGATGTCGGCCATCGCCACGCGCGCGCCGGCCTCGCCGCAGGCGCGCGCGAACGCGAGGCCCAGGCCACGCGCCGCGCCAGTGACGAGGATGCGCCGGCCTTCGAGCAGGTTGTTGGAAGCCATCGTCATGTCAGTCGGCCTTGATGCCGAACTCTTTGATGATCTTGCCGAAGCGCTCGTTGTCGGTCGCGATCTGGCGCGCCAGCACAGCGGGCTCACCACCCACCGGCTCGATGCCGAGCGCGTTCATCTTCGCCACCACGTCGGGCATCTTCAGAACCTCGTTCATCTGGGCGTTCAGCGTGCGCACGGTGTCGGCCGGCAGGCCCTTCGGCCCGAGCAGGCCCATCCAGGCGCTGACCTCCATGTCCTTGTAGCCGAGCTCGATCATCGTCGGCACCTCGGGCAGCAGCTTCGTGCGCTGGCGCTCGGCCACGGCCAGCGCGACCAGCTTGCCGCTCGGCAGGTACTGCATCGCCACCGCAGGCGTGACCCAGCCGACCGTCACGTGGCTGCCGAGCGCATCGGTCACCAGCGGCGCTGCGCCGCGGTAGGGCACGTGCGTGACCTTGATGTTGGCTTCACGGTTGAGCATCTCGCCGGCGATGTGCATCGGCGAGCCCGCGCCCGGCGTGCCGTAGGTGAGCGGCTTGCCGGCCTTCGCCTCCACGATGAACTGCTTCATGTCCTTCAAACCCGAGCCGGGCGAGGCCACCGCGAGCAGCGGGATGTTGCCGGCCTTGACGATGGGCGTGAAGTCGGCCGTGACGTCGTGCGCGGTGGTCGGTGCGAGCTTGAGCACGTGCTGCGCGATGGCAAAGGTGCTGGGCACGAACAGCAGCATGTAGCCGTCTGCAGGCGCCTTCGCCACGGCCGAGGCACCGAGGGTGCCGCTGGCGCCGGGCCGGTTGTCGACCAGCACCTGCTGGCCGAGCCGTGCGGTCAGTTTCTCGGCATAGACGCGCGCCATGGCGTCGCTGTCGCCCCCGGCCGGGTAGGCCACGACGATGGTGATGGGCTTCGAAGGCCAGGCCTGCGCAGTGGCGGCGCCGGCCGCAAGCAAGGCGCCGGCAGCGACAACGAGAGACATCGTGAGGCGGGCGCGCGCGAGGTTCATGCGGGGCTTTCGACGGGTTGGTTGGTTCTTCGCGTTTCAGTAAAGGAACAAAGTTCAATCAATGAAACGAAAAATCAAGAATAGTCGGATGTTTTGACCTTGAAGCCCGTAGTAACCCTGGTTGTCGCGAACGTCGCAGCACCGTGACGCGGCTACCCGAGGGTTCGAGCTTCAAAGCCCCAACCCGGCGTTCGCATGCCCCTCACCCGCACCACTGCCGCCATCGTCGCAGCCGTTGCCCACGCCGCCGCCACGGGCGCACCAGCCCAGACGCTCCGCTACCTCGGCCAGCAGATCGTGCGCCATCAACCCGGCGCGGTTCTGCGGCCTGTCGTTGAACCTGGCGCAGTTCCAGCGCTCGGCCAACCCCGGCCAGGCGGGCGTGGCGTTCAACGCGGTCACGACCATCCTGCAGCGAACGCAACAGAGCACCCCACTGCCCTGATCTCGCTCAACCCGCTGCGATCACCCCGCACTCGGGTCGATCAACACCTTCGCCCCGGTGTTCCGCGGCCCGTAGATACCGATGGCCTCCAACGTCAGTGCCTCTCGCAATGACAACGTGCGCGCGTAGTGGCTGGCGAAGGTCGTGCGCAACTCGCTGACCACGCGCTGCTTCAGCCGGTCAGTTGCCTCCGTGCCGATGCGCTGCAGGAACGGGAACATCAGCCAGCCGCCCACGCCCCAGGTCATGCCGAAGCTGCGCTGGATCTCGGTCGGCCCGGTGTCCAGGCCGCCGTAGATGTAGACCTGCTTGTGCACGTTGCTGCCGTAGCGGCTGTACTCGGTGGCGGTGCGTGCGATGGCGGCTTCCATGCCGGTCAATATCTGCCCCGCCAGACGCCCGCCGCCGATGGCGTCGAAGGCGATGGTGGCCTTGGTGGCAACAAGCGCTTCAGTGAGGTCGGCCATGAACGACGGCGCGCTGCTGTCGCACACGTGCACGGCGCCGAGGCTGCGCAGCAGTGCAGCCTGCTCGGGCTTGCGCACGATGTTGACCAGGCCCACGCCGTCGGCCTGGCAGATGCGGTTCAGCATCTGCCCGAGGTTCGACGCGGCGGCCGTGTGCACCAGCGCGGTATGGCCTTCGCGGCGCATGGTCTCGACCATGCCGAGCGATGTCAACGGGTTCACGAAGCACGAGGCGCCCGCCGCTGCGGCCGTGCCCTCGGGCAACACCAGGCAAGCTGACGCCGGCACCGTGCGGTGCTGGCTGTACATGGCCCCGCCCAGCACCGCCACGGTCTTGCCGAGCAGCGACTGCGCGAGCGCCGAGCTGCCGGCCGCCACCACCGTGCCTGCGCCCTCGTTGCCCACCGGCATCGATTGGCCGATGCGCGCCTGCATGCCCGGCAGCGCATTCGCTGGCACCTTGGCCGTGATCACCGGGTTCGCAGGCGTGCCGCTGGCGACCGCCGTGCGCATGTCGGCCGCGCCGAACAGCAGGCCGATGTCGGATGGGTTGATCGGCGTGGCCTCGACCCGCACGACGACTTCGTCGGCCTTCGGCTCGGGCACGGGGGTGTCGGCGAGCGAGAGCTGCAGTTCGCCCTCAGTGGTGATCAACGAGCGCAGTTGCAGGCTGCTCTGGGGTGCGGGCATGTGGGTTCTCCGGTGGCGTGTTGAGCCGGGCATGATGCGCGACTTCACTTCACCCCGCCCCCAACCACCCCACCCCCAACCGAGACCCAACGCATGAACCGAGTCCTCGCCCATTGCGGCGCGCGTGTCCCCATCCTGCAAGCGCCGATGGGCTGGATCGCGCGCAGCGCGCTCGCGTCCGCCGTGTCGCGCGCCGGTGGCCTGGGCGTCATCGAGACCTCGTCCGGCGAGACGGTCAACTGCCAGCGCGAGATCCGCACGATGGTGGCCAGCGGCCTGCCGTTCGGCGTGAACCTGCCGATCCGGTTCCTGAAAGACGACGCGATGCTGCGCTTCGTGTGCGAGTCGGGTGTGCGCTTCGTGACCACCTCGGCAGGCAGCCCGGCCAAGTTCATCGCACCGCTAAAGGCCGCCGGCATCGTGGTCTACCACGCGGTGCCCACGCTCGACACCGCGCTGAAATGCGTGGACGCCGGCATCGACGGGCTGGTGGTCGAGGGCGCCGAGGGCGGCGGCTTCAAGAACCCGGAAGAGGTCAGCACGCTGGTGCTGCTGCAGGCCATCCGCGAGCGCGTTGACGTGCCCTTGATCGCCGCTGGCGGCATCGTCGACGGGCGCGGCATGGCGGCCGCCTTCGCGCTCGGCGCCGAGGCCGTGCAGATGGGCACGCGCTTCGTCGCCAGTACTGAGAGCCCCGTGCACGCGCACTACAAGAACGCCATCGTCGCGGCCGAGGCGACAGGCACGTGGGTGCTGAACAAGCGCGCCACGCCGTGCATCCGTGCGCTGAAGACCGAGTACACCGCGCCGATGCACGAGAGCGGCCTGCTCGCGGCCGACGCGTTCACCGGCATCCAGCAGGTTTACTTCGGCGGCGACATGAACGCCGCGCCGGCACTGGCCGGGCAGTCGGCCGGGCTGGTGCACGCGGTCAAGCCGGTGCAGGAGATCATCGACGACACGGTGGCCGAGTTCTTCGCGATCAGCGCGCGCATGGGCGGCATGGTGGCGGCACGCGCGTTCGGCTGAGGCTGGGCTCCGCTGAGGTCCGGTGCGGCAAAGGCGCGGCTGCAGGCGCCATCGGGTTTGTTCTCTGCCCAGTCTGCCCTCACGCGCAAATCATCAACGGCTCGCTGTGGCTGGCGCAGCGGAACGTCGATTCAACTTCCCGCACCGGAGACTCGAATGACCGACATGACCACCCACCCGAACCAGGCCACGAGCGCCTGGCTGGCCGACTTTTCTTCGGCGCTTGCGAGCACCGATGTCGAGGCCGCCGTCGCGCTGTTCGAGCCCGACAGTTACTGGCGTGACCTGGTGTCGTTCACCTGGAACATCTGCACCCAGGAAGGCCCGCAGGCGATCCGCGAGATGCTGACCGCGCGGCTCGCCGATACGCGGCCGTCGAACTTCGCGCTCGAAGGGCAGGCGACCGAGGCCGGCGGCATCACCGAAGCCTGGTTCACGTTCGACACAGCGGTGGCGCGCGGGCGCGGCCACTTGCGGCTGCGCGGTGGCAAGGCCTGGACGCTGCTGACCACGATGATCGAGTTGAAGGGCTTCGAGGAGCGCACGCACGAGCGGCGCGTGAAGGGCGCCGAACATGGTGCGCAACCCGGCCGCAAGAGCTGGCTCGAGAAGCGCACCGAAGAGGCCGCACGCCTGGGCACCACCGAGCAGCCGTATGTCGTGATCGTGGGCGGTGGGCAGGGCGGCATTGCCCTCGGCGCGCGGCTGCGGCGCCTCGGGGTGTCGGCCATCATCGTCGACAAGAACGCGCGGCCCGGTGACTCATGGCGCAGCCGCTACAAGTCGCTGTGCCTGCACGACCCGGTCTGGTACGACCACCTGCCTTACCTGCCGTTCCCGAACGACTGGCCGGTGTTCGCGCCGAAAGACAAGATCGGCGACTGGCTCGAGATGTACACCAAGGTCATGGAGCTGAACTATTGGGGTTCCACCGTCGCGAAGAGTGCGCAGTTCGATGAGGCGAAGCAGGAATGGGCCGTGACCGTGCTGCGCGATGGCGCCGAGGTGGTGTTGCGGCCGAAGCAACTGGTGTTCGCGCTCGGCGTGTCGGGCTACCCGGTGACACCCAGCCTGCCCGGGGCCGACACGTTCGAGGGCGACCAGCACCACTCCAGCAAGCACCCCGGCCCCGAGGCCTACGCCGGCAAGAAGTGCGTGGTGCTCGGCTCGAACAACTCGGCGCACGACATCTGCGCAGCACTCTGGGAGAACGGCGCCGACGTGACCATGGTGCAGCGCTCGTCCACGCACATCGCGCCGTCCGACTCGCTCATGGAACTGGCGCTCGGCGGGCTCTACTCCGAGCAGGCCGTGAAGAACGGCATCGACCACCACATGGCCGATTTGATCTTCGCGTCGGTGCCCTACCAGATCATGCACACGCTGCAGGTCCCGATCTACGACGAGATGAAGAAGCGCGACGCCGACCTCTACGCGCGGCTCGAGAAAGCCGGCTTCATGCTCGACTTCGGTGTCGACGGTTCGGGCCTGTTCATGAAGTACCTGCGGCGCGGCTCGGGCTACTACATCGACGTGGGCGCGTCGGAGCTGGTGGCCAATGGCAGCGTCAAGTTGAAGAGCGGCGTGAGCATCGAGCGCGTCAACCCGACCTCTGTGACGCTGACCGACGGCACCAAACTGCCGGCCGATCTGCTGGTCTATGCCACCGGCTACGGCTCGATGAACGGCTGGCTCGCCGACATCATTTCACCGGCGGTCGCCGACAAGGTCGGCAAGTGCTGGGGCCTGGGTTCGGCGACGCCGAAGGACCCGGGTCCGTGGGAGGGCGAGCTGCGCAACATGTGGAAGCCGACGCAGGTCGCGAACCTGTGGATCCACGGCGGCAACCTGCACCAGTCGCGCCACTACTCGCAGTTCCTGGCGCTGCAACTGAAGGCGCGGATGGAGGGGCTCGATACACCGGTGTACAAGCTGGCGCCGTCGTATCACGTGAGGTGATGGAGTGCGGTGATCACGTGCGGTGATCAGGCGGGCTGATCACGCGCGACGGGGCGTGTCGGCTCCGGTAGCGCGACCATCACCGCCTGACCCGGCTGCGTGCAGCCGGTGTCGCAGCAGCGGCCGGGCTGGCGGTTGCGGGTGATGGCGCGCGGGGCGGCTGGTGCGTCGTCGCTGTCGTTCTGCGCCAGCACACCGCGGTCGAGCAACCGCTCGACCAGGTCCACCTTGCTGCCCACCGGGTAGCTGCGCCAGATCTCCTGCTTCATCGCGGCGGGTGAGCCACCGCCGTGCAGGCTGATGAGCGAGTACCAGCCGCCCTGGTAAGACGCGGTCAGGTCTTCGATGAAGCGGGCCACCTCGATGCGCTTGTCGTACGGCACCGCAGGGTTGGCGCGTAGCACCTCGGCCAGCGTGGCGGCGGTGGCGGGGTTGTGGTCTTCGTCGGGGCCGGGCAGGGCCACGATCAGGCCGCCCGACACCTCGTGCGCGAGGCGGTGCATGTCGTAGATCTGTGTGGCGAGCAGCAGCTTGCCGATGTTCGCGAACACCGGCTCGGGCATGAAGGTGCCGCTGTACTCGTCGCGCGTGCCGTACACGCTGGCGGCCACGCCGCAGGCGAAGAAGCCTTCGGTGATCTTGATCAGCTCGACCATCGGGTCGCGCAGGTTGGCGTGGGCGCCGGGGTCGAGGCCGTTCGCCTCGCACATCAGCGCGCCGGCGCCGATCAGCAGGTCGCCGAAGCCGGCGCGCGCCGCGATGCAGCTGTGCCGGTGGTGGGTGGCGTAGCTGTGGGTGAGGTGGCCCGAATGCTCCCACTCGCCGGCGTAGAACACCCGCTCCCAGGGCACGAACACCTTGTCAAAGACGACGACGGCGGTCGACTGCCCGTAGCGGCGCGAGAACAATGCCGCGCCGTGCTCCACCTTCTCGCCCGGCCGGCCGGCAGGCCGCGCCACCATCGTGATGCCGGGCGCGTCGACCGGCACCGCGCAGCACACGGCGAAGGCCGCGTCGGCTTCCGTCATGTTCCGGCCCGGCATCACGATGAGCTCATGCATGTAGGGCGCGCCGGTGACGATGGCCTTGGTGCCCGAGATCACGATGCCGCGGCCGTTGCGCTCGACAACGTGCACATAGGTGTCGGGGTTGGCCTGCTCGTGCGGGCGCTTGCTGCGGTCGCCTTTCGCGTCGGTCATCGCGATGCCCAGGCTCAGGTCTTCGTCTTGCACATGCTGCAGGTAGGCGTGGAAGCGCGCGCGGTGTTCGGTGCTGCCGCGCGCATCGTCGATGCGGGCGCTGACCTGGCCGAGCGCATTCAGCGCGTCGTGCGCCAGGTAGCGCTGCGCGCAGCCGGTTTCCTGGCACAGCAGGCGCACCGCTTCGAGCTTGTTCAACAGGTCACCGGCCGACTCGTTGAGGTGCAGCATGCGGTTCACGCGAGCGCCGCTGGTGCTTGACTGCGTTGCCGTCATCAGCGGTGAAAGCTCCGGCCGGTGCGCGAAGTCGTAGGTCACGGCGAGCGCGTTGATGCCGGGTTGGAGCGACGGCGCATCGGCCACCGAGTCGATGCGCTGGCCGTCGACGTACACCACGGGCTTGAGGCGGCGCAGCGATTCGCGGTAGGCGGCGCCGGTCATCAGCGTTGACGTGTGGGCGGGTGGGGTCGGGGTCGGTGCGGTCATGGGATGGTCTCGAATCGAAGCAAAGATTGAACAGTGTTCAATGCAACGAACGACTGTATATTGCTCCCATGCCTGCGTCAAACACCAACTCGAACATCAGCCCGAACCCCAGCGTGAACCCTGCGGCAGCGTCACGCGGTGCGCGCCAGCGCGCCGTGGCTGATGTGAAGCGCGCGCACGTGCTGGCTGCGGCGCGCACCGCGTTCTTCGAACTCGGCCTGGACGGCGCCAGCATGCGCGAGATCGCGCGCCGTGCCGGGTACACGCCGGGCGCCATCTACAGCTACTTCGCGAGCAAGGAAGACATCTACGGCGCGCTGCTCGGTGAGTCGCTGGAGCGGCTGAACGTGAGCGTGGCAGCGGCGGTGGCGCCCCAGGGCGCCGTGCAAACGTTGTCGCCCCAGGGCGCCGTGGCCGATGCGCATGCGCGCGCGCCGGCCAATGCGGGCGCGCCGCTCGTGGTGGCCGCCACCGCGTTCTTCGACTTCTACCGCGAGAACCCGCGCGACCTGGACCTGGGCTTCTACCTGTTCCAGGGCATGCGCCCGCGCGGCCTGACACCCGCTCTCAACGAGCGCCTCAACGCCCGCCTGCGCGACGCGCTGGCACCGACCGCGCATGCACTGCTGGCGCTGGGCTTCGACGCGGCTGCCGCGCAGGCCGAGACCACGGCGCTGTTCGCCCACAGCGTGGGCCTGCTGGTGCTCAGCCACACCGGGCGCATCCGCATGTTCAGGCAGGAGTCGCGGGCCTTGTTCGGGCATTACGTCGAAGCGTTGCTCGCCCGTGCGCCCGTCGCCCGAGTCGATGCACGAACGACCGTACGAACCAACGCAAGATCCAACGCAAGAACCAACGCAAGAAAGGCCTCGCCATGATCGCGCCGACCCACCATGTGATCAACCCCGCCGGCTGCGTGCTCGTGCTGGTCGACTACCAGCAGCGCCTGATGCCCGCCATCGACCGGCATGCCGAGGTGCTCGCCGATGCGCTGTGCCTGGCCGATGCGGCGCGCCTGCTCGGCCTGCGCATCATCGGCACCGAGCAGAACCCGCAGGGCCTGGGCCCGAACGTGGCCGAACTGCGCGAGCGCTGCGACACCACGCTTTCGAAGATGCACTTCGACGCCTGCGCCGACGGCCTGCTCGACCTGCTGCAAGCGCCGCTCGACGAAGCACAGGCCCGCCCGCAGCCCGACGTCGTCATCGCCGGCTGCGAGGCCCATGTGTGCCTGCTGCAAACCACGCTCGGCCTGCTGCGCGCCGGCCGCCGCGCATGGGTCGTGGCCCCTGCCTGCGGGTCGCGCACAGCCGCTAACCACGCGCTCGCGATGAGCCGCCTGCGTGATGCCGGCGCCCGCATCGTGAGCCTGGAGATGGTGCTGTTCGAGTGGCTGCAAGGCTGCAGGCACGACAAGTTCAAGGCAGTGCTTGCGCTGGTCAAGGCGCGCTCGGCGGCGTAACCCGGCGGCGTAACGCGGCGGCCACAAGGTACGCCCGCCACATCCGGCACTTTGTGGCACTTTGGTGTGGCGCGCACAACGTTCCAGGAGCCATCTCGGCGAGCCCCGCACGGGCCTGCGAAATCCCGCTTGTCGCCCGGCGCGGCAGGCCTACATTTCGCCCCGATGAGAACTCGAAACGCCGTGGCCTGCAGCCCGATGAACCGCCGCCGTGCCTTGCAGGCACTGCTCGTCACCACCTGTTCGACCCTGACGCCCACGCCATTCGCGCAGGCGGGGCGCCCGATTCGCGTCATCGTTCCCGGGGCCGCCGCGTCAGGCCTGGACACGGTCATCGAGGCCGCGCAACACGCGCTTGCCAGGGTGCTGGGCCACGCGGTCGCCATCGACAACCCGCCCGACGCGAGCGGCATCCAAGCCACGTCGGCGCTGGCCAACGCGGCGCCCGATGGCTACACGCTCGGCCTCGTCTCGAACAGCCACGTCATCAACCCGAGTGTGTACAGGAGCGTGCCGTTCGACACGATCAAAGACATCACGCCGATTGCCATGATCGCCAGCACGCCGATGGTGCTGGTGTGCAACGCGAAGCTGCCGGCCGCCAACGCGAACGAGATGGTCGCGCTGCTCAAGGCGCGCGCCGGGAACATGCGCTTCGGCTCGCCCGGCCACGGCAGCTTCGACCACCTCGCCGTCGAAAGCTTCCTCGAACATGCGGGCTCGAAGGCGAGCCACCTTCCGTACGAGGGCATCGAGCCCATGCTTGCCGGCCTGATCGGCGGTGAGGTCGAGTTTGCGACCACCGCGCTGGCGTCGGTGCAAGCGCACCTGAAGAGCGGCGCGCTGCGCGCCCTCGGCGTGAGCGGCACGCAGCGCGTGGCCGCTGCGCCCGAGATCCCGACGGTGCTGGAGCAGGGCCTGCCCGGCGGCCTGGCCGAAGGCTGGTTCGCCTTCGTGGCCCCGAAGGGCCTGCCGCCCGCCGAGGTCGAGCGCCTCAACGCTGCGGCGCAGTCGGCGTTCGGCGCGCCCGAGGTGATGGAGGCGATGGCCGAACAAGGCAACACCCTGCGCATCAGCTCGCCCCAAGTCGCGGCCGAGTTCTTCCGCAACGAACTGGCCAACTGCGCGCAGCTCGTGAAGAAGGCGGGGATCGGGTTGGTGTGATGTGGCGCTGCGGGCGTCCACCACTGGTGGGATGCGCGGCCCGCATTTGTGCGGTTTGATCGGCGCCGTGCAACACGGAGAAGACCATGCCGAACGCCGCCGACATCCTCTGGTTCAAGACCCAGTTCCAGGCCGACATCGAGCCCGCGCTCGTGGGTGGGCCGCTGACGGTTGACTTCATCGCCGCGCTGGCCTGCCAGGAAACCGGCGAGATCTGGCCGGTGCTGCGCAAGCAGGCGCTGTCGACCGCCGAGGTGCTGGCCCTGTGCGTCGGTGACACCCTCGACGCCGACAAGGGCCGCAGCGCCTTCCCGAACACGAAGAGCGACCTCCTCACCGAGCCGCGCGGTGGCGACATGTTCGACATCGCCCACCAGGCACTGGTCGACATGGCGGTGCACATTCCGGCCTATCGCCCGGCCGCGCAAAAGCCCAACAAGTTCTGCCACGGCTTTGGCCTGTTCCAGCTCGACCTGCAGTTCTTCCGCGACGACCCCGACTACTTCCTGGACCGGGACTACGAGCGTTTCGACGCCACCTTCGCCAAGTGCCTGCGCGAGCTGCAGGGCGCACTCGCCAAACTGGGCTTCGATGACCGGGCTTCGCTGACCGACCTCGAACTGGCCGCGGTCGGCATCGTCTACAACACCGGCGGCTTCAAGCCGAACAAAGGCCTTCAGCAGGGGCACTTCGACGGCACGCGCTTCTACGGTGAAGCCATCTTCGACTTCATCCGCCTCACCCACACCGTGGCGCTGCCGGGCGTCGCGCCCGACCTGCTGCCGCCGGCGGCGGGTACCGCGATCCTGCCGCCGCCCGCGCCCGTGACCGCCAGCGGTGGGTTCTTCCGCGTCAAGACACTGGACAGCATGCTGCGCCTGCGCAGCGCACCCACCATCAGCACGCCGCCACAGGCCAACGTGATCGCCCACCTGCCCGATGGCCACCCGGTGCGCGCCGTCACCGGCACAGCGGTCAACATCTTCCTCGAAGTGGAGACCAGCCTGGCGGGCGCGCTGCTGCGCGGCTTTGCGTCGCGGAAGTTCCTGGTGTCGGACGCCGCGACGAGCTCCATCCCGCTCGTCACGCCTGCGGTGGCGATGCCGGCGAGCGGCATCGTGGCCGTGTTCATGCCGCGCAAGCCCGGCCGCGTGACGAAGCGCAGCGACCCGGCCACGGCCCATTCGCTGAACGAGGCTGGCCAGCCCGGCCGCACGGGCACGAGCGCCGAGGCACTGCGCGCTGAGCTGAACGCGATCATCGACTGGCTCGCCGCCGACAATCTCGCGCACCTGCGCTATCAGCCGCGTGCCGGCCTGACCTTCTGCAACATCTACTGCCATGACTTCTGCCAACTCGCGGGTGCCTACCTGCCGCGCGTGTGGTGGTCGTCGCGGGCACTGATCGCGTTGGCGCAGGGCCAGGCCGTCGAGCCGCTGATCGGCGACACGATCCGCGAGATGCGCGCGAACGACCTGTTCCGCTGGCTGCGCGAGTTCGGGCCGTCATTCGGCTGGCGCCAGACCGGCACGCTCACTGCACTGCAGCAGGCGGCGAACCAGGGCGCGCTGGGCCTGATCGTGGCGCGGCGCAAGGAAGACGGGCGCTCCGGCCACATCGTGATGGTCGCGCCCGAAACCGGCGCCGAGCACGCGCGCCGCGACGCTGCAGGCGAGGTCACCGCGCCGCTGCAAAGCCAGGCGGGTGCGACGAACTTCCGGCGCGGTACGGGCGGCCCGAACTGGTGGCGCGCCGAGCAGTTCGCCGAGAGCGCCTTCTGGGTCCACGCCTGAGCTCGGGCGCTGCGCCGTTGCCCGCTCAGGTCGGTGACACGAGCGTCAGCGCACCGGGCAGGGTGCCGCCCACGTCGCTGTAGCGAAAGCCGTTGAGCAGGTCCCAGGCCGGGATCACGTGCGAGGTGCCGGCGCTCGGGTTGCCGGCGATGTGCATGCCGATGAACACCAACCCGTCGTCGGCCTGCACGACCACCGGGCAGCCGCTGTCGCCGGGCAGGGTCGTGGCGCCGGGTTCGATGTGCAGTTCGATGGTCGAGTGCTGCACCCGGGTCGGCGTCGGATTGCTGCCGAAGAAGTAGTCGATCGGGTGATCTTCCTGCGTCAACGACAAGGTGGCGCGCAGCGCCGGTTGGAAGCCACCGCCGCGGTTCGGGTTGTTGTTGGGCACGAGGATGCGCAGCGTCGTGCCGTCGGCGATCAACTCGCCCAATGCGTCCAGGTCGGCCGCGAACGGTTGCGTGGCTGACAGCGCGATGCCGCTGAATGCCAGCGCCGCGCGGGGTTCATCGAGCACCGTCGCCAACTGCACGTCGAAGCTGCGTTGCGACCCCGGCACCAGCCGGCCGCCGAAGCGCGTGGCCTTCAGGAAGGGCTTCACATCGTGCGGCGCCTGCGCCGTCGCCAGGCGGAACACCGCTGCCGGCTTGGTGGCGATGCCGCGGCCGTCATCGGCCGGGTGCGGGCTCAGCACATGGATCGGTGCAATGACGTAGCGTGCGCCGTTGTCATCGCGAACGATGCAGCACGCGGCGCCGAAGTCGCTGGCCCCCGGCGTGGCCGGCACGCTGAATATGCCGGCATCGGACTGCGCCCGCGCGCCAAGCAGGCGCTCCTGGCGCTGCACGTCGGTCGGCACGGCGCACATCAACTGCACGCCGTTCACGAGCGCCGGCGTCAACAGCTGCTTCGGCAGGCGCTGTGTCGACGCCGTGCGCCACGCGTCGGGCGCGAGCTTGCGCCGCACGATGAACACGACACACGGCTCGGGGTGAATCTGGTCGAAGCCGTCGGCGCCGCAACGGCGCTTCAGCCCCGCGCCGACCGTGACCACGTTCGTGATGCTGCGCGTGAACTCGGCCTTGCGGGCCAGCGCGAGCTGCCGCGCCAGCTCCAGCCGTTGCCCGAACGACAACGCGGCGAAGTTCGCCTCGGCGTCACGCAGCAGCGCGGCATCCGGCGCGGCGGCGCGCTGCTCCATGGCGCGCGATGTGCTCGCCGCGGCGGACCGGCGGGCAGGGCTCGTCGGCGAAGGCATGGATTAGCCCGCCGAACAGGCTTTGATGTCGCCCGTGGGTGTGAGCCGGTCCGTCACCGGGGTGCCCGGGTTGACAGGCAAGGTCGCCTTCACCACGGCGTGTGCCACGAACCCTTGGACGATGTCGAGGGAGCTGTCCTTCTTCGCCGGCTTGCCGGGCTTGCAGGTCAACTGCAGATCCAGGTTCTTGCCATTGGGCTGCGTGCCGCCGAGGGTGTAGGTGTTGACGCCGCCTTTGGTCTTGAAGTCGGCGGCCTTCATATCGAGCAGCTTCTTCGCAGCGCCTTCGATTTGGGCCAGATCATCGGGCTTCGTTTCGGCAAGCGCCTTTGCGCCGACGCCGTTGACCACGACGCGCACCACCTTCGTCTGCGCCGTCGTTGCCGCGTCCGACACCACCAGCGTCAGCGTCGTTCCAGCGGGTGTGGCCTTCGGGACCTTGACGATCACCGCGCTGTCGCCGGCGACCGGGCTCTGCGCCTCGATGCCCAGCGTCGGTGACTCGCGAAAGCGCACGATGTAGGGCTTCACGCCGCCGGAGATCACCAGCGTCTTCGTCTGCGCCTCGCTGGCCCCGGCATCGAAGCGCAACTCGTCCTGATCCACCGCCAGCGCGCTCGAGACGATGACCCCGTCGCAGGCCCTTAGCGCCGCAGCGCTGGCATCGGTGTGGCCCTTGTACGGTGCCAGGCGCTGCGCCAGCGGCACGGCCTCGGCCTCCAGTTCCGCGCGCTTGGCGGCCAGATCGCGCAGGGCGGCGGTCAACGTGTTTGACGGCCGCGCCACCATGCTCTTTGGCTGCTTGGTGCGATCACCACTTTCGGCCGTCGCTGCATCGCGCGAAGTCGGTGTGAAGAACTTCTCCACACCCAGCCCCGGCGCACTGCGGCCCGCGAGCGTGGCCAGGCTCGTGAGCGACGCCTGCACGGCCGCCGGGTCCTGCACCGTGTTCGCGAGCTTCTTGTTGACCTGCACTTCGATCACGTCGAGCGTGCTGCGCAACTGTTTGGCCACGGTGCCGACCTGCGCCGGCAGGCCGCCCGCCTCGGCCAGTGCGGCCAGGGCGGCGGCGCGCACCAGGCGTGCGCCGTTGATCTGGTCCTCAACCAACTGCGCCGGGCCGGGCAAGAGCGTTTCCCGTGCCGATGCGAACTCGCCCTCGGCAAGGGCCAGGCTGGCGCTGAACGTCGGCAAGACCTTCTTCGTCGCCGCCGACTCGACTGCAATGGCCGTCAGCTCGGCGGCGCTGATCTGCAGCGGCAGCGACGCCAGCAGGGCGCAGTTCACGGCCCCGATGCCGGACTGGTAGTAGTCGAGCCGCGACTTGCTGTTCTGCATGCCGAACAGGAAGGTCGCGCCGCCGAGGAAGGCCGTGCTGCGAAAGGCATCCGGGTGCACGCCGCTGCTGGCGCCCAGGCCGATGGTGAGCACCCCCAGGCCGAGCAGCGCGTCGTTCAGCATGACCTGCGTGCCCACGAAGTCGTAGGCCTTGCGGTGGTAGCCCTCCTTCAGTTGCCGGGCGCGGGTCAGTGCCGCGGGCATCGTCGTGACCTCGCCCTCGGCCGAGCGGTCGGGCACGTCGACGAGGGGGTTGATCGCGCAGCCCGGCAACGCGGCCGCCACGGCCAGTGCGAGCATCAGGCGCCGGGGTTGAAAGAGATCGAGGTGTTCCATGGCTTGACTCCACAGTCGGGGTCACGAAGTGTGCGCACCGGGTGCGGCAGGCGCATCCTCAAAACGACCGAGACGCGCCGTGGTGTGGCCACGCCGCGAGTGCAGCCGCCGGCTACACCTTGCGCTTCAGCCGGAACTCCATGTCCATCAACCAGTCGGCTGCCGCGCGTTGCAGCGTGGGCTTGTTCAGCACGCCGTCGGCGTCGATCTCGAACGGCTTGGCGAGCTTGCCCGTGAGGTCGGCGCGGTCGTGCTTGAAGTTCAGGTCACGCAGCAGCGCCACTGGTCGGTCGAGGGCTTTCATGAAGCCGTATTCGAGCGTCACGTTCGGGTTCAGCTCGGCGGCGGCGCGGTCTTCGAGCACGGCAATGCCGTAGCGGCAGCCGAGCATGTAGACGCACACGTTCTCCCAGAGCTGGTCGATGTAGGTCTTGCTGTCGGCGCGGCGCGCGGTCAGGCCGTAGGTGGCGAGCGTCAGCGACAGGGTCTCCCAGATGTCGTCGAGCAGGCGGCACTGCGCGGCGGCCATGGTTGCGGGGTCTGGGTACTTCATCATCACGAACACCGACTCGTCGTAAGGCGTGTCTTCGCGGCAGCGCAGCACCGCCGAGGCGAGGTGCTGGTAGCCCGGCGGCAGGCCGAGCGCGAAGCGGCTGCGGCGCTGCGCGAGGTGCTCCGCCACCGCCTCCGACACTTCGCCCACCACCTGCTGCGCGCGCCCCAGGTCGTTGATGTCGGTGAGATGCACGGCGAACAGATCGTCGATCAGCGTGGGGATCGGCATGCCGGGGCCGACCAGGATCGGGATCACGAACTTGCCCGCCGCGCGTGCCGCGCCGATGTCGGCGGCGATCCATTGCGAGGTGATCTTGCCCGTGGTCACATCGACCGAGTTCGCGCTCAGCACCGCGATCAGGCCGTCGGCGGCGGCCACGGCGTCGGTCAGCGCGCGCTTCCATTCGACGCCGGGGCGCAGGTAGTTGTAGTCGACCGAGACGCCGTGGCCGCGTGCCTGCAGCAGCCCGATGACGAGGCCGGCTTCACGCTGGTCCCGGTTGCTTTGAACGACGTGCAGTTGTGCCATGGGATGGGGTCGGTTGAAGGTGTGCGAGGCAGGCCGCCGCGGTGCGGCCTGCGGTGATCAGCCCGTGGCCTGGCTCTCCAGGGCGGCGAGCGCGGCCTGCGCCAGCGGCGCCCATTCGGGCCGTGCCCATTGGTCGGTGTAGCGCCGGAACTGGCGCTGCGTCGAGAACGCCGGGAACGGGTCGGGCGAGGCAAGTTCGCGGATCTGGCGGCAGTGGTCGGCGATGGCCTCTTGCGCCTTGCCCGTATCGAACGACTCGCCGGCGTAGACCGCGCCGAGCAGTTCGAGCTCGGCCAGCGTGCCATGCGCCCAGACCCTGTCGTTCACCGCAGCGCCGTGCAGTTGCCACTCGGCCAGTTGCCGTGCCACCAGCCACCAGCGGCCGTAGCGCAGGCGCAGCGCATCGAGCGCCGCTGCGTCTGCGGCGAGCGCGGGCGTGGCCGAGATCGACAGGAACTGCGTCATGACCCAGTGGTTGGTCGGCTCGGCCTTCAACGCGGCGGCATAAAACTCACGCGAGCGGCGGTAGGCCTCGGTGCTGGCGATGCGGTAGGCGGCGCTGGCGTCGGGCGCGGCGGGTGTTGCCGCCGCGCTGGGCGCAGCGGGCGCTGCGCCGCCACCGTTTGCACCGCGCGGGTCGCTCGGGCCGGTGCTCGCAGCGCTGCCCGGCGCCGGTTGGCTGAACAGCTCGTAGGCGATGGCGATGCGCTTTTCGCTCGCGCCCTGCATGCCCTTGCGCTCGGCGCGCTCCTTGGCGTCGCGCTGGGCGCCCAGGCCGTCGCTCCATGCGGCCAGGCTGGCGCGGATCGCCAGGCACAAGGTGTCGAGGGCGCTGCCGGCCTTGGCGTCGCGGGCCTTGCGCTTGGCGGCGTCGGCCTCGTTCTGGCCGGCCAGCTCGTCCATGCGGTCGAACTTGATCTCCATGCTGCGCTTGGTCTGGCGGGTGCGGAATGCATCGACCTGCAGGTCCAGGTCGGGTGCGATGGCGGCGTAGGCCACGATGCTGGCCCAGTCGTGCGTGTCGGGCAGGTCGATGCGCAGGCGCTGGCGCACCTGGTGCAGCGCCCAGCGCGGGTCGTCGCCGGCGAGCAGGCCGCGGTACAGCACCTCGGCAAAGCGGTTCGAGGCCTCCATCCAGAGCGGGAACTGCGAGGCGATCACCCACGGGATGTCTTGCGCGTGCAGCTCGTGCGCAATGCTGCCGCCGGGGGTGAGCACCGAGTCGGTGTTGCCGGAGTCGCAGGTCGCGAGCGTCACGACGGTGGGCGGCGCCTTCGCGCGGCCGTTCGAGTTCATGCTCTTCAGCGCCATCGCCAGGCTCTGGCCGTCGACGACCACGCTGCCGTTCGGGTCGCCCTCTTGCGCCAGCACCACGCCGAAGCGGCGGTTCTCGGCATTGGGCAGCGGCGCGCCGTGCGCGAGGATGTGCACGTGGGTGTAGTCGTCGGCCTGGCAGGCGTCGCTGATGCTGCGCGCGCTTGCGTTCTTCAGCACCGTGAGCAGCTTGCCGACCTCGACCACGCTGTCGGCGCGCGAGTCCTTGATCTTGACCCACGGGTCGATGGCGCGGCGCAGGGCTTCGAGGTGCGCTTGCGCCGGCACGGCAGGCAGGTCGGGCGGTGACGCGAACGCGAACAGGATCTTCGGTGCGCGGTTCCACTCGAACTTCAACGGCTCGCCGCGGCGGATCTCGCGCGTCATGCTGGTCAGCGTGCGCAGCAACAGCGGCGCGCCCGAGCCCGAGGTGTCGGCCGGTGCCATGGTGGCTTCGAACGGCACCAGCCCGAGCTCGAAGGCCGAGATCTTGAGCTGGATGTTGACGAGCCGGCTCGTGTCGGCCCGCGCACATCGCAGCGCCGACACCAGCGCGGGGATCTTGCCGAGCACGCGCCCGATGGCGTCGCCCAGCTCCTGCAGCTCGGCCTGGCGCTGCGATGCCGCGACCGGCACGCCGCCCACCTCATAGCGCAGCCGGTTCAGCCGGTTCAGCAACTGCGCATGCTCGAACGGCAGGTGCACCATCACCGGCCCGTCGGCGCCGCACAGGGCCATGTAGGGCGCAAGCGGCGAGAGCAGCTGGTTGTGCGCGGGGCCGGCGCGCAGGAACTCGAGGTGAATGTCCTGGATGTCGTTCATGTCACGGCCTCTTGAAGCGTTTGACTTCCTTGGGCTCGCCGGTGCCGTCGCCCACGATGTGCACGAGCGTGCCCGTCACGCCGCCCGGCCCGGCGCAGATCGACACGGCGCTGGTGCGGTCGAGCACCAGTGCCTGGTCGCCAAAGCGCGCCGCGTCGATCGTCTTCATGCGGCCATCGGCGAGCACCTTGTAGACCTCGGTGAAGGCCGCCTCGCTGGCCAGCATCTCGGGCGTGAAGCGCATCAGCCGGATCCACGTGCCGGTGTTGAAGTAGAAGCGGCCCTGGCCCATGTCGATGGCGCGCTCCAGGTGGGTGTGGCCGGTGACGATGAAGTCGACCGCCGGGCCGACCGACTCGGTGACTTGCTTGAAGGTGTCGTCGGGGTCGCTGAAGTCGAAGCTCTTGTCGTCCTTGAGCCAGTCGCTGAGCGCGCGGCGCAGCGCCTCGGCCTGGGTGATGCCGGTGAGCCAGCCGGTCAGGCGGTCGACGATCAGCTGCGTCGTGCCCAAGGTCCGGTCGTCACGCGCGTGGCGGGCGTTGGGCCCGACCGATGTGGCGCTGGTCTTGTAGTTCTTCTCGGCTTCGAGAAGCATGTCTTCGGTGCGCTCGCCCAGGCCCTGGCGCAGCGCCGGGCCGAGCATCTGTTCGAGCGACGCGAGCGGCGCTGTGCTGGTGCGGCTGGGTGCGCTGCTGCTGCCGGCCGAGAGCCGGGCGTCGACCTGCGCGTCACCGCGCCGGCGCTCGCCGACCACGCCGAACATCTGCTGCAGCTTCTTCGCCTGTGAGGGGTCGAGCACGAGCAGCGTGCCCACGGCGGCGGAGGTCTCGGGTTTGAGCAGGTCGATCCAGGCATACGTGCGCTTGACCGTGTTCATCACCTCCTTGACCATGCGCGTGCCGGCGTTCGGCTGCCAGTCGCCTTGCGCCAGCGTCTGCCCGGCGTTCAGGCGGCGCGAGACGCGGGCCAGGTCTTCGTAGCGGTTGTAGTTCCACGGGTCGACCTCGTTGCCGTGGATGCAGTAGACCCGCGAGCCGCCGACCCTGCAGCTGAAGCCCGCACCGGCGGCCGAGATCGTGATGCGTGCGCGTGCCGCGAGGTCGTCACCGGCCAGGCGCGAGAGCAGCAAGCGCTGCACCGGCGGGAACGCCATCTCCACATCGTGGTTGCCGATGACCAGCACCAGCGTGCGGCCGGGCTGCGTGACGAAGGCCGCGAGCGCATCCCAGATCGGCGCGAACGACGCGTCGTTGATGATGCGTTCGACCGTGCTGCGTGCGTCGTCGACCGCCACATAGCCGGCCACGTCTTCGGCGAGGGTGTCGAACACGTCACCGTTGAGGACGAGCGCCAACTGCCCCTGCGGGCGCTGCGCGGCCAAGCGTTTGATGAAGTGGGCCAGGCGCCCGGTTTCACGCAGGATCTGCGCGCCGCCGCGGCCGCCCATGTGCAGGTCGGAGACGACGTGGAGTTCGTCGAACGAAGGCAGGTCGTTCATGGGCTTGCGCCTTCAGCGCGCGGGGTGCGCCAATCGGCTTGCAGCATACGACCGCGCCGGCGTTCCGACCTCGGCAGAACTAGGGAGAGCCCGCGCTGTCGGCGTCCCTCACCGACTCTGTCACCATTCAAGCCGTGCCGTTCGGGCACCTCCAAAGGCTCACCATGTCGTCAACTTCCATTCACCGACTACAGCGCGCGAACCGGGCACGCGGAGTGCAGTTCGCGGCCGCACTTCTTGCGCCCGTGGTTCTTGCGCCCGTGGTTCTCGCGCTCGCGGCCGTCGGCGCGGCGCAGGCCCAGGCGGCGCCCACACCCGCGCCGGCCGCTTGCCCGGCGCTGCTTCAGCAGACCATGAACCGCCTGCAAGACGAGAAGCCGCAGGCGCTTTGCCAGTACGCCGGCAAGGTGCTGCTGGTGGTCAATACCGCCAGCTACTGCGGCTACACCTCGCAGTACGAAGGCCTGGAGGCACTGCATGCGAAGTACGCGCCCAGGGGCCTGGTGGTGATGGGCTTCCCATCGAACGACTTCGAGCAGGAGCCCGGCAACGGCAAGGAGATTGCCGACTTCTGCTTCAACACCTATGCGGTGAAGTTCCCGATGTTCTCGAAGACGACGGTCGTGGGCAAGCAGGCCGCGCCGCTGTACCTGCAGCTCGCCAAGTCAACCGGCGCGCCACCGGCCTGGAACTTCCACAAGTACCTGATCGACCGGCAAGGCAAGCCGGTGGCGGGTTACGCCAGCAAGGTGGAGCCGGGCGACAAGGCGCTCGTCTCGGCCATCGAGAAGGTGCTGGCGCAGAAGTAGGGGCCGCGAGGTCGGCGGCGCGGCATGCGCCGGCGCCGGCGCTCACTCCAGGCTGATGTTCGCCTTCTTGACGAGCTGCTCGTACACCTTCGACTTGACCTCGGTGGCGCGCGAGATTTCGTCCGTCGACCAGCTGATGGGCTCGAACGCGAAGGTGTCGAAGCGGGCTTTGACCTCGGGGTCGGCGAGCACCTTGGCCATGTCGGCATTGACCTTGTTGCGCACCGCCACCGGCAGGCCCTTGGGCGCCACCAGCACCACGAATGCGTTCACGTCGAAGTCGGCCGGGCCGCCGGCTTGCGCGGCGGTCGGCACCTCGGGCAGTTGCGGCAGCCGCTTGTTCGCAGCGACCGCCAGGTAGCGCAGCTTCCCGGCCTTGTAGGCGCCGGAACTCGACGGCAGCGTGGCGAGGCTCCAGGCCACGTCGCCCGCACCCACCGACATGAACAGCTGGCTCACCTCGCGGTAGGGGATGTGCTGCATGTGCGCGCTGGTCTGCAGCTCCAGCAGCTCGCCGCCCAGGTGGCCGGGGCTGCCCACGCCCCACGAGCCGTACGTGACCTTGCCGGGCGCGGCCTTGGCGGCGGCAACGATGTCGGCCATCGTCTTGAACGGCGAATCGGTGGCCACCGCGACGAGGAAGGTGGTGCGGAAGATGCTCGCCACCGGCTCGAAGCCCTTCAGCGCGTCGGCGCCCTTCTGCTTGTAAAGGTGCGGCACGGCCGCGAGGTGGTCGCTGTCGAGCTGCAGCAGCGTGTAGCCATCGGGTGCGGCGCGCTTGACGGCGTCCATCGCGATGAAGCCGCCACCGCCCGGCCGGTTCTCGACCTGCACGCGCTGCGCCCACAACTTGCCGAGCTTGTCGGCCACCATGCGCAGCGTGGCGTCGGGGCCGCTGCCGGGCGCGAACGCGGTGACGAGCGTGACAGGCTTGTTCGGGTAGTCGGCCTGCGCGTGCGCAGCAGCGGGCCACAAGGCGGCGGTGCCGATTGCGGTGCCGAGTGCGGCGACGGTCAGGGCAAGTCGGTCCATCAGGCGTGTCATGGGTTGTCTCCGAAATACAAGCCAGCGAAAAGCGGGCAAATCATCAGTGTGCTGACGATAAGTGTAGCCCTAGAATGTGGTTGACCCGCGCGGGGAAACCCTGGCCCGACTGGCGAGCCAACGGCCCCGAAAGCCACCCCCACCCCCACCCCCACACCGATGCCGATGCCGATGCCGATGAAGCGCGCCGCCCCCGACCCCATCGACCTCGACACGTTGCCCGGCCACTACATCCGCCGCCTGCAGCAGATCGCCGTGGCCATCTTCCTGCAGGAGTGCCAGGCCCACGGCATCACGCCGGTGCAGTACGCCGCGCTGCAAAGCATCGGCAACACA
>JANNBF010000048.1:0-34246 GCA_031385155.1 Rhizobacter sp.
GATCTCGCCGCCTTCGTCGAGCGCCAGCGCGAGGGGCAGCATGCCGAAGACCATCGCGGCGGTCGTCATCAGGATCGGGCGCATGCGCACGAGGCCGGCCTGCAGCAGCGCCTCATGCATGGTCGCACCGCCCTTGCGCGCATGGTTCGCGAAGTCGACCAGCAGGATCGCGTTCTTCGTGACGAGGCCCATCAGCATCACCAGGCCGATCATCGAGAACAGGTTCAGTGTCGAGCGCGTGACGAGCAGCGCCAGCATCACGCCGATCAGCGCCAGCGGCAGTGACGCCATGATCGCCAGCGGCTGCAGGAAGCTCGCGAACTGCGATGCCAGCACGATGTAGATGAAGATCACCGCCGCGCCCAAAGCGAGCAGGATGCCGGCGAAGGCCTGCTCCTGGTCGCGCTGCTGGCCGCCCTGGTCGAAGCGGTAGCCGGGCGGCAACGAGGTGGCGTCGACGAGCTTCTTCACCTCGTTGCCCACATCACCGCTGGGCCGGCCGGTCACACCGGCATAGATGGCCTGGCGACGCTGCAGGTCTTGGCGCTTGATGACCGCCGGGTTCACCACCGGCACGATGTCGGCCACGCGGGACAGCGCAATCGCGGTGCCGTCTTTCGCGTAGGCGACCGGCAGGTTGTCGAGCTGGGCGACCTGTTCGCGCTGCACCTGCGGCAGGCGCAGTTCCACCTCGACCTGCTCGCCGTCGGGCGCGGTCCAGTAAGTCGCGACATCGCCGTTCACGAAGCTGCGCAGGCTCGCGGCCAGCTGCACCGGCGTCAGGCCGAGCTCGCGCACCGCGTCGGGCTTCAGGCGCACCGCATACGCTGGCAGGCCAAGCTTGACGGACGTTTCCAGATCAGTGATGCCGGGCACCTTGGCGACCTTGTCGGCGAGCTTGAGCACCTCGGTGTCCAGCACCTTCGGGTCGGGCCCGAGCAGCGCGATGTAGATGGGGCGTTCGCCGAGCGACACATCAACACCCGGGATCGGCGCGATGGCCTTGCGGATCGCCTCCTCGACCTGCTTCTGCGTGCGTTGGCGCTCGCTCGGCTTGACGAGCTGGATGCTCAAGTTGCCGGTATTGCGGCTGCCGTCCACATCACCGACCTGGGCCGACACCAAGCGCACCTCGGGGAGCTTGCGCACCACCGCCTCGACCTGCAGCATCTTCTCGTTTCCGCGCGGCAGGCTCGTGCCCACCGGCATGCGCACGTTCATCGAGATGTAGCTGTTGTCGGCATCGGGGATGAACTCGCTGCCCACCAGCGGCGCCAGCGCCAGCGCGCCCACGAAGCTGGCCACCCCGCACCACAGCACGATGCCGCGCGGCGTGATGGTGGCGCGCCGGAGCACCGGCCGGCCGTGAGCCATGCGCACGGTCGGCAACCACAAGCTGTAGTGGCGGCCGGAAAAGATCCAGTGAATCAGCCGCTCGTAGAGCGTGTGCATCGCGTCCAGCAAGCGGTCGGTCGCGCGCATCAGGTGGCCGAGCACCGGCCACTTCGCCATGCGGTTCGTCGGCGGGTCTTTCCAGATGCTGCTGAGCATCGGGTCGAGCGTGAAGCTGACGAAAAGGCTCACCAGAACCGCCACCGCCACCGTCACGCCGAACGGGAAGAAGAACTTGCCGATGATGCCCTTCATGAACGCGACCGGCACGAACACCGCGCAGATGGCCAGCGTTGTCGCCATCACCGCCAGGCCGATCTCCTTCGTGCCTTCGAGCGCGGCGCGGCGGTGCGTCTTGCCCATGTCCACATGGCGCACGATGTTCTCGCGCACCACGATCGCGTCGTCGATCAACAGGCCGATGCACAGGCTCAGCGCCATCATCGTCATGAAGTTCAGCGTGAAGCCGAAGGCATACACCGCAATGAACGCCGAAATGACGGAGATGGGCAGCGTGAGGCCCGTGATCACCGTGCTGCGCCAGCTGTGCAGGAACAGGAACACGATCACGACCGTGAGCAGCGCCCCTTCCACGAGCGTGCGCTTGACGCCGCTGAGCGAGCTCTTGACCCATTCGCTGTCGGCATACACGAGCCGCAGTTCCACACCGGGCGGCAGCGTCTTGCGCATCTCCTCGGTCGCACGCTTGATGCCATCGCCGGTTTCGACGATGTTCGCGTCTTGCTGCTTGAACACCTGGAAGGAGACCGACGGCAGGCCGTCGACGCGCGCGATCGACGTCGGCTCGCGCTCACGCTCGACCAGCGTGCCCAGGTCGCCCAGGCGCACTGCCAGGTTGCCGCGCTGCGCCACCACCACGTCGGCAAACGCCTTCGGGTCGCGCACCCGGCCTTCCACACGCACCAGCGCGTCTTCACGCGAGCCGCTGAGCAGGCCCACCGGCACATCGGCATTGGCGCGCTGCAAGGCAGCCGACACATCGGCCGGCGTGACCTGGTAGGCGCGCAGGCGCTGCGGGTCGAGGTCGATACGCACCTGCCGCACCGTCAGGCCGATCACGTCGACCCGCGCCACGCCGGCCACGCGCTCCAGGCGCTTCCTGACCACCTGATCGGCGAGCATCGACAACTCGCGCGCACTGCGGTCGGGCGCCACGAGCGCCAGGTACACCGTGGGCTGTGCGTTCTCGCCGTCGAAGCGCGACACGCTCGGCGCCTTTGCATCACGCGGGAAGCCGGGTTGCAGCACCGCGATCTTGTCGCGCACGTCTTGCACGGCGCGGCCCATGTCGGCGCCGAGATCGAACTCGACCACGGTTTCGCTGCGACCCTCAAAGCTGTTCGAGCGGATCATCTTGACGCCGGCAATGCCGTTCAGGCCCAGCTCGATGGGGCGCGTGAGTTCGGTCTCGGCCGCCTCGGGCGACGCACCCGGGTAGGCCACGCTCACGAACACGATGGGCGGTGAAATGTCGGGCAAACGCTCGACGCGCAACTGGCTGTACGAGAACACGCCCAGCACGCACAGGGCTGCCATCACCATCGTGGCGAAGACCGGGTTGTTGATGGAGACGCGGGTGAACCACATGGTGCTCGGCTCCCGCTCTCAGGATGCGCTGGCGCGCACGGCCGAGGCCTGCGCCGCAGGTGCGCCCGGGCCGGAAGCGCCGCCGCCGGCACCCGCTCCGGCAACACGCGCCGGCGCGCCTTCCTTCAGGTTGTCGAAGCGCGCGCCCAGCACGGCTTGATCGGCCTGCAAGCCCTGCGTCACTTCGACGCGGTTCGCCGCCGCGTCACGCCGGCCCGTAATGACCAGGCGGCGCACCAGTGCACCCTTCTCCAGCGTCCACACGAAGTCTTGCCCCGAGGTCTGGCCGACGGCGGCCAGCGGCAGCGTCAGGCGGGGCGTCGCGTCAGTCAGCAGCAGGACCGCGCTTGCGTATTGGCCGGCGCGGAACAGCTCCTGCGGGTTCGGCACGCGCACCACCACGCGAATGCCGCGCGTGCCGGCCTCGGCTGTCGGCGCGATGCGGTCGATCACCCCGGCCACCAGCGCCGCGTTGCCCTCGACCTGTACCGACAAGGCCTGCCCCGGCTTGAGCAGCGACACCTGGTGCGTGCCGACCACGCCCGCCAGCTCCAGCTCGCTCAGGTCGACCACCGACAGCAGCTCCTGCTCGGCACTGACCTTCTCGCCCGGCAGCACGCTGCGCCGCCCGACCACGCCGCTGATGGGCGCGGTGAGCGCTGCATCACGCAGGCCCACGTTCACAGTCGCGGCCTGCGCTTGCGCCGATTTGACCTGCGCGCGCGCCGCCTCGAGCGTTGCGCGCGAAGTTTCGAGCGCGTTGGGTGAGATGAACTTCTGGTTCGCCAGATCGGCGTTCGACGCGTGCGCGCGCTCGGCCTCGCTCATGCGCGCCTTGGCCGAGTCGACCCCGGCGGCACGCTCGGCAGCGCGGCTTTGCAGGTCGGCCAGGTCGATGCGGCCCAGCACCTGCCCCGCCTTCACGCGGCTGCCCTCGGCCACGTTCAAGGCGAGCAATGTGCCTGCTGCCTTGGCCCGGACGATCGCCGTGCGCGGCGCCATCAACGAGCCCGAGAACTCGACGCGCTCGGGCATGGCCACGAGCTGCGGCTTCACGACCTCGCTGGGTGCGAACTCCAGCGTGACGGCGGGCTTCTTGTCGGGGCTGTCGGCGTTGGCCTTGTCATGCAAGACACGCGACACGGCGGCCAGGGCCAGCGCTGCGACGATCACCGCAGCGCTGCCCCCGATGACCCACTGCTTTCGCATGGGCTACTCCTTGTGGGGTTGTTCTGGGGCGCGAGTGTAGGCACGGCGCGGCATAACTCAATCCCTTGTGCGACGGGCTGCACCTCAGACGTGACGAAGCGCGGTAGCCGCCGACCGGTCCAACGTCCAGGCCCGCCAGCAGCACAGCGCGCCCACCAGTGCGGCCGCGCTCGCGGCCCAGAACACGGCAGCGAAGCCGAAAGCCTCGCTCAGTGCGCCGCCACCCACGCCGCCCACCACGCCCGAGGCGCCGTAGCCGATCACCGTGTACAGCGCCTGCCCCCGGCCACGCAGGCGGCCCGGGAAGTGACGGTTGATGACCGCGATGCACGAGCTGTGCTGCGCCGCGAACGTGATCGCATGGGTGCACTGGGCCGCCACCAGCAACCACGGCGTCGCGCCCCAGGCCGCCACCACGGCGAGCCGCAGCGCCGTGACCAGGGCCGCAGCAAGCCCCCATGCATGGACCGACATGCGGGCCAGCCACCGGCCCTGGAACCAGAACCATGCCACCTCGACCGCCACGCCGATGGCCCAGATCAAGCCGACCATCGCCTTCGTGTAGCCCAGCGACACCAGGTACAGCGAGAAGAACGCATACAGGCTGGTGTGCGCCAGCACCGTGAAGAACACGCCCGCGAAGAACCAGCGCACGACCGACTGGCGCAGCACGGCCATCGCACCCACCACCACGGCAGCGGCATGCACGGCCTCGCGGCTCGCCGGCAGCCGCAGCGTTGCCACCAGCAACAACGCGAGCAAGGCGAGCACCAGCGTCGGGTAGTGCGCGATGCCGGCCCACTGCAGCAGCACGCCGCTGCCCACCACCGCGACGATGAAGCCGACCGAACCCCACAGCCGCACCCGGCCGTAGCGCCCCGCGTCCAAGGTGCCCTCGTGGCTGACGTGGTGCGCCAGCGCCGCCTCGCTGATCGGCACCACGCCGGCGGTGCACACGAACATGGCCGCCGTCACGAGCGCGATCCAACCATACGCAGGCGACACGAAGTAGCCCAGCGCACACGCGAGCGAACTTGCCACGGCGATGCGCAACAGCCGCGTGCGCTCGCCGGTGTGGTCGGCCAGCCAGCCCCACGCATACGGGCTGAACAGGCGCGTGGCACTTTGCACCGACGCCAGCGCACCGATGGCCAGCGTGCTGAAGCCCAGGCTCTGGAACCACAGCGGCGCGTAGGTGCCGGCCAGGCCCGCGTAGGCGAAGTAGGTGAACGACACCGACGCGAACGCGACGAGGGACGCGCGCGCGGCGCGCACCGCAGGCGCCCCGGGCGGCGCACCCACCGGGCGCTCGATCACCCGGCCTGCGCGGGGATGGGCGGCGTCGCGACCACCACGTCACCGCACTGGGCGCGGTGGCGCAGTGCATGGTCCATCAGCACCAGCGCGAGCATGGCTTCGGCGATCGGCGTGGCGCGGATGCCCACGCAGGGGTCGTGGCGGCCGAAGGTCTCGACCGTGGCCGGCTCGCCCGCGAGGTTGATCGACTGGCGCGGGCTGCGGATCGAGCTGGTCGGCTTGATCGCGATGGCGACCGTGATGTCTTGCCCGGTCGAGATGCCGCCCAGCACACCGCCCGCGTTGTTGCCGATGAAGCCGGCCGGCGTGAGCGAATCACCGTGCGTGGTGCCGCGCTGCGCCACGCTCGCGAAGCCGGCGCCGATCTCGACGCCCTTCACCGCATTGATGCCCATCATCGCGTAGGCGATGTCGGCGTCGAGCTTGTCGAAGAGCGGCTCGCCCAAGCCGACCGGCACGTTCTGCGCGGCCACATGGATGCGCGCGCCGCAGCTGTCGCCGACCTTGCGCAGCTCGTCCATGTAGGCCTCGAGGCGTGCAATGTCCGACACGTTGGCGGCGAAGAACGGGTTGTTCGGGATGTGCGCGAGGCCCTCGAACGGGATCGCGATATCGCCGATCTGCGTCATGTGGCCGACGAAGGTCGTGCCGTACTTCTGCTGCAGCCACTTGCGCGCCACCGCCCCGGCGCCGACCATCGGCGCCGTCATGCGGGCCGACGCGCGGCCGCCACCGCGCGGGTCGCGCAGGCCGTACTTGTGCAGGTAGGTGTAGTCGGCGTGGCCGGGGCGGAAGGTGTCGAGCAGGTTGCCGTAGTCCTTGCTGCGCTGGTCGGTGTTGCGGATCAGCAGGCAAATCGGCGTGCCGGTGGTCAGGCCCTCGAACACACCCGACAGGATCTCGACCGCATCCGGCTCGTTGCGCTGCGTCACATGCCGGCTGGTGCCGGGCCGGCGGCGGTCAAGCTCGGGCTGAATGTCGGCCTCGCTCAGCGCCATGCCCGGCGGGCACCCGTCGATCACGCAGCCGATGGCCGGGCCGTGCGATTCACCGAAGTTGGTGACGCGAAAGAGAGTGCCGAAGGTGCTGCCGGACATGGGTGGGCCTGAATGAAAAACACCGCCGGAGCGGTGTGGTTTGGTCGTGCGCGATTTTAGGCCAGCAGTTGAATTCATTCACCGCAGAGTCAAAGGAGTTGGCGGAGGAGCGCAGAGTTCAATCCCATTACATGAATTCCTCTGTGTGAACTCCGCCAACTCCGTCCCTCTGCGGTGAATGACTTGTATTTGAATCACCCCGTCTTCTGCGCATCCGCATCCGACTCGGCATCTACCGGCCAATCACGGATGTAGGCCTTGAGCATGCGGTTCTCGAAGTCCTGGCCGTCGACCACCGCCTTGGCCACGTCGTAGAACGAGATCACGCCCATCAACGTGCGTTGCGACAGCACCGGCATGTAGCGCGCGTGGCGGCCGAGCATCATGCGGCGCACCTCGTCGATCTCGGTGTCGGGCGTGCAAGTGAGTGGGTGGTCGTCCATGACGCTGCCGACCAGCGTGTTGCCGAGCATGCCGCCGTTCTTCACGACCGCGAGGATGACTTCGCGGAAGGTCAGCATGCCGGTGATCTCGCCTTTGTCCATGACTACCAGCGAGCCGATGTCGCGCTCGGCCATGGTGGTCACGGCCTGGGCGAGTGGCTGGTCGGACGTGACCGTGAACAAGGTGCCGCCCTTCACGAGGAGGATGTCGCTGACTTTCATGAGGCTCTCCCCGAGGGACTTCGATCAATTCAATATAGCCCACAATTCCTGCGGGCAACACCCCGATGTCCCCGCAACACCTGCCCACGGAGGCCTGCATGCCCGGCTACTCGAACCCCGGCTTCGACACCCTTGCGCTGCACGCCGGCGCGGCGCCCGACCCGGCCACGGGCGCGCGCGCCGTGCCGATCCACTTGACCACCTCGTTCGTGTTCGAGAACAGCGCGCATGCCGCGTCGCTGTTCAACATGGAGCGGCTGGGCCATGTTTACAGCCGCATCTCGAACCCGACCAATGCGGTGTTCGAGGAGCGCATGGCCGCGCTCGAAGGCGGTGTCGGTGCCATCGCCACGGCCAGCGGCCAGGCTGCGCTGCATCTGGCGATCAGCACATTGGCCGGCGCGGGCTCGCACATCGTGAGTTCGAGCGCGCTGTACGGCGGCTCGCACAACCTGTTGCACTACACACTTTCTCGCTTCGGCATCGAGACCACGTTCGTGAAGCCGGGCGACGTGGATGCATGGCGCGCGGCCATTCGCCCGAACACGAAGCTGCTGTTCGGCGAGACCCTGGGCAACCCCGGGCTCGATGTGCTGGACGTGCCGACCATCAGCAGCATCGCGCACGAGCACGGCCTGCCGCTCCTGGTCGATTCGACCTTCACGACGCCGTGGCTGATGAAGCCGTTCGACCACGGCGCGGACCTCGTCTTCCACTCGGCCACGAAGTTCCTCTCCGGCCACGGCACGGTGATCGGCGGCGTGCTGGTGGACAGCGGGAACTTCGACTGGACGGCATCCAGCCGCTTCCCGGAACTGACGCAACCGTACGACGGCTTCCACGGCATGGTGTTCGCTGAAGAAAGCACCGTCGGCGCCTTCCTGCTGCGCGCGCGCCGCGAAGGCCTGCGCGACTTCGGCGCCTGCATGAGCCCACACACCGCGTGGCTCATCCTGCAAGGCATCGAGACGCTGCCGCTGCGCATGGCGCGGCATGTGGAGAACACGCGCAAGGTCGTCGCATTCCTCGCGGCGCACGACATGGTGGGCCGTGTGGGCTACCCCGAGTTGGAGTCGCACCCGAGCCACGCGCTCGCAAAACAACTGCTGCCGCGCGGTTGCGGCTCGGTGTTCAGCTTCGACCTGCGCGGCTCGCGCGGTGGCAGTGATGCCGCCGCTTCGCGTCAGCAAGGCGTGGCGTTCATCGATGCGTTGCAGATCTTCTCGCACCTCGCGAACGTGGGCGACTGCCGCTCGCTCGTGATCCACCCGGCCTCGACCACGCACTTCCGCATGAGCGACGCCGCGCTGACGCAGGCCGGCATCACGCCGGGCACGATCCGCCTGTCCATCGGCCTGGAAGACGCCGACGACCTGATCGACGACCTGAAGCGCGCGTTCAAGTTGGCGCAGAAGGCGGGGGCGTGATGGAGCTGACTGTCGCTGGCCCGCACGGCCCGCTCGGCGCAGAGAAGGCCTACGCCTACACCGGCGGCAAGCCCTTCGACCCCGCCCTGCCCTGCATGGTGTTCGTGCACGGCGCGCTGCACGACCACAGCGTGTTCACGCTGCTGGCGCGCTGGTTCGCGCACCACGGCCACGGCGTGCTCGCGGTCGACTTGCCTGGACATGGCCGCAGCGGCGGCATGCCGCTGCCAAGCGTGGAAGCCGCAGCCGACTGGGTGCTCGCGCTGCTCAGCGCCGCTGGCGTGCAGCAGGCGGCGCTGGTCGGCCACAGCATGGGCTCGCTGATCGCGTTGGAGGCGGCGGCGCGCGCACCCGAGCGCGTCACCCGCCTCGCGATGATCAGCACGGCCTACCCGATGAAGGTGTCGCAGGCGCTGCTCGACACGGCACGCGACCAACCGCTCGTGGCCATCGACAGGGTCAACACCTTCTCACACTCCACGCTCGCGGCCAAGCCCTCGCACCCCGGCCCGGGCAGCTGGCTGCACGGCGGCAACCGCGCGCTGATGCAGCGCGTGCAGGCCCTGCAGACCGGCTGCAACCTGTTCCACCATGACTTCAGCGTGTGCGATGCATATGCAGGCGGCATGGAAGCCGCCGCGCGCGTGCGCTGCCCGGTGACGCTGGTGCTCGGCGAGCGCGACCAGATGACGAGCCCGAAGCAGGCCGGCGCATTGGCCGCTGCGTTGAAGGCCCGCACCGTGCTCGTCCGCGCCGGCCACGCGCTGATGACCGAGGCGCCCGATGCCGTGCTGCACGCTTTGCAGCCGGTGGCCTGACGCGGCCGGCCCGCGATCACGCTTCAGCGGCACGCACCACACCCGACCATGGCGCCCACCGCACCCCGCCTCGGCCACATCGAGCGCCTGGTCGATGCCATTCACCTGCCCATCGGCCGCTGGGACCGTGACGCACGGTTGGTGTTCTGCAACGACCACTACCTGATCTGGGCCGGCCGAACGCGCGAAGAACTGCTCGGCCACACCTTGCAAGAGCTCTATGGCGCCACCGCTTGGGAACGCGCCGGCCTGGCCTTTGCCCAGGCCTTCGCGGGCAGGACGGTGAGCTACGAGCGCCAACTGCGCCACGGCCCCACGCTCGGGCAGTGGGCGCGCATCCAGGTGTTCCCCGACCGTGATGTGAACGGCAACGTCGAGTCGGTGTTCACCATCGCCACCGACATTCACGCCGACGTGATCGCGCGTGAGGCGATGCAGGCCGCGCAAATCAGGCTCGACCGCTTCACCGACAACATCCCCTACCCGTTGACCTACGTCGACCGTGACTTCGTGCTGCGCTTCGTCAACAAGGCCTACACCGAGGCCACGCAGCAGCGGGCCGACAAGCTGCTCGGCCAGCACATCGGCGCCATCCGCGGCGCACGGCGCTGGGCGGAGCACGAGCCTTACTTCCAGCGCGCGCTGCAAGGCAGCACGGTGCAGTACACGCGGCTCGTCACCACACTGCCGCAAGGCCCGCGCTGGATGCGCACGAGCTATGTGCCCGACCTGGGCGACACCGGCCAAGTCGTCGGCCTCTACACCGTGACTATCGACGTGCACGAGCTGACCGTGGCACAGGAGCAGTTGCGCCGCCACGCCGAACACGACGCGTTGACCGGCGCGCTGACCCGCCGCACGATGATGGACCGCATCGAGGCCGCCATGGCCGATGCGGTGCGCACACCGGTGGCGCTGTTCTTCGTCGACCTCGACGGATTCAAGGCCGTGAACGACGTGCTCGGCCACCGCGAAGGCGACGCGTTGCTGGTCGCGGTGGCCGGCGCGCTGCAGCAGGCCGTGCGCGCGAACGACGCCGTGGGCCGCTTCGGCGGCGACGAGTTCCTGGTGCTGGCCGAGGTGCGCGACGCCGCCGGCGCGCAGGCGCTTGCGCTGCACATGCTCGATGCGGTGCAGCGCGCATCGAGCGCTGCAGCATTGAGCCGCACCCTGCAACGCAGCATCAGCGCGAGCATCGGCTACGCGCTGGCGACCACCGACGCCGCGCACCCGCTCGCCTTGCTGCAACTCGCCGACGACGCCATGTACGCCGCCAAGCGCAGCGGCAAGAACTGCGCGCGGCATTGCGGGGCCTTGTCGTTCGAGGCCACGCGCTAGGCTGCAGCCGAACGCGCGTCACCTCTGCCCGCGCACCTCAAACGCTGAGCAACTCCTGCAGCGTCATCACGTCGAACCCGGCGCGTTGCCACAGGCCGCGCGCGGCGGCCGAGGGTTCGAGCAGGAACTGCGACAACAGCGGCTGCGCGGGCGTGGCCGCCGGGTCGCACAGCAGCACGTAGCGCGGCGCGCCGGCTTCGTCCAGGCAGCCGAGCCAATCGAACGCGACCAGCGTGTCGAGAATGGGCTCGATCTGCAGCGGGTCGGTGCGCAGCAGTTCCGACAACTGCGCCGAGCCCAGCCCGCGCTCGCCGCGAACGCGAGCCTGTTGCAGCTCGCGGAGCAGCGCCACCGCCAGCTGCAGGCGCGCGCCGGGCCCGTCGGGCCAGCGCTTCACGCGCATCCGCAGGCTCGGCGCATACGCCGCGATCACCGCGCCGAGCAACACGATCACCCAGCCGAGGTAGATCCAGATCAGCAGGATCGGCACGACCGCGAAGGTGCCGTACACCATCGAGTACGTGGGCACCTGCGCCAGGTACCAGCCGAGCAGCTTCTTCGCGACCTCGAAGCCCACCGCTGCGCTGATGCCGCCGGCCAGTGCGTGAACCCATCGCACATGCGTGTTCGGTACGTAGTGGAACAGGCCCGCCAGCGTGGCCGCAAGCAGCGTGAACTGCAGCGTGCCGATCAACAAATTCACACTCACGGGCAGCACATGCACCAGACCCTTCGACGCCGACACCGCATACGAGGTGGCACTCAGGCTGATGCCCAGCACCAGCGGCCCGAGCGTGGCCGAGGCCCAGTAGACGAGCACGCGCTGCGCCATCGGCCGGGGCGCACGCACGCGCCAGATGCCGTTGAGCGTGCGGTCGATGGTCAGCATCAAGGCCAGCGCCGCGAACAGCAGGAAGACCAGGCCGACCGTGCCGAGCCGGTTCGAGTTGCTGGCGAACTGGGTGATCCAGCCGAGCACCGGCTTGGCGATGCTTTCAGGCACCAGCATCTGCAGGAAGTACTGCTGCAGCGCGCTCTGGAAGCTGGCGAACATCGGGAACGCCGAGAACAGCGCCAGCATCACCGTGACCAGCGGCACCAGCGACACCAACGTGGTGAAGGTCAGGCTGCCTGCCGTGAGGCCGAGGCGGTCTTCGCGGAAGCGCGCCCGCAGGGTCTGGAGCGTGTCGAGCCAGGGCCAGGTTTGCAGCGTCTCCAGCAGATTCGGGAGGTGCTCCTTCAGGGCCGACCTGACGAGTGAGGGGGATGTCATTGCTGGCATCATAGATAGCAACGATTTCAACCCCCTCCGGCAGTGCCTCAGCGCCGGCTCTCTTGATCTGCTCATCGACCCATTTCAGCGACCTGTTCGCTGATCTCTTGCCTGGCTTTCTCCTTGACCCCAACCCTGCCCTCTTCCGTGCGCTGGACGCGCGCCGCCGCCGTGGCCAGCGTGCTCGGCCTGATCGTGCTCGGCCTCGCCTGGGAGCTGTGGCTGGCACCCACCGGCAGCGGCACGCTGGCGCTCAAGGTGCTGCCGCTGGCCGTGCCGCTGGCCGGCCTGCTGAAGAACCGCATGTACACCTACCGCTGGGTCAGCCTGCTGGTGTGGCTGTACTTCTTCGAAGGCGCGGTGCGCGCCACCAGCGACCGGGGCGCCGGCCGCTGGCTGGCCCTCATCGAAGTGCTGCTCTGCCTGGTGTTGTTCGCGGCCTGCTCCGCGCATGTGCGTTGGCGGCTGCGGGACGCGAAAGCCCGTGAGGCGAAGACCCAGGACGCGGTCGCGCCCCCGGCCGAGGCACTGCCTTGACGGCAGCGCTGCTCGGCGCGTTGCGCGCCGCCGTCGGCGCCGCCCACGTGCTGACCGAGGGCGACCTGTCGGCCTATGAGCTCGACTGGCGCCAGCGCTACCGGGGCCGCGCACTGGCCGTCGTGAGGCCCGGCTCGACCGACGAGGTTGCGCAGGTCGTGCGCGCCTGTGCGGCGCACGGCACGGGCATCGTGGCACAAGGTGGCAACACCGGGCTCGTGGGCGGTTCGGTGCCCGATGCGTCGGGCACCCAGGTGCTGCTGAACCTCGCGCGCATGAACCGCATTCGCGGCGTCGATGTGGCGAACCTGACGATGACCGTCGAGGCCGGCTGCGTGCTGCAGGCCGTGCAAGAAGCGGCCGCCGCACAAGGCCTGCTGTTCCCGCTGAGCCTGGCCGCCGAGGGCAGTTGCACGGTCGGTGGCAACCTGGCCACCAACGCCGGCGGCACGCAGGTGCTGCGCTTCGGCAACGCACGCGAGCTGTGCCTCGGGCTCGAAGTCGTCACCGCCGGCGGCGAGGTCTGGCAAGGCCTGTCCGGCCTGCGGAAGGACAACACCGGCTACGACCTGCGCGACCTCTTCATCGGCAGCGAAGGCACGCTCGGCATCATCACCGCCGCCACGCTCAAGCTGCACCCGCAGCTGGTGGCCGTGACGACCGCGATGGCGTCTCTTGCCACGCTGGCCGATGCGGTGGCGCTGCTGCAGCTCGCGCAGGCCCGCCTGGGCGCCGGGTTGACGGGCTTCGAGGTGATGCAGCGGCACGCCCTTGCACTCGTGCGCAAGCACTTCGCGCAGCTCGCACAACCCCTGCCCGAGGCCGAATGGACGGTGCTGCTGGAGCAGTCCGACAGCGAGAGCGAAACCCATGCACGCGAAGGCTTCGAGGCCTTGCTCGAAGCGGCACTCGAGCGCGGCATGATCAGCGATGCAGCCGTGGCCGTCAGCCAGGCGCAGTCAGCGGCCATGTGGCAGCTGCGCGAGTCGGTCCCGCTCGCGCAGAGCGCCGAGGGCCTGAACATCAAGCACGACATCTCGCTGCCGATCTCGGCCATCCCGGCCTTCGTGGCGAGCACCGATGCGGCCTTGCAATCGGCCTTTCCGGGGGCACGGCTGGTCAACTTCGGCCACCTCGGCGATGGCAACCTGCACTACAACGTGCAGGCGCCGGACAGCGGCGATGCAGCCGCCTTCCTGCGCGACTGCGAAGGCGCGGTGAACGCGCTGGTGTTCGATGCCGTCGCCGCGCACGGCGGCTCGATCTCGGCCGAGCACGGCATCGGCGCGTTGAAGCGCGATGCGCTGGCGCAGCGCAAGTCGCCGGTCGCGCTGCAGATGATGCGTGCGATCAAGCAGGCGCTCGACCCGCAAGGCTTGATGAACCCGGGGCGGGTGTTGTAGGGCGGTCTATGAGCAAATGTGGCTTTGCCAATTCGCTCATGCCCCTCGGCGGGCGGACGACGTACGCGTTGGCCGGGGGCCCACTACAACCAGATGATCAACCCGGCCAGGCCGAGCACCAGCACCACCCGCGTCACCTTGTAGACGCGCGGGTTCCAGGCCTTGAAGCGGCGCCGGTAGGTGCCGGCCAGCACCGACACGCGGAACAGACGGCCGAGCAAGCCGGTGCGGTCGCCGGCGTCGTTCGGTGACGCGGCGGCGCTCATCACGTAGCGCGAGAAGCCGCGGTTGATGGCCTGGGCCCAGCGCCAGCGCAACGGCCGCTCCACATCGCACAGCAAGATCATCCGGTCCTGCGTGGTGTCGTTGCGCACCCAATGGATGTAGGTCTCGTCGAAGATCACGCCCTCGCCGTCACGCCATGCATACGCTTCACCGTCGACCCAGATCCGGCAGGCATCGCTGTTCGGCGTGACCAGGCCGAGGTGGTAGCGCAGCGAGCCGGCGTACGGGTCACGGTGCGGGTTCAGCTTGGCGCCCGCCGGCAGGTGCGCGAAGAGCGCCGCCTTGACGCTGGGCACCTGGCGCAACAAGCCGACAGTGATCGGGCACAGCTGCGCAGACGGCGGGTCGACTTCGTACCACTTCAGGTAGAAGCGGGTCCAGCCTTCCTTGAAGAACGAGTTGAAACCGACGTCGTCGTTGTTGTCGGGCTTCTTGATCTTCTGCAGCCTGACGAGCGCCAGCCCTTCGTCGCGGATCTCCTGCCAGCGCCCCTGCAAGGCCACCAGGTCGGGGAAGGCGGCCACGGGCACGTAGGGCCGCGTGGGCACGCTCGACAACGCATACATCAAGACATTCAGCGGGGCGAGGAACGCTGAGTGGTCGAACAGCTGCTTGAACCACTTGTGGCGCACGCGCCCGCGCAGGTGCACGCGCAGGATCGCGCCGAGGTAGAGGGCAAGAAGAGTCCACTTGAGCATGGGTGAAACGGGCCGGCGCGCCGGGGGTGAGGCAGGCCGCATTGTGACGGGGCCCGGGGCCCGAAGTAGCATGACGGCGTGCTGGTGCGGCGTGGCCGCGAAAGGACCTCGATGACCGACAGAAAAGCCGTTCTCGTGATCGGCGCCGGTGACGCCACCGGCGGCGCCATCGCGCGGCGCTTCGCGCGTGAGGGCTACATCGCCTGCGTGACAAGGCGCTCGGCCGACAAGCTGGCGCCGCTGGTCGAACAGATCAAGGCCGACGGCGGCGAGGCGCACGGCTTTGCGAGCGACGCGCGAAAGGAAGACGAGATGGTCGCACTGGTCGAGCGCATCGAACGCGACATCGCGCCCATCGAGGTGGCGGTGTTCAACATCGGCGCGAACGTGCGCTTCGGCATCACCGAGACCACGGCGCGCGTCTACTTCAAGGTCTGGGAAATGGCCTGCTTCGGCGGCTTCCTGATGGGCCGCGAGGCGGCCCGCGTGATGCTGCCGCGCGGGCGCGGCACGATCATCTTCACCGGCGCCACCGCGAGCCTGCGCGGGCGCGAAGGCTTTGCCGCGTTCGCCGGTGCCAAGCACGCACTGCGCGCATTGGCGCAGTGCATGGCGCGCGAGCTGGGGCCGAAGGGCATTCACGTGGCGCACCCGGTGATCGACGGTGCCATCGACACCGAGTTCATCCGCAGCAACTTCCCCGAGCGGTATGCGATGAAAGAGCAGCACGGCATCGTCAACCCCGACAGCATCGCGCAGCTCTACTGGCAACTGCACACACAGCCGCGCGACGCTTGGACCTTCGAGACCGAGGTGCGCCCCTGGATGGAAAGCTGGTGAGCGGCAAGAACGAAGCGAGCAACATCGACGTCATGAACAACCTCAACGCCATGCCAGTGCAATTCCTGTTCGACTTCGGCAGCCCGAACGCCTACCTCTGCCACAAGGTGCTGCCGGCCCTGGCGCTGCGCACCGGTGCGCGCATCGAGGCCGTGCCGGTGTTGCTCGGCGGGCTGTTCAAGCTGAGCAGCAACCGCTCGCCGATGGAGGCGTTTGCCGGTATCCCGAACAAGCTGGCCTATGAGCACCTGGAGATGCAGCGCTTCATCACCCGCCACCGGCTCGACCGGTTCAGGATGAACCCGTTCTTCCCGGTCAACACGCTGAAGGTCATGCGCGCGGCGGTGGCGGCGCAGCAGCTCGGCGTGGCCTCGGCCTACAACGACGCCGTGTTCGCAGCCCTGTGGGAACAGGGCCGCAACATGGACGACGCGGGCGAGGTTGCCGCCGTGCTGCGCGAGGCCGGTCTGGACGATGCGGCGCTGCTGGCCAAGTCACAAGAGCCCGAGGTCAAAGCGCGCCTTGCCGCCAATACGCAGCAGGCCTATGAGCGCGGCGCCTTCGGCTCACCGACCTTCTTCGTCGGCGATGCGATGTACTTCGGCAAAGACCGGCTGGCGGATGTGGAAGACGCTGTGCGCGCGGCCGGCCCCACGCCGCCCTGACCGAATCACAAGGCAGCGTCGATCTGCTGCCGGCCCGGTTGCGCCGCCTGCGCGCCGGCCTGCCTGCAAGCAAGGCTGGCTGCGACGACCGCAGCGCGCAAGGCCGTCGCCTCGGGCATGCCGGCGGCCAGCGCCGCACCGAAGACGCCCGCGAACGTGTCACCCGCGCCGGTGGTGTCGACCACCTCGACGGCGAGCGCGGGCTGCGTCAAGCGCCGGCCGTCGCGCCCGGCGATCAGCGCACCCTGGCCGCCGAGCGTCAAGGCCACGTCCACGCCGAGCAGCGCCGCCAGCTTGAGTGCGCGGTCAGCGGGTGCCGCGTCGGTGACCCCGCGCGCAGCGCAGAGCTGGTCGAGCTCGACGCGGTTCAGCACCAGCCAATCGACCGCGTGCGGCGGGATCTGCGCGTCGAGCATCGGCGCGGCATTCAGCATCACGGTGCAGCCGCGTGCACGCGCCCGCGTCGCAAGCGCCAGTGACTGCGCGAACGGCACTTCCATCTGCAGCAGCACGAGCCGCGTGTGATCGAGTTGCGCATCGGTGACGAAGTGCGCGCAGACGCCCGCGTTCGCGCCCGGCGCCACGACGATGCTGTTCTCGCCCTCGGGCGTCACGGCAATGCAGGCCAGGCCGGTGGCCATGCCCGGCAAGGTGCGCACGCCGCTCACGTCGACACCGCTCGCGCGCAGGCCGGCGAGCGCGGGCGCGGCGAATGCGTCGTCGCCGACGGCACCGATCATTTGCACCGGCAGGCCGAAGCGCCGCGCCGCATGCGCCTGGTTCGCGCCCTTGCCGCCGGGCGACATGCGGGCGTCACCGCCGAGCTGGGTTTCACCCGCCTGCGGCAGGCGCGCGACGCGAACCGCGATGTCGAGGTTGATCGAGCCGAAGACGGTGACGGTGTCGCGTTCGGTCATGCGGCTGGGTGTGTTTCGGGGGGAAGGTCATTGTGCGATGGCCGCAGCACACGCGGCAGGTGCTGCGCTACGCTTGTGTTCATGAAGACGACCCCGACCATCCTGAGCCGCAAGCCCCTGGGCATGCCCTGGGACACGATCGACCCGTTCCTCTTCTGCGTGTATCACGACGATGCCTACCCGCGCGGCAACGCTCAACTCGGGCCCGATGCGTCGCTCGCCGGCCGCAACATGGGCCAAGACTTCGCGGGCAAGGACGGCTGGCGCATGTACCACGGCCACACCGTGCCGGGCTTCCCGTCGCACCCGCACCGCGGCTTCGAGACGGTGACGATCGTGCGGCGCGGCCGCATCGACCACAGTGACTCGCTGGGCGCCACCGCGCGCTTCGGTGGTGGTGACGTGCAGTGGCTCACCGCCGGCCAAGGCATCGTGCATGCCGAGATGTTCCCGCTGCTTGATCGCGCCGAGCCGAACCCGCTGGAGCTGTTCCAGATCTGGCTCAACCTGCCGGCGCGCAACAAGATGGTCGCGCCGCACTTCACGATGTTCTGGGCCGAGCAGATACCGCAGCGCACCTTCACCGATGGCAACGGCCTCGCGACCGAGGTGATTTGCATCGCCGGCAACCTGCAGGCGCAGGGCATCGAAGCGCCGCTCGCACCGCCGCCCGATTCATGGGCCTCGCAGCCCGACTCCGACCTGGCGATCTGGACACTGAAGATGGCGCCCGGCGCGCGCTGGACCTTGCCTGCCGCGACCGGCGGCACGACCCGCCGCTGCCTCTACTTCTTCAAGGGCACGACCGTCACGGTCAACGGCGAGGCGGTGAACGCGCATGGCGCACTCGAACTGCGCGCCGGCGATGCGGCCGAGCTGGTCAACGGTGACGCGACCGGCGAGTTCCTGCTGCTGCAAGGCCGGCCCATCGCCGAGCCCGTGGCGCAGTACGGCCCGTTCGTGATGAACACGCGCGCCGAGCTGGAGCAGGCCTTCACCGACTACCGCGCCACCGGCTTCGGCGGCTGGCCCTGGCCTGACGAGGCGCCGGTGCACGACGCAGCGCAGGGCCGCTTCGCGCGGCATGCGGATGGGCGGGTCGAGGCCTTGCCGGGGGATTGAATCAGGTCACTGCCGCTCGTTCGGCCCGTCGCAAGCCGGGTCGAGGCCGGTCGATGCTTCCGTCACGCGCTGCGTCACGTCGCTGATCGAGATCTGGAACCAGACGCAGTCGCCGCCCGCGAAACGGTAGTTCCACACCTGCAGCTTCTGCCTCGGCACCGCGATCACCGCCGCCGGCCGGCCGAGCTGCAGGCGCACCTCGTTGCGCGGCGTGCCGGGCACCATGCGGTTCAGGTTCGCTTCGGTCAGCACCTGGGTGGTGGCAACGAGCCGGCCGCTCGCATCGAAGTCGAGCATGTGCTTCTCGCGGCCGTAACTGCCTTGCGCGAACTCGAGCCGCGAGCCGCCGCTGGGCAGCGTGTACTCGGCTACCGGCCCGGCCAGGCGGGCGCGCGCGTCGGCAATCGGCGTGCCGTTCGGCAGCGCTGCCGGCGCGAGCGCGGTGCAGCCGCACAGCGCTGCGGCAGCGGCCATGGCCAGCGCCACGCGAACGACGAGCTTGGGGTGGTGGGTCATGTCAGGCGCGTGGAGGCGTGCAGCAATGCAGACGACGAGTGTCATGCCAACCCGGCTTCTAGAATGACCCGCACCGCCTTGCCCACACCGCGCCCATGCCCACCGATCTGCCCGCACCGCCTGCCTTGCCCGGCTTCGTTCAAGGCCTTGCGCATGGCATCCACGTCATCGACACCGGCTTTCACCGCCCGCTGTTCGACGCCAGCTACCTGCTGATCGAAGACGGCCGCGCCGCGTTCATCGACACCGGCACCAACCACTCGGTGCCGCGCCTGCTGGCCGCGCTCGACGCTGCCGGCTTGGCGCCCGATGCGGTCGACTACGTCATCGCCACCCACGTGCACCTCGACCATGCCGGCGGCGTAGGCGTGTTGATGCAGCACCTGCCGGCTGCCCGCCTGGTGGTGCACCCGCACGGCGCTCCGCACATGATCGACCCCGCGCGGCTGATGGCCGGCGCACGCGCCGTGTATGGCGACGCAGAAGTGGCGCGCTCGTATGGCGACGTGGTCGGCGTGCCGGCCGAGCGCGTGCTGCGGTCTGACGACGGCATGGTGCTGATGCTCGCCGGGCGGCCGCTCAAGTTCGTCGACACGCCGGGTCATGCGCGCCACCACCATTGCATCTGGGACGAGCGCAGCCGCGGCTTTTTCACCGGCGACACCTTCGGCCTGTCGTACCGCGAGTTCGACACCGCGCGCGGCCCGTGGCTCATGCCGACCACCACGCCGGTGCAGTTCGAGCCCGAGGCGCTGCGCACATCGGTCGCTCGCATGCTGGCCTTTGCCCCCGAGTGCATGTACCTGACGCACTACGGCCGCGTGGGCGAGGGCGCGGCCGAAGTGCGGCGCCTGGCCGACCTGCTGCTGACGCAGATGGACGCGATGGTGGCGCTGGCGCTCGCGCTGCCGGCCGACGAACACCGCCACGCCGCGATGGCCGCCGGCTTCGCAGCGATTTACCGCGACAGCCTGCGCACGCACGGCTGCACCTTGCCGGCCGAGCACACCGACGCGTTGCTCGACCTCGACCTCGAACTGAACGCCCAAGGCATGGCCGTGTGGCTGAACCGGAGAAGAACATGACCCCGCCCAGCAGCACGCCGGCCCACGCTCCGGCCACCGCGTCGCCGTTGCCTGTGAACTTCCACTTCGAAGGCCGGGTGGTGGTCATCACCGGCGCGGCGCAAGGCATCGGTGCGGCCTGCGCCGAGCGGCTGGCGCGCGATGGCGCAGCGGTCGCGTTGTGGGACGTGGACGACGCACACGGCCACGCGCTCGCCCAAACGCTCACGCACCGAGGCCACAGCGCCATCTACCTGCATTGCAACGTCGCGAGCAAGGCCGAGGTCGACGCGGCGGTGGCCGCCACGCTGCAGGCCTTCGGGCGGATCGACGGGCTCGTCAACAACGCCGGCATCTTCAAGGCCGCGAACTTCCTCGACATCACGGAGGCCGACTGGGACGCGGTGCTCGACGTGAACCTGAAAGGCGCCTTCCTCGTCGGCCAGGCCGTGGCGCGCGTGATGGCCGCACAAGGCTCGGGCGCCATCGTCAACATGAGTTCGGTGAACGGCGTGATGGCGATCCCGAGCATCGCCAGCTACAACGTCAGCAAGGGCGGCGTGAACCAGTTGACGCGGGTGATGGCGCTGGCGCTGGCCGACCAGCACATCCGCGTCAACGCGGTGGCACCGGGCACGATTGCGACCGAGCTGGCGAAGAACGCCGTGCTCGGCAGCGACGAGGCCAAGGCACGCATCATGAGCCGCACGCCGATGAAGCGACTGGGCGAGCCGGGCGAGATTGCCGACGTGTGCGCCTTCCTGCTCAGCAGCGCGGCGAGCTACATGACGGGCGAGATCGTCTATGTGGACGGCGGGCGCATGACGCTGAACTACACGGTGGCGCCGTGAAGGGCTGGCAACGTGACAACGAGTTTCAGGTTCGAGGCCGTTGACGAGGTCGACTTCGAAGCCCTGCTGCTGCTGCGCATCACGGCGATGCGCGACAGTCTGCAGGCGCTCGGCCGCTTCGATGCAGCGCGCGCACGCGAACGCTTTCGCAGCACCTTCCGGCCGCAGCACACGCGGCGCATCGTGGTGAACGACGCCGCAGCCGGCTGCGTGGCCACCTGGCCCGAGGCCGGCATGATCCGGCTCGAGCACTTCTACATCGATGCGCCACACCAGGGCCGGGGCCTCGGCAGCGCGGTCGTCGAGGCGCTGCTTTGCGAGGCCGCCCATGCAGGCAAACCGTTCATCGTCGGCGCGCTGCGCGGCAGCACCGCGAACCGCTTCTATCTGCGGCACGGCTTCGTGCAGCACGCCGAGAGCGAGTGGGATATCGAGTACGTTCGACCTGCGTCGACGCCTGAGGAACGGCCCTGACACTGACACTGACACTGACACTGACACTCGCGGCCGGCGAGGCCTGACCCTGGCTCACGCCGGTGCGACGGCCCGTGCCGGAAGCACCGCCTCGCGGATCGGCAGGTGGATCAACGCCGCGCCGACGGCGAGCACGATGTCGGCGTACCACATCCAGTCGTAGTTGCCGGTCGCAACGAACGCCTTGCCACCGAGGTAGGCACCGAGGAAGCCGCCGATCTGGTGCGTCAGCATCACCACGCCGAAGAGCGTGGCCATGTGGGCCGTGCCGAACATCTTGGCTACCAGCCCGGCCGTGGGCGGCACGGTCGACAGGAAGGTCAGGCCCATCACGGCGGCGAACACCAGCACCACCACTTCCGTCTTCGGCAGCAGCACGAACACCGCCACCGCCACGGCCCGCGTTGCATAGACCAGCGACAGCAGCGACTTCATGCGCCAGCGCCCCATCGCCCAGCCCATGGTCAGGCTCCCGACGATGTTGAACAGGCCGACCAGCGCCAGCGCCCACGCGCCTATCGACGGCGGCAACTGGCACGCCGCCACCACGCCGGGCAGGTGCGTGGCGATGAAGGCAACGTGAAAGCCGCACACGAAGAAGCCCGCGCCGAGCAGCAGAAAGCTCGGTGTGGCCAGCGCGCGCCGCTCCGCCTGGCCGGTGGACTCGATCGGAGCGCTGGCCGCGTTGGTAGCGGCCGAGCCGGCTGCCGCCGCCTGCACCGAAGCCCCGCGCAGCACCCACGCCGCCGGCAGCGCCAGCAGCACGAGTGCACCCATGCTCTGCAGCGCCACCACCCAGCCGGCCGCGGCGGTGATGCCCTGCGCGATGGGCACGAACAGGAACTGCCCGAACGAGCCGCCGGCGTTCACGATGCCGGTCGCCATGGCGCGCTTGGCCGGCGCAATCAGCCGCGTCGTGGCGGCCATCAACACCGACGGCCCGGCCATGCCGGCACCGCCCGCCGCGATCACACCGATGGCGAGAACGAGGCCGCCGGTGCCCGTCATGAACGGCACCATCGCCGTGCCGAGTGCCACCATCAGCACACCGACCACCAGCACCCGGCCGGCGCCGAGGCGGTCGGCCACCATACCGGCGAAGGGCTGCGTCAGGCCCCACCACAACTGACCGAACGCGAACGCGAGGCTGATGCTCGCGAGGCCCAGCCCGGTGTGGGTGTTGAGGGTGCCCAGGAACAGGCCCATCGACTGGCGCGCGCCCATGGTCAGCGCGAACACACCGCCGGCAGCGAGCAGCACGAGGCCCATGCCGAGCTGACGGGGCGGGAGGGCAGGTCGGTTGGCTTCATTCATCGGCGTCTCCGGCGGGCGTGTCGTTCATCAGCACAAGGCAGTCGTCGATCAGTGCGTGCAGCGCGGCCACATGCGCGGCCCCCAGGCGCTCGTTCAGGCTGAGCTGGGCGCGCTTCCAGGCGCGCTGCGCCTCGGTGCGCTTGGCGCGGCCGGCGACCGTGGGGTTGACGAAGCGGCTGCGGGCATCGGTGCCCGCATCGACCGTGGCCCAGCCTTGCGCGACCAGCACCTGCAGGTTGCGCGTGAGGGTGGACGCGTCCATCGCCATCGCGGTGGCCAGATCGCCCGGGCGGATCGGCGCGAGCGTGACGATGTGCGAGAGCAGCGAGTACTGCGTGGTCTTCAGCCCCGCTCCCGCGACCGCGCGGTCGTAGTGCGCGCTGACGCGGCGCGACAACTGGCGCAGCTTGAAGCTGGTGCAGCCGCGCGGCACCTGGGGCAGCGCAGCGGCAGACGACCGAAGTTTCGAATTCATGTCATCATTGTACCTACAAGCATTGCAGCTACAAACTGAGGGAAAGTCGAATGAGCCCACAACCCACCGACACCGCCGCCGTGCTGGCCGAGTGGCACGCGCGTGCCGCCGAGGTGCGCAGCCGCATGGCGCCGCCCGGCGTCGCACGGCCCGAGCAGGTGGCCGGCCTGTCCGGCATGCAGGTGTTCGAGGCCATGTTCAACGGGCTGCTGCCGAGTGTGCCGATCAGCGAGACGGTGGGCATGCTGGCGGTCGAAATCGAGCCCGGCCGCGCTGTGTTCCAGGGCCAGCCGAAGCTGGCGCACTACAACCCGCTCGGCACCGTGCACGGCGGCTGGATCGCGACCCTGCTCGACTCGTGTGTGGGCTGCGCCGTGCATTCGGCGCTGCCGGCCGGCAAGGGCTACACGACCGTCGAGCTGAAGATCAACTACGTGCGCGCCGTGACCACGCAGGTGCAATTGGTGCGCGCCGAAGGCAAGGTGATTCACCTCGGCGGCCGCATGGCCACCGCCGACGGCCGCCTGGTCGGGCCGGACGGCAAGCTGTACGCTCACGCGTCCACCACTTGCTTCGTCTTCGACATTCCTTGAAAGGCTTTTGAATGAGACTGCTGCACACCATGCTGCGCGTCGGTAACCTGCAACGCTCGATCGACTTCTACACCACCGTGATGGGCATGAGCCTGCTGCGCCAGTCCGAGAACCCGACGCAGAACTACAGCCTCGCATTCCTCGGCTACGGCCGGAACCCGGAGCATGCCGAACTGGAGCTGACCTACAACCACGGCGTCGACGCGTACGACATGGGCACCGCCTACGGCCACATCGCCATCGGCGTGCCGGATGCCTACGCGGCCTGCGAGAAGATCCGCGCGAGCGGCGGTGCGGTGACGCGCGAGGCCGGCCCGGTCAAAGGCGGCACCACCGTGATCGCGTTCGTCACCGACCCGGACGGCTACAAGGTCGAGCTGATCCAGCGGGGCGAGTAGCTGGGCGGACCGTTAAGTCGAAGTCATTCACCGCAGAGTGAAAGAAGTGAGCGAAGTTTCGCAGAGGAAAACTTTGACCTTCTTACTCTGCGAACCTCCGCCAACTCATTCCACTCTCAAGCAAATGTGGCTTCGCCACTTTGCTTGACCCCTGGGGGCGGAAATGCCGAAGGTATTTCCTGGGGGGCTCTGCGGTGAACGAATGGGCTTCACCCCCTCGACAGTGCGCTCGCCTCTTTCGCAAGCTGTGTGATGCGCGCCCAGTCTTTCGCGGCCACCGCATCGGCCGGGGTGAGCCAGGAGCCGCCGCAGACCTTGACGTTCGGCAGCGCCAGGAACTGCGGTGCGGTGGCGAGCGTGATGCCGCCGGTGGGGCAGAACACCACATCGGTGAACGGCCCGGCCAGCGCCTTCAGCATCGGGATGCCGCCGGCCTGTGTGGCGGGGAAGAACTTCAGGAAGTTGTAGCCGTCGGCGTTCGCCTGCATCACCTCGCTGCCGGTGGCCGTGCCGGGCAGGAGCGGCAGGCCGATCTCGCGGCAGGCGTGGCCGATCTGGCTGGTGTAGCCGGGGCTCACCGCGAACACGCAGCCGGCATTCTTTGCGGCCTGCGCATCGGCCACGCTGCGCACCGTGCCGGCACCGAGAATTGCGCCGGGCACCGAGCGCGCGATGGCTTCCATGCACTGCAGCGCGATCGATGTGCGCAGCGTCACTTCGAGCACGCGCACGCCGCCGTCGACGAGGGCCTGCGCCATCGGCACGGCGTCTTCCAAGCGGTCGATCACGATGACCGGGATGACCGGGCCGCAGGCCACGAGGTCGAGGGTGTTGTTCATGCTCGTCGCTCCAGTTCAACCGAAAGAATCACACCCACGCGTCACAACCAGCTGCACGCGCCCTGCTCGGCCGTGAGCACGTTGCGCCGCATGCCGGCGAAGAGTTCGCGGCCCAGGCCGTGGCCGTTGACATCGGCCTGCTCGCCGGGCATCTCGGCGCACACGCGCAGGGCCCAGGTGTCGTCGTCGACCAATGCATCGAGCGTGCCCGCCACCGCGTCGAGCCGGACCACGTCGCCATGGCGCAGCTTGCCGAGCGGCCCGCCGTGCAGCACTTCGGGGCTGACGTGGATGGCGGCCGGCACCTTGCCCGAGGCCCCGCTCATGCGCCCGTCGGTCACCAGCGCCACCTTGAAGCCCTTGCCTTGCAACACGCCGAGCGGCGGCGTGAGCTTGTGCAGCTCCGGCATGCCGCAGGCGGCCGGGCCCTGGAAGCGCACCACGGCGATGAAGTCGCGCTCCAGTTCGCCAGCCTTGTAGGCGGCGAGCAGTTGCTCCTGCGTGTCGAAGAGGATGGCCGGCGCCTCGACGATGTGCCGGTCGGTCGGCACCGCCGAGACCTTGATGACGGCCCGGCCGAGGTTGCCGGTCAGCAGCTTCAAACCGCCCTCGTCGCTGAACGGCGCGGCTGCCGTGCGCACGATGGCGTCGTCGATGGGCGCGGCGGGCAGCGCGCTCCAGCGCAGTGCCATCGCGTCATCGCCATCGGCCTGCGCCGGCACCGTGCCGTAGGCGCGCAGGCCACCGGCCGCGACCGTCGCCACGTCGCCGTGCATCACGCCGCTGTCGATCAGCTCGCGGATCACGAAGCCCGGGCCGCCTGCGGCCTGGAACTGGTTCACGTCGGCCACGCCGTTCGGGTACACGCGCGCCAGCAACGGCGTGGCGTGCGACAGGTCGGAGAAGTCGGTCCAGTCGATCTGGATGCCGGCCGAGCGCGCCACGGCGACCCAGTGGATCAGGTGGTTGGTCGACCCGCCGGTCGCGAGCAGCGCAACCATGGCGTTGACGATCACGCGCTCGTCGACCAGCCGGCCGATGGGCAGGAAACCCGGCCCGGTCGCGATGCTCAGAACGGTGCGCACCGCCTCACGCGTCAGCGCCTCGCGCAGTTGCGCGTGCGGGTGCACGAAGGCCGCGCCGGGCACATGCAGGCCCATGGCTTCGAGCAGCATCTGGTTGCTGTTGGCGGTGCCGTAGAAGGTGCAGGTGCCAGCGCCGTGGTAGGCGGCCGACTCTGCCTTGAGCAGCTCGTCGCGGCTGACGTGGCCCTGCGCGTACTGCTCGCGTACCCGCGACTTGGCGGTGTTCGACATGCCGGTGCTCATCGGCCCCGCCGGCACGAACACGCACGGCAGGTGGCCGAAGTGCAGCGCGCCGATCAACAGGCCGGGCACGATCTTGTCGCACACGCCGAGCAGCAAGGCGGCGTCGAACACATCGTGGGTCAGGGCGATGGCGGTGCCCATCGCGATGTTGTCGCGCGAGAACAGGCTCAGCTCCATGCCGGGCAGGCCCTGCGTGACGCCGTCGCACATGGCCGGCACGCCGCCGGCCACCTGCACGGTGGCGCCGTGCTTCGCCGCCTCATTGCGGATGACGGCCGGGAAGCCTTCGTACGGCTGGTGCGCGGACAGCATGTCGTTGTAGGCGGTCACCACGCCGATGTTCGGCGCGCGCTCGGCAACGATGCGGAACTTGTCGTTGTCGGGCAGTGCCGCGAAGGCGTGCGCCACATTGGCGCAGCCCATGCGGTCGGCGCCGCGCGGGCGGTTGACGGCCGCCTCGACGCGCGCCAAGTAGCGGCTGCGCGTGGCCGCGCTGCGCTCGCGGACGCGCTGGGTGACTTCGACGACGGCTTGCTTCATGGCGCGACCTTCGACAGGCGCGATGGGCCTGTAACGCGGGGCCAATTGTCGTGTAACTCGGTTACATCGTCAAATCAATCTCACCGGGTCAGCAGGGCCGAGGCTCCCGCGCCGAGGGGCCAGTGCGGCGCGTGGCGCAGTTCCCTCAGCGCAGGCGCAGTTCGACGCGGCGGGCCTCGCGCGGGTCGGTGGCGCCTTCGGCGACGACCGGTTTGGCCATGACAAGGTGGTCGGGCGCCACGCCGTTGGCTTCGAGCGCGTGGCGCACGGCCTGGGCTCGCTGCTTGGCGAGTTCGGCGTTCTGCGCCGCGTCGCCGCTCGCGTCGTGGTAGCCCGAGATCAGCACGGTCGCGTTGGTGCCGGCGCGCGCTGCGGTGGCTACGCGGTCCAGCTCGGCCGCAGCCGCTGCCGGCAAGGCGGCCGAGCCCAGGTCGAAGTCGATGCGGCCGTCGGCCTGGCCGGCATCGGCCTTGCTGGCCGTCAGAGCAGCAGGCGCGGCGGGCTTGCCGGCGGGCCGGCCCATCGTGGTCGAGACGGCCAATGCAATGACCCCCGCAATCACCAGTGCCACCACACCGGCCAACACCATCAGTGCATAACTTTGCGAATCGTCGTTCTGGTCGTTCATTCAGGTTTCCTCTGCGAAGCCTTTCATTTTAGAGTGGGCGGATGAGCTTCTCGTTTGATGCCATGTGCGCGCGCGACCCACATGCGATGCTGGCCAGCACGGTTGCAACCTGGGGTGGTGCCGACGACCTGTGGGTGTTCGGCTACGCATCGCTGATCTGGCGGCCGGAGTTCGATGCCGACGAGCAGCGCGGCGCCGTGGTGCACGGCTGGCACCGGGCGCTGGCGATGCGCTCGCGCATCAACCGCGGCACGCCCGAATGCCCGGGCCTGGTGTTCGCGCTCGTGCCTGGCGGCTCGTGCCGGGGCATGGTGTACCGCATCGAGCGCAAGCGTGCGGCGACTGAACTCGAACGCCTGTGGGCCCGTGAAATGCCCACCGGCGTGTATGACCCGAAGTGGCTGGCCTGCCGCACCCCGCTCGGCCGCGTGAACGCGCTGGCGTTCACACTCAGCCGCAACAGCCCCGCGCACACCGGCGCCTTGCCCGATGAGCAGATGGTCGACGTGCTGCGCAGCGCCAGCGGCCGGTTCGGCAGCACGCTCGATTACCTGCTCGACACCGCGAAGTCACTGAACGCCTGCGGCATCCGCGACCGCGATGTCGAGCGCCTGGTGGCGCTGGCCCGCGGCCATGCGTTGACCCCTTGAAACGTTGAGACGTTGACGCTTCCACGCGCTGACACGAAGCGCCGAGCCGAGCGCGGCGCAACGCCAGCGCCTTGCGCGTGGGTCAGCCGATGCGGGCCTTGCTGACGAGCCGGCGCGTCGATTCCAGGTCGGTCTGCGTGTCGACGTCGATCAGCACGCCGGGGTCGTTCACCTCGACACCGAATGCCGGGTAGCGCGCCACCAGCCGGCGCGCGCCTTCGTCGCCCTCGAGCGCCACCAGCTCCGAATACAGCTCGGCCGAGAACCCGACCGGGTGGCCGCGCCGGCCCTTGTGCTGCGCATACACCACGGCGTGCTGCGCCATCTCGCGCGCCACCGCAATCAGCGTGGCGGGCTGCACCAGCGGCATGTCGCCAGGCAGCACGAGCCAGCCCGACGCGTCGGGCCGGGCGCTGACGCCGGCGCTGATCGAATAGCCCATGCCGAGCGCATCACCACCCGCGCTGCCGACCTCGGGCAGCACGACCACGTCGCGCGCCGCCACATGGGTGCGCGCCACGGCGGCGAGCTTTGCGGTGGTCACGACAACCACGTTCATCTGGCTTGCGATCACCTGGCGCAGCGTGGTGCCGAGCACGGTCGAGCCGCCCAGGCTCTGCTCGAGCTTGTGCTGCATGCCCTCGAAGCGCGCGCCCTTGCCTGCGGCCAACACGATCACTGCCGGGCTCGAAGCCATCCGGTTGTCCATTCGCTGAGTTTCTTCCCTGGCGTCAAGAATGGGTGCCGCTGCCGGTTTGGGCCAGTGGTGCGTTTACCTAAGGCATTCCCCGTAAGTGCAGGCACGGGCCCTGGGGTTTCTATACTCCGTGGATGGACGACATTGCCAATCTGCGCAAGAGCTACGAGCGAGCGGAGCTCGACGAGGCGGCCTGCCACGCCGACCCGATGCAACAGTTCGCGCTGTGGCTGCAGCAGGCCATCGACGGGCAACTGCCCGAGCCGAACGCGATGACGCTGGCCACCGTCGGCGCTGCCGGCCGGCCGTCGACACGCGTGGTGCTGATCAAGGGCTTCGATTCACGCGGCATCACCTGGTACACCAACTACAACAGCCGCAAAGGCACGGAGCTGCACGCCCACCCGTTCGCGGCGCTGCAGTTTCATTGGGTCGAGCTGGAGCGCGTGGTGCGCATCGAAGGCGCGGTCGAAAAGGTCTCGGCCGAAGAGTCGGACGCGTACTTCGCTTCACGCCCGCTCGATTCGCGCATCGGCGCGTGGGCGTCGCCGCAAAGCGAGGTGATCTCGTCGCGTGCGGTGCTGGTGGGCAATGCGGCGAAGGTCGGTGCGCGCTATGCGCTGAACCCGCCGCGCCCGCCGCACTGGGGGGGCTTCCGGCTCGTGCCCGACACCTGGGAGTTCTGGCAGGGGCGCAAGTCACGCCTGCATGACCGGCTGCGCTATCGCCACGATGACAGCCACGAGGACAGCCAAGACGGCACGCAGTGGCTGCGCGAACGGCTCGCGCCTTGACCCGCGCTCAGGCCTCTCGCGCGCGGAGCACGCCCAGCGCCAACACGTCGAGACCGGCCAGGAACTGCCTGAAGTCGATCGGCTTGGTCCAGTAGTCGTCGAAGCCCGCGGCCAGCGCGGCGGCGATGTCGTCGCCCACGCCATTGGCCGACAGGGCAATCATCTTGACGTGTGCCATCGAAGGCGCGGCGCGCAGGCGGCGCAGCACCTCGATGCCGTCCATGTCGGGCAGGTGCATGTCGATGAGCACCAGGTCCGGCACCAAGTTCAGCGCCTGCGCCACGCCGCTCGCGCCATCGGGTGCACAGGCCAGAACGACGGCCGGGCGCATCGCGACCAGTTGCTGGACCAGGATCACGTTGACAGCGTTGTCTTCGATGTAGACGAGCGACAGCTCGGCAGGTTCGGGTGCGGGCGGGGGTGCGGGTTGTTCCTGCGACAGCGGCTCCGGTTGGGCGGCCACCTCCGGCAGCCGCTGCAGCGCGTTGGCGTTGGCGTTGGCGTTGGCGTTGGCGGCGGGCGCTTCGCAAGCCGGCAGCCAGACCCGGAACCCGCTGCCCTGCCCCGGCTCGCCCAGCACCGTCAGTTGGCCACCCATCAACGCGGCCAGGCGGTGCACGGTGACGAGCCCCAGGCCCGTCAGCTCGCCGGCGTCGGCCTGCGCAGCAGCGTCGCGGGTCGGCTCGGGATGTTGCGCGGCGCCCACTTCAACACGCTGCGGCACGCTGTGGTGAACGCTGATCTGCCAACCCGGCGCGCTGGCGCCGCGCACCTCGCATGCGCCCACATGCACCGCGCCGCCCGCCCGCCCGGCCTTGACGGCGCTGCTCAGCAGGTTGCTCACGAGCTGCCGCAGGCGCCGGGCATCTGCCAGCACCCAGCCCGCGCACGGCTGCAAGTGCACGGCCACGCCGGCCTCGCGCGCCTGCATGGCGGCCCACTGCGCCACGTCGCTCAAGGCGCTGGCCAAGGCCACGGGTTCGGTGTGCAGCACCAGCGTGCCGGCTTCGATCGACGCCAGGTCGAGCAGGTCGTCGATCAGCGAGCGCAAGTGCTCGCCTGCCGCACGGATGTGCTGCACACGCTCGAGCTGCAAGGCCGGCGCAGCGTTCGCAGCCGCCGCGTCGTGCTCGATCAACTGCGCGAAGCCCAGCACCGCGTTCAGCGGGGTGCGCAATTCGTGGCTGACACGGGCCAGCAGCTGCGACTTGGCGCGGCTTGCCCGCTCGGCCGTCAGCTTGTCGCCGAGCGCCTGTTCGGCGCGCTGGCGTTGCAGGGTCAGCTCGGTCACGTCGAGCAACACGCCGACCAGCGAATCACGCCCTTCGAGTGTTTCGCGCCGCGCGCGGGACACCAGCCAGCGCAGCGTGCCGTCCGGCCAGACGGTCCGAAACTGCGCCTCGTAGGCCGTGTCGCTGCCCGCCGCCGCACGCAGCCAGACGGCGGCGACCGCAGCCTGATCGTCGGGGTGCACCATGTCGTACAGCCAGGCGGTGTAGGCCGGCGCCGGTGCGTTGTCAGGCAGGCCGTACAGGCGCAGCATCTGCGCGTTCCACTCGACCGCGTGGGTCTGCAAGTCGACGCTCCACACCCCCAGACCGGCGGCCTCGCCCACCACGTCGAGGCGGCGCAGCAGGCTGGCGCTGTGGCTGCGCGCACGGGCTGTCGGAGTCTGGTCGATCGACACGGTCAGCAGGCCGACCACCCGCGCGTTCGCATCGCGCAGCGCCACGCGGCGCTGCGCAAGGTGGCGCTCCGGGTGGCCCGGCATCTGAAAGCGCACCTCGATGTCCACCGCACGCTCACTCGCGAGCGCCTGTTCGGTGGCGCGCCGCATGATCTCTCGGTCGTCGGGGTGGGTACGCGCCAGGATCACAGGTAGATCGACGCCATCGGTGTCTGCGGGGAAGCCGTTGACTTCATAGCCGACATCGTTGAAGTAGACGCGCTCGGTGACCAGGTCGACGTGCGACACCACGACGCGCGCCAAGCGCAGAGCGTGCGCGAGCTGGGTCGTGACCCGCTGCTGCGGCCCGGAAGGGGCTGCTTCGGCCGCTTCCGGGCCGGCCGAAGCGGCCAGCGCGTGCAGCCAGACCAGCCAGCCGTCGTCGAGCGCCACGGCGCTCCATTCGATGCCGAAGCCGGCCAGCACACCGCGCAAGGCACCGTCAGGCTCGCCGCTGCCGGCGCTGCCGGCGCTGGCGGGTTGAAGCTCGTTGCGCAGGGCTTGCACCAGCGTATCGAGCACCGCCGGCGCCGAGCCCGCGCGCCCGGCCCATGCCAGGGCCGCAGGGTTGGCCTGGTAATGGGGCGCGCCCACGCCGGCCCGAAGCCGCAGCGCCGGGCTGGGCGACGCCAGCCAGATCCGATCCATCGTCAACACCCTTCCTCAGGGCGCCGCCGGCCCCGCACTGGAAATATCGGCCTGCGGAGCGGCCGCTTGAAGAGCGTATCTACCGTGGTGGCGCTGGCCGGAGTGAGGCTTCAAGCCGGCACAACGCGGCTCGCGAACGTCTTCTTGAACTTCTCGACCTTCGGCGCCACGACCATGGCGCAATAGCCCTGGTTCGGATGGTTCGCGAAGTAGTGCTGGTGGTAGCTCTCGGCGCGGGTGTAGTTGGCCTCGGGCAGCACCTCGGTCACGGCGCGGCCGTGGTGGTGCGCATCGACCTCGGCCAGCACCTCGCGCGCCACCGCCTCCTGAGCGGGGTCGCGAAAGTAGATGCCCGAGCGGTACTGGGTGCCGGCATCGTTGCCCTGGCGGTTCAGCGTGGTCGGGTCGTGGACGACGAAGAAGATCTCGAGCACCTCGCGCAGGCTGATCTGGGTGGTGTCGAAGCTCACGCGCACCACTTCGGCGTGGCCGGTGTTGCCGCTGCAGACCTGCTCGTAGGTCGGGTTGAGAACCTCGCCGTTGCAGTAGCCAGACTCCACGCCCGTGACGCCGCGCACGCGCTCATACACCGCCTCGACGCACCAGAAGCAGCCGCCGCCGAGGGTGATGGTGTCGTGGGTTGGGTTCATGCGCATTGCTCCGGCTTGGTGGGTCGAGGGGGTGGTCGCGTTGTGGTCGACCGGGTCAGTTCATCGTCAGCGCGAGTTGCACACGCGGCGTCCAGACGGCATCTTCGTCGCCCGACGCACGCAGCTTCGGCGCGGCCAGGAACAGCCTTTCGCTCGGCAGGCCTTTGGCGATCAGCGCGTCACGCACCGCGATGCCGCGCTGCAGCGCCAGCTCGCGCGCGGCCTCGGCGGTGACGAGCACATGGCGTTTGAGCAAGCTCTCCATTTCGGCCGGCGCAAGGTCCTTCGCGAAGCCGATGGCGTTGCGCGGCTTGTCGGGCAGGTCGGTCTGCTTGTAGACGCTCTTGAGCAGCGCGGCGCGCTCGTCGGCGCGCAGTGCGGCGGGGGCCGAGGCGCTTGCCGAAGCCGCCGCCGCTGCGCTTGCAGGCGCGCTTACAGGCACGCTTGCAGGCACGGCGGCAGGGGCGCCGGCGCGCTGCGCTTCGCGGCGCTGCTCGCTGCGCAGCCGCGCCTCGAGCACTGCCTGTTGAAACGCATCGCGCTCGGCCACCGGGTCGGCCGCGCCGGTCACGGTCATCTTCAGCGCGGGGCGGTCGGTCAACGCCTTGGCCACCTTGTCGACCGCGCCCGCACCCCCGACTGTCAACAGCGCGGTGCCGGGCTGGAACTCGACCAGGCTCAGGTCATCGGTGCCGCCGCCCGCGAGCAGCGCGAACGGCGCGGTGAACGCCTTGGTGAGGATGTTGACGATCACCTTGACGATGATGCCGCCGATGCTGAACTTCGGGTCGTTCACGCTGCCGCTCACCGGCAGGTTGAGGTCGATGACGCCGTTGCGGTCTTTGAGCAGCGCCACCGCCAGCAGCACGGGCAGCTTGGTCGCATCGGGTGAATCGATCTTGTCGCCGAAGGTGAGCTGGTTCAGCACCACCTGGTTGCGCGCATCGAGCCTGCCGTCGGCGTCGATCTTGTAGGCAACCTCCATGCTCAGCTTGCCGCGTTCGACGGCGTAGCCGGCGTACTTGCCGGCATAGGGCGAAAGCGGCGCGAGTTCCAGGTCGGTTGCCTTGGCCTGGATGTCGAGCGCCAGCGGCCGGGCGGTCGGGTTGACCCGGCCGCTGATCTCGAGCAGCGCCGTGCCGGCGGCGCGGCCGCGCAAGGCGAGCGTGGCCATGTCGCGGCTGGTCGAGCTGAACGCACCGAGCTGGCCGCTCAGTTCGGTGAGTGCTGCGCTGTAGTTGGGGCGCACGAAGCGGTCGCTGAAGTCGACCCGGCCGTTCGCCAGGCGGGTGATGCCGACCTTGATGTCGAGCGGCAGGGGTGCGGGCTCGGCTGCTGCGGCGGGCGCCGATGCCGCCGGCGTGGTCGGCGTGGCCGGCGTGGCCGGCGCGCCAGCGGCAGCGGCACCGGCACTCGCACCGCCGCCCGATGCGCCCACGTCCTGCAGGTT
>JANNBF010000106.1:0-18414 GCA_031385155.1 Rhizobacter sp.
GCAACACACGCGACTGGTCGCACATCGGTGTGGTCACTCTCAATCCGGAGCGCCAAGCGGTGGTCAACATGGCTGCCAACGCTCAACATACTCAGCTCAAAGCTGCGTGACTGAGGCGACAACTACCTTGACGCGCGCCGAGTGGCTGTACTTACCGATGCGGAAGGCGCCACGCTCCCGGGACTGACTATCCAATTGGAGGTCAAGGCGTCGGCGACCACTGATCGGTGCCTGTACTTCTTCAGCATCATGCTTCGTGATGGTCAGACCAGACACCGCATCTATCAGCTAGAGGTTTGCCCGGCTACTAAGCGTAGCCACAACGGTCCGGGTCTGGTGCTGTATGGTCCGCATGAACATGTCGGCGACCGAGCGCCAGACGCGGTGCAGGACCCGGATGTGCGCTGCGGGGAGTGGTCGAACGGATGGCGTTGGTTTCGTGCTCGGTGTAACCTAACCGCAGATATTCGGATTAGTCCATGTTGACCTGTGAATGGGCCGCGCGCCTTACTCAATACGACTGCCAGCCAGTGAATAGCCTGCATGGGGAAGCTGGGCTAGAGATCGGTACGCCATTTGCTTTGCACGGGGGCGCGGCCGTAGTTGTTTATTGCTTTCCACAAGGCACGCATCAAGTGTTCTCAGACGATGGCGACACCCTGTTGCATCTTTCGAGTCTTGGGCTAGATGTGTGGCACCGCTCGCGCATGAAGGCGGTTGGGGACGTGGCTGCCCGGTTGAACGTCACTTTGACGGATAGAGGTTGCCTGACAGCTTTGGCGCGGCCCGAACAGTCGACATTTGTGTTTGCGCAATTCGTTAGTGCGGTGCTTGCCGTCTCACGTTGGGCCGAAGAGTCGATGCAACTTGAACCGCAATCAATCGACCTTCCTGCTGAGGCCGAGCCCTACATCGTCGCTCGAAATCCGGCGTGGCAACTGAAACGCGAGCCGGTAGTTCGTGGCGCTTCGCAAAACACCTATCGATTCGACTTTTTGCACGGGCACGATTTGATCGATGTCGTGGGGCCGTCGGCGCAGAGCACGGGCGGGGTCATGAGGAAGGTCGGCGACATAGTCAATGGCCCGTTCTTAGGCGACCGCAAGACACTAATCATTGTTGATGATCGAGGCGATCCGGATCGAGCTATGCATGAGATTTCGATCTTGGGATCGTTGACTCGCGCGATGCCGTTCACTCGGCTTATGCAAGGCGCGGTGCATTGACAGCACCACAGCCGCGATGCGGGGATGCTTTTGGGAGGAGGGGTCATCAATCGTTAGCCAGCATGTCCCAGCGTCTCGGTCGGCCTCACGGGGTCCATACCGTGCCATCCGGCCTTGCGGCGTAACTCGTTGATCCCGAAAGTGACCTAGGCGCGACGCGCTGGGGGCATATTTGGGGGCATGACGAAATATGAAAATCGGCAAACCTAAGCGGGCTGTGGCTTGCGTGAGACTGTTCGATTGACCCCAGCCCACCAAAAACGGTTCCCAGAAGTTCCAAAGAGGTACAAAAAGCCCTAAGTAATCAACGACTTAGGGTTTTTTTTGCCTGGAACGTCCTGGGAAGGCCGTAGACGAACGCCACTCGGTGGAGCTTCATGTCGTTTCGCGCGGGACGCGACAGGTCCGACTCCGCGAGACTGTGAGCAAACCACTGCCTCTGCGGCCCGTTTTGTTTGGCCCCTTACTCCTTACCAGGTTCCGAGGAAGTGTCAGCCTTGACCTGAGGGTCTCCTTGCTGTGCGAGTGCAAGTTCCCTTGTCAGCACCATCGCGGCCGCCACGTCTATGTGTGCGAGGGCGTTTGCCATTTTCAACAGCGGGTCGTGAGCGGGCCGGAAATCCCGGCTGAGGCGGAGCACCGACAGCAACGGTTCACGCACCTGCGCCAGCATGTCGCGAACGTCGGCAGACGGCTTGACCGTGCTGCCCGCCTCGATAAAGCGGTTGCGTGCGGCCCAGTAGGCCGACATGCGGCGCTGCCACGCGGCGCCCTCGGAGACGTCGGCCACGAAGGTGCCGATCAGTTCGGCCGGCCCGAGGGTGAGCTCACCTAACAACGCGAGCAGCCGAGCCCTGGGTTGCGAGTCGGGCGCGTAGGTGATGCGGGGCGCGTGGTAGGCCACGAGGGGGTGATCGTCCGTGTTTTCAGGTGCTCTTCCGGCAAACGTGGACAGCGCCTGCGGGCCGGCGACAAAGCCGCCGAACAGCGCGAATTCATCCTCGATGCCGAAGGCCGAGGGTGGTGTCGGCCACGCTGCGGAGGCCAGTCGTTCGCGCAGCCGCTCCACATCGAACCGCGCACCGTCATCGGCATGCCCGATGAGGCCCAGCACCGGCGTTTCCAGGCTGTTGCTCGCGAGGATCGCCGACCCGCTGGGGTACACGCGCATGAACGACTGAACGATGCTGCGCAGCGTGTCGAGGTCCAGCTGGTGCAGTGGTGCGTATTTCGGCGAACGTGACCGACGATTTCGGGAACGTGACCGGTTTGTGCGGTCGGTGCTGAGTTGCGTGGGATGGATTGTAGGAAGTGGCTGTTTGAAGGTGGTTGAGCGGCTCCGTGGTTGGCGTTCTCAGAGGTGGCGCCGCTATGCGGCGCCGGCGTCTTGCGGCGTGGCGGTGTCGCTGCCTTCGGTTTGCACGGCGACCGCTTTGCTCGGCCGCATCGACTTGCCCTTGAGGTTCAGGCGATGGCTGCGCGACAGCAGCCGGTCGAGGATCGCGTCGGCAACGGTTGCGTCGCCGATCCAGGCATGCCAGTGCTCGACGGGCAACTGGCTGGTCACGATCGTCGGACGCGTTCCTGCGCGGTCGTCGATCACCTCCATCAGATCGGCGCGCGTCGGGCCATCAATGGCGGCCAGCCCCCAGTCATCCAACAGCAAGACGTCGGTGCGCGCCACCGCGGCGAGCCAACGACCGAAGCCGCCGTTGCCGTGCAGCACGCGCAGATCCTCGGCCAGGCGCGGCACCCGCAGGTACAGCGCCGAGTGCCCGCGGCGGCAGGCGTATTGCGCCAGCGCGCAGGCGAGCCAGGATTTACCGGAACCCGTCGGTCCGGTGACCAGGATTGCGGTGCCGTCCTCGACCCACCTGGACAGCGCCAGGCTCATCAACGAGCTGCGCTCGAAGCCCCGCCCGGGTTTGCTGTCGACATCTTCGATGCAGGCCTGCGGGTACTTCAGGCCGGCCCTCTTCATGAGCGCCGCGCGGCGCTTGTCATCGCGGTGGTGCACCTCGCGGTCGACCATCAATGCCAAGCGCTCTTCGAAGCTCAAGCCCGTGCTGGCGGCACTCGAGAGCTGCTCCTCGACGGCTGAGGCCATGCCGGCCAACTTCAAGTCGCGCAGCTGCGCCAGGGTGTTGTTCATCATCATGGGGAAGATCCTTCAGTGCGTGATCAACGCGTGTTCAGTGGAAGTACGAGGCGCCGCGCAGGTTGTCGTGCTCGGGGGATACCCATTCGGGTGCGGGCGCCGGGCGCTCGATGAGGTCACGCCCGTTGGTCAAGATGTCGCGCACATGGCGGTACTGCCCGGCGCCGAGCTCGAGCGCCAGCGCACAGGCCGTCTCGACGCGCTGTGGCCCGTAGCGCTTGGCCAGGCTGAGCAACCCCAGGCAGCTGCGGTAGCCGTGCTCGGGATGGCGGAAGCGCTGCAGCAGCTGGGTGACGAAGCGGCCGGTGCTCACGCCGATGTCGCCGCCCCAATGGATCAGCCGTTCGGGCGTCCACTCCTTGTGCGCGCGATGGGACGCCGGCATGTGTTCATCCAGCGTCGTGAACCCGCCGCGGCGCGAGCTGCGGGCATGGCACGCCACGCGCTCGCCGCGGTGCAGCACCTCCACCAGCGCGTCGGTGATGCGCGCCTCCAGCTTCAACCCCACCAGCGAGTGCGACACGCTGTAGCGGTGGCCTTCGACCTCGACGTGGTAGTCGATGTGCACCGCCACCGTCTTGAAGGTCGCCCACTGCCAACGTTGCGCCGGCAAGGCCGACAGGGTCGGCGCGTCGAGCGAGGCGAACAGACTGGCGCGGCTGCCGTCGAGCTTCTGGAAGCGACGCTCGTTGAGCGACGGCAACAACGCCGCGAGGGCCGCGTCGGCGGCGTGCACGTCGGCCAGCACGGTGTGCCGCAATCTTGCCATCAGCCAACGCTCGACGACCTGCACCGCCGACTCGGCGCTGGCCTTGTCCTTCGGAGAGTACGGCCGCGCCGGGAGGATCGAGACGTTGTAGTGACGCGCGAAGTCGTTCACCGTCTGGTTGAGCTTGGGCTCGTAGCGACAGGCTTCGCTGACGAGTGCGCGTGGGTTGTCCGGCACGATCAGCTGGGGCACGCCGCCGTAGAAGCTCAGCGCGCGGGCCATCGCGCCGAGCCAGGACCGCATGCTCTGGTCGGCGGTCGCGCAGGCGAAGGTGTAGCTGGACGCGCCCATGGCGGCGACGAAGACTTGCGCACGCGAACCGTCGGCCAACTCGAGGGTCGGTCCGGCGTAGTCGATGAAGAGCTTCTCGCCGGCGCGCCGCTGCTGACGCATCGAGCGCTTGAGCGTCTTGGCGAACGCCTTGTAGTGACCGCAGAACTGGGTGTAGGCCCAGGTCCGCTGGCCAACGTGTGCGGCGCGGTATTCGCCCCACAGCAGCATCAGCGTCACGCCTTTGCGACGAAGTTCGATGTGCACGCGGGCGTAGTCGGGCTCAATGGCCCGGCTGAGCGCCGCGCCGCCGCCCATCAACCGGCGTTCGAGCGATGCCTCGTCGAGTTCGACTGTCGATGCCCAGTCGAGACCGGCGCCACCGGCCAGGCTGAGGTACTTGGCGACGGCGCCCTTGGAGACCCCAAGGCTCTGTGCAATGCGCTCGTGGGAGAGGCCGCCCTGGTACTTGAGTCGAAGAATGTCCTTGATCATGCGTATGTCCATGCGTTGCTGCGGCATCTGGTCCCGGCCCTCAAAGGGCGCGAGGCTATGCCCAGCGGTTGGTTCATACGCAACGTCAGCACCGACCCTCTGTGTCGCTAGACCTCGGTCAGGAAACTCCCGAATGCCCGTCGGTCACGGCTCCGAAATGACCGGTCACGTTCCCGAAATCGTCGGTCACGATGCCGAAAACACCGGTCACGCTCTTCCGAAATACGCAAGTGGCAGCCACTGGCAGAACAGCCCGCCTTGTGCCAGCCGCTGGCGCACCGCCTGGAAGTGCTCCACCGTGTAGAGCGCACCCGAGCCGCTGCGCGCCGGATGGAAGTTGTCGGAGACGATCACGTCGTAGGTTTGCAGGCTCGCGCGCACGAATCGTCGGGCATCGGCGGCGATCAGGTGCAGGCGGCTGTCGGCCACGCTGGCATCGCGGGCCTGGAAGACTTGCCGGAAGTGTCGCGACGCCTCGATGACCTCGGGCAGCAACTCGACCGCATCGACTTGCAGCGTCGGGTCTTCTGCCGCAGCCGACGCCGTCATGCCGGTGCCCAGGCCGATGAACAAGGCCCGCGCTGGCGACGGGTGCAACAGCAATGGCAACAGCGCCTGCCGCGCATCGGCCCACCCGCTGGAACTGCTGCCTTCCTGCTGCCGGTTGTTGATGCGCAGACGGCTGACCCCGTTGCCATCCTCGACAACGCTCACGGCGGCCATCGCGCCGTCGCGGTAGCTGATGACGCGGCCACCGTCCGGCACATCGATGAACGCGAGCGGTGCGGCAAACACGGCCAGTGCGAGTACCGCAGCAGCCGGTGCCCAGACGAAGGGGGTAAGCCACGCCGCGCGCGTGGTGAGCGCCAGGTAGCCGACGGCGATGCACAGCAGCACGACCTTCGGGCCCAGCAAGGGCACCATCAGCACACCGAACAGCAAGGGTGCAGCGGCGGCTGCGAGTGTGTTCGCACCCAGGGCGCGCCCGAAGCTCAGCCCGGCATCACTCGCGCGCTCGCAGAGGTGACTGAAGAGCGCGCCCATCAGCACCGTCGGGGCCCCGAATGCGAGCACCGCCAGCACGGCCTCGGCCGTCACTGCGGCGGCCATGCTGGCGCCCAGCTCGTCGAGCAACCGGGCCTTGACATGCTCGGCGCCCCACAGGCTCGCGGTACCCACGAGGCAGGCAGCGGCCAGCGCGCCCAGCAGCCGGTCGCCGAGCAACGCAGCGTTTTGGTGGCCTGCCAGCCAGCGTTGGTAAGCCGCCGCCCCGGCGGCGCTGCCCACGAGGTAGGTCGCCAGCAGCATGGCGAAGGTGTAGACGGTGTCCTCGGTCACCTGCCCGAGCACGCGGGCCACCAGCACTTCGTAGCCGATTCCCAGCAAGCCGGTGAGAGCAAGACGCGCCAATACGCTGCGGGGCTGCGCGGCATCTGTCGGCACGCGCGGCGCGGTCAGGTTCGAACCCTGCGGCAGCGCCCTGAGCGCCGCCGCCGCGCACAGCAGGTTCAAAACGATGCACACACCCGCCGTGCGCATCAGGCCGAACTGCGGCACCAGCCAGTACGCGGTAGCCAGCACACCGAGCACCGCGCCGAAGGTGTTGGCCGCATACAGCGCTGCGATCAAGCGGCCCGGCGCGGGCAGGTGGATGCGCATGTGCGCCGTCACCCGTTCCATCGCAGGCAGTGTGGCGCCCATGGCGGCGGTGGCGGGCAGCAGCAGCACGAAGGTGCCAATGAACGCAACCGCCCATTGCCATGCGGGCGCTGGCTGCGCACCGATGAGTCGAAGCAGCGCGCCGCTGGCGGGCCCGATCAACAGCAGCAGCGCCAAGCCCCAGCCGGCAATAAGCGCCTCGCAGGCCGCATACCAGCGCACCGGCCGCGCACTGCGCTCGATGCACGGCCCCAGGCCGAGCGCGCCCACAGCCAGGCCACCGAAGAAGGCCGCTACCACCGCCAGCATGGCGGCCGACTCATGCCCCAGCCACACCGCACACTGTTGCGTCCAGACGATCTGGTAGCCCAGCCCGGCGAAGCCCGACGCCACCATCAAGGCCAGCGTCGCCCGCACCCGCCACGCGTCGGCTGCGGTGACCGACACGGCGGCAGCAGGCGCGGTCAAGCGCTGAACTTGATCGTGTAGCCCCACGAGTCCAGCCGCGCAGGGATGGCGTTGAACGACAGCGTGATGCGCTGCCCGCCCGCGTTCGGCGGCACGGCGTGCATCAGGTAGCTCGGGAACAGCACCATGTCGCCGGGCGCGGGCTCGGGGCTCACCCACTTCTCGGCGTTGTAGGGGCCGGGCACCATGCCGGCGTGGTCGTTCTTGAACATGAAGTCGGCGCCGCCTGGAGACTTCATGAAGACCGTGCGCGCCGAGGCATGCGTTGGTGTCAGGTAGACCACGCCCGAGATGAAGCTGTTGGCGTGGTTGTGCATCGCCTGGTGGCCGCCGGTGCGCAGCACGTTGACCCACATCTCCTTCAGCGACCAGCCCATGCGCTCGCCGAACAGCAGTGCGCCGAAGTCGGCCAGCTTCGGCGTGACAAGGGCCGCCACGTCCACCAGCAGCGGGCTGTCACTGGGGCGCAGCATCTCGGTGTGCGCGAGCTGCGCCGATGAGTTGTTATCGCGCACGGCCCGCGTGCCGAAGTACGCGGCGAGGCCGTCCACCAGGTGCTGTGGCAGCGCGGCGGGCACGCGCATGAACGGTGTGGGGAAGAGGGGGATGACTTCGTCCATGCGACAGGCCTGCACGGGTCAGCTGAAGATCGCGGCAACGCGCAGCCACGACCAGTACGCCGCCATCACGCCGATGCCGTACAGCGCCACGGTGCGGGCCTGCGCTGCACGCGGCCAGTTGGCCGCCACACGCCACAGCAGCCACGCGGCGGCCACGATCATGAGCTGGCCGATCTCGACGCCGAGGTTGAAGGTGAACAGCGCGGCAGTCAGGTGGTTGTCGGGCAGGCCGATCTCTTTGAGCGCGCCCGCGAAGCCCAGGCCGTGCACCAGCCCGAACAGAAACGCCACCAGCGCCGGCCAGCGCCGCGCGAGCGTCTGGCGGCGGTGCAGTGCTTCGCCCGCCACCAGCACGATCGACAGCGCAATCGTCGCCTCGACGGGCGCAGAGCGCAGCACCAGCCAGCCGAGCGCGCTGCTCGCCAGCGTCAGGCTGTGCGCGGCCGTGAAGGCGGTGATGGTCCACAGCAGCCGGCGGTTGAAGCCCACCAGGAAGAGCAGCGCGATCACGAACAGCAAGTGGTCTATGCCAGTCAGGATGTGCTCGATGCCAAGCACGGTGTAGCCGGACGCCACCTCCCACAGGCTGCGCTGGTCGTCGGCCGAGCCGAACAAGCGTACGGTCGGCTGCCCGGCCGTCAGGGTGTAGACGCGGCTCTGGCCGTCGAGCCAGAACACCTTGACGAGTGCGGCCGAGTAGCGCTTGCCCACGCCGGTGACCGACAGCGTGCCGCGCAGGCCGCCTTCGGCGCAGCGCAGCATGTTGGCCTGGGCAGCGCAGCCCTCGGGCCACACGGGCGTCAGGTCGTCGCTCGCGGCGCGCTTCTCGCTGGCCGTCCATTGCCACAGGAATTCGCCGGGCGACAACTCACGCACCTGCATCTCGGCCATGCTCATTTCATGGGCCGAGGCCGCACCGCCCAGCAAGACCCACACGCTGGCCAGCAGCGCGCGAAGCAGCGCCTTCATCGGGCAGCGGCCTCGTTGACGACGCGGTACTTCTTGGTGAGCGCGGCAACCGCTGCGCTGCGCTGCTCGGCCAGTGTGGCGTCGGTCCAGTCTTGCAGCACCACGCCGCGCAGCGCCTCGAATGCCGCTGGCTTCGCGGCCGCTATCGATTCGAGCCGGATCGCGCGCCAGCCGTCGCGCGTGGGCTGGGCCGCCCATTCGTTCGGTCGCGCCGATTCGAGCGCCTTCGCGAACTCTGCGCCGTAACTCTGCACCAGCGTGGCACGCGGCCGGCCTTTGAACACGCGCAGCCCAGCGCGCGCATCGCCCGGCGTGCCGGCGTTCAAGGCCTCGACGAACATGCGCACCGTGGGCTCGGTGTTGTCGCCGGCGAGCACCGCCTCCTGAAAGTCGAAGCGCGGTGGCTCGTCGTACTTGCTGCGGTGGCTCTCGAACCACTCGCGCAGCAGCTTGTCGTCGAACTTCGGCAGCTTCACGTTCGCGTCGACAACGCTGAGCGCCTTGAAGATCACGCGCTCGCGGATGGCGGTGTCGCCCTTGTCGACCTGCAGCGCCAGGCCCTCGCGGTAGAGCACCTCGTTGTCGAGCCAGACGCGGCGCAGCGCGGCCAGCTCCGGCGCGTCGGGCTCGCGATTGCGCGTGGCCTTGAACACTTGCCGCGCTTCACTGTCGACCTCGGAGCCGACCACGATGGTGCGCGGGTCGTCGGTTCGTGTGACCAGGAAGTGGTCGGCCGCGAACAGCAGCGCGCCGAGGGCCACGAAGTGCAGCAGCGGCTCGCGCAGCCAGTTCGGCAGCGGCCGGTGCGATGGATGGGTTGAAACGGCGGCGAGCGGGGGTGTCGTGAGCGGCAGGGACATGGAACCTCGGTGGCACGTGCGGCACGCCGGCACGGCGCGCTACAAAGCCACTGAATTTAGTTCGCCCGCATGTCAGGACGAAGACGAGGGTCGGCGCCCATGCCGGCGCGGCCCAAATTTCGCGGCCCATGAAAAAACGCGCCTCGCATTGCTGCGGGGCGCGTTCTGGAGGGTGCGGCGTGCTTGCGTTACTTCACGCCGGCCACCAGCGTCGAGCCTGTCACTTCCACGAAGATCGGGTTGCTGTAGAACCAGAGGTCGGACCATGCGGCTACGTCGTACGACACGTACTTCTGGCCGGCCACGGCGCCCAGGTGCGCCGGGCAACCGTCGATGGCCGAGCCGGTCAACGTGGTGCCGACCGTGTTGCACGGGATGCGCAGGCGGGTCAGGTCGCCGGCGTTGGTGTGCACGTCGGGCAGCGGGTTGCCGTTGGCATCGGTCTCGAACGGCACGGCCGCCGGCAGGTTGGTGCCACGCAGACGAACATACTGCGACGCGGCCACGGCCGGGATGCGGTAGGTCATCTTCAGGAACGTGGTGTTGTCGAAGCCCGAGCTGACGGCGGCCCACGGCGTGACGCCGCTGCCGTTGAAGGTTTTGATGACCGACGCGGTCGTGTTCTTGGCCGCCGCAGGCACGGTGGACAAATCAGAGGGCGTCGTTCCATCGGCCTTCAGCCAGTTGAGGTTGCGCGGCCATTCGCCCGCGTAGTCGGCTGCACCCACCGTCTTGTAGCCGCTGACCATGCCGCGGATCAGGTCGATGTGGTCGAGCACCGGCATGTTGAGCGGCTGAACGATGCCGACCTGCGCGAGTGACGGGTTCAGGAACGTGTACGGCGAGTAGCTCGTGCCGGCCGGGTCACGCACCACGATCGAGACGACGATCTCCGCGCCCGGGCGCACCACGAGCTTCTCGCCCATGGTGGCGCAGCCGGCCTTGTCGATGTCGGTGCCGTTGGTGGCCGCGGCGATTGCGAACGCTTCGACCGACGCGTTCGAGCGCGCAGCCGGGCCCGGGTATGACGCGCAGGCCACGAAGGCGAGGCGGTCGATCAACTGGCCGCTGGCCGTGTAGCTGTTGCCGCTGCGCAGGCCGTCGACGATGGTCTGCGGGCGCAGCTTGTCGGCGCCGTTGCGCACCATGACGAAATCGCGCTGGTACTCGCCAGGGTAGAAGTCTTGCGTCGAGCGGCGGTCATCGGGGCCGAAGATGCCGCGGTTGTGCCAGTCGGAGCTGGCAAAGAACCAGAAGCCGCGGCCTTCGCCGAGCAGGGCGTCCCACACGCCGCCGAGCTGCGCGCCGTAGACACCGGTGCCACCGTACGACGTGCCGCCGACCGAGTCGGTCAGCACACCGGCGATGTTGTTGCGCTTGACCTGGTACTCGCCGCGGTTGGCCGAGGCCCCGTGGCCCGGCTGCGACTCGAAGCCGAAAGCCACCTTCGGCGCAGCGTTGTTGAAGTTGCGCAGGTGCTCGACGTTGAAGCCGTTGTTGCCGTCGGCGTTGAACGGGCCGGCGCGCTCCAGGTGGGCCGGCACGTAATAGCTGCCGGTCGCGTGGTTCTCGGCCATCCACTTCACCGCCTCGACGGTCTTGTTATGGCCCTTGATGCCCACGCCGGTGCCGCTGGCGGGCAGCAGCTTCTGGGCGGTGGCATTCCAGCTCACGTCAGCGGCGTTCAGGCTGCCGGTGACCGAGCAGTTCCAGTTGTTGCCGACGGCCGAGCCGGTCACGTTGCCACGGCTCGTGTCGGTGTCGCCCCGGTCGAAGCAGTACGACCACTGCGCCAGGGCAGTGGCATTGCCCAGCGCCGTGTAGCCGGCGGTCGTGGGCAGCGTGGTGGTGTCGAGCGACAACGGCATCTGACCGGTGACGACGCTCATCGAGCTGTGCTCGTGGCCCGCGACCACCGACTCCATGCCCATGAACAGCGGTATGCCTTTGTAGGCCGCCAGGTATTCCATCACCGGATACTGGAACTCCTGGATCGACTGCCAGCGCCACATGTTGCCGTTGCCGGCCACGCCACCGCCCACGCCCTTGATGTTGGCGGCGCCGATGCTCGCGGCCCACGTGGTCGTCGGGCCGGTGCCGGCAACGAACGGGTAGGCGGGCGTGCTCAGCGTGGCGTCTTCAACCAGGGTGCAGTTGCGGTTGCCGTTGCCGCCGTGGCCGGCTTGCACGAACCAGTCGAGGCCCCAGGGCGTGTCGATCTTGTCGGTCGACTTTTTCACCAGCCTCTGCATCGAGATGGCGCCATCCGAGCAGGTGGTGTGGTTGTGGAAGTCGCCGGTCACGTACTGGCCGGGCGTCTTGCCGGCGGCCGTCGCAATGGTCGGGCCGGCGGTCAGCGCGACCGTGGAGAGGGCCGCGACCGCAGCGAGTGCGATCTGGCTCTTGGTGAAATTGAAGGTCATTTGAAAAGGCTCCTGTGCTTGTTGGGGCTTCAAGGCCCGTGGGTGGCCTATGGCAAGCGGATGCTATGAACCGGTGGTGACTCCGGCGTGACGCAACCGGCCGATCGGCATGGTCCGCTCCGATGGTCGGCGCGGCTGTGCTGTCTGAAGGGCGGTGCTCTCAGTCGGTGGCGACGTCGTACTTGACGTCGAAGTCCGCCAGCACCACGCCGCTCTTCTCGAACGTCAGGGTGAGCGGGTACTCCTTCGCCACCTCCAGCGCGAAGCGCAGGCCAGTCAAGCGGATGAAGGTGCCGGCCTCGGTCAACTCTGTGTCGCGGCCCTGCGGGATCAACAAGTCGAGGGTGCGGGAGGCCTGCGCACCGCCTAACTCGGCCCCGCTGGCCACGGGCGTGTCGACCCCGATCAGGCGGTCGCTCTGGCTTACTTCATCGAAGGTCATGCACAGCACCGCCGAGGTCGCGCCTTGTGCGGTGGCGCGGGCCCAGGGGCCGTAGATGCGCAGGTGAGTCGAAAAGAATTCGCAGGCGTGCGCGCCGGGCAGCAGCAGGGTGGTGCCCATCGCGACGCCCCCTCGAAGCAGGCTGCGGCGGCGAATCAATCGGGTCATGGGTGGGGTCTCCGTGCGTGCGCCTGCAGCCGTCCCGGCCGAGACTTGGTCGATAGGGCACAGGCTACGCAAACCGTGTGAACGGTTGACGACAACTGTGGCCAACAGCGCCGCCGTTCGGGCCACGCGAGTGGCCCGCTGACGGTGCCGGTCGGCAGGGGGAGAGTCGAACGGCACGGGCCGAGGGGCGATGAATTCACGCTCTTGTCGCTATCCCGTGCCTACACTTTTTATGGCTTCGACCCGTGCGTCGTGACAAGACGCGCGCTCCACAAAACGACCCAACACCCTCAGGAGTTCCCTATGAAGATGATCGTCTCTGCCGCTCTGGCACTGTTTGCCGCTGCGCCTGCTCTCGCTTCGACATCGGAGTTCCTCGTGGACTTCGAGAAGAACTGGGATTACAGCAACGGCGACGTGAACAGCTACTACAGCGGTGGCACTGCCGCCGATGCCAGCTTCGGCGCCAACCTGGGCGTGTCGTTCGTGAACGTGTCGGGCCTGTCGAACGATGCCGACTTCACTTACTACACCGGCGCACCGTCGCCGCTGGGCACGGCGTATGCGCACACCTTCGCTGTCACCGACCAGGCCTTCATAAACGTAGCCGCCGGTGTCGACATCGCACTGCAGTTCTACTACTCCAGCCCCACAGCTGTCATCGGTGCGGTGAAGGCCTACGATGGCCTGAACGGCACCGGCGCCTTGCTCGGCACGTTCGACCTCGCGGCCAACACCGCCGGCCCCACGTACGACAACTGGACGCCTGTGCAGTTCACGTTTGCCGGCACCGCCAAGTCGTTCGACCTGACGGCCAGCGCCAACCTCGTCGGCCTGGACAACATCAGTGCAGTGCCCGAGGCCGACAGCCTGATGATGATGCTGTCCGGTGGCGCGTTGCTCGCAGGCGTCGCGATGCGCCGCCGCCGCGCCTGACCCTCAAAGAAGAATCTTCAAAGAGAAGTCCTCAAAGAGAAGTCCTCAAAGAGAAGTGCGCCGGGCCAGGTTTTCTGATCCCGGCGCACTGCGTGTTTCGGTGCGGAATTGACCCGCAGTGAATCGCGTTGAGCAGTGCTCAGCAGCGTTCGAAATGGCTGTCCGGCCGCAGCCACACCGGCGGTTGCTGGCCATCGAGCCGGCCCAGTACCAAGGCACGCAACTGCTGCGTGTTCGCACCGCCTTCAATGCCCTGGCCGAGCACGACCGTGGGCTCGGCTGCGCGTGCGCTGCGGCTGCGCAATGCGTCGATCTCATGAGCCAGCGCCGCCACTGTCGGGGCGCCGAGCACGCGCTGCTCGATGGAGGTCATGGCGCCGTTCGAACATGCGATCCAGGCGATCTGTTCGGCCTCCACAACGCACACCGCCGCATGCGGCGCGTCACGCAAGGTGCTCACGCACTGCAGGGCCGTTTTGTACGCGTGGTACCACCACGGGATGATCGATTGAACCCGCACGTCGTGCCGCTGGGCTTGCCGCCACACGGCCGGCAGGTCGAGCCCGGAGAGCGCACACGCACCCCGGCCCGACCGTGTGCGCCAGGTTGCCGTGGGCCAGAGCCGTGCGCTGTCGCCGTGCCGCATCAAGAGCTGTTGGCGCACGTGCTTGTCGAAAGCGGCATCGTCGATCAGCGACGTGGCGATGTCGCAGTCCAAGTTGCGAAGCAACTGAGCGGAGGTCCAGATCGCGAGGTTCGTGCCCGGGTGGCGGGCGAACCATTCGTCCATGCTGTCGACGCGCGCTGCGGGCGTCAATGCGTCACCTGCCGCCCATGACCACACGCCGCTCGCGTCGATGAACACCGACTGCGACAAGCGGCGCAAGCCGACCGAGCGTGGCAGCCCCCGCAACCACTGGCGCGCGGCATTGAGCGGGCGCGCCCTGCGCGCGCTGGCCTGTTCAAAGCCGAAGTGTCCCGCAAGTGGTGTGCCGGCCAGGTTGGCCATCGAAGTCATCAAGCTCGCTCTCCTTGGGGCTCGCGTGAACAGTTCACGAAGGGAAACGATAGCCAGCGGTGATGACGAAGCGCCCGCGCGAGGCGCGGTGTTTGGCTAGTCCGAAGGGACCAATGGCGGTTTTCCCGCCGCCCGAACGGCGCTCTCGACCGCGCGCAAAGCGCGATGAGGCTTGTCACATCGCATGGCTCGCAATGACGTTGAGCTGTCATACAAGCTGCCTAGACTCGCGCTGCCCGAGGGGCCGGCCCGTGCATTGCAGCGCATTGCTCGGTGCGGGCTGCCCTGGCTTCACAAGCGTCGGAGATCGCTCTGCGCGCAACCAATCAGTTCCGACCATGACCCCCCAGAACACCTCGCCGAAGCGTCGTCTCCCCCTGAACCTGACGTGGCTCGGTCTCGTCGCTGTGTCGATGTTCATGTTGGCGGCCTGCAGTGGCTCCGACTCGTCCACGCCGACACAGGCCGTTGCCAAAGTCAGCAAGCAGGAGATCACGGAGTTGCAGTTGAACCAGGTGCTGGAGCGTCAGGCCGGCTTGAAGCCGGAGCAGGTCGATGCCGCGCAGCGCAAGGCACTTGCCAACCTCGTGGATCAGCAATTGCTGGTGCAGAAGGCACAGGAGTTGAAGCTCGACCGCGAGCAGCGCGTCGTGCAGGCGATCGAAAGCGCCAAGCGCGATTTGATCGCGCGCGCCTACCTCGACCGCGTGGCCGACGGTGCCGCCAAGCCCACGCCCGAAGCCGTGCGCCAGTATTACCAGGACAAGCCAGCGCTGTTCAAGGAGCGCCGCATCTTCTCGTTCCAGGAACTGAACGTGAACGCCACCGCCGAACAGCGTGCCGACATCGAGCAGCAGTTGAAATTGCTCAAGTCACCGACGGAACTCGAGGCGTACATCAAGGCGAAGCAGATCCCGGTTCGCGCCGAACAGTCGACCGTGGCGGCCGAGAACGTGCCGCTGCCGTTGCTCGAGAAACTGGCCTCGATGAAGCGCGGCCAAGGCCTCGTGCTGCCCACGCCGACAGGCCTGCGCATCGTGTTGATCGCCAACCTGCAAGAAGCACCGGTGGCCGAGGAACAAGCTCGGCCTGCCATCGAGGCGTTCTTGCTCAACGAGCAAAAGCGCAAGACGGTCGAGAAGGAGATCACTTCGCTGCGCTCGGCAACGAAGGTCGAGTACTACGGCAAGTTCGCCGACATGCCCGCCAGCGCTGCGGCCCGCACGGCTGCTGCGGCGTCAGCCGCCAGCGAGCCGGCCGGGCGCGGGGCTGCGGGCGCCGCGCCGGCATCTGCGGCAGCCCAGGTTGCGGCACCGGCACCGCGCGCGCCGGCCTCTTCGGGTGTGGGAGGCGGCCTCGATGCCGCGAGCGTGAACAACGCGATCTCCGGTTTGAAGTAGCGCCGTCGGCGACTCACCAAGCCGCCCCGTTTCCTTGCTCGACCCGACCGAACCCGCTGCGGTTTCAACGCCATGACCTTGCCCCAGTTCTTCTCGATTCTTCGCGCGCGCTGGAAGGCCATGGCGTTGATCCTCAGCCTGGCCGTTCTGGGCACGGCGCTGGTGAACTACCTGCTGCCGCGCAGCTACACCTCGACCGCTGCGGTGCTGGTGGACGTGAAGTCGCCCGACCCGATTGCCGGCATCGTGTTCCCGGGCATGACGTCGCCCAGCTACATGGCCACACAGGTCGATGTGATCCAGAGCGACCGGGTTTCGCAGCACGTGGTTCGCGCGCTGCGGCTCGATGAATCGGAGCCGATGCGCGAGAAGTGGCGCGAGGGCACCAAGGGCGTGGGCAACTTCCAGATCTGGCTGGCCGATGTGTTGCGCAAGAGCCTGGACGTGAAGCCCTCGCGCGAGTCGAACGTGATCACCGTGGCCTACAAATCGGCCGACCCGAAGTTCGCGACCGCGCTGGCCAATGCCTATGCGCAGGCCTACATCGACGTGAGCCTGGAGCTGCGCGTCGAGCCCGCCAAGCAGTACGGCCGCTTCTTCGACGAGCGCGCCAAGCAGCTGCGCGCCAAGGTCGAATCGGCACGCGCCAAGGTCTCGGCATTCCAGAAAGACAAAGGCCTGGTCGGCGCGGATGAGCGCTTCGACGTGGAAAGCGCACGCCTTAACGAGTTGTCGACGCAGTACGTAGCCTTGCAGGCCGTCAACGCCGAGAGCTCGGGCCGACAGGCGCAGGTGCGCAACTCGTCTGAGCAGTTGCAGGACGTGATCACCAACCCCGTGATCGGCAACCTGAAGTTCGACCTGTCGCGCCAGGAGTCGCGCCTGAAAGAGCTGCGCGAACGCCTCGGCGAGAACCACCCGAACGTGCGCGAGGCGCAGGCCTCCGTGGACGAGACGAGGCAGCGCGTCGCAAGCGAGACCGCGCGTGTCGGCGGCGGTGTGGGCGTGACGAACGCCATCAACCAGTCGCGGCTCGACAAGGTGCGCGCGTCGCTCGATGCGCAGCGCCTGAAGGTGCTCAAGCTGAAGGACGCGCGTGACGGGCTGTCGGTGCTGGTGAGCGACCTCGACTCGGCCCAGCGCGCCTACGACGCGGTCATCGCGCGCTCGAACCAGACCGAGCTGGAGAGCCGCACCACGCAGACCAACGTGTATGTGCTCAACCCGGCCTCCGAGCCCACCCTGCCGGCGTCACCGCGCGTCACGCTGAACATGCTGCTGGCGCTGTTCATCGGCACGCTGCTGGCGGTCGGTGCGGCGATGCTGATGGAGCTGTTCGACCGCCGCGTGCGCTCGGCCGGTGAGGTGGTTCAGTTGCTCGACATCCCGCTGCTGGGCATCTTGTCGCGCCGCCCGCGCGGCAAGTTGTTCGGCAAGAAAGAGGCAGCGCAGGCGACCGTGTCTGCAGCGCCGGCGCTTGCCCACGAGCCGGCCCTGCCGAGCGCCGCGTTGGCGCTCACCGAAGCGGCCGCGACGCCCCTTGGCTCGACCGCGCCCATCGAGCCGGCCGCTGCCGCAGGCATCGACCACAGCGTGCACGACCGCGTGCTCGGCGACATCTTCCGCGACACGCACAAGCTCACCGCTGCACAGATCGAGCAGATCCTGGCCCATCAGACCGAGCACAAGCTGCTGTTCGGCGAGGCGGCGGTGGCCTTGGGGCTGGTGCAGGGCAACGATGTGATGTGGGCGCTCAGCCAGCAGTTCCACTACCCATACGCCGGCAACGGGCGCAAGCACTTCAATGCCGAGCTGGTGGTCGCGACGAAGCCGTTCTCGGACATCTCGGAAACCTTCCGCGGCATCCGCAGCCAGTTGATCCGCCGCGTGGCCAACGTGCCGCAGCGCCGTGCCATTGCGGTGGTGAGTGCCGACGAAGACGACGGCAAGTCGTTCGTCGCCGCGAACCTGGCCATCGCCTTCAGCCAGCTCGGTCGGCGCACGCTGCTGATCGACGCCAATATGCGCAAGCCGCGCATGCACCGGGTGTTCGGCATCGAGGGCGGCGCGGGCCTCAGCAACATCCTGTCTGGGCGCATGGCGCAGCGCGTGCTGTCGCCGGTGACCGACCTGCCGAGCCTGTTCGTGCTGCCCGGCGGCACCGTGCCGCCGAACCCGCTCGAGCTGCTCGAATCGCCGGCCTTCGGCCTGCTGATCGGCGAGTTGCTGGGCAAGTTCGATCACGTGGTCGTCGACACGCCCTCGGCCATGGTCGGGGCCGATGCCGGTGTGGTGTGCGGGCGCAGCGGCAGCTTCCTGGCCGTGGCGCGCCAGGGCCGCACGCGCATGGACTCGATGCAGGAGCTGGTGCGTTCGCTGCGCGACGCCACGACCGAGCCGCTCGGCTTCATCGTCAATGAACACTGAGAGCCTGCTGCCCGGCCACCCGCGCATGCCCCGCGTGCGCGGTGCCGGCCTGGGCTCGCTGTTACCGGCGGGCAGCGATGCCGTCACGCTGGCCACAGTGCTGGCA
>JANNBF010000113.1:0-5333 GCA_031385155.1 Rhizobacter sp.
CGTGTGGCCGAGCGCCGGCCGGCGCCCGTGCCCCGGCCGGCACCGGTGCCGCGCGAGCCGGCGAGCGAACCGGCGCCAGCCCGGGCGGCCGTTGCGGCGGCCGACGACTACCGCGTGCGGCAGGGCGATTCGCTGTCGCGCATCGCCAGCCGCACGCAGCGCCAAGGCGTGTCGCTCGATCAGATGCTCGTGGGCCTGTACCGCGGCAACCCGCAGGCGTTCATCGACAACAACATGAACCGGCTCAAGGCCGGCGTGGTGCTGGCGGTGCCGAGTGCCGACGCGGCCAAGAGCGTGCCCGCGAGCGAGGCGCGCCAGATCATCCAGGCCCAGAGTTCCGATTTCGGCAGCTACCGCCAGCGCCTGGCGAGCGGCGTGACCGACGCCAAGACCGAAGGCTCTTCGCGCCAGGCCAGCGGCAAGGTGCAGGCATCAGTGGTTGATCGGCAAGCTGGCGCAGCGTCGCCCCCCGACAAGCTGACGCTGAGCAAGGGCAGTGCGGCGTCGAAGGCTTCGGCGCCCGAATCGCGCATCTCGAAAGAGAGCGAGAAGAAGGCCGCCGACGTTCGCGTCGCCGAGTTGTCGAAGAACGTCGATGAGCTGAAGAGGCTGGCCGGCGCATCGGCAACGGCGGCGGTCACGCCGCCAGCGGCAGCGCCTGCTGCATCGTCGAAGGCGCCTGCCGTCGTGGCAGCCGTGCCGGCTGTCGTGCCCGCGCCCGCCGCCAAGCCGGCTCTGACGCCGGCACCTGCGCCTGCGCCTGCGCCTGCGCCGGTTCCCGCACCTGCACCTGCGCCTGCACCTGCACCTGCACCTGCACCTGCACCTGCACCTGCACCCGCGCCGGTTCCCGCCCCCGTGCCCGCCCCGGTCGTAGCGGTGGCCCCGCCCGCTGCGGCCTCCGTGCCGGCGCCGGCAGCGCCTGCGAGTGCGGGTGCAGTGGCCAAACCCGCGTCGGCACCCGCCAAACCACCGGTGCCGGCAACGCCAACCATCGCTGCCGAGCAGCCTGGCTTGCTCGGCTCGCTGCTCGACGACAACCCCGTTGCCCTCGGGATCGGCGCGCTGGCGCTCGCGCTGCTGGCTGGCTTCGGCGTGTACCGCTTCACCAAGCGTGCCAAGAAGGACAGCGGCGAGACCTCGTTCCTGGAAAGCCGCCTGCAGCCCGACTCGTTCTTCGGCGCCAGCGGCGGTCAGCGCATCGACACACGCGACGCCGGCGGCGCCTCGTCATCGATGAGCTACTCGCTCAGCCAGCTCGATGCGATCGGCGATGTTGACCCTGTGGCTGAAGCCGACGTGTACCTTGCCTACGGCCGTGACTTGCAGGCCGAAGAGATCCTCAAAGAGGCGATGCGCAGCAACCCGGACCGCATGGCCATCCGCACCAAGCTGCTCGAGGTGTATGCGAAGCGCCGCGACACCAAGGGCTTCGAGTTGCTGGCCACTCAGCTGTTCGCGCTGACGCGCGGCGAAGGTGAAGACTGGGCCAAGGCACAGGAACTCGGCGCGCAGATCGACCCGGAGAACCCGCTGTTCCAACCCGGTGGCGCGCCCGCATTGCTGAACCGCGATGGCGGCGAGATGATCGAGCCGCTCGGCGCGAGCACCATGCCGCAGTCGGTGCTGCCGTCACCGTCGCAGTTCGGTACCTCGGTCACCGGCGGCCCGGGCATGGACACCGGCAGCTTGGGCCTGGACCTCGATCTGGACCTCGACCTCGACGCGCCCGAGGGCGGCACCACCGCGCGCGACTCGCTCGACTCGGCGCGCACGTTCGCGGCCATGCCGGCCGCATCGCCGCATGCTGCCGCGCTTGCTGCGCCCACACCGCGTGCGGATGACGCCATGTCGCTGGACTTCACCATGCCCGACCTGACGCCCGCGCAGCCCACGCCCACCACGCCGGGCGCGCTCGATTTGTCCGACATTTCGCTCGACCTGGACATGTCCGACACCTTGCCGCCCGACGCGCCGATTCCGACCGGCCACGCCACGTCGTCGTTCGCAGACATCGGCTTGCCCGAGTTCGATGTGGCAGCCAACACCGACCCGCTGGCGCGCAAGCTCGATCTGGCGGAAGAGTTCCGCCAGATCGGTGACACCGATGGTGCGCGCGACCTGCTGCAAGAGGTGGTGGCCAACGCCACCGGCGCGCTCAAGTCGCGTGCGCAGAGCATGTTGGCCGACCTGGGGTGACCCCCGGCCGCCGCCCGCACCTGCCACCAAGCCCCAGCGCCAGCCCGCCATGAGGGTGGCGCTGGGCATAAGCTACCGCGGCCAGGCGTACCAGGGCTGGCAAAGCCAGCGCGGTGGCCAGACGGTGCAAGACCGAGTCGAGCGTGCGCTTTCCCAGTTCATCGACATGCCGGTGCGCTGCCTGTGCGCGGGCCGCACCGACACCGGCGTGCACGCGCTCAACCAGGTCATTCACCTCGACAGCACGGTCGTGCGCGAACCGGCGTCATGGGTGCGTGGCACGAACCGCTACTTGCCGCCCGACATCGCGGTGCAGTGGGCGCAGCCTGTGGGCGACGACTTCCACGCGCGCAACAGTGCCCACGGGAGGCGCTACGTGTACGTGCTGCTGCAGTCGCCGGTGCGCCCGGCCATTGAAGCGGGCCTTGTCGGCTGGAGCTTTCGCCCGCTCGACGGCGCGCTGCTGCAGCAAGCGGCCGATGTGCTCGTCGGCGAACATGATTTCAGCGCGTTCCGCTCGTCCGAGTGCCAGGCGGCGTCGCCGGTGAAGACGATCCGCTCCATCGCCATCACGCAGCGCGGCCCGTATTGGCGCTTCGAGTTCGACGCCAACGCCTTCCTCCACCACATGGTGCGCAACCTGATCGGCAGCCTGCTCGCGGTGGGCAACGGCACGCGCACGGTCGCGTGGCTGGCGGCCGTTCTGCAGGCGCGGGAGCGGCGGCTGGCCGCGCCCACATTCCCTGCTGCGGGGCTGTACTTCATCGGGCCGTACTACGATGCGGCGCTGGCCATTCCCGGCCCGCCCGAAACGCTTGCCTGGATGCCCTGACGCTGTGCTGCAACCGAACCAACGAACCCGCATCAAGATCTGCGGGCTGACCCGCGAGGCGGATGTGGATGCCGCCGTGCTTGCCGGTGCCGATGCCGTCGGCTTCGTGCTGTATGGCGCAAGCCCGCGCTACGTGAGCCCAACTCGCGCGGGCGAGTTGGCGCAGCGCCTGCCGCCCTTTGTCACGCCGGTGGGCTTGTTCGTCAATGCGGCAGTGGCCGATATCGCTGCAGCATTGACGGCCATTCCTCACCTCGTTCTGCAGTTCCATGGCGACGAAAGCCCCGCCGCTTGCCGCGAACCCGCACGCCCGTACTTGCGCGCTGCGCGCATGGCGCCAGGCTTCGATTTGTTAAACTTCGCGGCTCAGTTTCCCGACGCCCAAGCCATTCTTCTCGATGCCCATGTCGAGGGTTATGGCGGTGGTGGAAAGGTTTTCGATTGGTCGCTCATTCCATCCGGCGTGCCCCTTCACCTCGTTTTGTCTGGTGGGTTGCATGCCGCAAATGTGGGGCAAGGCATTGCGAGCGTGCGGCCGTGGGCCGTTGACGTGAGCTCCGGCGTGGAGTCTGCGAAAGGCATCAAGGATGCCGACGCGATCCGCCGGTTTTGTGATGCAGTGCGTGAGGCCGATGTCCGCCGCGCTGCGTCGATTGCCTGAACCCTTTTGAGCACAACCCATGTCCACTTACCAGCAACCCGACGCGTCGGGTCACTTCGGCCCGTACGGCGGCAGCTTCGTCGCCGAGACGCTCGTTCACGCACTCGATGAACTGAAAGACGCTTATGCGCAGGCGCAGCGAGACCCGGCCTTCATGGCCGAGTTCCGCTCCGAGTTGGCGCACTTCGTGGGCCGACCAAGCCCGATCTACCACGCCGCTCGCATGAGCCGTGAACTCGGCGGCGCGCAGATATTCCTGAAGCGCGAAGACCTGAACCACACCGGCGCGCACAAGATCAACAACACCATCGGGCAGGCGATGCTTGCGCGGCGCATGGGCAAGCCGCGTGTCATTGCCGAAACCGGCGCCGGCCAGCACGGCGTGGCCACCGCCACCATCTGCGCCCGCTACGGCCTGGAATGCGTGGTCTACATGGGCAGCGAAGACGTGAAGCGCCAGTCACCGAACGTGTACCGCATGCACCTGCTCGGCGCGACGGTGGTGCCGGTCGAGAGCGGCTCCAAGACCTTGAAAGACGCGCTGAATGAGGCGCTGCGCGACTGGGTCACGAATGTCGAGAACACCTTCTACATCATCGGCACCGTGGCTGGCCCGCACCCGTACCCGATGATGGTGCGCGACTTCCAGCGCGTGATCGGCGACGAGTGCCTGGTGCAGATGCCCGAGATGATCGGCCGCGCCCATGCGCAGCCCGATGCGGTGATCGCCTGCGTGGGCGGCGGCAGCAACGCGATGGGCATCTTCTACCCGTACATCGAGCATGCGAACACGCGGCTGATCGGCGTCGAGGCGGCGGGGCAGGGCATCGAGACCGGCAAGCACGCAGCGTCGCTGTCGGCCGGCTCGCCGGGCGTGCTGCACGGCAACCGCACCTATTTGCTGCAAGACGCGAACGGTCAAATCACCGAGACGCACTCGATCTCCGCCGGGCTCGACTACCCCGGCGTCGGCCCCGAGCACGCCTACCTGAAAGACATCGGCCGGGCCGAGTACGTCGGCATCACCGACGACGAAGCGCTGGTCGCATTCCACCGCCTGTGCCGCACCGAAGGCATCATCCCCGCGCTCGAATCGGCGCACGCTGTCGCCTACGCCATGAAGCTCGCGCCGACCATGCGGCCGGACCAGCACCTGCTCGTCAACCTCTCCGGCCGGGGCGACAAGGACATCGGCACCGTGGCCGACCTGTCGGGCGCAGAGTTCTTCTGCCGCCCGTCGTGCCGAGGGCAGAGCGTGAAGGGCTCCGAGACCGTCGTGAGGCTGCCGCAATGAGCCGCATCGCAGCCACCTTCGCCGCATTGCAAGCGAAGGGCCGCAAGGCGCTGATCCCGTACGTCACCGCAGGTGACCCGTTCGCAGATGCCACGCCCGAGATCATGCTGGCGATGGCCCGCGCCGGCGCCGACGTGATCGAACTCGGCGTGCCGTTCTCCGACCCGATGGCCGACGGCCCGGTGATCCAGAAGGCCGGCGAGCGGGCACTGGCGCGCGGCATCGGCATGCCGCAGGTGCTCGACTTCGTGCGCGCCTTTCGCCGCAGCAACGACAGCACGCCGGTCGTGTTGATGGGCTATGCGAACCCGGTCGAGCGTTACGGCGTGGACCGGTTCGTGGCCGAC
>JANNBF010000119.1:0-5448 GCA_031385155.1 Rhizobacter sp.
GAGAGTCGTGGACTTGCCCGAGCCGGTCGCTCCCACCACCAGGATCAGGCCGCGCTTTTCCATCACCAGCGAGGAGAGCACCTGCGGCAGGCTCAAGTCGGCGATCTTGGGGATGTCGGAGGTGATGAAGCGGATCACGCACGAGACGGAGCCTTTCTGCCAGAAGCAGTTCACGCGGAAGTTGCCCAGGCCCGACATGGGCTTGGAGAAGTTGAGCTCCTGCTCCTTCTCGAAGGTCGAGATCTGCGCGGGGTTGAGCATCTCGTAGACGATCTTCTTGGTCTGCTCGGCGTCCATCAGGGCCGGGTTCACCGCCACGAGGTTGCCCTGGATCTTGATGGTGATCGGGGAGCCCGCGGAAATGAAGATGTCCGAGGCTTTCTTCTCGGCCATCAGCTGCAGCAGCTTTTCGATGAACATGTGCGCCTCGTTAGTCGCCGCGGAGCAATTCGTTGATCCCGGTCTTGGCGCGGGTTTTCGCGTCTACCTGCTTGATTATGACCGCGCAATAGAGACTATACCGGCCATCCGCGCCGGGCAAGTTGCCGGAAACTACGACACTTCCCGGCGGAATTTTCCCGTAGGACACTTCGCCGGTGGCACGGTTATAGATTTTGGTGCTCTGGCCGATGTAGACGCCCATGCTGATGACCGAGTTCTCCTCGACGATCACGCCCTCGACCACCTCGGAGCGGGCGCCGATGAAGCAGTCGTCCTCGATGATGGTGGGGTTGGCCTGCAGCGGCTCGAGCACGCCGCCGATGCCGACGCCGCCCGACAGGTGCACGCCCTTGCCGATCTGCGCGCACGAGCCGACGGTGGCCCAGGTATCGACCATCGTGCCCTCATCGACATAGGCGCCGATGTTGACGTAGCTGGGCATCAACACCACGCCCTTGGCCAGGTAGCTGCCGCGCCGCGCCACCGCCGGCGGCACCACGCGCACGCCGCTGGTTTGCAGCGCGGCGGCATCGATGTGCGAGAACTTGGTGGCCACCTTGTCGAAGAAGGTCAGGTCACCGGCGTGCATGGGCTGGTTGTCGTTGAGACGGAAGGACAGCAGCACGGCCTTCTTGATCCACTGGTTGACCGTCCATTGGCCGACGCCTTGGCGCTCAGCCACACGGATGCGGCCGGCGTTCAGCTCGCCGATGACTTGCTCCACCGCCTCGCGGATCTTGGGGTCGGCCGAGGCGGGGCTGAGGGCAGCGCGGCCTTCCCAGGCCAGATCGATGATGTTTTGCAGTGAAGTGGTCATGGGGCGAAGCGATCAGAGTGAGGCGGAATGCGAGCGCGTGAAAGCGGCGATGCGGTGGGCCGCTTCCAGGCACTCGGCGGTGGCGGCGACCAGGGCCATGCGGATGCGGCCTTGGCCGGGGTTGTGGCCGGGTTTGCGGCCGAGGTTGGGACCATGCGCTGTGCGGGCCAACAGGCTGCCCGGCAGCACGGTCACATTGTATAGAGCGAGCAGCCCTTTAGCGTAAGCAATGTCGTCACCGCCGGGCACAGCGGCCCACAGGTAAAAGCCGGCATCGGGCAGGCGCACATCGAGCACCTCGGCCAGCACGGGGGTGACTTGCGCGAACTTGGTGCGGTACAGCTCACGGTTGGCCACCACATGCGCCTCATCGTTCCAGGCCGCGATGCTGGCCTGCTGCACCATCGCGCTCATGGCCGAGCCGTGGTAGGTGCGGTAGAGTAAAAAGTCTTTGATGATGGCCGCATCGCCGGCAACAAAGCCTGAGCGCATGCCCGGCACATTCGAGCGTTTCGACAGCGAGGTGAAGGCTATCAGGCGCGTGAAGTCGCTGCGGCCCAACTGCACCGCCGCCTGCAGCGAGCCCAGCGGCGGCTCATCGCGGAAGTAGATTTCTGAATAGCACTCGTCGCTGGCGATGACGAAGCCGTGTTGATCACTCAGCTCGAACAACCGCGCCCACTCGTCCAGCGGCATCACCGCGCCTGAAGGATTGCCCGGCGAGCAGGTGTAGAGCAGTTGCGTGCGGGCCCAGGTGGCGGCATCGATCTGCGACCAATCGACGGCGAAATTGCGCGTCGCATCGCTGTTAGCAAACACCGGCTGTGCGCCGGCCAGGATCGCCGCGCCCTCGTAGATTTGGTAGAACGGATTCGGGCAGACCACGGCCGCGCCGGGCTGCGCCGGATCGATCACCGTCTGCGCCAGCGCGAACAAGGCCTCGCGCGAGCCGCACACCGGCAGCAGCTGTGTGTTGGCGTCCACCGCCACGCCATAGCGGCGCTGCAACCAAGCCGAGCAGGCCTGGCGCAGGGCCGGCTCGCCGCGCGTCGGCGGGTAGATCGACAGGCCGGCCATGCCCTCGCGCAAGGCCTGGTGCACCAGCTCGGGCGCCGGGTGGCGTGGCTCGCCAATGCCCAAGCTGATCGGGCGATAGGCGGGGTTGGGGGTGATGGCCTGGGTGAGCTCGCGCAGGCGCTCGAACGGGTAGGGGTGCAGCTTGGACAGCAGGGGATTCATGGCGTGGATTATCGAGGGCCGACTCGGCGACGCCCGGCGCGGCCATGCCCACCGCCATAATCCCAACGCTACGAGGTGAGCACTATGAATCAACCCGCCAAGATCGAGCCTGCGGAGTTGCTGGATCGTCGCCCAGAAGCCAAAACGTTCAAGGTGGAAGACCTGTTGGATCAGGTGCGCCAAGGGCGCATGCGGATTCCGCCCTTTCAGCGTGGCTTGCGCTGGGAACCCTCTGACGCAGTTGAACTGCTAGACAGCATTTATCGCGGCTACCCGGTCGGTACTTTGCTCTTTTGGGAGACCAGTGCTGAGGCCGGTGAGGTGCGACTGGGTTCCGTGCTGCTGGCCGGGCAGGCTCGTTCGGATGCGTGGTGGGTGGTGGATGGCCAGCAACGCATCGCCGCCTTGGTGCGTTCGTTTCTAGGTACTCGCCATGATGGCGATGAGTTTGCGCTGTTGTTTGACCTAGAGGCTAGCGTCTTTGTCACGCCTGTTGCGCGCCTCAAGTTGAGCGGCCCCGACTCCCGTTTCTTGCCGCTGAGCGAGGTGCTCGATTCAGAGCGCTTGATGCACTGGGTGTTTTCGCATGCGCCCGATGACATGGCACGACGAACGCGGGTGTTCGGCTTAGGAAAGCGGCTGCGCGAGTATGAAATTCCCGCCTACATCGTGCGCACAGACAGCGAGCAGACGGTGCGCAAGATTTTCGAGCGCAGCAACCGAACCGGCAAGCGCCTGAAGGATTCTGAAGTCTTTGACGCGCTCAATGGCGTGCGCTCAAGCGCACGCCCGGCATCGATCGGGCATATCGTCACAGAGCTGGGGGCGCTTGAGTTTGGTCAGATCGACGAGAAGCTGCTATATCGATTGTTACGCGTGCTTCAAGGGGCCGACTTGGCCAGCCACGCGGGCAAAACGCCGCCGCGCCTGGGTGATGACGAAGCGACACAGTTGTACGGTCTCACGGCCAGCGTGGCGCGGCAGGTAATTGAATTTCTGAAGGTTGATGCACGCATCCCTCACTTCGCCTTGCTTCCGTACAAGCAGCCCTTCGTCACGCTGGGCAAGTTCTTTCACTTGCACGGCTCGCCGTCACCGCGATCGCGGGAGCTGTTGGCGCGTTGGCTGTGGCGCGGCGCGCTGACAGGCGCCCACAGTGGTGACACCGTGTCCACCCGGCGCGTACTCGACGCGATCACAGCAGATGACGAGGCAGGTTCAGTGCAACGAATGCTTGGCGCTGTCGAAAAGCGCTCGAGCGAGGGCCTCGGCAATCACGGCGTATTCAACTTTCGGCACGCGACATCCAAGCTGGAAGCGTTGGTGCTCATGGACCTGAAGCCACGCCATTTGCACACTGGCGAGGTGTTGGATCTGACCCAACCGAGTGGGCGGGCAACAACTGAGATGAGTTCGATGTTTCCGCAAATCTACAAGGTGGACGGGTTAGATCGGAACGATCAGTACCTGACTGTGGCAAATCGCATCGCGCATCCCGGCCAGGTCGGGCTGAAGCGCATGTTGGCGGCGGTCAACGATCCCGCAGTGTGGTTATCCCATGGCATCAATGCCGATGCCGCCCAAGCATTGAAGGCAGGCCGTCTTGACGAATTTCTTGGCTTCCGTCGTGAATACATCATGTGCCATGCACAACTGCTGTTCAGCCAGCGAACTCGGTCGGATGAGAGTGACCGCCCGGCCATTGCTGAACTCATGCTGGCCGACGATCCGGTATGACCTCTCTACCCACGCATCTCATCGTTTCGCTGGGCGACACCGCCGTGGGTCGGCTTTCCTTGGACGTGCACGGTGCGGTCGACTTCCGGCTGCTGAACTCCTACAAGGCTTTGTATCCCCGGCCCGTCCTGGGCCAGATATTTCTGGACGATCTGGACCGGATTCAAAGGCATCGAACGCGCTTGCCCCCTTGGTTTGCCAACCTGTTGCCAGAAGGGGCGCTGCGGCAGCTCTTGGAGCGGCAACTTGCGAACGATTCAGTCACTGAATTCGCACTGCTGCACCAGCTTGGCCGCGATCTTCCCGGCGATGTGCGTTTGCGCGCCGATGAGGGCAGCGAGGATATTCAAGTTGCCTCGACCATTGAAGCCCAACCGCCAGAGGCAGGCAGTGACTGGAAGTTTTCATTGGCCGGGGTTCAGTTGAAGTTTTCGGCGCATCGCAGCGGCCGAGGGCTGACGATTCCGTTGTCGGGGATCGGCGGCGAGTGGATCGCCAAGCTGCCGGACGCGCGGTTTCCAGAGGTGCCAGCCAATGAATACGCCACCATGCATTGGGCGGGGGCCAGTGGCATTCAGGTGCCTGCCACCTGCCTCGTCGACATGGCAGACATCGAGGGTCTTCCTTCCGAAGCGTTGGCGGGCGCGGAACACGTGGTCTACGCCGTGCATCGGTTTGACCGTCCTGCCGCTGGCCAACGGGTTCACATCGAAGACTTTGCGCAAGTCCTGGGCGTTTATCCCGAACGCAAGTACGACAGCGTCAACTACGAAACCCTGGGCCGCTTGATATTGACGTTGGCGGGTCGGGTAAGCTTCGATGAGTTCCTTCGGCGTTTGGTCTTCATCGTTGCCTGTGGCAATGGCGATGCGCACTTGAAGAACTGGAGCCTGCTCTATAGCGATCCGATCAGCCCGGTGCTGTCGCCGGCGTATGACTTGGTATCAACCATTCAGTACATGCCGGGTGACGGGTTGGCATTGAACCTGGCACGCTCCAAGCACTGGAGCAGTGTTTCGATGGCATCCTTTGAACGTTTGGCGCGCAAGCTCGAGCTGAGCGAAGCCGATGTCAAGATGCATGTGCTCCGGGCCGTGAGCGAGGTCCGCGCGGCTTGGCGGCAAGGCAACAAGAACTTTGGATTTTCAACGCATCAGTGCGATGTGATTGAGCGCCACATGGCTTCTGTGCCGCTTCTGAATTGACTGTCTGCG
>JANNBF010000148.1:0-14182 GCA_031385155.1 Rhizobacter sp.
TAGAGGTCATCAACGACATCAATGGCGACATCGTCAACCTCTATCGAGTGGTGCAGAACCACCTGGAAGAGTTCGTGCGCCAGTTCAAGTGGGCGCTGTCGAGCCGCGAGCTGTTCAAGTGGGTGCAGGAGACGCCGGCGCACACGCTGACGGACATTCAACGCTCGGCGCGGTTCTTCTACCTGCAGCACCACGCCTTCGGCGGCCGCGTGGCCGGGCAGAGCTGGGGCACGGCGACGACTGCGCCACCAATCAACCTGCTCAGGGTCGAGGAAAGCTTGAGCGCGGCGCATTTGCGCCTGGCCAGCGCCTACATCGAGCGGCTGGACTGGCAGGCCTGCGTGGACCGCTACGACCGCCCACACACGCTGTTCTACCTGGACCCGCCGTACTGGGAAACCGAGGGCTACGGCGTGCCGTTCGACTGGCCGCAGTACGAGCTGATGGCCGAGAGGCTGCGTACGATCACGGGCAAGGCCATCGTCAGCATCAACGATCACCCGGCCATTCGAGCGGCCTTCCAGGGCTTCCAGATGGAACGTCTGGAGATCGACTACACGGTCGGCGGCGGCGGCAAGCCGGTGACGCGAGGTGAGCTGATCATCTACAGCTGGGACCGGGACCAGGAGCCGGCTGGGCTGTTCTGACCCTCAGCAGTGCAATTTTGTTTCGCAGGCTGCAAGAATCGCGCACCTTCATTTATCTCGCGCGGAGGGCGCATTTTTCGCGCGGCGCTTCATGAAGCGCAGGCGCCGTCCCTTGATGTAGGGAGGCGCGCAGCGCGGGTTGCCACAACAATGCGCAACAACCTCGGAGTAACAAGATGAAGAACCTTTGCCTGTTGACCGCTGTGACTCTGGCAAGCGCCTCGCTGGTCGGTTGCACGACACCTCAAGCTCAGACCTGGGGCGGGTCCACCCCGGTCGGGGCCACGGCCGGCCCGACGTGCGCGTCGGGCGCCCCGGTGAAGGGGACCACGGTCGTGACGCTCAGCAATTTCGTGGACGTCGGTGGCCAGAAATCGGTGACCTTGAGCACCGACCCCGCCCTGATCGAAGTCGGTTGCTGGAACCTGACGTGGATCATCTCCTCCGGCCCGTTCACGTTTGCCACCCCCGGCATCACGTTCGTGCCCGCGCTGCCCAGCAACCAGGCGCCGGGCTTCCCGCCGTCGTACAACATCTGGATTGCAGACACGACGGCGCCGGGGACATTCAAGTACACGATTCACGCCTTCGTCAACGCGCCGGGCGGCCCCAGGTGGAAGTGCGACCCGCGCGTGATCGCCACTGCATCGAAGGCGCCGCAGCAGCCGAGCCCCACCGCCACCAGTGCCGCCGTGGTGGGCGCCGCCACGATGAGCGTCCAGGTGCCGTGCCTGTCGGAGTGACCGGCGAGCCCACCGCCCACCGCTCAGCGCGGCAGCTGCCGCACCCGCTGTAGCGCCTGGCCGAACTCCGAGTCGGGCTGAACGACCAGCAGCTCGGTCTCGATCTGCTGCGCCGCCGTCAGCGCCGCGCTGGCGGCGGCCGCATCGCCGGCCAGGTGTTCGGCCTCGACGCGGGCGCACAACAACACGCCCAGACTCACGCGATCCGACACCGCCTCCAGCAGACTGCCGCCTTCGACGAGGCAGCTGCGTGCCTGCGCCGGCCGCCCGTGGCGCGCGTGCAGCAGGCCGAGGTAGGTGAGGCACTGGCCTTCGGCGCGCCGGTCGGTCAGGTCGCGGGCCACGTTCACCGCTTCGGTGTAGCGGGCCAGCGCTTCGTCGGGCTGGCCCATCGCCTCGGCCACCAGCCCCAGGTTGCACGGCACGATCGACAGCAGCCGCGCGTGGCCCATGTCGCGCGCGGCGGCGAGCGAGGCCTGCAGCTCGGTACGCGCATCGTCGAAGCGGCCTTCGGTGTGGCAGAGCAGGCCGAGGTTGCAGCGCGCAATCGCCTCCCATTGCCGGTCGCCCAGCTCACGCGCAATCGCCACGGCCTGCGCGTACAGATCTTTTGCCTCGGCGAGCTTGCCCTGGTCGGTATAGAACTGCGCCAGGTTGCCGGCGCTGCCGCCTTCCCAGCGGCGGTCTTGCGCGAGCCGTGCCACGCGCAAGCCGGCTTCGAAGTGCGCCTGCGCCTCGGTCAGCCGGCCCAGGCCTTCGCACAGGCCGCCCAGGCTGTTCAACACCCCGCATTCCAGAGACCGATTGGCGCTCTCGCGCGCCGCCGCCAGGGCCACGCCGTACGAAGCTTCGGCCTCGGCGGTGCGGCCCTGCGCTGCCTGCAGCTTGCCCAGCGCATTCGACGCGCGGCCTTGCAGCGCCATGTGGCCCCCGCGCCCGGCGCCTGCCGATGCGCGCGCAATCATCGGGAAGGCCTCTGCCGCGCGGCCGCACAGCTCGAGCGCCGAGCCATGAACGAAGTCGAGCTCGGCCGCGAACGGCTCGGCCAGCGCACCGGCCGTGCGCACCCGCTGCGCGAGTTCGTCGACGATGCGGAACGGCCCGCTCAGCTGCACCACGCCCCACACACCGGCCAGTGCGCGCACCGCCGCCGCGCCGTCACCCCGTGCCACGGCGCGCTGGCAGGCTGCGATCAGGTTGTCGAGTTCGCTGTGCGGCCAGTGGTGCCTGCCTTGCGCCATCGGAGCGGTGAAGAACGCGGCATGGCGCAAGTCGGCGGCCAGCAGCGCCTGCGGCCCGCTGCCGGCAAAGCGGCCGTCGGTGCGCAGGTGCTCGGCGGCATAGTCGCGCACGCTTTCCAGCAGGTCGAAGCGCTCGCCGCCAGCGCGCCGCACGAACGACTTGTCGACCAGCGACTGCAGCAGGTCCATCGGCCAGGGCGCGTCGGGCAGCATCGACAGTGCGAGCACCGCTTCGACCGACGCCATGCTGAACCCGCCACTGAACACCGAGAGTTGCGCGAGGGCCGCTTTCTCGGCCTCGGTCAGCAGGTCCCAGGACCAGTCGAAGGTGGCGCGCAGCGTGGCTTGCCGGTCGTGCCGGCTGCCGCGCGACGACAGCACCGCAAAGCGCTCGCTCATGCGCGCCAGCAGGCTGCGCACCGGCATCACGCGCACCCGCGCCGCCGCCAGTTCGATCGCCAGCGGCAGGCCGTCGAGCAACTTGACGAGCTGCTCGATGTCTTGCCGTTCATCGCCGCCGCCACCCAGGCCTTGCCCACCGGCTTCGGCGCGGCGCATCAGCAGATTCACGGCGTCGCTCTGGGCCAGTGGCGCCAGCGCAATGGTCTGCTCGCCGCTGATGCCCAGCACCTCGCGCGTGGTCACTGCGAAGCAGGCTTCGCCGGCCCGGTCGAGCCACTTGCCGAGTGTTTCCTCGGCGTGCCGCGCCACCTGCTCGAAGTTGTCGAGGATGACGAGGCAGCGGCCGCGCCCGGCGATGGCGTGCGCGAGCTGCACCACCGGGTCGGTCTTGCCCAGCGGCACGTCGAGCCCCTGCGCCACCGCGAACACGATGCCGTCGACACTGCGCGCCTGCGACAGGTCGCAGAACCACACACCGCCCGGGAACTCACCGAGCCAGCACCACGCAAAGCGCGTCACGAAGCGCGTCTTGCCGGTGCCACCCATGCCCAGCACCGAGACCAGGCGCGCACCCTCGTCGAAGCGGCGCGCCAGTTCGACCTGCACGGCCTCGCGGTTGACAAACGCGTCGCGCTCGGCCGGCACGCTGTGCTTGACCTCTCGCACCGGCAGCCACACGCTGCCCTGGCGCACCACGCGGTAAGCCTTGGCCTCGTCGGGCGGCGGCGTGAACGGCGACTGTGCATCGCCCACCTCGAACAGCTCGATCGGCTCGGGCAGGCCCTTGAGCCGCCACTGGCCGTGCGACTGAACGCGCTGCAGCGTTGCGCCCAGGGCGGCGCGCGCATCAGCGGTGATGAGCGTCTGCCCGCCGAGTGCGGCGGCCATCACGCGCGCGGTGATCGGCTTGGCCAGGCCGTCGATGTCGAAGCGCTTGGCGCCGTGGGCCATGTCGTCGGTGCTGCTCTCGCGCACGCTGAACGGGGCCACGTGCACGCCGGCGCGCGCCGCGAACGGCAGGCCGAGCGCGGCAACGGCGCGGTGGTAGGCGAGCGCGAAGGCCACCGCATCGGCGGCGCTGTCGAACACGGCGAGCAGGCCGTCGGTCTTCTCGATCTCGCGGCCGCGCCAGGTGCGCAGCAGGTCGCGCGCGGCCCGGTCGTGTGCGGCCCAGTGCGTGGCCATCACGGCATCGCCCAGGGCTTCGGCAATGCGGGTGCTGTCGACCATGTCGGTCAGCAAGAGGGCGCGGAGTTCGATCACTCGGCCATCTTAGAACCGTATTGCTCCCTCTCCCGCTTGCGGGAGAGGGCGCCAATTTTCGTCAGGCGGCGTGGGCCAACTCGTCCATCGCGTACACGCGGCCGAAGCGGTTGGCGAGGAACGCGCTGAGCGGCACCTCTTCCTGGCGCACGAAGCCTTGCTGCGGCAAGGCCCCTGCGCAGAGCATGTCGAGCATCGCGCACAGGCTGGAGGCGGTCGTGATCTGGATCGCGCTGCACAGGCGCCCGGCCATCACGTGGCTGTAGATCTTGTGGGCGTAGGTGTCTTGCTGAAGCCGGCCGTCGCGCTGGCCGGCGACCGTCACGAACACGATGACCACGTCCTGCATGGTCGCGGGCAGCGCCTGCTCCAGGATGTCTTTCAGCACATCGCGCCGGTCTTTCAGGCGCAGGTCGTGCAGCAGCGCCTTCATGATGGCGGCGTGACCGGGGTAGCGGATGGTGCGGTAGTTCAGCGTGCGCACCCGGCCGGCCAGCGTTTCGCACAGCGTGCCCAGGCCGCCGCTGGTGTTGAAGGCTTCGTAGAGCACGCCGTCGAGCGAGAACTCTTCGCGCTCTTCCAGTGCCGGCACCTCGCGCACCTGCCCGTCGACGATGGCTTCGCACGGCTCGCAGTATTCGTTGATGACGCCTTCGGTGCTCCAGGTCAGGTTGTAGTTCAGCGCGTTGCTCGGGTAGGCGGGCAGGGCGCCGACGCGCATGCGCACCGAATCCAGCGTGTCGAAGCCGCGCGCCAGGTCGGCCGCAGCAATCGAGATGAAACCGGGCGCCAGGCCGCACTGCGGAATGAACGCGCTGGCCGCGCCCTCGGCCAGCGCGCGGATGGCGCGGGTGCTCGCCACGTCTTCGGTCAGGTCGAGGTAGTGCACACCGGCCGCCTTGGCGGCGCGCGCCACCTGCAAGGTCAGGTGGAAGGGTGCTGCGCTCAGCACCGCATAGCGGCCGTGCAGCGCGGCGGCCAGCGCGTTCGCGTCGCCCACGTCGAGCTGCAGCGTGGCGAGGCGCGGGTTGTGGTGAGCGTCGGCTGCGATGCGCGCCAGCAGCGCGGCCGAGCGGTCGGCGACCGTGACGCGGTAGCCGCCGGCCTCGGGCGTGTCGACCAGCAGTGCCGCCACGACCGAGCCGATCTTGCCGCCGCCGATGACGAGGATGTCTTTCATGGTGGCCTCCGGCCGGTGGGTTGCGTGGGGAATGAGACGATTTTCCAGCGCGAAGCTGCAAATCGCATCCAGCAGACCGACGAATCACAGTTCATACTTCGGCGAATCGCAGGTATACATACATCGAAATGACCGCTTCAATCGTCGATGCCACCGACCGCGCGCTGCTCGCGCTGCTGCGCGACGACGCCCGTGCCCCCACCGCCGAGCTGGCGCGCAAGCTCGGCCTGTCGCGCACCACGGTGCAAAGCCGCATGGAGCGGCTGCAGCGCAGCAAGGCGATCACCGGCTTCACGATCACCGTGCCCGATGCGCTCGAGGCCGGCCTGGTGCGCGCCCATGTGCTCATCACGCTCGCGCCCAAGCGCAGTGCCGCCATCGAGCAGGCGCTGCGGCGCATCCCCGAGGTGCGGGTGCTGCATTCGGTGAGCGGCCCGTTCGATTTGATCGCGGTGGTGGCCGCGCATTCCATCGGCGAGCTCGATGCGCTGATCGACCGCATCGGCTTGCTCGACGGCGTTGAGCGCACGACGACGGCGCTGCTGCTGTCGACACGAATCCAGCGCTGACGCGGCCTGCAGGCCGGTCGGGCAGGGCGGGCCGGGCGCCCGCGGCGCCATGCGCCACGCGCCGGCGCGGGGCCTCGCACCTCAAGTCATGCGCTGCGCCGCCGATATGCCAATGAGGCGTGTGTGCCTGCTATTTCGCAAGCGTTCCACGAGCATTCCACGAGCATCGCCCCATGAAAGCTGTAGCCGACCAAGACATGATCGATGTGGACGCCCTTTGCGTCGGCATGTTCGTGCACCTCGACCTGAGCTGGATGTCGCACCCGTTCCCGCTGGGCAGCTTCAAGATCTCGAGCGCCGAGCAGATCGAGACGATCCGCTCGCTCGGCCGCGCGCGGCTGCGCTGGAACCCGGCCCAGAGCGACGTGGTGCCGACCTCGACCGGCCGCTGGGGGCCGCGCAGCGCCGGTGGCGCCGATCACGCTGAGAGCGGCGAAGGCGCCGACACCGCTGGCCCCGCCCCGGCCCTCGATTCCGCCATGTCGCCGGCCGTGTCGCCCGAAGTCACGGCGCGCCAGGCGCACAAGCGTGCCATCGCCGATCAGCGCGAGGCGTTGGCGCTGTGCGAGCGCCAGTTCACCGAGGCCTCGCACGACTTCAAGCGCTTGAACGACCTCGTCGTCAGCAAGCCGCAGGACGCCCGCGCGCGGGCCGAAACACTGTCCAAAGCGCTGGTCGACAAGATGCTCAGCGAGCAGGACCTGTGCGTGCGCCTGCTCACCGACGCTGCCGGCGACAAGGCCTCGATGCATGCGCTGAACGTGACCATCATCTCGCTGCTGATGGGCCGCACCTTTGGTCTTTCCGAGCCCGACATGCAGGATCTCGGCGTCGGCGCGATGCTGCACGACATCGGCAAGATCGAACTGCCCGAGCGGGTGCGCCACCGCGACGAGAGCCTGAGCGCGTCGGAGCAGCGCTTCTATGAAGAGCACGTGGCGCACGGCGTGAGCCTGGCGCGCAAGATGGGCCTGGCGCCCGGCGCGATGCTGGTGCTGGCGCAGCACCACGAGCATGCCGATGGCAGCGGCTTCCCGTTGCACCTGAACACCGACCGCATGACGGCCGGCGCGCGCATCGTGGCGCTCGTGAACCGCTACGACAACCTGTGCAACCCGCACTTCGCGGCCCGTGCACTCACGCCGCACGAGTCGCTCTCGCTGCTGTTCGCACAGGGCAAGAGCAAGTTCGACACCGCCATCCTCGGCGCGTTCATCCGCATGATGGGCGTGTACCCGGCGGGCTCGACGGTGCAGCTCACCGATGACCGGTATGCGATGGTGGTGGGCGTCAATTCGAGCCGGCCACTGAAGCCGCGCGTGCTGGTGCACGAACGCGGCGTGCCGCGCGACGAAGCGCTCATCGTCGACTTGGAGTCGGCGCAGGGCGTGGGCATCCGGCGCAGCATCAAGCCGATGCAGCTGCCGGTCGAGTCGCTCGAATACCTGGCGCCGCGCCCGCGCGTGGCCTACTTCTTCGAGCCGCTGCGCCTGGCCGACGAGGCCGCGCTGGCGGCCTGAAGAGCGGCTGCTCGCCAACACCCTCGCAGCGTGTCGCCCCACACCCTCACTGCCCGCACGCGCAAGCTCGCGCTGTGGCAACCGCTGATCGACGCCATGCTGCACGCGGTGTGGCTGGTCGATGCGCGGAGCCTGCGCATCGTGGCCGCGAACCGCACTGCCGGCATGCTGCTCGGCATGCCGCTCGCCGAACTCATCGGCACCGAGGTGCTCGACCTCGCGGCCACGCCCGAAGACCTGTGCTTCTGGGGTGACGTGGCCGCGCAGGTCGACGGCGGTGCGGCGCAGCAGATCGAGTCGCAAACCTACGTGACGCGGCGCGACGGCACGGCCGCCCCGGTGCTGCGGCGGGTTTGCCGCTTGAGCACCGGGCCGCAAGCGGCACATTCCGACGCTCATGCAGCCGAAGCGCACGCCGCCAACGGTGCCGCGAATGACGAAGCCGCCGGCGCGCTCTACTGCGTGGCGCTGCACGACCGAACCCAGCAGGTGCGCGTCGAGCGCGAACTCGAACTGACCGTTGCCGACCTGCGCGCCACGCTCGAGTCGACCCAGGACGGCCTGCTCGTCACCGACCTGGCCGGCCGCATCCGCAACTTCAACCAGCGCTTCGCGCAGGTCTGGGGCCTGCCGCAGGCGATGCTCGGCAAGCGCGCCGACGATGCCGTGCTCGACTGGATGCGCGCCAGCGTCACCGAGCCCGGCGCCTACATGCGCCGCCTCGCGGCGCTCGACGCGGATGCGATGCTCCAGGCCACCGATGTTCTGGCACTGCAGGACGGCCGTGTGCTCGAACGCGTGGCCATGCCGCAGTGCGCGCAGGGCCAGCCGATCGGGCGGGTGTTCTCGTTTCGCGACATCACCGACAAGATCGAGGCGAATCGCCGCATTCAGCAACTGTCGACCACCGACGCGCTGACCGCGCTGCCGAACCGCCGCCTGCTGGCCGACCGCATCGAAGTGGCCTTGGCCCGCGCCGCGCGCGACGGCTCGCGCTTCGCGCTGCTGTTCATGAACCTGGACCACTTCCAGCACATCAACGAAACGCTCGGCCGCGCCTTGGGCGACCGCGTGCTGCTCGACGTGGCCGAGCGCGTGAAGGCGAGCCTGCGCCAGGCCGACACCGTGGCCCGCCTCGGCGGCGATGAGTTCGTGGTGCTCACCCACCAGGCCGACGAAGCGGGCGCGGGCCACGCCGCCCAGCGCCTGCTCGACGCGTTCAAGCGCCCGTTCACCCACGCCGGCATGAGCTTCACCGTAACCGCCAGCGTGGGCATTGCGCTGTACCCGAACGATGGCTGCACGATGGACGAACTGCTGCGCCGCGCCGAGGCCGCGATGCGCGAGGCCAAGCTCGCCGGCCGGGCCGGCTACCGCCTGCACCAGCCGCGCCCGGCGCATGCCGACACGCGCTCGCGCACCCGCCTGCAGCTCGACCACGCCATGCGCCAGGCGCTGAACGAGGGCGAGTTCCGCCTGCACTACCAGCCGCAGGTGAGCCTGCACACCGGCGAGGTGGTGGGCTGCGAGGCGTTGATCCGCTGGCGCGACGCGGTGCTCGGCGAGGTCTCGCCAGGCGAGTTCATTCCCGTCGCCGAAGAGAGCGGCTTCATCATCGCCATCGGCGACTGGGTGCTGCACGAGGCCGTGCGCCAGGCGGCGCAGTGGCTCGCGGCGGGGCGCGGCGTGGCGGTGTCGGTCAACGTGTCGGCGCTGCAGTTCCAGCAGCCCGGCTTCGTGGACGGCGTGGCGCGCGCGCTGCAGGCGGCCGGCCTGCCGGCGAAGTGGATCGAGCTCGAACTGACCGAGTCGTGCCTGATCCACGACGCGCAAGACGCGATGCTGCGCCTGCAGGCGCTGGCTCGTCTCGGCGTGCGCCTGGCCATCGACGACTTCGGCATCGGCTACTCGAGCCTGTCGTACCTGAAGCGCTTCCCGATCAGCCGGTTGAAGATCGACCGCAGCTTCGTCGGCGGGCTGCCGGCGGGCGAGAGCGACGTGGGCATCGTGCAGGCCATCATCAACATGGGCCGCGCGCTGCGGCTGGAGGTGGTGGCCGAAGGCGTCGAGACCGAAGCGCAGCGCGAATTCCTGCAGGCGGCGGGCTGCCACCTGTTCCAGGGCTTTCTGTACGCACCGGCCCTTGCCGCGCCGGCGTTCGAGGTGCGCGTGGCGGGTGGCGTGGCGGGTGTCGCGAGAACGCCGCCGATTGTTTGAGCGCAATGCCCGGCTTGCGCAGTTCGGCTAGGCTGGACGCAAACAAGCAGGGTGGGGGTGAAGCCATGGCCATCGTCGATGCGTTGCTCGCGCGCAAGCTCGATTCGTTGACGCTGCCGCTCGCGCTGCGGCTGCCCGGTGGCGAACGGGTGGGCCAGCCCGACGCGGCGGTGACGCTGCACCTGCACGACCTGGGCACGCTCGCCCACCTCGCCGCCGGCGAGATCGGCCGCGTGGCCGGCGACTATGTCGAGGGCCGGCTCGACATCACCGGCAGCATGCGCGACTTGATGCTCATCGCCGCCGAGATGCTCGGCGACGACCCGACCCGCGCGGCCGGCGCGGCGCCATGGAACTGGTGGCGCGAGATCCGCACGCTGGCGCTCTCGAAAGCACGCCACAAGCCGCATTTGGACGCCGAGCAGGTGCAGTTCCACTACGACGTGTCCGACGCGTTCTACGCGCTCTGGCTCGACCCGCAGCGCGTGTACTCGTGCGCTTACTACCGCGAGGCCGGCATGCACCTTGCGCAGGCGCAAGAGGCCAAGCTCGACCACATCTGCCGCAAGCTCATGCTGCGCGAGGGCGAGCGCTTTCTCGACATCGGCGCCGGCTGGGGCGCGCTGCTGCTGTGGGCGGCCGAGCACTACGGCGTGCGCGGGCACGGCGTCACGCTCAGCCGCAACCAGCATGCGCATGTCAGCGGCCTGATCGAGCAGCGCGGCCTGACCGGGCGCGTCAGCATCGAACTCGCCGACTACCGGGCGCTCGCCGATGCCGAGCCGTTTGAGCGCATCGCCTCGGTCGGCATGTTCGAGCACGTGGGCCGGGCGCAGCTGCCGGCCTACTTCACGAAGGTTCATCGCCTGCTGAAGCCGGGCGGCTTGCTGATGAACCACGGCATCACCGCCGGCGGCACCGGCAACCACCAGCTCGGCGCCGGCATGGGCGACTTCATCGAGCGCTACATCTTCCCGGGCGGCGAGCTGATGCATGTGTCCAAGGTGCTGCAGGTGATGAGCGAGGCCGGCATCGAGCCGCTCGATGTCGAGAACCTGCGCCCGCATTACGGCCGCACCCTGTGGGCCTGGAGCGACGCGCTCGAAGCTCGGCTCGGCGAGGCCCGCGAGCTGACGAACGAGCGCGTGGTGCGGGCCTACCGGCTGTACCTCGCGTGCAGTGCGATGGGCTTCGAGCGCGGCTGGATGGGGCTGTACCAGATGCTCGGCGCGCACCCCGACGGCGAGCGTGGCGGCGGGCACGCCGGCAGTGCGGGGGGCCACGCTCTGGCCCACGCTCTGGCGCACCTCCCCGGCGCACAATCCGCCTACCCGTTCCGGCGCGACTACATGTACGCGCAGACACCGCTCACCGACGAAGGCGCTTCCCCATGATCTACAAGTTCAAGTCCAAGGCCGCCGGCGACGTGATGATGATGGGCCCGGCCGGTGACGACGTGCTGCGCCTGATCGGCAAGGCGCCCGGAGCCACCGGCATCATCGAAGTGGCGGCCATGCCGGCCGCCATCAGCGCCATCGAGGCGGCGTTGGCCGCTGACGACGCCGCCCGTGCCCAGGCCGAGAAAGAGGCTGCCGCCGACGGCCACAAGCTCGGCCCCCGCGAAGGCGTGACCTTGCGTCAGCGGGCCTGGCCGCTGGCCGAGATGATGAAGCGCTCGGTGGCCGAGGGCGCCGACATCGTCTGGGGCGTTTGAGGGTGGAGGGCGGCGCGCAGCAGGCCACCCGCGTTCTGGCCATCCGCCACGGCGAGACGGCCTGGAACGTCGACTCGCGCATCCAGGGCCAGCTCGATGTGCCGCTCAACGAGTTCGGCCGCTGGCAAGCGCACCGCTTGGCGCTGGCGGTGAGCGATGAAGGCATCGACGCCGTCTACGCCAGCGACCTGCTGCGCGCCATGCAGACGGCGCAGGCCGTGGCGGCGGGCACCGGCCGCGAGATCGTCACCGACCCGGGCCTGCGCGAGCGCGGCTTCGGTGTGTTCGAGGGCATGACGTACGCCGAAATCCAGCAGCGTTACCCCGAGATGAGCGAGCGCTGGCGCCAACGCGACCCGACCTTCGGTGCCCCCGGCGGCGAAACGCTGCGCGACTTCTTCGACCGCAGCGTGGCCACCGTGACAAGGCTCGCCCTGGCGCACCCGGGGCAGACCATCGCCGTGGTCTCGCACGGCGGCGTGATGGACGCGCTCTACCGCGCCGCCGCGCGCGTGGCGCTCGACGCGCCACGCTCGTGGCAGCTCGGCAATGCCAGCATCAACCGGCTGCTGCACACCCCGCAAGGCTTCACGCTCGTGGGCTGGAGCGACACCTTCCACCTGGAAGACGAATCGCTCGACGAGACCAGCGACGGCGAAACCGGGCGCGAGCGGGGCGGTTGAGTGCGCACTCCCGCTCCCCAAAGCGGCGAGGGTGCAAGAGAAGCGCTTTGAAGAAAGGCTGTCGCCCTTTCAGCCGGCCTTGTCGGGCAGTTGCTGAACCTGCTCCGACAGCCTCTCGACCTGCGCCCGGCTGCGCGCAAGCTTGACGTCGACCTCTTGGCGCTTCTCAATCTCGTGCTCGAGAGCGGCCGTCACGTCGGCCAGCGTCTCGGCCGACTCGGCGAGCTTTTGCTCCAGCTCCTCAGTCTGCACGAGTGCCTGCGCGACTTCGCCGACCTGCAACTCGTCCGGCAGTTCCTGCGCCAGCACCGTGCCGATCACGCCGACCTGGTTTGCTGCGCTCTGAACGTCGGCCGCGACCTCACTGGTCTTGTCAAGCGTGTCTTTCAGGCGGTGTTTGTTGGGTTCGGCGGGCGCTGCCATCACGGGTTCTCCAAGGCGGTCGGGGCCGTAAGTTTACGGGTCGGGTGGGGCCGGCGGGCGCTGCGGGCAAGCCCTCTTCGGAGATACCCGCAAAGCGAGTGATCGGGCACGCCGGGTGCTGCGATCCGTCCGTAGACTCGGCGTCCCGTTACCTGAAGCCTGTTCAGCCGACCGAACGCTTGGCTGCAACCCACGCCCCTCCCGACGCCCCATGCTGATGCACGCCGCCGCCACCGCCGCCCAGCCGACCCGCACGCGCGCGCCGCTCGTTACGGCGCTCGTGCCGGCGGTGTCGCGCGCGCTCACGCTGCTCGACCGGCTGGCGCGCGGGCGCGTGCCGATGAGCCTGGCGCAGTTGACGAATGAGCTGGCCTTGCCCAAGAGCAGCGTGCACGGCCTGTGCAACACGCTGGTGTCGTTCGGCTACTTGCGCCGCCAGCCCGACGGCGCGTTTCTCATCGGCCCGGGCGTGATGAGCCTGGCGGAGGCGTTCGTGTCGGGCATCGACGTGGCGCAGGAGTTCAACGCGCTGTGGGCCGACGCGGGCACAGCACCCGAAGAAACGGTGGTGCTGTCGGTGCTCAGCGGCGGCGACGCGCTTTACGTGGCGGTGCGCAACAGCGCGCGCCCGCTCGGCCTGGCGTTCACCGTGGGCATGCGGCTGCCGGCGTATCTGTCGGGCAGCGGCAAGGCGATGCTCGCGCACCTGCCGCCTGGCGAGGTTCGAACCCGCTTCGCGGCGGGCCTGGGCCAGCACCTCACACGCAAGGGCCCGCGCGAGATCGAGGCCTTGCTGAAAGAGCTGGCCACGACCCGCAAGCGCGGCTACAGCGTCGATGACGAGTCCGTGCGCGAAGGCGTCTACTCGTTCGGCGCGCCGGTGCGTGACGCCGCCGGCCACGTGGTGGCCGGCGTGGCGGTGTGCATCAACAAGGCGCTGCTCGGCGCCGACCGCGGCGAGCGCCACCGCGCGGCCGCGCTGAGCGTGGCGCAGGCCTTGTCGCGCCGCCTTGGGTTCGATGCACCTCATGGCAAGTTGGCCGCCAGCGCTGCAGGTGTCGCGGGTGGAATGCCATGAGCAGCACCGACTACATCCTGGAAACGCGCGAACTCACGAAAGAGTTCCAGGGTTTCGTGGCCGTCAACAAGGTCGACCTGAAGGTGCGGCGCGGCAGCATCCACGCCATGATCGGGCCGAACGGGGCGGGCAAGACCACCTGCTTCAATCTGCTGACGAAGTTCCTGACGCCCACGCGCGGGCAGATCCTCTTCGACGGCGTCGACATCACGCCCGACAAGCCGGCGGCGATTGCGCGGCGTGGGGTGATCCGCTCGTTCCAGATCTCGGCCGTGTTCCCGCACCTGAGCGTGCTCGAGAACGTGCGCGTGGCCCTGCAGCGCAAGCTCGGCACGAGCTTTCACTTCTGGAAGCCCGAAGCCTCGCTCCACACGCTCGACGCGCAGGCGCTCGCGCTGCTCGCACAGGTCGACCTGGAAGCCTACGCCGCGCTGCCGGCGGTCGAGCTGAGCTACGGCCGCAAGCGCGCGCTCGAGATCGCGACCACGCTGGCGATGGAGCC
>JANNBF010000059.1:0-22661 GCA_031385155.1 Rhizobacter sp.
GCTTGCGCAGGCTCGCCCCCCGGGCGGGTTGCCGCTCAGTCTACGACGTCAGGCTCGGCCGTATCCGACGTGGGCGGCGTGACGGCGCTCACGTCGACAGGCTCGAACGTGTCGGCCGCTGACGCGACAAGCTGCTTCAGGTAGTCGATGAAACCACCTGTCGAAGCGCTTGCACTTGCCGGCACTTCGCTCGTCACGGGCGGGGGTGCCGGCGTGTCGTCACCGCCCCCGCAGGCGCTCAGAACGGCCGCCACGCTCACGGCGCCCAGGGTCATCAGCCAGGTTTTCTTCATGGTGATCTCCTTACTGCGCGCCGGGCAGCGGCGTGCCCACGTACGGGAAGCCGGCCAGCAGCGGGCCGGCTGCCTTGACCTTCGGGCCGGCCTGGTCGACACCGTCGTGCAGGCTGTAGGCCGACGTGCCCAGGGGCACGGCGCTCGGCTTGCAGGCAGCCCCGAACTTGTAGGTGTCGGCGTTGCCGTTGGCCACGCACAGGCCACCCATCACTGCGACGAGCGAGATGTCGACCACGTCGTCGTTCGGGCGGCGGCCGTTCGGGTAACCGGCCAGGTCGCCGTCACCCGACAGCAAGCCGCCGAGCAGGCCAAGGCGGTTCTGGTTGGCGTAAGCAACAGCCGGAATGCCGGTGTTCAGGCGCAGCATTTCCGAGGCCACCACGTTGGCCGGCTGGTTCACGCCCTTGATGCCGGTCAGGAAGGTCGTGACCAGGTCGAGGCGCGGGTAGTTGGTCGGCGAGATGTTCGGCGTGGCCAAGGCGATCTCCAGCAGCTTGGGCAGCGTCGGGTTCGTCACGTAGGTGGCGAACTGGCCGTCGTCCTTGGGCTTGGAGGCGTTGAACTTGTCCTTGTCGTTGATACCGATCACCACTTCATTGACCAGCGGCATGCCCAGGCGCGACACCTGCGTCCATGCGCCACCGCCGATAGCGGCCGTGCCGTAGCCGGGCTTCGGTGCGGCGCTGTACAGGTTGCCCTGGCGCACGCTGGCCGTCGTCCAGCCGCCGATCACGGTGTCGGCGGAGCCGGTCGCAACCAGGCAGCTCGTCGGCACTTCGACCGCGAGGCTGGTCACGTTCTTGTCGGCGAGCGAATCGGTGCCCAGATCCTTGTTGCCGTTGTTCAGCAGGAAGGCTGCGCTCGGCACGTTGATCAGGTCGAAGATCACGCCCAGGTTCACGGCGAACGGGTCCTTGCGCTGGCCGACGAACACCTTGCCGGGCGTGGCGCAGCCGGGGATGTTCACGCTGTAGATGAACTGGCCGGCGTAGTTGGCGTAGTTCGGGATCGTCTTGGTGCCGATGTTGTCGGAGGGCTTGGCAAACGTTGCGCTGCCGCCGCTGGCGTTGGTGACGGAACCCTTGGTGCCGGTGCGGCGGTCACCGCGCACCACGTCGAGCGTGAAGCTCTCGGTCACATTTAGGTTCGCACCGGTCGGGTCGGTCACGCCGCCGAACTGGGTCAGCGGGATGCCCACGTCCTTGCCGTCGATGCTGAGCGTCTTGCCCTTCGAGGTGTTCTTGAAACGGAACTGGAAGGTGATGTCTTCCTTCGCGTCGCCGTTGTTGTCCACGTGGATTTCATACAGCGCGTTCGGGTCGAGCTTGAAGTAGTTCGGGCCACCGTACGCGTCTTGCAGCGGCAGGTAGTTCGCGATCAGCGTGACGAAGCCGGTGCGGCCCGCCTCGTAGCTGTTGAACATGTAGAAGTCGGTCGCATCGACCTTCGGCGTGCCGGTGATCGACGGCGCCTCACGGTGGCTGGATGCGTGTGCAGGCAAGGCCGCCAGGCCGGACAGTGCACAGACGGCCGCTGCCAGCGGGGCCAGGCGGCTGGGGTTCAGACGCGGTGATTTCATGGTGTCATCCTCTCGGGTTGAAGTTCGCACCAGCCCCCGGGGTATGCCGGTTGCCGACGGGTCACGACGCGGTTTGTGCGTCTGAAGCCCAGTACGCGGGGCCCGCGCGAACGGATGCATCGCTGTGTAAAGAGTTGTCACCCCCGGCTGCGCGACGCAGCCCGCGACGGCAGCGAACGACGGCAGCGAACGACAGCAGCGGCTGCACTTCCAGCGCCGGCCCGGAGGCAACCATCCCGGCGAAGGCGTCACGCAGGCGTTCGCTCTCATGCACGGCGCGCGTCCAGGCGCTGATGCGCGCGGCGGTGTCATCGCCGTAGCGCGTGAAGTCGTCGCGGTCGGGCAGCTTGCCCCCCGGCAGCCCCGCCACCCAGGCCGGGTTCGGCGACAGCACCACCACGTTGGTGAGCATCGCGGTCGCGCGGTGCCGGTGCGGGAAGAACTTGTCGAGCCAGCCGGGCACGATGCTGCGCTGGAAGTGCGGGTACAGCACCAGGCCGTCGGTCATCGACGCGTAGTTCAGGTGCAGGTGGTAGTCGGTGATGCCGCCGTCGACATAGGCGCCGCGCGGCGCACCGGGAATGTCGTGCACGGCGTCGAGCCAGTACGGGATCGAGCAGCTCGCAAGCACACTCAGCGCGAGGTTGCTCGGCGCGAGCGGCACATGGCGGGTGCGGTAGTCATGCAGCTTGAAGGGCAGCGGCTCGCGCGCATCGGAGAACACCACGCGCTCCCAGAAGCCGCTCATCGCACGCCGGCTCAGCGCATTGGCCGCAAAGGCGCCGAGGTGCGCCAGCGGGTTGCTGATGCTGGAGAGCGCCCGCCCCTCGCGCCGCAGAAGGTGGCGGCCGCGGCTCGTGAACACATGCTGGCTCGTGCCGGCCAGCCACTCGCCGAAGATGAACTGGTCGAGCGGCACCAGTGCCAGGCCTTTCGGCCCACCCGCTGCGGCGGGTACGATGCGCACGTCTTCGGGCCGCAGGCCGCGCTCGCGCAGCACGGTCAGCGCGCGCGGGCCGGCGTGAACGAGCAGCGGCGTCACGGCTGCCCGCTCAACCCGGCCGCACTGCCGCGTCAGCGCCGCGTCTGCAACTTCGAAAACGCATCGGCCATGGCGGACGACACCGGCGCCGCAGCCGGCCGAGCACCACCGCCTTGCCGCTCATGGCGCTGCGCCGGCTGGAACGCATTGCCGGCCGCATTGCCACCTTTCGGCACCGGCTTCGCGTCGAGCTTCATCGTGAGCGACACGCGCTTGCGCGCCAGGTCCACTTCGAGCACCTTGACCCTGACGATGTCACCGGTCTTGACCACCTCGCGCGCGTCGGTCACGAACTTGTTCGACAGCTGGCTCACGTGCACCAGGCCGTCTTGATGAACGCCCAGGTCGATGAATGCGCCGAACTGCGCCACGTTGCTGACCGTGCCTTCGAGCACCATGCCGGGCTGCAGGTCCTTCAAGTCTTCGACACCGTCGTTGAAGCGCGCCACCTTGAAGTCGGGGCGCGGGTCACGGCCCGGCTTCTCCAGCTCCGTCAGGATGTCGCCGACCGTGATGAGGCCGAACTTCTCGTCGGCGAACAGCTCGGGGCGCAGCGACCGGATCACGTCGCTTCTGCCCATCACCTCGCTGGCCGGCTTGTTGACGGCCGCGAGCAGGCGCTCCACCACCGGGTAGGTCTCGGGGTGCACGCCCGATTGGTCGAGCGGGTTGTCGCCACCGCGAATGCGCAGGAAGCCGGCGCTCTGCTCGAAGGTCTTGGCGCCGAGCCCGCTCACATCGAGCAGCTGTTTACGCGAGCGGAACGCGCCGTTCGCATCACGCCAGCGCACGATGCTCGCCGCGACCGCGCCCGACAGGCCGGACACGCGTGCGAGCAATGGCGCCGAGGCGGTGTTCAGGTCCACACCGACCAAGTTCACGCAGTCTTCGATCACCGTGTTCAGGCTCTTCGCCAGGTCGCTCTGGTTCACGTCGTGCTGGTACTGGCCCACGCCGATGCTCTTCGGCTCGATCTTCACCAGCTCGGCGAGCGGGTCCTGCAGGCGCCGCGCAATGCTGACCGCGCCGCGCAGCGTCACATCCAGGTCGGGCAATTCCTTGCTCGCGTACTCGCTGGCCGAATACACCGATGCGCCGGCCTCGCTGACGACGACCTTCTCGATGTGCGTGCCGGGTGTGAGCTGTTGAATGCGCTTGATCAAATCGGCGGCCAGCTTGTCGGTCTCGCGGCTGGCCGTGCCGTTGCCGATGGCGATCAGGTTAACGCCGTGCGCGGCGCACAGGCGCCCGAGCGAATGGAGCGAGCCTTCCCAATCGCGGCGCGGCTCGTGCGGGTAGACGGTGTCGGTGGCCAGCACCTTGCCGGTCGCATCGACCACCGCCACCTTGCAGCCGGTGCGAATGCCGGGGTCGAGCCCGAGCACGACGCGCGGGCCGGCGGGTGCGGCGAGCAGCAGGTCGCGCAGGTTCTCGGCGAACACCTTGATCGCGACGCGCTCGGCCTCTTCGCGCAGGCGGCTGAACAGGTCACGCTCCAGGCTGAGGCTGAGCTTGACCTTCCAGGCCCAGGCGATGCACTTGCGGATCAGGTCGTCGGCCGGCCGCGCACGGTGGCTCCACTTCAGGTGCATCGCGATGCGGCCTTCGGCGAGGGATATGGCCTTGGCGCCGGTGGTGGTTCCCGAGCTCGTGCCCGCGACTGCCACGGGCTCGTCGAGCACCAGCTTCGCATCGAGCAACTCCAGCGTGCGGCCACGGAACACCGCGAGCGCGCGGTGCGAGGGCACGCGCGCAATCGGCTCGTCGTACTCGAAGTAGTCGCGGAACTTGGCATGGTCGGGGTGCTCGGCGTCCTTGCCGGCGAGCAGGCGGCTCTGGAACAAGCCCTCACTCCACAGCCAGTCGCGCAGTGTGCGCACGAGCATCGGGTCTTCGGCCCAGCGCTCGCTGAGGATGTCGCGCACGCCGTCCAGCACGGCGTGGGCGTCAGCGAAACCGGCTTCGGCGTTGATGTGCGCGGCGGCCTGCGTCAAAGGCTCGAGCGACGGGTCTTTGAGGAGCGCATCAGCCAGCGGCTCGATGCCCGCTTCGCGCGCGATCATGGCCTTGGTGCGGCGCTTGATCTTGAACGGCAGGTAGAGGTCTTCGAGGTCTTGCTTGGTGGCTGCGGCGTCGATGGCGGCGCTCAGCGCGGGGGTCAACTTGCCTTGCTCGTCGATGCTCTTGCGCACCGCGACGCGGCGGTCTTCGAGCTCGCGCAGGTATGACAGGCGCGACTCCAGTTCACGCAGCTGGATGTCGTCAAGGTTGTCGGTCGCCTCCTTGCGGTAGCGGGCGATGAAAGGCACCGTGGCGCCCCCGTCGAGCAGTTCGACAGCGGCGTTGATCTGAGCCGGGCGAACCTTCAGTTCGGCGGCGATCTGCAGAAGAATCTTGTCCAAGGGCGGGGCCGCGAAGGGCATCAAAAACGGAGCGGCGCAGTGTGCCACAGGGCCCCGCGCGGCCGCGCGCACCAGCCCCCCACCCCAACCCTCTCCCAGGGGGAGAGGGGGCAAAAGTGGGTGCGTTACTTGCCCGGCGTTGATGCTGCCGGGTCGGCCGGCTTGGTCTCGACCGTGACCGTCTCGCGAAAGATGCCGCCCGCCTCGACGCTGCCGCTCGTCGTACCGGCGCCGCGCATGCGCGCGCGGCAGTCGGCGGCCTCGTCGCCGGTCAGCACGTCGCAGCGCTCGCGGGCGTTGCGCTTGTACTTCGCATCGCCGTCGTTGAGCCGCCCGCGGCGCGCCTCATCGCGCGCAGCACCGGCTTCTTTCAGGCAGGTGGCGCGGTCCTGGTTCGACATGCCATTCATGCAGACGGCGCGCTCTTTGAGGTAGCGCGCCTGGATGTCGGAGGTGTCAGCCGCCGGGGTGGCCTTGGCTGCATTGGCGGCATGTGCGCCGCCGAGCGCGAGGCCCAGCAAGGCGGTTGCCACGCAACTGCGCAACAGGGTTTGCGTACAGGTTGTGGAAGTGGCGTGCATGGAGGTCTCCTCGTATCGGTTGAACGTGCCGACACTCTGCGACGCAGCGCGCGCGCGCCGCGTCGGCCGACACCGCCCACCACCACCGATTCAGCCGATATGGCTGTAGGACGCGGCCCGCACTACGCCGCCCGCAATACCCCGCGCGCCGCTGCCATACCGCTCGCGAAGCACGCCGTCAGCAAGTAGCCGCCGGTCGGCGCCTCCCAATCGAGCATCTCGCCAGCGCAGTGAACGCCCGGCACGGCGCGCAGCATCAGGCCGTCGTCCATGGCCTCGAAGCGCACGCCACCTGCACTGCTGATCGCCTCGTCGATGGGCCTCGGGGCGGCCAAGGTCAAGGGCAAGGCCTTGATCGCGGCGGCCAACTGCAGCGGGTCGGCAATGGTGCTGCGCGGCAGCAGTTCGTACAGCAGCGCAGCCTTCACGCCGTCGATGCCGAGCCGGCTCTTCAGGTGCGTGGCCAGCGAGCGCGCACCGCGCGGGCGCGCCACCTCGTCTTGCACAAACTGCGCGCTGCGCCCGGGCAGCAGGTCGATGAAGACTTGCGCGCTGCCGGTGGCGGCAACCGTGTCGCGCGCGATGCTCGATGCGGCGTAGACCAGGCTGCCTTCGACGCCGCCTTCTGTGATGACGAACTCGCCGGCTTGCGCGAACGCGCGCGCATCAGTCGCGTTGATTGACAGCGCCACCGTCTTCATCGGGTGGCCGGCGAAGCGGCTGCGAAAGAAGTCGCTCCAGCCGGGAGCGGGTTCGCCGTCGGCCTGGAGGCGCATCACATCGAACCCGCAGTTCGACGGCTGCAACGGCGCCACATCGACGCCGCGCTGCGTGAGGTAGGGAACCCACGCGCCATCGGAGCCGAGGCGCGCCCAGCTGCCGCCGCCGAGCGCCAGTACCACCGCATCGGCGTGATGCGTGAGCTCGCCTTGCGGCGCAATGAAACGCAGTTGCTGGCCGGCCGATGGCTCACCTGCCCAACCCAGCCAGCGGTGCCGCATGTGAAAGCGAACCCCCGCCACGCGCAGCCGGTGCAGCCAGGCGCGCAGCAGCGGCGCGGCCTTCATGTCGGTCGGGAAGATGCGGCCCGAGCTGCCGACGAAGGTGCTCACGCCCAGGCCGGCGGCCCAGGCGCGCAGCTCTGTCGGGCCGAAGGCTTGCAGCATGGCCTCGACCTGCGGCCGGCGTGGGCCGTAGCGGCCGGCGAAGGCATCGAAAGGTTCGTTGTGCGTGAGGTTCAACCCGCCCTTGCCCGCCAGCAGGAACTTGCGGCCCACCGACGGCATGGCGTCGAACAGGTCCACCTGCGCGCCTCCGGCGGCCAGTACTTCGGCGGCCATCAACCCGGCGGGACCACCGCCGATGATGGCGACGCGGTGGGTGGGATTCGAGTGGGTCGTCATCGGTGGTTCGGGGTTGGAGTCGGCTTGCAGGCTCGCGCGGGGCGGCGCAGTGTGGCACAGGCCTTTCGCGAACCGGGCAGCCGTAAGAACGGGATCGACGACACGACCAATCCGCTCAAGCCACCGCTTCTGGAGCCGCCATGTTCGCAAGCCAACCCCATGTGACGCTCGTTGCAGCGCTGACCCTTGCCGGCGTTGCCGCAGGCGGCGCGCAAGCGGCAGGCACCTGCAGCGCGCGCAGCGCCGCCACCATCACGCCGGTCATCGAGCTCTACACCTCGGAGGGCTGCAGCTCGTGCCCGCCGGCCGATCAGTGGTTGTCACGCGCCAAGGCCGAGCCGGGCGTGGTGGCGCTCGCGTTCCATGTCGACTACTGGGACCGGCTGGGCTGGAAAGACCGCTTCGCGAGCCCCGCATACACGCAGCGCCAGGCGCAGACGCAGGTGAGCAGCGGCGCGCGTTTCAGCTACACGCCGCAGGTGCTGTTCGACGGCGCCGACCGGCCCGACTGGCCGGGCCTGAACGTGGCAGCAGCGGCGCGCACGCGCAGCGCCGCGTCAGTGGACGTGACGCTCGAGCGCGAGGGCACGCACTTCACCGCCAGCATCAAGCCCCTGCCGGGCGCCCCCACCCGCCTGGCCGCCTACTGGGCTGTCACCGAGCAAGGCCATGTGTCGAGCGTGAAGGCCGGCGAGAACAGCGGCACGACCTTGAAGCACGACTACGTGGTGCGTGAGTACCGCCAGGTGGCCGCCTGGCAGGCCAGGGCCGACGCCCCGGCCGCGTTGCAGTTCGACTTGGCATTGCCCACCGATGCCCAGCACCCGCGCGAAGTGAACCTGGTGGTCGTCAACGCCGACACCGGGCGGCCGGTGCAGGCGCTGAAGATCGGCTGTTGAACCTCGGCGGCCCGCGCAGAGCCGCCCGCTCTCGGCGGCCACGCTTCGGCGTCACTCCGCCCGCAACTGCGCCTTGAGCTGCTCGCCCAATTCGGGCTTGTGCGCGAACGGGTCGGTCGGGTTGCGCTGGCTCATGATGTCTTCGAGCCGCGTTTGCACCGTGGCCAGTGCTCTTGGGTGGCTGTAGACGTAAAAGCGCTTCTCGGCCACCGCGTCGAACACGAACTGCGCCACCTGCGCAGCGCTGACCTTGCCGCTGCCCACCGCCTTGTCGCTCATGGCCTGGCCGATGAGCTGGCTGCGGGTCGGCTTGGCATCGTCTTGCAACTCGCCGGGCCGGTTGCGGTGGCTCTTGGTGATGCCGGTGGGCACGAAGAACGGGCACAACACCGACGCGCTGATCTGGTCGGTGACGAGCCGCAGGTCTTGGTAGAGCGTTTCGCTCAAGGCCACCACCGCGTGCTTGCTGACGTTGTAGACGCCCATGTTCGGCGCGTTCAGCAGGCCCGCCATCGACGCGGTGTTGGTGATGTGGCCCTCGTAGGCCGGGTCGGCCTTCGCGGCGGCCAGCATCATCGGCGTGAACACGCGCACGCCGTGCGCCACGCCCATGATGTTAACGCCGATGACCCACTCCCAGTCCTTCACCGTGTTCTCCCAGATCAGGCCGCCCGCGCCGATGCCGGCGTTGTTGAACACGAAGTGCGGCGCACCGAAGCGCGCCAGCACGGCGGCGCCCAAGGCCTCGACCTCGGCGGCCTTCGACACGTCGAGCCGGTAGGCCAGCACAGGCGCGCCGAGCGCGGTGATCTCGGCGGCGGCCGTGTCGAGCGCGTCTTGTTGCACGTCGGCCATCACCACATTCATGCCCAGGCGGGCAGCGATGCGCGAGGTCTCCAGGCCGAAGCCGGAGCCTGCGCCGGTGATGACGGCCGTGCGGCCTTGGAAGGTCTTCATGATGAGCGTGCTTTCTTGGAATCTTGTTGATGTGCTGATGTGCGTTGAATCGCTTGAACGGCTTGAAACGGCAATCAGGCGGGTTGGGTCTTCTTGATCTGGAACGCGAGCCGCGGGAAGTGCACATGCACCCGCCCTGCCCGCTCGTCGGTTCGTGCGATCACGGCCTCTTCACGGCCCAGGCCCACGAGCTGGCCGGCGACGGGGTCGTGCGCGTAGTCGGTCGGCGTGATGGTCACTTCATCGCCCTGTGCCAGGCCGGGTTCGGCCTCGAACGACGTGGCCGCCGGCGTGCTGGCGGCCGCAACCGCAATGGCCTGCGTGCTCGTCATCTTCTCGGGTTGCCCGTGGCCAAAGGCCTGGATGCGCGCGTACCAGGCGCACACGGTCGTGAACGGCTCCAGCACCGTCGCAATCGGCGGCGCGAGAAGGATGAACCAGACCGACTGCGCGGCCGAGAAGTCCGCAATGCAGGGCACGGTGCCGAGCAGAAACGGCCGGCCATCGGCCAGCAACGCTTCGAGCCGTGCGAGTTGCGTTTGCACATGCGCGGCGCCATCGGTCGGTGTGGGGCGCTTGAAGCCCGGATTCATAGCCGCGCGGTCGGCGCCGAAGGCCTTCAGCATCTCGGGCGTGGCGCCCGCCAGCACGTGGCCGATGGCGGCGGGCTGCATCGTGAACGGCACAGCCGACCAGAACAGCGTGGTGTCGGCCCACTGCGCCACGATCTCGGCGAGGCCTTGAGTTGCGGCGGGGAACAGCGGCGGTTCAGGCTGCAGCTGATCGATCACACGGCACATCAGCGCGGTGTCGCAGTACACGTCGGCCCCGATCTGCATGAACGGCGTGCGCCGATAGCCCCCGGTCAGCGCCACCACGTCGGGCTTCGGGTTGATGGCCGGCACGATCACGGACTGCCATGCCATGCCCTTCATGCCGAAGACGAGGCGCACCTTCTCGGAGAACGGGGAATTGGGGTAGTGGTGGAGGATGAGGTCGGGCATGGCGTCTCGTATCGTTTAGATTTCTTTGCGGGATCGTTTGACATGAGCGGCGGGCCGAAGTCTGTGGGGCGGCGTGTGGGACGCACGCTCAATGTGCTGGGCTAACTCTCACTGGCGCCGATTGACGCCAACACATCTTGGCTGGCTACGGAAGCCAGCAGAGATTCGAATCGGGAGACCACTTCCCGCGCCCAATAGATCCTGCCTCTGATCACGAAGGAGATGTCTTTGTGCTCCTTGCTTGCGCATTCGACGAATGCTTCGCGGCCGATGGTGACGTTCGACCCGCGCAATTGCTGCTTGGCGAAGGGCATCCGAAGTTCCGCAATCTCCAACTTGACCACGCCGACCCGCTCATTGAGATTTGGAGAGAGCGACTTTTGATGCTTGCTCAACACCCGGACGACCTCATAAGCGCCGAGAACCCAAAGCCAGAAGAGTCCATATGCTCGCTGAAGGCCAGGACCGTCCATTTGGTCGCCTCCAAGCGAAGTGTCCAAGACGCCCCGGAGATCGCCGGCCAGATTCGAAAGGATCTGGCTCTGCAGTTGCGAGTTCACTGAAAAGTTTGCCAGCGGAAAGCGGTCAAACATCATGAGGTAAGCTTGTAGAGGTGGCAGAAAACGTATGAGTTGAGAGGCGCGCTTCGGCAGATCGCGTAAGCCAAATAGTGAAATAGAGGCATGAAGCTGGCCTCCGTGGCGCGTCCTCGCTAACGACCTTCATCCCGCTGGCCGGTGTGCGTCGCCTGCTAACGCTTCTTGGGTGGGGCGGGAGGTGGGTCCGGCGGGATGTAGCCGGTATTTGGATTGAATGGACTATCGCGTGTTGATCCCGGTACTGGGTGTCCCGGTGCTGGCGGCCGAGGTGCCGGAGGGAGCGGTGGCGGCTTGGGAGGATTGTTGGCTACCAATTTTTTCTCCTCGTTGTATGAAGTTTGAACGGGCAAAAACTGTCAAAGATAAAACGCCGACAAGGAAGAGTATTGCGCCGGCGGCGTTCAATCCAGCTGTACAAAGTGAAAGGACTCCACCGGGGCGCTGCTTGTAGATTTTGCCTTTATCTACTTGCGAAATCGCTCTGCGAAGCGCCAAGTGACTCAGGTAGTACGAGGCAAGAACGGCAAAGGTACTGACTGCCCAGGCGACCCACGCCCCAAAAAGAAGTTCAGGACGAGTGATAGGACTTGAGCCGATGACATCCTTGAGAAACGTGAACGAGATGCCCAGCGCGCCTCCAGACAATGCTAAGACTGTCTTGTCGAAGTCCTCCTGCGACTTCTGCTCCGCAGCGACGAGGATCTTCCTGTACTCGGCAAGTGGATCGGGCATGCCTGTTGAATCGACCATAGTTGGGGCAAGTTGTTTTCGAGAGGGTAACGTTTGACTTCGGCGACGTGCAGAAGGCAGATCCGAGTGAATGAAGCGCTATGCATCTGGGCGATTCGGATGAACTTCGACCCACAACTCGCCGTTCGTCTGGAGTACACCAAACTCGATCTGAGTCGGATGGGCCGATGTGTCGGTGTAGATTGGACGACTGAAACAGGTGACCCCTGCGTTCTTCCGACAGTAGTTCTCCATAATTCTGTACCTTCCCCTGTTGATAGATCGAAGCTGCAAAAATACGTTTGCTTCGTTGCCGTCAACGGTGCCACCAATGGAGTGTGCTATGAAGTGGCCTCGATCCCATTTGCTGTCAGGCCCAGGCATTGGAGTGACGGTAAGTCTTCGCAGTCGCCCGTCGTCGCGCCTTGTTCGTTTGGGCTTGGATGTCCCAATTGCGGCGATGAGTCTTGCTTCAACTGGTAGGTTGCTGCCCGCGCGGTCACAAAGCTCCACCTGCTGATAGACATCAAAAATGTAGTCGAACGTCTCATAGGCAAAGACGAGGATTTCCGATGGGCGGTCGGTCATCGCGATGTAGCGGTCTTTCCAGCAGTACGGGAGTACCTCCCGCAGGAAGGCAGCGATGTCTTCACCTGACGCCTTCGCCGCACAAAGGATCTCAGGATAAGGAGTGGCGGGGACCGGCATCTGTAGACAAACGTCAGTTGGGCGTCGACCGCTGCACGATGGCGTGGCTGTCCACATTCGACGGCAAGGTGCCAAATACCTGCGCGCCGGCACCCCCAAGGCGCGAGCGGCAGAAGCCGTCGAACACAAAGTCGGGCGCGTGGCGGTGCAGCAGTGACGCTTGCACCGCGAGCGCCACATCTTGCGCGAGGCGGCGTGCGCCGGCCTCGTCGCCGCCACCGTCGGTGGCATCGTTGAAGCGCGCCAGCAACGCATCGGTCGCGCGGTCGAGCAGCGGGCTCGCGCCCTTGGCTGTAGCCAGTTCGGCCGCCAGCGCGTCGATCACATCCCCGCCCGCCCCGCCGCGCTTGCGCAGTGCGCGCAGCAGGTCGAGCGCCATGATGTTGCCTGCTCCTTCCCAGATCGAGTTGAGCGGCATCTCGCGGTAGATGCGGGCCATGACACCCTCACCGTGTTCTTCGACATAGCCGTTGCCGCCCAGGCACTCCATCGCCTCTTGCGCGAGCAGCGCGCCGCGCTTGCAGACCCAGAACTTCGCGACTGGGGTGAGCACGCGGCGCATCAGCGCTTCGAACGGGTCGTCCTGTTTGTCGACTGCGCGCGCCAGGCGCATCGCGAGTGCGGTGGCGGCTTCGGATTCGAGCGCCATGTCGGCGAGCACGTTGCGCATCAGCGGCTGGTCGATGAGGCGCTTGCCGAAGGCCTGGCGTTGTGACGTGTGGTGCAGCGCGATCGCCACCGCGCCGCGCATCAGGCCGGCGGTGCCCAGCGCGCAGTCGAGCCGGGTCAAGGTGCCCATCTCGAGGATCTGCGCGATGCCGCGACCCTCTTCGCCGACGAGCCACGCGAGTGCGCCGTTGAACTCGACCTCGGCGCTGGCGTTGGCGCAGTTGCCGAGCTTGTCTTTGAGGCGCTGGATGGCGATGGCGTTCAGGCTGCCGTCGGGCAGCACGCGCGGCAGGAAGAAGCAGCCCAGGCCGGCGGGCGTTTGTGCGAGCACCAGGAACGCATCGCACATCGGCGCGGAGAAGAACCACTTGTGGCCGGTCAGGCGGTGGCAGGCGCCCCAGGCGTCGTGCTGTGCGAACTCAGCGCGGGTGGTGTTGGCGCGCACGTCCGAGCCGCCTTGCTTCTCGGTCATGCCCATGCCCATCATCACGCTGGGCTTGGTGCTGAACGGGGCGAGGCGCGAGTCGTATTCGGTGTTCGCGAGCTTGGGGAACCACGCGTCGAAGACCGCTGCGTTGCCGCGCAATGCAGGCGTCACCGCATACGTCATCGACACCGGGCACAGCACCGACGGCTCGGCTTGCGTGAACATCAGGAACCCGGCCGCGCGCTCGATGTGCGCGCCCGGCCCGCGCGCCCACGGCGTGGCGTGCAGCCCGGCACCCACCGCTGCGCCGAGCAGTGCGTGGTAGCTGGGGTGGAACTCGACGCTGTCGGTGCGGTGCCCGAAGCGGTCGTGCGTGTGCAGCAGCGGCTTGTGGGTGTTGGCAAGGCGCGCATGGGTTTGCATCGCCTCGCTGCCGAGCAGCGCACCCAGCGCGCATCGGCTCGACTCATCGGCGCCCGGCGCGTGGAAGGCCAGCGCATCGCGCAACGCCTGGTCGCCGGTGTAGACGTTGTGGCCGACCAGCGCGTCGGGCTGGTTCAGCACCTCGTGGGTCGACATGGTCATCGCGCGGCTTGTTTGGTCACACCGCCTCGTCACACCAGCTTGACGACCTGCTTGCCGAAGTTGCGGCCCTTCAGCAGGCCGAGGAAGGCCTCGGGCGCGGCCGCCAGGCCCTGGGCCACGCTCTCGCGATACTTGAGCTTGCCTGTTGCGACCATCGTGCCCAGTTCTTTGAGTGCCTCAGGCCAAACTTCCATGTGCTCGCTGACGATGAAGCCCTGGATCATCAAACGCTGCGTGAGCAGCAGCTGTGGATTCTTGAGTGGGATCGGCTCGCCGTCGTAGCCGCTGATCATGCCGCACAGCGCAATGCGGCCGAACGCGTTCATGCGCGAGAGCACCGCCTCGAACACCGGGCCGCCGACGTTCTCGAAGCAGCCATCCACACCGTCGGGCGTTGCTTCCTTCAGCGCGTTGTAGAGCGCCTTGGCGTCAAGGTGCGCCTTGTAGTCGACGCAGGCATCGAAACCGAGCTCATCGACCACGTACTTGCACTTCTCGGCCCCGCCGGCGATGCCCACCACGCGGCAGCCGCGCGCTTTCGCCAACTGCCCGACAACGCTGCCGACCGCGCCGCTGGCCGCGCTCACGACCACCGTCTGCCCCGCCTTCGGTTGGATGATCTTGATGAGGCCATACCACGCCGTGACACCCGGCATGCCGACCGCGCCGAGGTAGGCCGACAGCGGGATGTGCGTGGTGTCGACCTTGCGCATCGTGCCGGGCACGCCGGCATCGACCACGCCGTAGTCTTGCCAGCCGCCGAAGCCCACGACTTTGTCGCCGACTTGATAGGCCGGGTGCTTCGACCCCACCACCTCACCGGCCGTGCCGCCCTGCATCACCGCGTTCAGCGGCTGCGGCGTGGCGTAGCTCTTGGCGTCGTTCATGCGGCCGCGCATGTATGGGTCCAGGCTCATGAAGTGGTGGCGCACCAGCACCTGGCCGTCCTTCAGTTCGGGCACGGGTGACTCGACGAGTTTGAAGTTCTCGGCCGCAGCCTCGCCTGTCGGGCGCGAGACGAGGTGGATCTGGGCGTTGGTCAATGTCATGGTCAATCCTTGTGGTGGATGTGGGTCATTCAGGCGAATGCATTCAATCGGAAGCATCCTGCCGGTGGATCTTCTTGCCGCCCGCCGGCAGGCCTTTGAGGTACTTGAAGGTGCCGGTCGCATGGGCCACGATCATGCCGTGCGGGTCGGTGATACGGGCCTCGCAGAACGCCATCGACGCACTGCGGTGCAGCAGCGTGCCGATGGCCAGTAAGCGGCCGAGGCCGGGGCGCATGAAACTGGTCTTCATCTCCACCGTGACCACGCCGTGCGACGTGGCATTGCCGGGTTGGTTGGGGCTGCGCGCAGCGCCGGCCATGGCCACGTCGAGCAGTGTCATCAGTACCCCGCCATGCGCCACGCTCCACGAGTTGGTGAGCTCGTCACGCAGCGGCAGCGCGATCTCGGCTCGCCCGGCGTCGCACACCAGTAACTCGAAGCCGAGCAGCTCGACAAAGGGGATGTGAACGGCAAAGTCCATGTCAGTGCGTGAGAGCGAATTCATTCACCGCAGAGTCAAAGGAGTTGGCGGAGTTGCGCAGAGTTAATTTCATTCGATTGAATTCCTCTGTGTGAACTCCGCCAACTCCGCCCCTCCGCGGTGAATGACTTCGTTTTCGAGCTCTATCACCCAGCGATGATGGCCGAGACGCCGCCGTCGACTGGCAGCGTCTGCCCGGTGATGTGCTTGCCGGCTTGCGAGGCGAACAGCAGTGCCGCGCCTTTCAGGTCGTCGTCGTCGCCCACGCGCAGCAGCGGGGCGTGCGCGGCAAGGGCCTCGGTGCCGAGGCGGTCGAAGGTGCCCTGCGTCATCTTGCTCGGGAACATGCCGGGCGCGAGTGCATTGACGTTGATGTTGTACTTGCCCCATTCACCGGCCAGCGTGCGCGTGAAGTTCACGACTGCGGCCTTGCTGGTGTTATAGGCGAGCATGGTCATCTCGGGCGTGTTGCCGCCCAGGCCGGCGATCGACGCGAGGTTGATGATGCGGCCGCTGCGGCGCGCAATCATGCTGCGCTTGCCCACCGCCTGGCTCATCAGGAAGATGCTGCGGATGTTCAGGTTCATGACCTTGTCCCACGCGTCGAGCGGATAGTCTTCCGCCGGTGCGCCCCAGGTGGCGCCGGCGTTGTTCACGAGAATGTCGATGGGGCCGAGGCGCTCCAGCGTGTCGCTCACCACGCGGTCGATCTCGGCGGGCTGGCTGGCATCGGCCGCGACCCAGCGCGCATCGATGCCCTTGGCTTGCAGGGTCGCGACCGCGCCTTCCAGGTCAGCCGCCTTGCGCGAGGTGAGCATGACCTTGGCGCCGGCTTCGCCGAGTGCCTCGGCGATCTGCAGGCCCAGGCCGCGCGAGCCGCCGGTGATCAGGGCGTTCTTGCCGGTGAGGTCGAAAAGTTTTTGGATCGGTGTACTCATGGTCGAATGTCTCCGGGTCGTTTGGTCAAAGTTTCAGGGCTCGCTGCGCATGCGCGAGCGCACCCACACGAGCAGTGCGCCCAGGGCCACCAGCACGCCGCCGGCGCAGGCGATGAGCCAGCCTGTCGCTGCGTCGCTTCCTTGCACTGCCAGGCCGACGCCCAGCACGATCATGCCGCCGTACACGAGCACCCAGACCCAGGTTTCGACCTTGCGTGCGCTCATGGCGGTGGCTGGCGAAGCGGGTTTCAGAACCACGCGTCTTGCATGCTGCGGCAGGTGTCGTCACGCGTTTCCACCACCGCGAGCCAGGCCGGAACCTTGGGCAACTCATAGCGGAAGAAGTAGTGGCACGCCGCCAGCAGGCCGGCGTGCATGGGCGCGCTGGCGGCTTGAGTTTGCGAGCTCACTTGCGCCTGGGCGCACAGCGCCACGTCCAGCCACATCCAGGCCAGCACGGTGTGGCCGAAGGCCTGCAGGTAGGGCGTGGCATTGGCCAGTGCCGCCTCCGGCTCGCCGGTTGCCCAGGCGGCGTGCGTGGCGGTGACGAGCTGGTCGAGTTGGGCTGCCAGAGCCGCCGCATGCGCGGTCAATGCGGTGACGCCGCGTGCACGCGCCACCGTGTCGCTGACCTTCTCCACCACCAGCGCCATGCCGGCGCCTTGCTGCATCACGACCTTGCGGCCCAGCAGGTCGAGCCCTTGAATGCCGTGCGTACCCTCGTGGATCATGTTCAGGCGGTTGTCACGCCACAGCTGCTCGACCGGGAAGTCACGCGTGTAGCCATAGCCGCCGTGCACCTGGATCGCGAGGCTGTTCGCTTCCAGGCACCACTCGCTCGGCCAGCTCTTGGCGATGGGCGTGAGCATCTCCAGCAGCAGCGCCGCTTCAGCTGACGCAGCCGCGTCGCCGGTGTGCTGTTCGTCCACGAGCTTTGCGCAATAGAGTTCCAGTGCGAGCGCGCCTTCGCAGTAGCTCTTCTGTGCGAGCAGCATGCGCTTCACGTCAGCGTGCTCGATGATGGCGATCTGCGGCCTGGTCGCGTCCTTGCCGCCCACACCCATGGGCCGGCCCTGCGGGCGGGTTCGGGCGTAGTCGAGTGACGCTTCATAGCCGGCATAGCCGATCATCGCGGCCCCCAGGCCGACGGCGATGCGCGCCTCGTTCATCATGTGGAACATGCAGCGCAGGCCTTCGTGCGGGCGGCCCACGAGGTAACCAATGGCGCCACTCTGGCCCCGCACCGGGAACTTGCCCTCGCCGAAGTTGAGCAGCGTGTTCGGGATGCCGCGATACCCGAGCTTGTGGTTCAGGCCGGCCAGCGCCACGTCATTGCGTTCGCCGGTGAGCACGCCGTGCGCATCAACCAACTTTTTCGGCACGATAAAAAGAGAAATGCCTTTCGTGCCGGCGATCAGTTTGCCGTCGGGCCCGGGGATCTTGGCGAGAACGAGGTGAACGATGTTCTCGGTCAGCTCGTGCTCGCCGTTGCTGATCCACATCTTGTTGCCACGCAGGCGGTAGCGTGGGCCGAGCGGGTCGGTCTCGGCACCGTCGCCATCGGGCACGGCGCGCGTGACCACGTCGGACAAGCTGGAGCCGGCCTGCGGCTCGCTCAGGCACATGGTGCCGGCAAAGCGGCCGGAGAATTCGTTTGCCGCAAACACCTGCTGTTGCAGCGGCGTGCCATGCGCCATCAGCAGGTTGGCATTGCCGCTCGTGAGCATGCCGCCACCGCCGATGCCAATGCCGGCCTTCGAGAAGAAGCTGTTCGCGGCCATCTCGACGACGCAGGGCAGTTGCATGCCGCCCAGCTCGTAGTCTTGCGCCGCTGCCAGCATGCCGGATTCGGCGTAGGCCTTCGCCGCGTCATGCGAAGCCTGCGGCAGGTGCACACGCTCGCCGTCGAACCAAGGCTCCTCGACGTCGGACAAGCGCGAAAACGGCGCGAACTTCTCGCGCGCGATGCGCTCGCAGGTGTCCATCACCTGCGCGAAGGTCTCACGCGAATGGTCAGCGAAGCGCGCGCGTGTTTGCAGCGACTCGACGTGAAGCCAGTCGTAGAGCAGGAAGTCGGTGGTCTGGCGGTAGGTCATCTTGCTTGTCTTCAGCCGTTGTTTTGAATTCATTCACCACAGAGTCGCAGAGGGCGCAGAGTTGTGCAGAGAAGAGCAAAGACTTTTCCTTCTTTACTCTGCGTTCCTCTGCGTTCCTCTGCGCCCTCAGCGACTCTGCGGTGAATGACTTGCTCTTCAACCCTCAGAGCACCTCGAATACTCCTGCCGCGCCCATGCCGCCGCCGATGCACATGGTCACGACCACGCGCTTGGCGCCGCGGCGTTTGCCTTCGATGAGGGCATGGCCCGTCAGGCGCTGGCCGCTCACGCCGTAGGGGTGGCCGACCGCGATGGCGCCGCCGTTCACGTTGAGCCTGTCCATCGGGATGCCCAGCGTGTCGGCGCAGTACAGCACTTGCACGGCGAAGGCTTCGTTGAGTTCCCAGAGGTCGATGTCGGCGACAGCGAGGCCGAGCTTCTTCAGTACCTTGGGCACGGCGAAGACCGGGCCGATGCCCATCTCGTCGGGCTCGCAACCGGCCACCGCGAAGCCGAGGAAGCGGCCGAGCGGCTTGAGGTTGCGCTTGGACGCGAGCGCCTCGTTCATCACCACGCAGGCGCCGCCGCCGTCGCTGAACTGGCTCGCGTTGCCGGCCGAGATCAAGCCTCCGGGCAAGGCGGAACGCAGGTCCTTGATGCCCTCGTAGGTGGTGCCGGCGCGAATGCCTTCGTCGGCGCTGATCGTCACTTCCTTGGTGCGCAAGCCCATCACCGGGTCCACCACGCCGGCCATCACCGTGCAGGCCACGATCTCGTCGGTGAACTTGCCAGCGGCGAGTGCGGCAGCAGCGCGTTGCTGGCTGCCGGCTCCGTAGTGGTCCATGCGCTCGCGGCCGATGTTGTAGCGCTTGGCCACCTGCTCGGCCGTTTGCAGCATGTTCCAGTAGATCTCGGGCTTATGCTCCAGGAGCCACGGGTCGGCGCCCATGTGGCGGTTGGCTTCGTTTTGCACGCACGAGATGCTCTCGACGCCGCCGGCCACGATCACGTCGGACTCACCGGCGATCACGCGTTGCGCGGCCATCGCGACGGCCTGCAGCCCGCTCGAGCAGAACCGGTTCACCGTCATGCCGCTGGTCGTGACCGGCAGGCCGGCGCGCAGCGCGATCTGGCGCGCGATGTTGCTGCCGGTGGCGCCCTCGGGCGTGGCGCAGCCCATGATCACGTCGTCGACTTCGGCGGCTTCGATGCCCGCCCGCTCGACGGCAGCGCGCACCGCGAAGCCGCCGAGCGTGGCGCCGTGCGTCATGTTGAAGGCGCCCTTCCAGCTCTTGGCGAGTGGGGTGCGGGCGGTGGAAACGATCACGGCGCTGGTCATGGTGTGTTCTCCTGGAAAAGTCGGAAGCTTGGAAAGAGGGGCGCGTGCTCAGGCCTGTGTGGCGCTAGCGACGGCGGTGTAAATCGTGTTGCGCGGCTGCGCGAAGACGCGCCGCACCATCGGCTCGAACTCGCTCATCGGCAAGGTCTCGGCGGCCGCATCGAAGGCGGGGTTGTCGAACTGGTCGCAGAACTCGGCGGTGCGCTCGTAGTGGGCGTGGTCCTTGAACTGGTCGCGGAGGTTCCGGTTCATGCCGAGGTGGTGGAAGAAGTAGTAGCCCTGGAAGATGCCGTGGTTCTGCACCATCCACAGGTTCGCGTCGCTGACGAAGGGCTTGAGGATCGCCGCAGCAATGTCGAAGTGGTTGTACGTGCCCAGCGTGTCGCCGATGTCGTGGAACAGCGCGCACACCACGTACTCTTCATCGCGCCCGGCACGCAGCGCGTTGGTGGCGGTCTGCAGTGAGTGCGTGTAGCGGTCTACGGGGAAGCCGTCGTAGTCGCCCTCCAGCACTTTCAGGTGCGCCATCAAACGGTCCGGCAGGGTGCGCGCGAACGGCGTGTATTCACCGACGATCTTTTGCCAGTCGCCTTGCGTGCTGTCTTCCATGCGGGTGAAGGTGGCGCGGTCGTTCATGGTGCGGCTCCGTCTCAAGGCGCGGCTTGCGCGTTGCGCAGCAGCTGGTGATAGAACTGGATCATCTCGGCGTAGTTGGCGCTCGAAATGCGCTCGTTGGTGCCGTGAAAGCGCTTCAGGTCTTCGGGGCCGGCGCGCACCGGCGAGAACTTGTAGATGTTGTCGGCCACGCCTTCGAAGTGGCGCGAGTCGGTGGCGCCTAGCATCAGGCCGGGGGCCACCACCACATCGGGGTGCAGCTCGCGCAGCGTGCGGGCCACGAGGCGAAAGCCCGGCGCGTCGCTCGCCGCCACGCGCGACGCTTCAGAGAAGCCGGCCGCCTTGGCCACGCTCACGCTGGCGTTGCCCACCACCTTGGTCACATGCTCGACGACGGCGTCGCTGCTGTCACCGGGCAGCAGGCGGAAGTTGACCGACGCATTCGCGCGGCCGGGCAGCACGTTGTCGGCATTGCCGGCATTCACGATCGTGAGCGCGGTCGTCGTGCGCAGCATCGCGTTCGTGCTGGCAGTCTTCTTCAGCTGGCTTTCGACGACCGGGCCGAACAGCCACAGGTTCGACAGGAACACGCGGTTCAGGCCGCTCATCTCGGGCGCGATGGCTTCGAACATGTCTTTCGACAGCCCGCGGATCGCAAGCGGCATCTGCTTGTCTTCGAGCCGCGCCAGGCCGGCCGACAGCATGCCGATGGCCGAGGCCTCGGCCTGCGGCGGCGGCATTGACGAATGGCCGGGCGGCGCAGACGCAGTGAGCTGCAGCGTGAGGTAGCCCTTCTCGGCCACGCCGACGAGCGCGGCGGGCCTGTCCAGGCCCTTGAGCACGCCTTCGGTGATGAGCAGGCCTTCGTCGACGATGAACTGCAGCCGCACGCCGCGCTCCTTGAGCAGCTTGGAGATCTGCAGCGCCCCGCGTTGGCCGCCGATTTCTTCGTCGTCACCGAACACGAGGTAGAGCGTCTGGCGCGGCACGAAGCCGCTGGCTGCGAGCAGCTCGACGGCTTCCATCATCGACATCAGGTTGCCCTTGTCGTCCCACGCGCCGCGGCCCCAGACGAAGCCGTCTCTCACCACGCCGTCGAACGGCGGCTGCTGCCAGTCGCCATCGGTGCCGGGGGCGATGGGCACGACGTCCTGGTGCGCCATCCAAGCGATTGGTTGCGCTTTCGGGTCGCTGCCGGGCCAGGTGTAGAGCAAGCCGAATCGACCCACCACCTCGCGCTTCAGCACCGCATGCGCCTTCGGGAAGCTCGATTGAAGCAGCGTGTGCAGGCCGGTGAACTCGGCGGCGTTCGCGTTCACGTCGGTCTGCGATGCGATGGTCTTGAAGCGCACTGCTGCGGCGAGCCGCGCCGATGCGCCGGCGATGTCGAGCGCGACCGGCGCCACCGCCGCCACAGCCAGCTGGCGCGACGGCATCGTGAAGGTCTTGATGCCCACTGCCAACACCAGCGCGAGCACCCCGAGGCCAATCAATGCGAGCAGCTTGCGCATGGGTGGCTTCGGGTGCGTGGCGTCGGTTGTGCGGCTACGGGCGGGGCCGGGCGGCGCGTCAGCTGAAGCTCTTGCCCTCGGCCGCCAGCTTCGCGAGCAGCGGCGCCGGTTGCCAGAAGGCGCCGTCGTCGAGCGGGTTCAGCGCAAAGCGCTTCATCGCCGCGGCCACGTTGAACAGGCCCACCGTGTCGGCATAGCACATCGGCCCGCCACGGTGCAGCGGGAAGCCGTAGCCGGTGAGGTAGACCATGTCGATGTCGGAGGCGCGCAGCGCGATGCCTTCGTCGACGATCTTCGCGCCTTCGTTCACCAGCGCGTAAACGAGCCGGTGCACGATCTCGTCGTCGCTGATCTTGCGCGGCGTGATGCCGAGGTCAGCGCGGTGCTTCTCGATCATGTCGGTCACGACCTTGCTCGGAATCGCGTCGCGCTTGCCGGGCACGTAGTCGTACCAGCCTGCGCCGGTCTTCTGGCCGAAGCGGCCGAGTTCACACAGCAGGTCGGCGGTCTTGCTGTAACGCAGATCGGGCTTTTCGACGTAACGGCGCTTGCGGATCGCAAAGCCGATGTCGTTGCCCGCCAGGTCGCCCATGCGGAAGGGACCCATGGCGAAGCCAAACTTTTCAATCGCCTTGTCGACCTGTTCCGGTGTGCAGCCTTCGTCGAGCAGAAAGCCGCCCTGGCGGCCATATTGTTCGATCATGCGGTTGCCGATGAAGCCATCGCAGACCCCTGACACCACCGAAGTCTTC
>JANNBF010000156.1:0-27471 GCA_031385155.1 Rhizobacter sp.
GTGCGGACCTGGCCTTGCCAGTCGCGGTACGCCGCGACCACATCGCCCGGGCCGATGGCGCTGAGCACGCGCATCGGTTGGTGCGTCTCTTTGCGCGTCTCTTGCCGCATCCCTTGCCGCATCTCTTGGCGCATCCCTTCAGCAGCCACGATGACCCCTGCCGCGCATCAGCGGAAGTAGTGCCGCACGGCGGCCACGATGCCGTCGCGCACCATCGCCTCGCGCGTGCCGGCCGGCTGCCAGCCGAGCACCTGGCGCGTCTTGCTGTTGTCGTAGCGGGCGCGGTGAGCGCGGCAATTCCAATCGCGGTAACTCGGCACGCGGCGGTTCGGGTGGCGGATCAAATGCTTGACCGCCTCCTTCGCCACGTCGAGCACGAAGAAGCGCCAGATCGGCGTGGCCGGCGCTGAAATGCGCGTGGCGCCTGCGGCTTGCAATTCAGCCACGTACTCCTGCGCGGTCAGCAGCGGCTCGTCGGTCAGCAAGAACACCTGCCCTTCAATGCCCGGTGCAGCCATGCCGAGCGCCAGGCCTTCGGCCACGTCGTCGACCAGCACCAGCGGCAGCTTGGTGCTGCCGTCGCCCCACAACTGCGCGCGGGTGTCGGAATGGAACATGCCGACACCCCAGTGCGCGGGCGGGCTGCCTTCGCCCACCACCACGCCGGGCCGGAAGATGACGAGTGGCAGGCCTTGCTCCTTGTGCATCTTCTGCAGCATGGCTTCGCAGGCCGCCTTGGAGCGTGCGTACAGATTCCTGTGTGCCAGGTTGGCGTCGACCGGTGTGTCGCTGGTGATCACATCGCCGGCGCGGGCCGAGTCGTGCGAGTCGATGGTGCCGGTGTAGATGAAGCGCTTGACCTTGTGCGCGAGCGCCGCTTCAGCCAGCACGCGCGTGGGCTCCACGTCACCGGTCACGTAGTCGGCCCAGCGCTGGCCGGTGGCTTTGGCGAGGTGGTAGACGACGTCGATGCCGTCGAGCGCCCGATCGAGCGCGGCACGGTCGTCGTGGCTGCCCTGCATCACCTCCACCGGCAAGCCCGTGAGCGCAAGGCGTGCCGAGGCCACACTGCGCGACAGCACGCGCACACCGACGCCGCGATCAACCAGCGCCTTGACCAGCCGCTTGCCGATGAAGCCGGTGCCCCCGACCACCAGCACGGTGGGGCGCACGAGCGCCGGCAAGTCGTGGGTACGGATCGGCTTTGGCGGTGCTGCCGGTGCTGCGCCGGCAGCACTCACGATGCGCTCGCACAGGCGGATCACTTCAACGCCGAATTGGCCGCTGACGCGCGCGTCGAGCGTGCCGCCGAAGGTGGCGTAGAAGGCCGCCACGCTGCGCGAGATGCTGCTCTGGAACGCCATGGTGTGCGGCTGGCGCGCGAAGGTGGCACCGAGGTAGCGGCTCACGTTGCGCCAGCCCTGGCCGCCGATCTGGCGCGCCGTGGCGCGGGCCTGGTGCAGCTGGTCGAACATGGCGCTGTTGCTGCGCACCTGCTCGATCCAGTGAATGTCACGCTCGAAGTCGAAGTGCGCCGCGGCGGCCGAGCCGCGCACATGCACGCTGCGGTCGGGCTGGCCCGGTGCCACCGACAGGTTCAGCGTGATCGAGGCGTTGCCGCGCCGGCCGACGGCATTCCAGTGGCGGTAGACGCGCTGATCGCCCGGCAGGTCGATGCCGAACGAGGCGACCGCCGCCAGGTCATCGAGCGGGCCGAGCAAGTCGCATGCGAAGGCGGCGATGTGCGAGCCCAGCTCGAACAGCAGGTTGCCTTCCGAGCCGAGGATCCAGTTGTTGTGCGGCCCGAACTGGATCAACCCGAGCGCGAACAGCCAGTTCACGGTGACGTGGTCGAGCGTGCCGATGGTGCCGTCGGCCACCTCGCGGCGCAGTTGCTCGTAGCCCGGCAGGAACAGGAAGTTGTGGTTCACGCCGAGCTGGAGCTTGCGCTCGGCCGCCAGGTCGACCACGCTCTGGCACTCCGCCGAGCCGAGGCCCATCGGCTTTTCGAGTAACACGCTCTTGCCGGCCAGCAGCAGCTGGCGCGCCACGTCGACATGCAGGAACGGCGGCAGCAGCACATGCACCACATCGCAGTCGGACGCGAGCAGTTCCGCAACGCTGGTGTAGGTGTTCGGGATGTCGTATTCGGCGGCGGCCTGCGCGGCGCGCTCTTTGGACAAGTCGCACACCGCGTGTAGCGTCACGTTGCCGATGGCGCCCAGCGCCTTCGCATGCGCCTGCAGGATGTAGCCGGCGCCGAGCAGGCCGACCTTGAGTCGGGGGAGTGAGGTAGCAGTCGTGGTCATCCCGGGATTGTCGTTTCGCAATTATTTGTACTCGATGATCCGGTAACGCCCGGCCATGCTGTTCAGCTGGAATTTGAGCAAACCGACCGCTTCTGCGAACTTGCCGATCACGACGAAGCGCGCATACAGCCACGCATCGGCGGCGCTGTCGCCCTGCCCTTTTCGGTAGCGTGCAATGCGCTGGGCGAGTACGAGGTAGCCGCCGGCCAGCAGCAGTGACAGGCCGCCGGTGAACGGTGCGAGGCCCACGATCAGCAGCGGCACGCTCACGCCCCACACCAGTACGCTGCGGCGCTCGCGCGCGCAGTCACGCAGGGGGCCGCGGCCGTTCAGGCTGAAGCGCTGGCCGATGGCGTGGCCGGCGCGCACCGAGCGCCGCCACCATTGGCCGAAGCGGTGGATGTCGGCGTCGTGCGTGGCCATCGGCTCGGCGATCTTGGTGATCTTCAAACCGGCGGTGCCGATGCGCACGCCGAACTCGGAGTCTTCGCCGGCAATCACGTCTTCGTTGAAGCCACCGAGCTGCGTGAACATGGCGGCGCGCACCAGCATGATGCCGCCGAGCGCGCCGAAATTGCTCACGTCGCCGGGGGGCGACTTCCATTCGAGTGCGCACATGCGGTTGTAGACCGAGGCCTCGGGCCGACGCTCTTGCAGCGGGCCGATCACGACGGCGCGCATCGCATCGGCCTGCATCGCAGCGGTCGACGCGGCGAGCCAGCCGGGCAGCAAGGTGCAGTCGCCGTCGAGGAACTGCACACAGGCCGTCTGCGGCTGGGCTGCGAGCAGCGCCGCGGAGCCCTCGTTGCGCGCGCGCGCGGCCGAGAACGGGCGCGCGGGGTCGAGCTCGACCACGGCATGGCACAGCGGGCGGGCCCGCTCTGCACTGCCATCGCGCGAGCCCGAATCGACATACACGACGACGCAGCCGCTGCTGCGCGTCGAGGCCAGGCAGGCCATCAGCCGCTCGCCTTCGTTGCGGCCGATGACGACAATGCCGGCAATGCCGGCAGGCAGGTCGGGTGTGTTCATGCGGCTCGGGCGGAAAGGCGGGGAATGCTGCGCAACTCACCGCGCAACAGCGCCTTGGCGTCGCCCAGCAACAGGTCGAGCGCAAGCCAGGTGGGCTCGTCGTCACGCCCGTGGCGCCCGCCCAGGCCGAGCGCGCGCCGCATGACGAGGCTGAAGCGCCCGAGCGCCCACAACGCATCGGCGCGCAGCAGGCCGGCCACGCCGAACGCCTTGACGAAGTAGCGCCGGCGCGAGGTGTACCAATACGCCGGCCGGCGCCGCCGCGCAATGCGGATGCCGGTGGCCGCGCCTTCGAAATGCAGCACGCGGGCGGCCGGAACGAACCAACACTGCCAGCCCGCCTGGCGCGCGCGCAGGCAGAACTCGACCTCTTCGAAGTAGAGAAAGAAGCCTTCGTCCATGGGGCCGATGGCGTCGAGCACCTCGCGGCGCACGGCCATGCAGGCACCCGAGACCCAGTCGCACTCGTGCGGTGTGCTGCGTGGCATCCAAGCCGTGTCGGAGCCGGACAACCAACGGCTGAGCGGTGCGAAGCGCGCTGCATCTTCAAGCTCGCGCAGCGGCGTGGGTTCGGGGTGCGCCGAGCTTTCGGGCAGGCCGGCTTCGTTCTCGATCAGCGCGCCGACGAGGCCGGTGCGGGGGTTTGCGTCGAGGTGCTCGGCGAGGTAGCGAATGGCGCCAGCGCGGGCCACGGTATCGGGGTTGAGCAACACCACGGCACCGAAGGCCGGAGCCAGCTCGCGGGCGCGGTTGATGGCCGCGTTGTTGCCGTAGGCAAAGCCGCCGTTGCGCGTAAGCGGCAGCAACTCGGCCCACGCCGACCAGCCCTGCGCCGCGATGGCCTGGCCGATCACCTCAACCGATTCATCGCCCGAGGCGTTGTCGACCACGATGACGCGGCCACCGCGCAAGTCGGCCAGCATGGGCACGAGAGACGCCAGGCAATCGACCACGAGGCCACCGGTGCGGTAGTTGACTATGGCAACGAAGATCGGGCTCATCGGAGGCGGGGGCAGTTGCGGTTCACGCGGGTCGCTGCTCAGGGCCGCGCGGCCTGGACCAAGTAGAACGCCGCGCCCAACGCCAAGCCGGAAGCCATCATGGCATAGGCGACGACCGTGGCACGCCGGCCGATGACAGGGGTGTACCACTGCGCGCGGCGGCGCAGCAAGGGGCGCTCGATGCACAGGTACAACGCAGCCGCGAACCCGATGCTGAACACAGCCGAAAGCACGTGCGCCGCCGCAGTTTGCTTCAGGCCGAACGGGCGCAGGGCGAAGTTGGCAATGAAGACACCGAGCCAGTGGTTAAGGTACAGCGGGTACGACAAGCCGCCCACCAGCGCCCCAAGTGGCCGCTTGGTGCCGGGCGTTCCCAGCAACATCACGATGCAGATGGCGACCACCGGCGCGAGCAGGTCGTACGACAGCCCGGCCACCAGCGCGCCCGCCGCTGCCACGCCCACCGCCGCCAGGAGCGCCCGCGCAATCGGCCGCTGGAACAAGGTGCGGTCAGCGCTGGCGAGCACCGCCGCCGTGACACCGAAGACGATGCTCGGGCAGATGCCGCTCACCCATGCCAGCACCGCCAGCGCCAACCACGTCAGCCGGGCGCGCCCCAAGGCCGGTGCCGCCAGCACAAGCAGCAAAGGCGCCAGCAGATAGAACTGCTCTTCGGTGTTGACGCTCCAGAAGTGGTTGCCGGTGCCCGCGAGCGGCATCTCGGCGATGTGGCTCGCGAGCTGCGGGGTGCCGAACAGGTTGTAGACGAACGTGAGCTTGTACAGAACGAACTCGAACCACTTCAGCCCGGCGTGATCGCGCAGCAAACTGACGGCCAACAGCAGCGCCAGAGCGATGTAGTACGGCACCCAGATGCGCACCGCACGGTTGAAATAGAAGCGCGGCAGGTCCGGCCGGCGCGTTTGCAGCAGCACATTACCGATGAGCCAGCCACTGAGCGCGAAGAACACCTGCACCGCGAAGTTGCCGGCCGACGGCCAGCCGATCAGGCCGTCGTGCGCGAGCACCACCGTCAGCGCAAGCGCGCCGCGCAGCCAGTCGAACCACGGGTAGTAGGTGTCGCCGGCCGGAGCCTTTGCGCCTGTGCCGCTCATCGGCGGGCGCTGCCGGGCACGGGCAGTGGGGTCTTCATGGGCATCGGCGGCTCAGCGGTGAACCAGCAGCGTGAGGCCGGCACCGAGCAGCCAGCCTGCACCCCACGCCGGTAGAACGGCGAACTCGAACAGCGTGCTGTGCAGACCGTGGCGGGCGTTGAAGAACATAGCCAGCAACGACGATGGCGCCCGGTACAGCGCCACCGCCCAGATGGCACCGTTCACGCCATAGAGCCGGTACAGCAGCGGGATCAGCACCAACATCGCTACGATGTTGACCACCTGCACCATCGACTGGTACTGCGGCTTGCCGATGGCAACGAAGGTGTTGCAACTCAGGTTGTAGCGGGTGAAGAACAGCCCGAACGAGAGGATCTGCAGCAAGGTACCGGCCTGCCCATAGCGGTGGTCATAGAGCAGGTCGACGATCAACTGCGCAGCGCCGAACAGGAAGCCGGCAGCCATCAGGAAGAACACGTCCGCCGGCAGGCGCATGCGGAAGTACAGCTCCCGCAAGCGGGCCGGCGAGGTGCGGGCCGCTTCGCTGATCACCGCGAACGACACGCTGCCGAAGATCTTGTACGCGAGACCGTCCACCACGGTGGATAGGCTCAACGCAATTGCATACACCCCCAGCGTGGCGGCCGACAGCCAGACGCCGAGTAACAGGCGGTCGCCGTTGGCTGCCAGCACGCCGAGCGCGGACGAGACGAATATCCACCGGCCGAACGAGACGATGGCCTTGACGCAGCCCGGGTCGAAGCGGAAGCGGTTGTCATGACCGTGCAGCCACAGGTGACTGAGCGACACGCTGACGAGCGGCACGAGCAAAATGCCCGCCACGACCGACCAGATGGAGCGCGTCCACCAACCGATCGCAAACATCAGCAACAGGCCCGCCACCTGCGCGATCAGCTCGATGAGCGTGACCTTGCGCATGTCGAGGTCGCGGTTCGCGGTGATCGCCTTGGTGGAAGTGAAGCCCATGATTGCCGAGCCGAACGAGGTACTCGCGACGATCCATGGCAACACGGCCACACCGTAGACCGTGCCGACTGGCGCCCACGGCGAGCGCCCCAACGCATACAGCGCAACGCTCGCGAGCACGCAGACCCCCCAGATCAACCAGCCGCGTACCACTTGCATCGACCACGCCGTGTCGAGGAACTCAGGCTCGTGACCGCGCGGGCTTTGCACCACCGCCTGGTGCAGGCCGATGTCGGACAGCAGCGCCACGATCACTTGCACGACGATGGCAATGGCCATCACGCCGAACATTTCGGGCACGAGGATGCGTGTCATGACCAGGCTGCTGACCAGGCGCAGCACCTGGCCGGCCAGGTGGGCACCGACCGTCCAGCCCCCAGCGCGCAGCGTGCGCGCCTTCAGCGAAAGTTTCGAAGGCGGGGACGGCAGGGTGCCCTCGCTGGCCGACACGCCGCTCACCGGGCGCTTGCTGCGGGCGAGCGGCGCCCGAAGGTCGGGGCGACCGCGGGATCGGAGGCGCGCTGAACACCGGCCAGAAGCGCACCACCGCAACCAACTGCCAACCCCGCAAAAAGGTAGTAGATGACAGGAATCACGTTGATGCTGGACGTGGTGGCGATGATCACGGCCATTCCAGCAGTCGCGGCCAGGACCGCACGCGAAAATTCCAGAGCCTGCGGCTCGGCATCAGCCAGACGTCGCGCCCGCCAGGCCACCCATGCAGCCGCAAGGAAAAACCCGAGGAACAAAGACAGCCCGACGACGCCCGTGCCCATGGCGATGCCGAGGTAGCTGTTGACCATGTCGATGATGCCCTCGCCCTGGCGCAGTTGCTGCGCTGCGGCGCTGCTGTAGAAGCCGGGCGAGCCGAAGAATGGGCTGTACGACAGGATGTGCATGGACACCTCGAACAGTTCCTGCCGGTAGTTGACCGTTTCAGCGCCCACCGTACCGATGAAAGGCAGCAGATTGATCAGGCCACGCCCCCAGTCCGACAGAAGCGCCACACCGCCCGCCACCACGACACCCAGGCCGATCTTCCCGAAACGCCGGGCTGCGCCTTGGCCAATGCCGGCCAGCACGACAGCCATGACCATGCCGCCGATCCAAGGGCCGCGTGAGAGCGTCACCACCAGCGCGCCGAGCAGCACGGTGAGTGTGAGTAAGCGGATGAACCTGGAACGGATCCAAGGCGTCAGGTACACAAACAACGGGATCGCAACCACCATGACGTACCCCATCACGATGGGGTGGCCGGTACTGGCCATCGCCCGCAGCGCACCCCCGGATTCACGCGCCATGTAGTTGCCGTAGCCCCACCTCACACCCAGGCTGGATTCCAGCGTCGAGTAGAGCAGCCAGCCGCGCGCCGCTTCGGCGATGGCAATCACGGCCATGATCGTCGCGCCGAGAACGAACGCCCCGGCAACCTCACGAAACGCGGCCATGTCGCGGACCGACCGGCTGGCAACGTAATACACGAGCCACACGTCGATGAAAAGATAGAAAGCCTGGCGCATCGCCTGTGTAGCCGGTGCCACGAGGGCCGTGAGGATGACGATGAGAACGAGGTAGCCCGCGAGCATGGTGTCGGGCAACTTCGACCCAGGCAGGCGCGCTGGACTCGCCGACACCAGGGTCACCGCGGCCGGAAGCAGGATCACCAAGCTCAGCAACCGCAGGTAGTTGAGATCGAAAAGGTAGTTGACGACGCCGAACCCGGAAACCGCACTGCCCAACGGAGGAACTGCGCACATCACCATGCAATAGAAGGCCATCGGATTCGGGTCTTTGCGACCGGCAAAGAAAATCAGCAACCCGGCGATCAGCGCAAAAACCCAATAGTCATTCGCCAGGAATGCCGCCGCTGTGGCACCGGCCCACACCCAGGCGCGGCGCCAGTAGTCGCGCTTCGTGGTGGTGGTGTCGATCAAACTGGTCGCCGCGAGCCGGAACACGATGGCCGCAATCACCAGCACCACGAACAGTGCCTTGATGTACTCAGGCATGGCCGCCCGCCACGCCGGCCTCGATGCGCGCGCTCGTGCGCCGCATGCCCGAAAACGGGCAGCCTGCAAGCGCATACGTCGAGAAATCGGGCAAGAACATCACTCAAGGCCTCCAGGGTTCAACGGTGGGGGGCGGGAATCATGCCTGGCCGCCGCGCGACAGTGGACTCTGCGTCACGGCCGTATTATGAGGATTGATGGTGCAGGTTCCGCCGCAGTGCGGCCAGCGCCGCCAGAGGAACTGCACACATTGGCGCGGTCGGTGCATGTTTCGGTCGAGCTGCGACAGCGCTCAAAGGCCTCTCCCGCTTGCGGGGCACACGGCGAGTACGGAACTTGCTAACGACCCTGTGTTGAAAGCGGTTTCACCTTTTACGTAGCGTGAAGAAAACAGGCGTTGCTGCATCGCAACAATTCTCCCCGATGCGGCAGAACTTTGCTTTCGCCCCCCTGGGTGCGGGAGTGCGAAGCCGAGACCCCGCCACTAGGATCGCTTCAACGCTTAGAGATACCTTGTAGCGCCTTAAATCACCAACACAACTTGGAGTATCCGTTGATGAAAACTCTCTTGAAATCCGTCGGCGCCGCTGCCGTGCTGGCCGTTGCAGGTGCCGCGCACGCTGTTCCCGTGACGTTGACTGGCGTCACGCTTCTTTCGCCGGCGTCGCAGGTGTTCGGCACGCTGAATGGCACACCGTACGGCGACGGCGCTGGCGCTCTGCGCGTCGACACCGTCGAACGCGGCTCGTTCATCGCGTTCTGCACTGAACTCGACGCCGTGCTGTCGCCCACCTATCCTGTCACGTACGACTACACCACGTACACGCAAGACGGCGTTGCGCGCGTCCTGAGCCTCTACGGCACGGGTGCCTACTCGGCAGCCGCGACTCAAGTCGCCATTTGGGAAGCCGTGTACGACTCGGTCGCTGGCGACCTGTCGGCTGGCGTGTTCACGCTGAACGCTCCCGCCGGTCTGCTGGCCGAATCGACTGCATTGCTGGCGGCTGCAGGCGCTTTGACGGTCGGCCAGTACGACCCGAACAGCATGCGCGCGCTGAACAACGCCCGCTACCAAGACTTGGTGACGGTCGTGCCGGAACCTTCGACCTATGCGCTGCTGCTGGCCGGCCTGACGGGCATCGGCTTCGTTGCTCGCCGCCGTTCGCAAGACCGCGCCTGACGCGCTCCGAGCATTGCGGAAGCCGCCTTCGGGCGGCTTTTTTCATGAGCGGCGCGATCATTGCTCTCATGAAAGGCGGGCGCGTGTCGATTTGGAACGCGAGCGGCAAGTCCGTCGACACTGCCCCGACCTCCGAAGGCCTGTGCGGCGACATACTTCCCAACGCCTGCCAAGCCAGCCCCCATGGGACGCCAACACGAATTGCCCTCACTTCAGCCGACCGACCCGATCAGCGCGTTCAACACGCCGCCCACGTTCGGGCCGGTCTCACGCTGGTGCGTGCATGCGTTGTTCGAGGACCACGCGGCCGAACGCCCGCAGGCCGTGGCCCTGCGCTTCGAGGGCGAATCGACCACCTACGGCGAGTTGAACGACCGCGCCGATGCACTCGCGCAAGGTTTGCGCGCGCGCGGCGTGAGCGCCGGCAGCCTGGTCGCGATCTGCATGCCGCGCTCCGCCGACATGGTGGTGGCCCTGCTCGCAACGCTCAAGGCAGGTGCGGCCTACGTGCCGATGGACCCGGCCTACCCGGCCGATCGCCTGCAATTCATGCTGGGCGACTGCCGCGCCGCTTTGGTGCTGACCGCGCGCGGCTCGCACAGCGCAGTTCCCACTGGAGGAACGCCGACGCTGGCCGTCGATGACGCATTGCCTGCGGCTGCGCTTGAAGCCGCCGTGCCGGCGCGCGCCGCCCACGCGGCCGACCTCGTCTATGCGATCTACACCTCCGGCTCCACCGGCCAGCCCAAGGCCGCGATGAACACGCACGCCGGGCTGGTGAACCAGTTGAACTGGTTCATCGGTGCGTTCTCGATTCAGCCCGGCGACCGGGTACTTCAGCAGACTCAGTTTTCGTTCGATGTGGCGGCGATGGAGTTCTTCTCGGCCCTTTGCGCCGGGGCCACCCTGGTGATCGCCAAGCCGTCGGGCCACCTCGACCCGGGCTACATGGCGGAGCTGATCGAGGCCGAAGGCGTCACCTCGCTGCACTTCGTGCCCTCGGTGCTGCGCCTGTTCCTGGCCGACGTGGACTCGCGCGCGCTGGCCACGGTGCGCCAGGTGATCTGCGCCGGCGAGGCCTTGCCGCCGAGCCTGGCCGGCGAGTTCATGCGCCGCTTCCCGAAGGTCGGCTTGCACAACCTCTACGGCCCGGCGGAAACGTCCGTCTACGTGAGCCACTGGGACTGCAGCGCGCTGCAACCCGGCGGCAACGTGCTCATCGGCCGGCCGGTCGCGAACACCCGGCTGTATGTTCTGGACGAACACGGGGAACCCGCCGCTGTGGGCGCCGCCGGGGAGTTGTGCATCGCCGGGATTCAGGTCGGCACCGGCTATGTCGGGCGCAGCGAGCTGACGGCCGCGCGCTTCGTTGCAGACCCGTTCGCCGAACAGTTCGGCGATGCCGCGCACGCAACGATGTACAAGACGGGCGACCTTGCTCGCTGGTTGGCAGACGGCAACATCGAGTACCTCGGTCGCCTGGACTATCAGGTCAAGGTGGCCGGGCAGCGGGTGGAACTCGGCGAAATCGAGGCTGCCCTGGAACGCTGCGCCGGGGTCACGCACGCCACGGTCGTGGCTCAAGCCGACCCCCACGGCGAGCAGCGCCTGAGGGCCTTCGTGACACTGACCCGGGCCAGCGCCGCGCCGACGCCGGCCGGCCTTCGGCAGCAATTGGCGTTGATGCTGCCCGCGCACATGCTGCCCGCACAGATCACCGTGCTGGACACGATGCCGTTGAGCCCGAATGGAAAGGTAGACCGCGCTCGCCTGCTCGCCACGACGCCGTCCGCTGCAGAACTGCACGAAGCAAGTGCCGCGCAGTCTGGTGGCGATGTGGCAAGCGCACTCCGCGCCAGCTTCGCGGTGCACGCCGAGCGGGCCGCACTGGCGGACTCGGCCGGCGCGCTGACCTACGCCGAGCTCGACCGGGATTCCGAACGCCTCAGCCGCGCCTTGCGCGAACGCGGCGTGACCGCCGGCGACACCATTGCGCTGTGCCTGCCGCGAAGCCGGGATGCGGTCGTGCTGATGATCGCGGCCGTTCGCTGTGGCGCGGTCTACGCGCCGATCGATCTGGCGAGCCCGGCGCAGCGCATCGACCGCATGCTGGCGGTGCTGCAACCGCAGTTCCTCGTGCGCTCGGGCCGGGCCATCCCGTTGGCGCACGCCGACGGCACAACCGTTCTGGACCTGGCCGATCTGCTGGCGTCGTCACCCGCATCGGCCCGTGCCGAGTGGCCCGCGACCGCAGCGAACGCCACGCTGTGCGTGATGTTCACCTCGGGCTCGACCGGCCAACCGAAGGGCGTGTGCGTGCCCCATTCCGGCGTCGCGCGGCTGGTGCGCGACACCGACTACGCCACGTTCGATTCGGCGGCGCGCTGGGGCTTCCTGTCGTCGCCCGCATTCGATGCGTCGCACCTGGAAATCTGGGGCCCGCTGCTCAACGGTGGGTGCTGCGTGGTCTGGGCCGACGGCCCACCATCCATCGATGCGGCTGCGGGTTTTCTCGTCACGCAGAAGGTCACGGATGCGTGGCTCACGGCGTCTCTCTTCAACGCGTTGATCGAGCACGCGCCGGCATCGCTGCGCGGCTTGCGCCAGCTGCTGATCGGCGGCGAACGGTTGTCGCCACGCCACGTGGCGCAGGCGCTGGAGCAACTGCCAACGCTGCGCCTGATCAATGGCTACGGGCCGACCGAGAACACCACCTTCAGCCTGTGCCACACGATCACCCGTGCCGATACGCTGCGCGCCGACGGCATCCCCATCGGGCGGCCGATACGCGGCACGCTGGCACGCGTGCAGCGGCTCGCGGACGACGCCGTGGATGGCACCGTGAATGGCACTGTGGATGGCGACCTGAGCGACGCAACGGAAGGCGAGCTCTGGGTGGCCGGGCAAGGTGTGGCCAACGGCTATCTCGGTGACCCGGTGGCCACCGCAGCCCGGTTCGAACAGCGCGACGGCTTGCGCTGGTACCGCACCGGAGACAAGGTGCGCCGGCGCGCCGACGGCGCCTTCGACTACCTCGGCCGGATCGACCGGCAGGTCAAGCTGCAGGGCCACCGCGTCGAGGTCGACGAAGTCGAGTTGGCGCTGCTGGCAAGCCCGGGTGTGGCGACCGGCGCGGTGCTGGTGGTCGACGCAAACGCGCAGTCACGGCATCTCGCGGCGTTCTATTGCGCCGTTGTGGGCGACACCGCACCCGCCGAAGCGGACGTTCGGGCCTGGCTGGCGCAACGCCTTCACCCTGCCGCGGTGCCCCGGCGCTACTGCACGCTCGCCCAACTGCCGTTGAACGCAAACGGCAAGGCCGATCGCGATGCGCTTGCGTCCCTCTTGGCGCCATCTGCGCTGCCCACAGGCGCTGACGCGCAGCCGGCGAGCGCGCTCACCCCTGACGAGTACCAGCTCGCGGCGATCTGGGCCGACCTGCTCCAGGTGCAAGTGCAGGCGCTGACGCCTGTCTCGAACTTTCAGCACCTCGGTGGCGGGTCGATGCTCGCGATGGCGCTGGCGGCGCGGGTGCGGCGCGACCTGCAACGCGACCTCGCGCCGATCAACGTGTTGCTGTACCCGGTGCTGAGCGAGCAAGCCGCGCGGCTGGCGCTGGCACCGGCGGCCGAGCCGAGCCACCCTGCATCGGCCACGCCCGACGGGCTGCTGACTCAGCAGCAGCGCGCCCTGCTGGTTGCAAGTGCGTTCGACCCCAGCGGCTGCGCCATGCTCGTGCACGTCGCGCTCGCCTTCCCGGCCGCGCCCGACTGGCAGGCGCTGCAGGCTGCCATGGCAACCCTGTGGCAGCGCCACCCGATGTTGCAGGTGGCGGCCTCGGCAACCGACCTTCGCATGCTGGCCGCACCGCCGCCCGGCTGGTGGACAGTGCATGCCGAAGCCGGCCCACTGCCCGCCGACCTGGCCTGGCCCGACGATCTGCGCCACACCGTGAACCGCCCGCTCGATACCGCCGAAGCCGGCCCGATGCGCGTGGACCTCTGGCCGCAGCGCGGCACCGGCGGCGGCTTGCTGGTGTGGACCTTCCACCACCACGCGGTCGACGAGGCCAGCATCGACCGGCTGCTGGACGAACAGACGGCGCTGCTGGCCGGCGAGGCGCTGGCACCGGTCTACGGCTCTCCGTTCACGTTCGGCTCGATCGAGCGGGCATGGACTCGGCCCGAACTGATCACCGAACGCGTCAACGAACTGGCTTCGCAATTCGCCGGTGCCGTGCCACCGCTGCCGCGGGCGCCCGGGTTCGGCGATGAGTGCGCCGTGCCGGTACCGACCGAGCTTTCGCGGCAGCTCCTCGACGCTTGCGAGCGCCGTCGGCAAACCCCGTTCGTGGCGGTGTTGACCGCCTTCGGATGCGCGCTGCAAGACGTCTTCGGCGAGGCATTCAGGCAAGTGCTGACGCCGATATCGCGACGCGCCGAACCCGAACTCGTGGAGCCGGTGGGCTACCTGCTCGACGTGCGCCACATCGAAGCGGGCCTGCGCCACGGCGAAGGCCTGGGCGTGGCGCTGGAGCGGGTCACCACGCAAGTGCAGCAGCTCCATTCGCCGACCTTCGTACCACTCGAGAGGCTGACCCAGCAGGTCGCTCGCTTGAACCCGGAAGCGGCCGCCTGCCTGACGGCATTCGCGTTCACCTGGCGCCTCGCCCCGAGCCGCACGCTTCAATTGGGCACGGCCCGCGCGCAATTGGTGCGTTTGCCACAACTCGGCGCGCGCTTCGGCCTGACCCTCCACGCGGCGCTGGTCGATGGTGCGCTGCGCCTGTCCATCGAGGCACTGCAACCAGCATTCGACTCAGGCAGCGTGGGCCGCGTGGCCGCCGCACTCGAGCGCCGTCTGCGGTCTGTGGCCGACCTGCTCGCGTTGCCTGCGCCCGAGCTGCAGCCAACCGCCGCACCGGCTCCGGCGCGCGCCGGCAGCGACCTGTCGGGCGCCGAACGCGCGTTGGTCGGTTCTCTGTGGTGCGAGGCACTCGGAACACCCGACTTGGCGCCGGATGCGTCGGCCCACTTCATTGCATCCGGCGGGTCGTCACTCGCCGCCATGCGCATGAGCACACGCATCCGCAAGCAGCTCGGCACACGGCTCGACGTGGGTGCGTTCCTGGCCGACCCCACGTTCGGCCGGCTCGAGCAGTTGCTGTCGGGCTCGACCGCCGAGCCGGCGCGGGCCGTGAGCGACCTGATCGTGCTCGGCCCGGCGAACTACGACAAGGTCATCCTGTTCGTGCCGGGCAAGGCGCAAGCCACAGTCGGCTTGTTCAAGGTAGCTTCTGAGCTGCGGCCGCTGCTGCCGGCGGGCTGGGCCGTCGGCATCTGCGATCTGCAAAGCATGATTCGCGGTGTTCCCGCAGAGCGCCTGTTGAAGGTGCTGCTGACACGGCTCGACACCTTGGTGACGGGGATCGGTGCGGAGCGAATCGCGGGCATCGCCGGCTTCTCGCTCGGCGGCCTGCTCGCGATGCACTTGGCGAAGACGCTCGGCGGCGGCCGGGCGTTACCGGTGTGGCTGCTCGACACTTATGCGCCGGCGATGCAGTCGGCCGGCTGGGCCCGGCGGGTCGAGCGTGCCGTTGCATGGCGCATTTACCGCCAGCACAAGGTGAACGGTGGCGATCAGCCCGCACGGCACACGGGGCCGGTGCCCCCCGTGGCGGCCGACGAGAACGTCGAGGCCTGGGACGGCATCATGCAGATGCTGGTCCGCATGAAGGTCGATGCGACGAACGTCCACGCCACCTTGATCCAGGCGGAAGACTCCGTGCGCGACAGCGCCATCCTCTGGAACCGCGCGAGGAACGGGTTCAGCCGCTCCGCGTTCGCGCAATTGCGCGTGTGCCCTCTGCCGACGGCACACCTCGATCTGGTCCGCGATGCCTCTGGCCTGGTGGCCCACGTGATCGCTGCCAGCCTGGGCGGCTGAGGCTGGTGGCGCGCGCCGTGCAAGGTGTCGCGGGGTGCGGCGGAATGGGTGGCCATGCGGGGGCCTGACACCCCTGATTGCGCGGTGTTCAAGGGCTGAATGCCATTCGAATCTGGCGCAAACTGCACGCCCGAGAAGGTTTATAAAATCACGCCAGCCGGGCGTCGAAGCACAATCAACGGGCTGCGTGTCATCGCAAAGGACATTGATGAAAACCACTTCCATCGCCATCACGCTCAGCGTGCTGATGTGTGCCGTGTCAGTTGGCGGCATGGCCGCACGCCCGAGCGCCCGTGCCGTCGACAAGGGCAAGGGCATCCAGTTGGAAACCATCGTGCCCAAGGGCTTCGGTGAGTGGACGGAACTGCCGGACCAGAACGTCAGCGTTGTGAACCCGCAGACCAAGGAACTGCTCGACAAGCTCTACAGCCAGATCTTGACGCGCACCTACGTCAACAAGCAGGGCTACCGCATCATGCTGTCGATGGCCTATGGCGACGATCAGCGCGGCGGCCTGCAGGCACACCGGCCGGAGGTGTGCTACCCCGCGCAAGGCTTCAAGCTGAACGGCCTGACCGACGGTACGCTGCGCACCGACTACGGCAACATCGACGTGCGTCGGCTGAGCACCAGCCTGGGCACCCGGAACGAACCGATCACCTACTGGCTGACCGTTGGCGACCAGGTGATTCAAAGCACGATGGACAAGCGCATCGCGCAAATCCGACTCGGCCTGACAGGGCAGATCCCGGACGGCCTGTTGTTCCGGATCTCGTCGATCGACAACGACACCAAGCGCGCCTATGACATGCAGCAGCAGTTCACGGCGCAGTTGCTGCAGGCAGTGCCTCCGGTGGCGCGGAAGCAATTGAGTGGCTTGACGACGCCGGGTGCGCCGAACAGCTGATCGGGCCTCGGCCGGCGGCGCCGGGGATCAGGAGCAAGGCGCAGGGCGCCGTCAGAGCGCCTTGTGGGCCGTCGGCAACAGCGAGTCGAGCAGCTTGTCGAGCGCGAAGAAGCACACAAGCGCCACGAGCATCAACACCATGCCGGCAGCGCCATGCAAGAAGCCCTGCCCGGCTTCATCGCCCAGGTAATACGTGACCAGCACGAGCGTGATCACGCGGATGATGTTGGCGACAAACGCGATGGGCAGAATAGACGCAAGCATGATGCCCATGTGCAAGCGGCTCTTTCGACCCATCATGTACATGAACAGGGTGCCGAGAGCCGACAGGCTGAACATCGAGTGCAGGCCTGAACAAGCGTCAGCCACCTGCAACTGGTACGGCCCAATGGACAGGATCACCCCGGTGCGGGCGATGGGGTAGCCGATCAAGTACAGCAGTGACTCCACGATGCTCGCGATCCACTGCTTCAACGACCCGGTGATGGCGTCGACGATGATGGCCGGCAGCGGGATCATGAACACGAAATAGATCACCGGGAACCACGCGAGGCGCAGCGCAGCCGGGCCCTTCATCAGCAGCAAGGCGCCAGCCACCACGAGTGGCTGCGAGCCGAACTCCAGGATCGAGATGCCGAACACGCGGCCGACGAAATAGGCGAACAAGCCGATGCCGAACAGCAACCACCCCAACCCAGGAGAAGGCGCGGTGGGGGATGCGGCAATCTCGCTGCGCAAGCCCCAGAACAGCCACACCAGCACGGCCAGGATGATCGGCCCGTGACCGTGGTCTTCGCTCTGCCAGATGTCGCCTGCAGCCCACCAGTACACGGGCAGGTACATCGCCGCGAAACCGGCGAGTGCGATGAGCCACGGTACGAGCGCGGTGCGCGCGCCGAACGGGTGCACAGAAGGCGATGGGAGAACGCTGCTCACGTCAATTCTTCACTTTCTCGCGTTTGACTTCGTTCAGCACCGAGCCCACAACGCTGACGCCAGCGTTCATCAGGCCCTGGACGAGATCGGTGAATGCCGACACCTTGGTTTCACCGCTTCGCGCGACGGCGAGTGCCGCCCCGGTGCGAACAGCAATCATCGCGGCGTCTTCGCCGACCGACATGGCGGGCGTGTCGATGATGATGACGTCGAAGGTCGACTTCACCTGGATCATGAACTCGTCGAAATTCAGCCGGTTCAGCAACTCGAGCGGGTTCGGCGGCACCGGGCCCGCCGGCAGCACGCACAGCCCTGCCAGGTCGGGAATGCGCACGATCGATTCTTCACGCGAACGACCCGACAACACCGTCGAAAACCCGACCTTGTTCTCGAGGTAGAAGAGCTCGTGCTGGCGTGGGTTGCGCAGATCGGCGTCGACCAGCAAGGTGCGTTCGCCCAATTGCGAGAACACGACGGCGAGGTTGGCCGCGAGGTAGCTGCGCCCTTCGCCGCGCTCGGAGCCCACGACGGTGAGCACCTGGCGTTGATCGGCCTTGTCGAACCAGCGCAGCATCAGCTGGCTGCGGATGGCACGAAGCTGCTCCACCCGCGGGCTGAACGGCTGATACGCCGCCACCAGTTCATCGCTGACGGGCTTCTTGTCCCCGGGCGTCTTGCGCAGGTAAGCGTAGGCGAACTGCCTGGACAGCGCGTATTGGATGTCCGATTCGCTGAGCAAGCCCAGCCGAACCGCAGCATCGCCAAAGCGCAGGTTCTGCTCCTTTTGCAGCAACAGCACGCGCTCGGCGTCTTCGGGCTTGAGCAACCCGCTGTCGATCAAGATACCGCCCAGAGAGCGGCTGACCCGCGGCGCCCCAGCCAACATGGAGACGGTCATCTTCATGATCGAACTCCTGGACCGGCCAGCATCGGTCTTCCGCCCACCACCGGCGAACCGCCCTGCAACAGGCGGCGGAACACCGGCAGCTTCGAGCCTTCAGGGCGAAGCACGCCGAGAACCGGCACGCCGGGCACGACGAACAAGTCTTCGGTATCGCGAACGCGGCGGTCGCGCAGCTCCCAGCCCAGCGCACCGAGCATGCCGGCAAGCAGGCCACCGATGATCGAGCCCACGACACCGGTCAGGATCTTCGGGCGTGACGGCTCCAGCGGCTCGACTGCAGGGCTGAGCAGGCGCGTGTTCGATTGGTTGTTCTGGCTCTCCAGGCTGAACTGGCTGACGCGCGAGCTGACCACGTCGAAGTCGCGTTGAGCGGTATTCAGGTCGCGGATGAAGAACGAGGCCTGATCGCGGTCGGCGCGCAGGTCCATCAGGCGCTGCTTTTGCGCTTCGACCTGCGCCTTCAGCTCGGCGACCTTCTGCGACACGCCCCGGTTGATCGTCGAGGTGCCGCTCGACACGCGACGGGTCTCGGCCGCGATCTGGGCCTTGATCTCGCCGATCTGTGCTTCGAGCTGGATGCGCGCGGGGTGGTTCTTGCCGACGACCGCGCTGATCTCGGTCAGCCGCGTTTCAGCCGTGGCGAGTTGCGATTTGAGACCTGAAACCGCCGGGTTGAACAGGATGTCCGGCGATGACTCGCCCCCCGAGTTGCGCACCCGCGTCTGGGCATCGACGAGTTCCGCCTGTGCCGTGTTGAGTTGCGTGGACAGGGCTGCGTACTTGGCGCTTTCCTGGTCGAACTTGTCATCGGTGATCAGGATGCCTTTGTCCTGCTGGAACTTCGACAGGCGTTCCTGCGCGGTCTCGAGCTTGCCGCGCGCGACCTTGGTCTGGTCGTCCATGAAGGCGGCCGACTGGCGCGCCGGCGCAACCCGCAATTCAACCGACACGTCCATGTAGGCCTGCGCGAAAGCGTTCGCCGCCGCTTGCGCGAACACCGGCTCACGGGCCGAGAACATGATGTTGATGACGTTGCTGCCGCGCGACGGCTCGACCTGCAGGCCGCGCTGCAACAGGTTTGCGAAATAACGTTCCAGCGGGATTTTTGCGTCGGTGGCTTCGCGCCATTGCGCCACTGCCGGTGGCGATCGTTCGACACCGAGCATCTTCACGACGCGCGCCGCCACCCGCTCGCTCTTGAGAATGTCGATCTGGGTTGCCATGTAGCTCGGCGCGGCCAAGGCCGGCGCCAGCGCGCCGAGAACCGGGTCGACGCGCATTTCGACCACCATCGCAGCCTCGGCGGTATACAGCTTGGGCAGCAACAGTGTCGTCACGACGCCGGCGATGGAGATGACCACGAGCAGCGACAGAACGATCCACTTTCGAGCCCAGACGATCCGCAGAAACTGTTTGATGGACATGGCAGCCGCCTCAGAAGAGGGATTCCTTGATGTAGATCACGTCGTCGCGTACGACGGGTTCGTTCATCTGGAGGTCGATCACGCTGACGGTGCCCGCCGCATCGCGCCGGTGAACCTTGATGCCGCGCGCCGTGCCGCGTGCGGTCAGCCCGCCGCTTTGCGCCAGCACCTGCAGCAGCGTCATGCCGCGCTCGAGGCGGAACTGCCCGGGGCGCTGCACTTCGCCGTAGATGTAGCCGGTGGGTGCACGGTCCACATAGAGGATGTCGCCGTTCTCGACGATCACGTCAAGCTCGGCCTTGCCTGACTGCAGGATCGCCGGCAGATCGATGTCGAGCTTGATGGCGCGGCCGTTGCGCGTGCCCACCAGAGTGACGATGTCGGCGCCGCCCGGCACCACACCGCCGGTTGCCGCGATCATCTCCGACACCTTGGAGCCAACGCTCTCGATCGGGTAGCGGCCGGGCTTCGCAACCTGGCCGAGGATGGAGATGACGCTGCTGCGGATCGTGCCCACCTGGATGGTGACTTGCGGCCGCAGCACGAAGCCGCCGTCGCGCAGCATCTTGGCGATCTTCTGCTCGCCGGCCGTGGCGGTGACGCCACCCAGGTTGACCTTGCCGATCAACGGGAAGTTGATCTCGCCGAGCTCCGAGATGCGCGCCGATTCAACCGTCAAGTCCGGGTTCTGGTAGACGGTGATGCGGATGATGTCGCCGACACCGAGCACCGCCTCGGGCTTGGCGCCGCTGGGTGCGTTCTGGGCGAACGCCATGCCGCACAGGCTGAACGCGAAGAAGATGATTCGAAGCAATGGGCGCATGGTGTTTCAGGTCTTCAGTGAGTTCGGGACGCCGTGGGCCGACACAGAAAGGGCAGCCAGCACTGGGCTTGCAGTCGTGCGCGCGCCCAACCTCGTCATTTGAAACCCTTCATCCCTTTTTCCAGGATGCCGGTCGTCGGGGCGGATGCCGGCGCGGTGTTGATCGGCTCGACCTCGACCTGTGGCGCTGCGGACGGGATCGACCCCGCCGGCATGGCAGGCGCGATGGACGTGAGCGGCGCAGCTTCAGACGCCGCAGGCGCTGGCGCCGTGACCTCGCGCGCACCGCCCTTGGCGTACTCGCCCACGTACTCGACCTTCCCGGCAGCACGCAACGCCTTCAGGTCGTCTTCCACGACCTTGCGCTTGCGCTCGTTCAGCAGGAACTGCTCGATCGCCGGCGTGGCGCGGGCTTCATCGATGGGCTGGCTGCGCGAACCGGCCAGCGCCACGATCTGCACGCCTTTGCCAACCACGTTGAAGATCGTCTGACCGTCTTTCATGCTGGCGAATTTGTCGAGGCTCGCCAGCGGCAGTTGCTCGGCCGCGCGAACCGCCTGGTTGGCGCCGTACTTGAAGTTGCTTGCCTTGAGGTAAGCCACGAAATCCGGAATGTCTTTTGCTGCGGTGAGTTTGGTTTGCAACTCTGTCACCTGAGCCGGGGTGGCTTCGATGCTGATCTCTTGCAAGTTGTAGACCCGGCGCTCCTTGAAGAGCGCGGGGTGCGCGTCGTAGTAGGCTTTGATCTCTGCCGGGCTGGGCTTCGGTGCGCCGCTGCCGATTTTCTCGACGTAGGCGCGGGCGATGATCTCGCGGCGCGCGGCATCGAGTTGCTGGACGACGCGGGGCTCACGGTCGAGCTTCTGGTCCTGCGCCTTTTGCAGCGCGAGTTCCTGGTCGACCAGGCGCTCCAGGATCTGCTTGCTGGCAGATGCCGCCTGCTCGGGCGCCAGACCGCGCTGCTGCTGCAGCACATAGTTGATCTGGTGGACGGTGATCTCTTCTTTGTTCACCTTGGCCGCCGTTTGCGAAGCGGGCTTGTCTTTGTCTTTCTTCTTGTCGCCACAACCGGACAGCAGCAGCAGCGATGCGACGCCGACCACCACGAGTTGCGTCAAGCTGGCGCGGCGCGCGAAAGCTTGCAAGGCATGAGTTCTTGAGACCATTCGAAAATCACTCCCCAACACGTCAGATTTGATGCGCAAGAACGCCGACCGAGGGGTCGCGAACCCTGTATTCATGCGGCGCGCCAAACGGTGAGCGCCCACAACGCAATGCTGTCCGAGTGTACTTGTGAAGCATGACAGCCCAGCAACCCCTAACTGGGTGCCGCCCCACCACAAACCGACCTTTGGCCGTGAAGAAGTTAGCGCCCCACGCGACGGCAACACGGCACTGCATCTCGGCCCGGGCTACAACAGCGTTTGCTGCCGCGCCAGCCTCCAGGCAGCCCCGCCGGCATTAGAGCGCGTCAGCATCCACAGTTCCCGAAACGGCGCGGCGCCGACTTCGGCAGACTCCCTGATCAGCCCCGAGAACGCCACGCTCGCCACACAGCCCGAAGGCAAGCAGTCGAAGCCGATCATTTCGGCCTCGAGCGTCAGCACTTGAGTGACGTTCGCCCGTTCGCTCGGGGCCGGGAACTGCCGGCACAACTCGCGCAGCATGGGCTCGGTGGTCATCTCGCGCAGCGCCGGAACGTCGCATGCGTCCCAAGCGGCCTGGAGCTCGACAAACCGCCGGCCCAATTCGCCGAGCAGGTGCTCGTCGTCGAGTTCCGCCAGCCTATGCACCGGCTTGGCGCGCGCGCGCTGCGGTGCCTTGCTGCGGTGTGCGCCTGCGCGCTGCCACCACGCCACGCCTGCACCGACCATCGGCACCACGCCCATCAGCATTTGATGCCCACGTGCAAGGCCACGACACCGGCGCTCAGGTTGTGAACGTCCACATGCCCGAAGCCCGCGTCGCGCATCATCGCTTTCAGTTGGGCCTGCCCCGGGTGCATGCGGATCGACTCGGCGAGGTAGCGGTAGCTGTCGCCATCGCGTGCCACCAGTTGCCCGATGCGCGGTAGCACCTTGAACGAGTACCAGTCGTAGACCTTCTGAAGCGGCTCGGCGACCTTCGAGAACTCGAGCACCAACAGGCGCCCGCCGGGTTTGAGCACACGGCTCATCTCGGCCAGCGCGGCTTCTTTGTGGGTCATGTTGCGCAGCCCGAAGGCGACGCTGACCAGATCGAAGCTTGCCGTGGCGAAGGGCAGCTTCTCGCCGTCACACAAGAGCGTGGGCAGCACCAGGCCTTCGTCGATCAGGCGGTCGCGGCCCTGGCGCAGCATGGCCTCGTTGATGTCGGTATGAACCACGGTGCCCGAGGGCCCGACCTTGCGTGCAAATGCGCGCGCCAGGTCGCCGGTGCCGCCGGCGATGTCGAGCACCGCCTGGCCGGGGTGCAGGTTGGCCACTGCCACGGTGTAAGCCTTCCAGGCGCGGTGCAAACCCATCGACATCAGGTCGTTCATGACGTCGTACTTGGGCGCGACGGAGTCGAACACGCTGCGCACACGGCCGGCCTTCTGGGCCTCGTCGACCGTCTGGAAACCAAAGTGGGTATCGCTCATGGCAAGGCTCCGGTCAATGCGAATGGCCGCAGGCGCCATGCGGCTCGGCAGCTGTGCTTGCGTCAACGCCACCCATCAGCGCATCGCGGTCAACGCCGGCCGCTGCCAGGCGCTCTTCGTAGCGCTGCCAGAGCTGCTCTTGCTGCGAGCCCAGAAAGTACAGGTATTCCCACGAGAAGATGCCCGTGTCGTGGCCATCGGTAAAGCGCGGCTGCACCGCGTAATTGCCGACCTGTTCGAGCGCCGCGAGGGCGACGGTGCGCTTGCCAGTCTGCAGCACCTCCTGCCCCGGGCCGTGGCCCTGCACCTCGGCCGACGGCGAGTACACGCGCATCAGCTCAAACGGGATGCGAAACAGCGTGCCATCGGCGAACCCAACTTCGAGCACGCGCGAGTTCTGGTGCGCGGTGATCGACGTCGGCTGTGGGGTGTTCGGGGTCAGGCCAGCCATGGTGTTTGCAGGGATCGTTTGAGCGGCCGCAGTGTAACGAAGCGGCCAGCGCCCCGGCTCGGCCATGGGCATCCCCACCCGCTCGCGCTCCCTCGCTTCGCTAAGATGCCCCGAATGATCCTGCTGCGAAAGGCCCCACGATGACATTCCGAATTGCCTTGCGACACGCGCTGTCGCGGCGCTTGACTCCCCTCCTTCACAGCGCTGCGGTGCTGGCCGCCGTGTGCTCGCCAGCGGCCGTGCAAGCCCAGGCGTGGCCGACCAAGCCGGTGCGCTGGGTGGTGGCCTACCCGGCCGGTGGCGGCTCGGACTTTCTGGCGCGCCAGCTCGCGCCGCAGCTCGGCAAGCAGCTCAGCCAGACCATCATCATCGACAACCGCCCCGGCGCGGCCGGCATGATCGGCACCGACAACGCGGCCAAATCGCCACCCGATGGCTACACCATCTTCACCGGTGACAACGGCGCCATGGTGTTCCACACCGCGATGTACAAGAAGGTGCCGTACGACCCGGCCGAGCTGGTGCCCGTCGGCTTCATGGCGCGCTTTCCCCTCATCCTGGCGGTGAACCCGAATACCGGCTTCACGAGTGCCAAGCAACTCATCGACGAGCTCAAGAAGAAGCCCGGCAAGTACAGCTACGCGTCGCCCGGCGTGGGCAGCCCGCACCACTTGGCGATGGAGTTGTTCAAGGACCGCACCAACACCTTCGTCGTCCACGTGCCGTATCGCGGCACCGCGATGGCGGTGCAAGACGTGATCGGCGGCCAAGTGCCGATGATGGTGCTCGACACTGCGGCCGGCCTGCCGCAGATCAAGTCGGGCAAGGTCAAGGCGCTGGCGGTGATGTCGCCCAAGCGCATCCCGTCGCTGCCCGACGTGCCCACGCTCGACGAGCTCGGCCGCGCCTATGGCATGCAGGGGTTCGACGTATCGGCCTGGCAGGGGCTCTTCGTGCCCAAGGGCACGCCGCCGGACATCGTCGCGCGCCTGACAGCCGAGATGACCAAGGCCATCAACACGCCCGACGTGCGCGCACGGCTCGAAGACTTCGGCCTTGAAGTGGTACCGAGCGACGGCCCCACGCTGGGCGCGTTCGTGAAGAAGGAAACGGCGTTCTGGCATGCGCTCATCAAGGACCGCAAGCTGTCGGCGGAGTGACCCGCAGCGTACCGATTGGCGATGGTTGTTGAACCGCCGCGATGAGCGCCAGCGCAAGCTGTGCCGGCGTGCAGCCGGCCTCGCGGGCCGCGTCGCCGAAGCCATCTAGCAGCGCCAGGTTCGCGGCATACGTTGCGGCCTCGAAGCGCGGCATGGCGCGGCGGATGTGTCTTTCGCCCCGAAGCCACTCACGTCAAGCAGCGTGCCGGTGAGAAAGCCACGCGCCACCGGGCTGAACGCGACGAACGCTACGCAAGTGGCCTTCAGCGTTGCCGGGCGGCAGTCGATCACGCGATGGATGCCGTCGGCAAACCGCACACCTTGAATGCCGCACTTGCTGGCAAGCGTGAACTTCGAGCGGTGCGGCGCGTGCACCTTGCCGATGAGTTCTTCGTTCGCACCGAAGCCATCGAGCGTGGCCGTGTCGAACAGCGTGCACCCCAGCACGAGTGCGCGGTGCAGCAGCGCGCTGGCCTCCTCGAACGACGGCGGCGCGCCGTAGGCATGACTCAGGTTCATGCAGCCCAGGCCGATGGCGCTGACCTGGAACGGGCCGACCCGGCGTTGCTTCATGGACGGTCTTTCGAGCGGTCTTTCAAGCAGTCCTTCAAACCAGCGTCACCCCGCATTCAACTGCTGCTCCAGCTCGTGCAGAACGCGGTAGCAGTCGAGCACACTCGCCACGCTGGAGTTGGGCTCGCGCCCTTCGCGGATGGCGCTGAAGAACTCACGGTCCTGCAGCTCGATGCCGTTCATCGACACATCGACTTTCGACACGTCGATCTTCTCGTCCTTGCCGTTGAACAGGTCGTCGTAGCGCGCAAGGTAAGTCGCGGTGTCGCCGATGTAGCGGAAGAACGTGCCGAGCGGTCCGTCGTTGTTGAACGACAGGCTGAGCGTGCAGATCGCGCCGTTCGCCGCCTTCAACTGGATGCTCATGTCCATCGCGATGCCGAGCACCGGGTGGACCGGCCCCTGCACGGCGTTCGCCTTGACGAAGGGGCTGCCGCACTGGTAAGCGAACAGGTCGACCGTGTGCGCCGCGTGGTGCCACAGCAGGTGGTCGGTCCAGCTGCGCGCCTGGCCGAGCGCATTCATGTTCGTGCGGCGGAAGAAGTAGGTCTGCACGTCCATCTGCTGGATGTTGAAGCGGCCGGCTGCGATCTCCTTGTGGACGTACTGGTGGCTCGGGTTGAAGCGCCGCGTGTGGCCGCACATGGCCACCAGCCCGGTGCCGGATTGCGCCGCCAGCACGCCCTGTGCATTGGCGAGTGAGTCGGCCAGCGGGATCTCGACCTGCACATGCTTGCCGGCCTTCAGGCAGGCGATGCTCTGCGCCGCGTGCATCTGCGTCGGCGTGCACAGGATCACCGCGTCGACCTCGGGCAGCGCCAGCGAATCGGCGAGGTCGATGGTGACGTGTTGGATGCCGTACTTGTCGGCCACCTCCTGCGTCTTGCCGAGGTCGCGGCTCACCAGCGAGACGACGTCGACGCCGGGGATGTTCCTGATGCCGTCGAGGTGCTTGATGCCGAAGGCGCCGGCCCCCGCGAGGGCCACCTTGATCGGTTGGTTGCCGTGTGCGTTGGCCATGTCAGTTGTTCTCCAGAATGAGGTGGCCCACCGCCGTGTTGGACGCGGGCACGTGATAGAAGCGGTGCTTGACCGTGGGTGCTGCGCCGCCCTCGGCGTCGGCCATCGCGCCGCGCGCAATGAACCACATCACGAGCTCGATGCCTTCCGAGCCGGCCTCGCGCACGTAGTCGATGTGCGGTGTGGCGGCCAGGGCTTTCGGCTCGGTGACCAGGCGGTCGAGAAACGCGTTGTCGAACGCGCGGTTGATGAGCCCGGCGCGCGGCCCCTGCAGTTGGTGGCTCATGCCGCCCGTGCCCCAGATCTGCACCTTCAGCGGCTGGTCATAGCTCTTCACCGCCTTCGCAATGGCGCGGCCGAGGTTGTAGCAACGCAAGCCGCTCGGCACCGGGTACTGCACCACGTTCACCGCGAACGGGATCACCGGGCACGGCCACGCCGCGGGCTGGCCGCACATCAGCGAAAGCGGCACGGTGAGGCCGTGGTCCACGTCCATCTTGTTCACGATGGTCAGGTCGAAGTCGCTCTGGATCACGCTCTGCGCGATGTGTGCGGCAAGGTCCGGGTGGCCGATCACCTTGGGCACCGGGCGCGGGCCCCAGCCTTCGTCGGCCGGCTGGTACTTGGCCGCGCAGCCGATCGCGAAGGTCGGGATCATCTCCAGGCTGAAGGCGGTCGCGTGGTCATTGAACACGAGAAAGATCACGTCGGGCGTGTTGTCCTTCATCCACTGCTTGGAGTAGTCGTAGCCCTTGAACACGGGCTGCCAGTAGGGCTCGTGCGTCTTGCCCAGGTCGAGCGCCGCGCCGATGGCGGGCACGTGGGATGTGTAGACGGATGCGGTGATCTTCGCCATGGTCAGGCCCCCGCTTTCGGGTTCGCAGCGCGGCCGGCGGCGCCTTGCGGTTGTCGGTCGGCCTGTGCGTCACCGTGCTCGCCGACCACGCGGTTGCCTTCGACCGAACGGCCTCCTGCGATCATCATGTTGCGGTATTCGTCTTCGGTCATGCCGGTCATGCTGCCGGCCATCTGCTGGAAGCTCTTGCCATCGGTCGCGCCGATCTTGGCCAGGAA
>JANNBF010000065.1:0-5449 GCA_031385155.1 Rhizobacter sp.
GCGGCGCAATGTGTTCGAAGGCAACCTGGCGCTGATGGTGCGCTCGCCACCGGCGAACAAGCTGCTGCAGGTGCATGAAGGCACCGCAACCAATGGCGGCCCGTCGGGCTTCTGGCTGACGAACCCGGACAACATCGTGCGCAACAACAGCGCCGGTGATGCATCGGGCCTGGGCTTCTGGCTGGCTTACCCGCACAAGGCCATCGGTCTGGCGGCAGCCGTGCCGATGATGCCGGACCGCTTGCCGCACGGCGCGTTCGAATACAACACGTCGCACTCGAACAAGATGCCCGGCGTGATGCTGAAGTTCGCACCGGTCGATGCGGCCGGCAACGTTGGCGTGAACATCTATTCGCCCACCGTCGATGGCAGCGAAGACACCGGCAACACGAATGAAATGGGTAACCGCGTGCGCTTCACGCTGAAGGGCATCACGGCGTACAAGAACCTCGGCGGTGCGTATGTCAACTATGCGTCGGTGCCGGACTACCTTGAGTGGGTGACCGCCGACAACGTTGGCGTGCACTTCTCCGGCTCCACCAGCCAGGCCGCCACGTTGCAGCGCGGCTTGATGGTCGGCCTGAGCCTGAACAACGGCACCGGCTACCCCAAGCAGTCGTTCTATGAACCGCCGACGGCCTTCGCGACCTACCACTCGGCGGTCGACATAAAAGACAACACGGCGGTCAACTTCGCCTTCGTCGAAGGCAAGCCCAGCGGTATGTTCAAGACCGACGACTACTACCTGATGCCGGTAGAAGTGGGCACGGTGCGCAACACGAACAACCGCCTGATCAACAGCCACCCGGGCTACCGCACCCTGCCGCCGAACCTCGACGGGCTGCCCTTCAACACCCGCAACCACACGCTGGCCGGCGCGGTGTGGGACGCGAATGGCTATTGGGGCGCCAAGGGCAATTACTGGGTCTACGACTACCCCTTCTTCACAGCAGGCGGCAACTGCCACCAGGTGGCGCCTGCTGGCAAGAACGGTCAGAGTTGCGAAGGCAAGTACTTCGGCATACGCGGGTTCGAAACCGACTTCAACCCGGACGGGAACCGCTTCTACAACGCGATGCAAGCTGTACGGCAGGACGATGCCGGCCATGAAATCGGCCGCTGGGTGGTGGCAGATGGCACGAACGACCCGACCAAGCAAGGCTTCAGGCACTTCGCGGCTCGTGCCGGTGGGCGCTTCGTGCTTCGGTTCCCGAACGACCCGCTGCCGAAAAACATCGCCTTCAACGTCATCAATGCCTTCCGCGATACCGACTCGTTCGTCATCGGCATCGCCTTCGATGGCTCGGCAACGGCTGCCGGCTACACCGTGTCGGGCAACAATGGGTATCGCTATGACGCCAAGGTGAGCCCGACGAACGGCATGTACGCCAGCAAATACGCCCGCTACTTCAAGCCGGCCGCCAGCCTGGCGGACGTGGTTGCAGGCAACGGCGACCTGATGTGGCAGGACCGCGCCAACAACATGGTGTGGGTGCGCTACCGCGGCGGTCTGGGCTACCCGCTCGACTTCGAGCGCATTCGCTCTGGCTCCGACGCTGACCTGTACCGCCAGGCCTCCGTGGTGCTGTATTCGAAGCCTTGACCCTTCCGGGCAGTCGCCAAGTGCGGCGGCCCGGCCACTCACCCGCACCGCATCCTGGCTGTTGGGCTCGGCAGCTGCGCTTGCGCTGGTCTGCTGCGGCCAGGCCGCCACGGTCGAGCCCGATCAGGCGGCGCGTGTCGAGCAGGTCTACGCGACCTGCGTCGAGGAGATGCTGCGCAGCACCTGCAAGGTGGCCAACGACGGCGCGCCGAGTGCAGCGTCCTCGCCACCGGCGGCGGTGTTCATAGCCGGCGTCGGGCAGGTCGATTCGGCGAGCTACCAGAGCCTGCGTGATGCTGGCGACGCCATGTGCACGCTGGTGCGCCAGTCGTGCACCAAGGCCTGGTCGGGCTCGGCGTGCCAAACATCGCGAAGCCTTTGGGCGAAGTGACCTGTCTGCCGCAGTTCGCGGAGTTACTTCAGCGCGGCCATGAACGCCATGTGATCGTCCAGCGACAGCGCTCCGCGATCGCGCGGGCGGTTGCGGAACGGGTGATCGAGCACATGGCACGCATACATGTGCTTGTACCAAGGCTCGAACGGTAGCGAGCGGCGGCCGGGCAGGCTGTGGTCCGGGAAAATCGGCCGCATCGGGTTCGCCGCGTTGTGCTCAGCGACCGCTGCCAATTCCCCGCACGCTTCGTTTGAGAAGTAGGAGCCGACGTCATCCAGGTAAAAGCTGATCGCCGGCAAGTACAACGCGTGGTCACCGCACAGGCCGCGCAAGGCTGCGACCGTGCCGGAGTAAATGTCGACATCGATCGACACGAAGCCCAGCGGGCATTGCGGCGTCAATGTCTTCACGAACGGAGCGATGGTGGCGTTGATGTCGCCCAGAATGAGTTCGGCCTTGCCCTGCAGCGCGCGGCGCAACTGCTCGGGGTCACCCATCGAGAAGTCGCCGCCTGACCAGAGCTCGGGGTGGTCTTTGTAGCCGATCAACGGCGGCAGCCCGGCGCCGGTGTCGAAGCCGACAACGCGGGTTCGCACCCCCGTCTCGTGTTCGATCAATGCGGCGACCTCCGTCATGTTGGTCAAGCCGCGCCCGGTGGCAACGCCGAATTCGCAGGCAGTGACTTCAACAAACCCGAAGAACTTGGCCGTATCGGCAGCACGCAACATGCCTTACACATAGTTCGGTCGAGCGACGAGGCCGAACGACTCTTTCTCGCGAAAGCTGCCGATTCGCTTGCTCATTGAACGCGGGCCCAACAATCGAGACCAGACTTTGCGGCCCGACTCGGTCTTCAACAACGAACGAGCAAGAAATTCCATGGTGTCGCCGCTGGCCTCGCTGACTGAACCGAGCCAAGTCTATGCGCGGCGGCGGTAATGAGGTTGCCGGAATTACACCGTCGCCGCGAGATGCTGGCCCAACCTTAGGGATTGCATGACGACGGTCAGCGTCGGGTTGATGCCCCCGCCCGTCGGGAACACGCTGCCGCCCGCGACGTACAGGTTGCCGACCGTGTGAACTTTGCAGTTGCGGTCGACCACACCGTCCTTCGGGTCCTTGGACATGCGGGTCGTGCCCATCTGATGACAGTGGTTGATGAGCTCGATCTCTTGTTCGGGGTCGGTGATGTAGCGCGCGAGTTTCACCCGCGCCACATCGAGCGTCAGCAGTTCCTGCGCCAGCTCGAGCGCGAGCGTGCGAATGGTGCGCCTGTCAGCATGGTTGATGACCCAGTGCAGGTGAGCGCGGTGCTGGCCAAAGGCATCGGTGTCGCCGTTCAAGGTGACGCGGCTGTTCCGGTCGGGCACCTGCTCGATCAATGAGGTGATCACACCTTCGCCGTCGCAATTGAAATCGGCAAACTTGCGTGCGTACTCTCGCACCGTTTCGAAGTGGCAGGCCTCGTCCCGCAGAAACTCCTTCACCTTGCCAAGGCGGCCGGTATATTGGGGCGGCATGTAGTCCGGGGCCAGCGCGAGAACACCACCGCCCATGTTGTGCTGCTTGATCAGCTGCTGGCTCGGGTACATGACCCCGGGGTTCGCCTTAAAGAACGCCCGGTCACGCACGACGAAACGGCCGACCTGCACGTTCAGGTGCTCCATGAAGCAGCGCCCCACGAAATCGGACTCGTTGCCGATGCCTGCGGGCACTTGGCTTTTGCAGTTGAGCAGCAAGCGGGCATTCTCGATCGCGCCCATTGCCAGCACGAAGCGATTGGCCTTGACCGTCACCTTGGCGCCAGCGTAGTTCCGTACCACGCCCGAGGCCACGCGCTGCAGGCCACCGGCCTGCGGCTCGACCCGCATGTCCACGAGGTTGGCATTGAGGTACAGGTCGATCCGGCGCGACTCGGCCACCTCCTTGCGGTACTTGGTGCCAAAGCGGGTGGGCGGGCTCAGGCGCATCGCCGGCGTCACGAAGCGCGAGGGCTTCTTCGCGATGATCGGCCTGGCGTTGAAGTCGCCGGTGCCGAGGTCGAGAATGTTCATCGCCTGCGGCAGGTGCTGCATCAGCTCCTGCCGCTCGATGGGCCAGCCTGGCAAGTCGTGGTGGCGAACGGCAGCGAAGTCGCTAGGCTCCAACACGCCACACTGACCGGACCAATGGTTCGACGTGCCGCCGAAGTACCGCAGCCTGCAGCTCTCGATGGCATTCCAGGTCTTCAGGCCGGTTTCCTTGCCCTGATAGATGGCTTGGGACGCATCGGTTCGCTCCAGGCCACCAGCTTCGAGCAGCGCCACGCTCTGGCCCGCAGCAGCCAATTCGCGTGCAACCGTCAGACCCGCCGGCCCACCACCCACCACGCACACGTCGTAGCTTCGTGCGGCCAGCGGCGAAGGATCACGGTTGAAGTCGAATTCCATCCGGCAGGTGCCTCCTAGCCGCGCGCAGAGGGCTTGATATCGGATGGGCGGATCACCCAGCCGTCGACCAACACGGGCTCATCGCTGAGCGCAGCGTTCGCGAAATTGCAACCAAGTGAAAAAACCGCAGCACTCGCGATGGCAGAGCGGCGATTCAGCGCCCCGCTGCGGTGCCCCGACGGGTCGGTGCGCTCAAGAGCCGAGTGTGGCAGCGCCAGGTCTGCAAGCAGCTCGGTAACAGTCCGACCAGTCACGTTTTCCGTCCGTTTCACAGGAGCGGACAGGTTGCTCTGCGCGCTCGTTCAGCGAAAAAAATGCCTGGCTTGTGGCTCAGGCACCGCAGCTTCGGAAGCAACAAAGCACTATTACCGAAGCCGTTCAGATTTTAGCCCCGCCATTTGCAGGCTTCCACGTCGCACAGCGTGCAGACCTCTCGACAAACCGGTTCGCGGGCATTCGGCGGGCCCAGGCCGTGCAGGTTTTCGCTGTCGGCCGGGCGAGAGCCGGCAAGGCGGCGGCGCGGGTCTTCACTGATGGGAGAATCGGTGCGACTCGCGCGACGCCCCAACGCACACCGACACCTCAAGCCAGTGAACCAATCGCCCCCCCTCGCCGACCCGCCGCTCAAGCCCTGGCCGCGCTCCAAGATGCTCAACGTCTGGGTCGACGACCTGTCGTTGAACCAGTTGCTGGCCCAGCTCGACAGCGGCGTGGTGTTCACCCTGAACCCCGACCACCTGTACCACCTGCAGCGCAACCCGGCCTTCCTGGCGGCTTACCGACAGGCCGATTTCATCACCTCCGACAGCAAGTACGTGTACTGGTCGCTGGGCTGGATCGGCCGGCGCATCCAGGAAAAGGTGTCGGGCTCGGACATCGTTCCAAGCTACTGCTGGCACCACCGCAACAACCCAGATGTGAAGGTGTTCCTGCTCGGCGCCGCGCCTGGCATTGCGCAGACCGCACTCGAGCGAATCAACCAACGCTGCGGGCGCGGCGTGGTGATCGGCGCGCATTCCCCGT
>JANNBF010000094.1:0-8898 GCA_031385155.1 Rhizobacter sp.
TTGCGGATGTCGACCTTGCCGACCAGCGCCGAGATGTCCTGGTTGTTCTCGTCACCCGGCTCGGTCTTGGACACGCCGAACTGCTTGAGCACGCTCGGGTAACGCTTCACGACCTTGAACGTGCGGATGTCGCCGCCGTACTCTTCGAGGCGCTTCACGGCCCACGGGCTCATGATGCGGTGGAGGTAGCGGCGCGGTATGCCGTACTCCTTTTCCAGCAGCGGCCCGTCCTCAGTCACGTCGAACAAACCGAGCGGCGACTCGTTCACTGGCGACCCCTTGATCGCATAGAACGGCACCTGCTCCATCAGCTGTTTCAGCCGCTCGGCGATCGAGCTCTTGCCGCCGCCCACGGGGCCGAGCAAGTACAGGATCTGCTTTTTTTCCTCCAAGCCTTGGGCCGCGTGGCGGAAGTACGAAACCACCTGCTCGATGGCGTCTTCCATGCCGTAGAACTCGGCGAAGGCGGGGTAGATCTTGATCAGCTTGTTGGCAAAGATGCGCGACAAACGCGGGTCGTTGCGGGTGTCGACCATCTTCGGCTCACCGATGGCCTGGAGCATGCGCTCGGCGGCGGTGGCGTACGCAACCGGGTTGCGTTTGCACTCGGCGAGGTAGTCCTCGATCGAGAGTTCTTCTTCGCGGCTGCGCTCGAAGCGCGCGGCGAAATTGCTGATCACATCCATGCTGATCTCCTTGGGCAGGAGACGTCGGGGGCGAGTGCCTTGGGTGAAGGCGGTTGCCTTTCCCTCGACGTCTGGGGAAGTTCTGATGGCACCCGGTGGGGCGCCATCAGAGCTTTCCGTTCATCAGCGTATTCAGTGTGTCAATCGTCGTTGATGTCTTCCCTTGCGAGTGCCGAGAATAGACCGGTGTTCATCGCCTTGCTTGCGGGGATTCGACCAACCTTGTTTAGCAAACAACGTGCCTCAGTGATTTGAGTTGACGACGCTGCTTGTGAATGAGCCCACAGGCTCGCCCAAAGTTCCGAGCGCTGCAATACCGCGTGTGCGGGTGTGCACGCGAAACTGCGTTTTTTGACACGGAAGTGCAGCAGCGCTGCCCAGCCGCCGCTTCAATGTGCGGGCAGCCCGAGCTTTTGCAGCAGGCCGTTCAACTCGTCGAGCGAGCCGAATGCGATGGCGACTTCGCCTTGCTCGCCATGCCGGGTGCGTTTTTTGACGCGGATTTCGACACGGGCTGTCAGCACGTCCGACAGTTCTTGTTCGATGCGTTGCAGGTCACGCGGCTTGTCGTGACGTGTGCGCAGCAAGGGCGTTTGCCGGCCGCTGCTGGCGCTGGCGCGCGCGACCAGCTTTTCGGCCTCGCGCACGCTGAGCTTTTTGGCGACGATCTCGGTCGCATGCAGGATCTGCTGCGCGCCTTCCAGCGGCAACAGCGCGCGCGCGTGGCCCATGTCGATGTCGCCGGCCATCAGCAACTGCTGCACGGGCTCGGTCAGGTTCAGTAGGCGCAGCAGGTTGCTCGCGGCGCTGCGCGAGCGGCCGACCGCTTGCGCGGCCTGCTCGTGGGTCAGGCCGAATTCATCGACGAGCCGCTTGATGCCTTGCGCTTCTTCGAGCGGGTTCAGGTCTTCGCGCTGGATGTTCTCGATCAGCGCCATGGCGGCGGCGGCCTCGTCGGGCACGTCGCGCACGAGCACCGGAATGTCGTCGAGCCCCGCCAGGCGCGCGGCACGCACGCGGCGCTCGCCGGCGATGATCTCGTAGCGGTCGGGGCCGACCGCGCGCACCAGCACCGGCTGCATCACGCCCTGAGCCTTGATGCTCTCGGCCAGCTCGTACAGCGAGCCTTCGTCCATGCGCGTGCGCGGCTGGTATTTGCCGGGCTGGAGTTGCGCGAGCTTCAGGCTGTTCGGCGCGCCCGGCGGCGGCGCGGGAGGTGCGTCTCCGGCTTCCTTGACGCGGGGCCCGAGCAATGCTTCGAGGCCGAGGCCGAGGCCTTTGGGTTTCTTGGTGACCATGGGCAGATTCTCGGTGATTCAGCGCGCCGGCCCGGCGGGCGCGGCGTCGGTCAAGCCTTGCGGCATGGCTTGAGTCATCGCCTGCACAAGTGCCCAGCCTTCGGGCCAGTCGCCCAGACCTGAATCGCCGTTGATGTGGCCGCGCGCTCCGAGGGTCACTGCCTGGCTGCCCCAGTCGGACGCCATTTGAGCGCTGCGGTCTGTGCTGCAGAACGGGTCGTCGGTGCTGCTGACGACCATGTTCCGGAAGGGCAGCCGTTGACGCACGATGGGCCGCCAGTTGAAGAGATTCGGCGGCATGTCTTCGCGCTCGGTGTCCGCTGGCGCCACCAGCAGCGCGGCGCACACCCGCCCGGTGTGCTGCGAGTGCGCTGCCCACGCGGCCACGAGCTGGCAGCCGAGGCTGTGGGCGACGAGCACGGCTGGTTTGGCGCCGGCGAGCAGCACCTCGTCGAGCCGCGCCATCCAGTCGCCGCGCCGTGGCCATTGCCAGTCGGCCTGCTGCACCCGCTCGCAGCCGTGCAGCGCTTCCCAGCGGCTTTGCCAGTGCGCGGGGTCGGAGTTCAGCCAACCCGGCAGCAGCAAGGTGCGGGTGGCGGACGACGGGCGCGGTTCATCGATGGCCGGCATGTGCTGGTTTATCCTCAGGGTTCTGACGCAATCGCGTTGTGAATCGGGGTTGGCACATGACATACCACGCGTTCGTGGACGGCCAGGAAGGCACGACCGGCCTGCGCATTCATGAGTATCTCGCCCAGCGCAGCGACATCGAGGTGCTGCGCATCGATGCCGACAAGCGCAAGGACCCGGCCGAACGAGCGCGACTGCTCAACGCCGCCGACGTGGCCTTCCTGTGCCTGCCCGACGCGGCGGCCCGTGAGGCGGCGGCGCTGGTCACCAATCCGAACACCTGCCTGATCGACGCCAGCAGCGCCCACCGCACGGCGCCCGGGTGGGCATTCGGCTTGCCGGAACTGGCGCCGGGGCAACGCAGCCTGCTCCGCGCCAGCAAGCGCATTTCCAACCCCGGCTGCCACGCGTCGGCTTTCATCTTGCTGCTGCGCCCGTTGGTCGATGCAGGCCTGGTGCCGGCTGCCGCATTGGTGTCGGCGACCTCGATCACGGGCTATTCCGGCGGCGGCAAAAAGATGATCGAGCAGTACCAGGCCGGCGGCGATGCGCGGCTGAATGCGCCCCGGCCGTACGCACTGAGCCTTCATCACAAGCATTTGCCCGAGATGGGCGCCCACACCGGGCTGCAGCACCAGCCGGTGTTCATGCCCATTGTCGGTAATTTCTACAAGGGTTTGTCGGTAAGCGTGCCCTTACATCTCGGGCAACTTGGGGCGGGTGCATCGGCGGAATCGGTGCATGCGGCTTTCGCTGCCCGCTATGCCGACGAGCGCTTCATTCGTGTGATGCCGCTGAGTGACACGGCTGCGCTGGACGACGGTTTCTTCGACGTGCAAGCCTGCAACGACACCAACCGAGTCGACATCTTCGTCTTCGCGAGCGACACGCAGGTGCTGCTGATGGCCCGGCTCGACAACCTGGGCAAGGGCGCGAGCGGGGCGGCGGTGCAGTCGATGAATGTGCACCTTGGGCTCGATGAAGGCCTGGGCTTATAGCGCCAGAGCGCGCGCGACCGTCACGCGGCGGCGGGGTCGCGGGTGCGGTAGTGGTAGGCGTAAGCGTCGGTGAAGCCGAGCCGGTGGTAGACCGAGCGCGCGGCGTGGTTGTCGCCTTCGACCTGCAGGTACGCGTGTTGCGCACCACCGGACCGGGCGCGCATGAGAAGGTGGCTGCACAGCACGCGGGCGAACCCCTGGCCTCGGAAGGCGGGCGCGGTGAAGACGTCGTAGAGACCGACCATGTCGCCTTCCGTCGCCATCTGCCCGCAAGCGGCGGGTTGACCGTCGATCCGCAGCTCGAATGCGCTGAACGGTACCGGCGCATTCAGCAACCGTTCGGCATGGGCCTGCCTCTGCGCGAGCGTCGAGCTGCGCAGTGCGCCGACCGTCTGGGCAAACGCTTCCAGCCCGAGGGGAAGCAGCGTTGCGCCTGAAGGCAACGCACGGGCGGTGTGCATGTTCAGCGACGCGAGCGCCATCACGCGGGTGTCGTCGATGCACTGAAAGCCCTGCGCGGCCAGCACGTCGTCCAGATCGGATGGCAAGGTGAACGGCGTGATGCGCACGATCATCGGCAGCCCCGCGTCGGCGTAGACCTGCTCGCACGCAGCCAGCCGCTCCGCAAGGAGCATGCGGCCGTTCGCCACCGCGTTGACGCAGCGTGCGCGTTTGGCCTTGCCTGCGGAGAAGCGAACCAGCCAGCCATCCACCCACCGCTGTTGCGGCGGGGCGCTCGCGTTGAGGCCGGCGTCTTCGACGCGCGAGAGCAGCGTGGGGCTGAACGCAGGGTTCAAGTGCGCCCCAGCCGCTGCGCCATCTCCTTGGCGAATTCGACGAAGGCCACGGCGCCCTTCGAGGCGGGGTCGAACACGACGCCCGGCAAGCCGTAGCTCGGCGCTTCTGCCAGGCGCACGTTGCGCGGGATCACGGTGTTGAACACCTTGTCGCCGAAGTGCGCCTTGAGTTGTTCGCTGACCTGCTGCTGCAGCGTGATGCGCGGATCGAACATCACCCGCAGCAGGCCGATGATCTCGAGCTCCGGGTTCAGGTTCGCGTGCACCTGCTTGATGGTGTTGACCAAGTCGCTCAAGCCTTCGAGCGCGAAATACTCGCATTGCATCGGCACGACCACGCCGTGGGCTGCGCACAAGCCGTTGAGCGTGAGCATGCTCAGCGACGGCGGGCAGTCGATCAACACGAAGTCGTAGTTGTCGGCCTCGGCGGCGAGGGCTGCTTTCAGGCGCTTGTCGCGGCGCTCCAGTTCGACCAGTTCGACCTCGGCGCCTGCAAGTTCGCGGTTGGCGGGCAGCACGTCGTAGCCGGCCTTCGGGCTGCGCTGCCGTGCTTCGGCCACCGAGGCGTTCTCGAGCAGCACGTCGTAGACGCTCAGCTCCAGGGCGCGCTTGTCGATGCCTGAGCCCATCGTGGCGTTGCCTTGGGGATCGAGGTCGACAACCAGCACACGCTTGCCGATTTGGCTCAAGCCGGCGGCCAGGTTGACGGTGGTGGTGGTCTTGCCGACGCCACCTTTTTGGTTGGCGATGCAGAAAATTCTGGCCATGGGCGGGACCGGTCGGCAGGTTGGGGCGGCGCGCAGGCTGGGCGCCGCAAGGATCAGCTGCGAATTATAAAGACGGCCTCATCCATACCAGGCAGCGTTCGGCGCCGAGGTCGGGAACATCGAGTTGTTCCACGTGAAACACATCCACTCCAGCAGGCAGGGCGGCCAGTTCCGCCTCTGGGCGCTTGGCTTTCATCGCCACCCAGGCGCCGCGCGGCGCGAGATGCGCGTGCGTCAGGCTCACGAAGTCAGGCAGCGATGCAAAGGCGCGAGAGGTGATCAGGTCGAACGGCGCACCTTTGAGTTGCTCGACCCGGGAATGCTGCGAATGCAGGTTGGCGAGCCGCAGCTCGACGGCTGCTTGCTGGATGAACGCCGCCTTCTTGCCGACGCTGTCCACACAGGTCACGTCCCAGGTCGGGTTCAGTACGGCGAGCACCACACCGGGCAAGCCACCGCCGCTGCCGACGTCGAGCACGCGCAGCGCGGTTTTGCCGGCATGGCGGCGTAGCGCTGGCACGATGGCCAGGCAGTCGACGAGGTGCAGCGTCAACATCTGGCCAGGGTCACGCACAGCGGTGAGGTTGTAGGTCGCGTTCCAGCGCTGCAGCAGCGCCAGGTACTGCATCAGCAGCTTGCTTGGGCCGGGGGGCAAGTCCAGTGGAACCCGAGCGGCCAGAGCTTCTAGTTGCTCTTGCAGCGCTGCCGCAGAGGCGGGCAAACCGGAGCCCGTGCCGGCGTGTACCCCCGCAAGCGAGTCAGGCGGCTGCATCTTCGGTGATGCCGTCGGCGCGCGATGCGGTCGAAGCGAACCCCTTGAATCGACCTTTCTTCAAGTGCACCAGCAGCAACGAAATCGCAGCCGGCGTGATGCCCGATATCCGCGACGCCTGGCCCAAAGTCTCCGGTCGGTGCTTGCTGAGTTTCTGGCGAGCCTCGAATGACAAAGCCAGCACCTGGGTGTAGTCAAGGTCGTTCGGGAGTTGAAGGCCGTCGAAATGCACGCTGCGATCCACATCGCGGATCTGCTTGTCGATGTAGCCGGCGTATTTGATGCTGACCTGGGCTTGCTCGATGACGGCATCCGCCAGCGTCGCGCCCAGCTCGGCATGCAGTGTTTCACGTGAAACAGGCACGCTTTGCCGCGCGGCAGCCGGGGCAGCACTGGCCCCAATAGCCTCGACCTCAGCCACCTCGTCGAAGCCGACGTCGGGCCGCTTCAGCAAGTCGGCGAGGCTGTATTCATGCTCGATGCTGGCGCCGAGCAGCCGCTGCGCGTCTGCGATGGGCAGCATCGCCGGCCGCACCCAGGTGGTCTTCAAGCGTTCGATCTCGCGCGCAACGGCATCGCGCTTGCGGTTGAACGCAGCCCAACGTTCGTCGTCCACCAGCCCCAAGTGTCGGCCGGCTTCGGTGAGCCGCATGTCCGCGTTGTCTTCGCGCAGCTGCAAGCGGAACTCGGCGCGGCTGGTGAACATGCGGTAAGGCTCGGTCACGCCCTGGGTGGTCAGGTCATCGACCAGCACGCCGAGGTAGGCTTGGTCGCGGCGCGGCAGCCAGGGCGCATCGCCCCGCACTTGCAATGCGGCGTTGATGCCGGCAAACAGCCCTTGCGCAGCGGCTTCTTCGTAGCCGGTCGTGCCGTTGATCTGCCCGGCGAAGAACAGCCCGCCGATTGATCGGGTCTCGAAGCTGGCTTTCAACTCGCGCGGGTCGAAGTAGTCGTACTCGATGGCATAGCCCGGGCGAAGAATGTGCACGTCGGCCAGCCCGGCCATGCTGCGCACGGCGGCGAGTTGCACGTCGAACGGCAGCGAGGTGGAAATGCCGTTCGGGTAGAACTCATGCGTTGTCAGGCCTTCGGGTTCCAGGAAGATCTGGTGCGAGTCCTTGTCGGCAAACCGATTCACCTTGTCTTCGATGCTCGGGCAGTAGCGCGGGCCCACGCCGTCGATCAGGCCGGTGAACATCGGGCTGCGGTCGAAGCCGGCGCGAATGATCTCGTGGGTGCGCGCGTTGGTGTGGGTGATCCAGCAGGGCACTTGCTGGGGGTGCTGCGCCGCGTTGCCCATGAAGCTGAACACCGGCATCTTCGTCGCGGCCGGTGTGCCGTCGGCTGCGGGAACGCCGTCGCCGGGCTGCGGCGTCAGCACGGAGAAGTCGATGCTGCGGCCATCCAGGCGCGGCGGCGTGCCGGTTTTCAGGCGACCCTGCGGTAGCTTCAGCTCTTTCAAACGCGCCGACAGCGCCACGGCGGGCGGGTCGCCGGCGCGGCCGGCGCTGTGGTTTTGCAGGCCAACGTGAATCTTGCCGTCGAGGAAGGTCCCCGCAGTCAACACCACGGCCGTTGCGGCAAAGCGAATGCCCACTTGCGTGACGACGCCGGACACGCGGTCGCCCTCCAGCAGCAAGTCGTCGCAGGCGCCCTGAAACAGCCACAGGTTCGGCTGATTTTCCAGCCGGCGGCGAATGGCGGCCTTGTAGAGCACGCGGTCGGCCTGCGCCCGGGTGGCACGAACCGCAGGGCCCTTCGAGCTGTTCAGGATGCGGAACTGGATGCCCGCCTCATCGGTCGCCAGCGCCATGGCGCCACCGAGCGCATCGACCTCCTTGACGAGGTGGCCCTTGCCGATGCCGCCGATCGACGGGTTGCAACTCATCTGCCCGAGCGTCTCGATGTTGTGCGTGAGCAGCAGCGTTGCCGCGCCCATGCGTGCAGCGGCCAGCGCGGCCTCGGTGCCGGCGTGGCCACCACCGACCACGATCACGTCGAAATGCTTCGGGAACAACATCGGTTTGCCTGAATTTTGAGCAGACCGGGATTGTAGGGAGTGGGCCGCCGCGCGTCACCCGCAAGGTGGCGTCGCGGCGCCGGCGCGGCGCCCGAACCGCTCAGCCCGGCAGCAGCATCTCGGTGTGCGGGATGTCGTCTTCGAGGTAGGGCGTGCCGACCACCGCGAAGCCGAAGCCGGCATAGAACGCCTCCAGGCGTGACTGCGCGGAGATGCGAATCCCGCAGCCCGGGTGCGCGTCGCGGCAGTGGCCGATCGCGCGCGCCACCAACGCCCGGCCGAGCCCGCTGCCGCGCGCGGCGGCGGTCGTGATGACGCGGCCGATCGACGGCTCGGCGTACTTCTGCCCGGGGTGCACGACGCGCGCATAGGCCAGCGGCACGCTGCGGTCTGCCCCCCACGCCGCGAGGTGGTGCGAGGCAGCATCAAAGCCGTCGGCATCGAGGTAGACGCATTGCTGTTCGATCAGGAACACCTGCTGCCGGCCCCGGTAGATGGCGTCCAGCTCGATGACGCTCAACTCGCCGAACGGGCACCAGCGCCAGGTGAGTGACGACGGGTCCATCACCGCACCGCCGCACTGCGAAGCGTGCGCGCCACGAACCACACGCCGGCCGCCGCCACTGCCACGCACACCGCGAGCGGCACGCCGATCTGCATCGCCGTGAAGGCTTCGCCCTTCAACACGCGCGTCATCAGCACGTTCTGGGCGAGCGCGGGCACCCACAGGTACCACGGCGAATCGCTGCCCAGGCTGAACACGTTGATGAGCGGCAGCAGCGAGGCGCAGAGCATCACGACGGTCGCACTCGCCTGCGCTTCCTTGAAGGTCTTGCAGCGTATGGCCACCGCCATCAACAGGGCCGACACGGCCGCCGCGAACGGCAGCAGCACCACCAGGAACCACAGCGCCTCGCGCGTGCCGTACTG
>JANNBF010000080.1:0-11894 GCA_031385155.1 Rhizobacter sp.
AGGCCCGTTGTAGTTCGCGCTGGGCGTGTACGTGAACGTGCCATCGTTGTTGAACACGATGCCGCCGTGCGCAGGGCCCGAGCCGCTGACCAGGGAGAAGACATTGCCACCGTCGCCGGACAGCAAGTCGTTGCCGGCCACGCTGCCGACGAACGGGGTGTCTTCGGTGGCAGCGATGGTGTCGGCAACGGCCGTAGGAACATCGTTGACCGAGGCCACGCCGATGCTTACGGTGGCTGTCGATACGTCGCCGTTCGCATCGGTGATCGAATAGCTGAACGCGTCAGGCCCGTTGTAGTTCGCGCTGGGCGTGTACGTGAACGTGCCATCGTTGTTGAACACGATGCCGCCGTGCGCAGGGCCCGAGCCGCTGACGAGCGAGAACACGTTGCCGCCGTCGCCCGAGAGCAGGTCGTTGATGGCAACAGTGCCGACGAACGGTGTGTCTTCGGTCGCGTTGACCGTGTCGGCAACGGAAGTCGGAACGTCGTTGACCGACGCCACGCCGATGGTCACGGTGGCGGTCGACACATCACCGTTTGCATCGGTGATCGAGTACGAGAACGAGTCCGGGCCGTTGTAGTTGGCGCTCGGCGTGTAGGTGAACGTGCCATCGTTTTTGAACACGATGCCGCCGTGCGCCGGGCCGGAGCCGCTGACGAGCGAGAAGACGTTGCCACCATCGCCAGAGAGCAAGTCATTGCCACCGACACTGCCGATGAACGGGGTGTCTTCGGTCGCGGCGATGGTGTCGGCAACAGCCGTAGGAACGTCGTTGACTGAGGCGACACCGATGGTGACGAAGGCGGTCGACACATCACCGTTTGCATCGGTGATCGAGTACGAGAACGAGTCCGGGCCGTTGTAGTTGGCGCTCGGCGTGTACGTGAAAGTCCCATCGTTGTTGAACACGATGCCGCCGTGGGCAGGCCCCGAGCCACTGACCAGCGAGAAGACGTTGCCGCCATCGCCCGACAGCAGGTCGTTGATGGCGACCGTACCGACGAAGGGCGTGTCTTCGGTCGCATTGACCGTGTCGGCAACAGCAGTCGGAACATCGTTGACCGAGGCGACGCCGATGGTCACGGTGGCGGTGGATACATCGCCGTTTGCATCGGTGATGGAGTACGAGAACGAGTCCGGTCCGTTGTAGTTCGTGTTCGGCGTGTACGTGAACGTGCCGTCCGGGTTGAAGCTGATGCCGCCGTGGGTCGGGCCCGCACCGGCGACCAGCGAGAACACGTTGCCGCCATCGCCGGAGAGCAGGTCGTTGATGGCAACGGTGCCGACGAACGGCGTGTCTTCGGTCGCCGCCAACGTCTCGGCTACCGCAACAGGCACGTCGTTCACGCTGGCGACGTTGATCGACACCGTGGCCGTCGACACATCGCCGTCGGCATCGGTGATCGAATAGGTGAACGTGTCGGCGCCGTTGTAGTTCGGGTTCGGTGTGTAGGTGAAGCTGCCGTCGGCCGCAAGCACCAGCGTGCCGTGTGCGGGGCCGCTGGCCGCGACCAACGCGAACACGTTGCCGCCGTCACCCGACAGCAGGTCGTTCGTGCCGAGCGTGCCCGCGAAGGGCTGGTCTTCGACCGCGTTGACGCCGTCCGCCACGGCCACCGGCACGTCGTTGACCGATGTGACGTTCAGCGTGAGCGTATTCGGCGCGGTGTCGAAGGCGCCGGCGCTGTCTTGCACCGTGAAGCTGAAGTTGGCATATGGCGAGCCGAAGGCGTTGGCGACTGGCACCAGCACCAGAAGGCCGGCAGCCACCTCGGCGGCGCTGATGACCTGGCCTGCGGTCACGGCCACGCCGCTGAGCAGCAGCGTGCCCGCGCCGGGCAGGGTGTCGATGCGCACGTTCGCCAGCACTTGGCCGCTGTCGGCGTCGGCGAAGCCGAAGTCGGCCGCCTGCACGGTGTAAGTCGTGTCTTCGGCGATGGTGTGGGCGCTGTCGGCGCCGGTGGGCGGCGTGTTGTTGCCCACGTTGATGCTGACCGTGGCGGTGGTGGTGCCGCCGTGCCCGTCGGCCACGGTGTAGGTGACGACGGCGGTCCCGCTGAAGTTGGTCGCGGGCGTGAAGCCCAAAGTGCCGTCGGGGTTGACGACGACCGTGCCTTGCGCGGGGTTGGCGAGTGTCGGGTTGCTTACGGTCAGCGTGTCGCCATCGGCATCGCTGTCGTTGGCGAGCACGGCCACGGCCACTGGCGTGTTGATGGGGGTCGTGGCCAGGTCGTTGCCGGCCACAGGCGCGTCGTTCACCGGCGTGACGCTGAGCGACAGGGTCGCCGTGCTCGTCACCTGGCCGTCCGACACGGTGTAGCTCGCCACGGGTACCGCGCCGTTGAAGTTGGCGGCGGGCGTGAAGGTGTACGAGCCGTCGGCGTTGACCAGCAAGGTGCCTGCGCCGCGAATGGTTGCGGTGGTGCCGGCCGCGAAGGTGCCGGCGACGCCGGCAACGCTGAACTGCGTGACGCTGAGCGTGGTGCCGGCGTCCACGTCGCTGTCGTTCGCGAGCAGGCCGTGCGCGGCGTCGGCCACGACCGGCGTGTCTTCGAGCGTGACGGCAGCGTCATTGCGCGCCACGGGCGCGTCGTTCACCGGCGTGACGCTCAGGGTCAGCGTGCCGGTCTGCGGGGCGGTGCCATCGGTGGCGGTGTAGGTGGCCACCGGCACCGGGCCGTTGTAGTCGGGCAGTGGCGTGAAGGTGTAGCTGCCGTCGGCGTTGATCACGAGCGTGCCCACGCCTGGCAGCACCGCCGGTGTGCCGGCCGCGAAGGTGTTGCCGCCGACCACGAACTGCGTGACGGTGAGCGCGGTGCCGTCGGCATCGCTGTCGTTGGCGAGCACGTTGCCGTTCTGCGGCTGGTCTTCCAGGCCCGCGCCGGCGTCGGCTGTGGTCACCGGCACGTCGTTCACCGGCGTCAGCGCGAGCGTCAGCGTGGCGGTCTGCGTGACCGTGCCGTCGGTCATCGTGTAGATCGCCACGGGCACGGCGCCGTTGTAGTTCGGTGCGGGCGTGAAGGTGTAGCTGCCGTCGCCGTTGATGACGAGCGTGCCCACACCGGCCAGCACGGCCGGGCTGCCTGCCGCGAACGTGTTGCCGCCGATGCTGAACTGCGTGACGCTCAGTGCGTTGCCATCGACATCGCTGTCGTTGGCGAGCACGTTGCCGGACTGCGGCGTGTCTTCGAGGCCGGTCGATGCGTCGGCGCGCGCCACCGGCGCGTCGTTCACCGGCGTGGCGTTCAGCGTCAGCGTGTTGGGCGTAGTGTCGAACGCGCCAGCGTTGTCTTGCACGCTGAAGCCGAAGCTCGCATACGGCGCGCCGTTGCCATCGGGCGCCGGCACGAAGACCAGCTTGCCAGCGGCCACGTCGGCCGCGCTGACCACGCTGCCGGCCACCACGGCCACGCCGTTGAGCAGCAGGGTGCCGGCAACGGGGAGGGTGTCGATGCGCACATTGGCCAGCACCTGGCCGGCATCGGCATCGGTGAAGCCGAAGTCGGTGGCGCGCACGGTGTAGGTCGTGTCTTCAGCCAGCGTCTGCGTGCTGTCGGCACCCGTGGGCGGCGTGTTGTTGCCCACGTTGACGGTGACGGTCGCGGTGCTCGTGCCGCCATTGCCGTCCGACACGGTGTAGCTGATGGTCGTGGTGCCGGTGAAGTTGGGCGCGGGCGTGAAGGTCAGCGTGCCGTTCGGGTTGAGCACCACCGTGCCCTGGCTCGGGTTCGCGACGGTCGGGTTGCTGACGGTCAGCGTGTCGCGCTCCGCGTCGGTGTCGTTCGCGAGCACAGCCACGATGACGGGCGCGTTGATGGGTGTGGAGGCCAGGTCGTCGGCCGCCACCGGCGCATCGTTGACCGGCGTGATGGCGAGCGCTAGCGTGGCGGTTTGCGTGACCGTGCCGTCGGTCACCGTGTAGGTGGCGGTCGGCACCGGGCCGTTGTAGTTCGGCGCGGGCGTGAAGGTGTAGCTGCCGTCGGTGTTGATGACGAGCGTGCCCACGCCGGCCAACGCGGCGGTGCTGCCGGCGGCGAAGGTGTTGCCGCCGATCACGAACTGCGTGATGGTGAGCGCGTTGCCGTCCACATCGGTGTCGTTCGCGAGCACGTTGCCGAGCAAGGGCGTGTCTTCGAGCGCGGTGCCGGTGTCGCCCACCGCCACCGGCGCGTCGTTGACCGGCGTGACGTTCAGGGTCAAGGTGTTCGGCGTGGTGTCGAAGCCGCCCGCGCTGTCTTGCACGCTGAAGCCGATGTTGGCGTAGGGCGCGCCGTTGCCGTTGGCGGCGGGCACGAACACCAGCTTGCCGGCGGCCACATCGGCGGCGCTGACCACCGTGCCTGCGGTCACCGCCACGCCGTTCAGCAGCAGCGTGCCGGCGCCGGGCAGGGTATCGATGCGCACGTTCGTGAGCGTCTGGCCGGCGTCGGCGTCCTTGAAGCCGAGGTCGGCCACGCTCATGGCGTAGCGGCCGTCTTCAGGCAGCGTGCGCGTGGCGTCGCTGCCATCGGGCGGCGTGTTGGTGCCCACGTTGATCGTCAGGCTCGCAGTCGCGCTGCCGCCGTGACCGTCAGACACGGTGTAGCTCACGACCACCGGGCCGACCACGTTCGCGGCCGGCGTGAAGCTGAGCGTGCCGTCCGGGTTGATCGTGATGCTGCCTTGGGCCGGGTTCGCCAGCACGGCGCCGGTCAGGCTGAGCGGGTCGCCGTCAACGTCACGGTCATTGGCGAGCACGGCCACGGTGACCGGCGTGTTGATCGGCGTGGCGGCGGTGTCGTTGACCGGTGCCGGCGTGTCGTTGACCGGCGTGATGGCGAGGCTCAACGTACCCGTGGACGTGGCGGTGCCGTCGCTCACGGTGTAAGTCGCCACCGGCACCGGGCCGTTGTAGTTGGGCGCGGGCGTGAAGGTGTAGCTGCCGTCGGCATTGATGACGAGCGTGCCCACGCCGGCCAGCACAGCGCTGCCGCCGGGGGTGAAGGTGTTGCCGCCGATCTGGAACTGCGTGACGCGCAGGCTCGGGCTGTCGACATCGCGGTCGTTCGTCAGCACGTTGCCGCTGGCCGGTGTGTCTTCGAGCAGCGTCGCGCTGTCGGCATTGGCCACCGGCGCATCGTTGACGGCGATCACTGCGATGGCGACGCTGCCACTGGCGCTGCGGCCACCATCGGTCACGGTGTAGCCGAAGTCGCCGATGGGCGACGTGCCGTTGTAGTCGGCTGGCGGCACGTACTTCAGGCCGACGAGGTCGGCGGGCGTGAGCACCGCGCCAACCGAGACAGCGCTGCCGTCAGCCTTCACGAGTTGCCCGATCAACGGCAGCTGCGTGACGGTGATGACCGCCGCCGCGCTGGCGCCCGTCGGTGCCGCGAGGCCGAGGCCGACCGTCTGGCCTTCTTCGGTGGCGCTGATGCTCGACGAAGCCGCCACCAGCGGGGTGGCCGTGGGGTTCAGCAGCTCGGGCGACACGGACGGCGTGAGGCCGCGCACGTCGAACAGCACGTTGCCGGTATTGATGGGCTGCGCCAGGCCGAGTCGCGTGACCGGCTCGGTGATGCGGTCGACCCGCAGGCCGGCGAACAACTCGCCGGCGCCACCGTCGGCCGCCAGGCCGGCGGCCGGTGCGTCTTGCGGGCTGGCGTCGTTCAAGCCGGTGATGACACGGTCGATCTCGGTCGCCGGCGGCACGGCCTGGCCGATGCGCGTGGCCGCGGTGGCCGCCGTCGCCGAATCGTCCGGGCTGAGCTGAACGATGCCGTCCTGCGAGGTCAGGATCACATCGCCCTTGTGGACGATGTCGCCCATCTTGAGCACCCGCATCTTGCCGTCCGCCCCCCGCATGCTGGCAGCACCCCACAAGCCGCTGACTCTGCCTTGGAACGTCTGGATGATGGTGGGCATGGAGTGGCCTTGCTGACTGCAATTGCGGGGATGAGGGAGCGTACCGGAGGCCCAGCGCGCTAAGTGCCGCAGGAACGTTTGGTTTCGTGAACAGGGTCACCGCTTTGCCAAAAATCCGGCGCATAGCGCACGCGTCGCGGGCACGCGAGGTTCACCTGTTCTTCGGGTTGTCGGCCGGGCTGGCGCGAACCTGAGCGAATGTTTTGAGTGGTCGACCTGGCCAACCTGGCCCACGGCCGGGTGCTCTCGCCGCCGGCCGTGGGCTGCTTTGCGTCAGCGCTCGCGCAGTGCGTAGGCGCGGGCTTTGAGCACCGGTTTGAGCAGGTACGACATGACGGTCTTGTTGCCCGTCAGGATGTCCACTTCCGCCGTCATGCCGGGGATGATCGGCATCTTCTCGCTGAAGCGCGCCTGCGTCGTGCGCACACGCACCAGGTAGAACGCGTTGCCGCGTTCGTCGACCACCGTGTCCGGGCTGATGTTCTCGACCTGCGCCACCATGCCGCCGTAGATCGAGAAGTCGTACGCCGTGAACTTGACCGTGGCCGCCTGGCCCGGTGCGATGAAGGCAATGTCTTTCGGCAGCACCTTGGCTTCGAGCACCAGCATGTCGTCGAGCGGCACGATCTCGACGATGTCTTTGCCGGGCTGCACCACGCCGCCCACGGTGTTGGCGAGCAGGCGCTGCACGCGGCCGCGCACGGGGCTCTTGATCTGCGACTTGTCGACCTTGTCGTTCAGCGCGACCGCACCCTGGTTCAACGCGTTGAGCTTGCCCATCACGTCGGCCATCTCCTTGCGCGCCTCGTTGCGGAAGGTCAGCTCGGTCTCCTGGATCTTGCGCTGCGCCTCGCCGATCGAGGCTTGCACGCGGGCGATCTGCGAACCCGTCTGCTCGACCTCACCACGCGCCTTCGAGACTTCGCGGTCGAGCCGCAGGATGTCGACTTCCGAGACCGCGCCGCTCGCCAGCAGCGGCTTCGTCTTGGTCAGCTCCTGCTGGCTCAGGTCCAGGCTGCGTTCGGCTGACGACTTGCGCGATCGCATCTCGCCGAGCTCTTGCTGGCGCTGCTGCAACTGCTGCTGGTTGATCGCGAGCAAGGTGTTCAGCTCGGACACGCGCGTCTCGTACAAGCGCCGCTCTTCATCGACGATTCGGCGCTCATCGGCGCTCTCGCCGGGTGGCGGTGGCTGGAAGCTCGTGCCCTCGGCCAGCGCCCGCAACCGCGCCTGGCGGGCGCGCAACGCAAAGCCCTGCGCTGCGCTCTCGCGCACGCCCGAAGTAGCGCGGGTCTCGTCGATCTTCAGCAGCAACTGGTCTTTCTCGACCACCTGACCTTCCTTGACGAGGATCTCGGAGACCACGCCGCCATCGAACGACTGCACCAGCTGCAGTTGCTTGGACGAAATCACGCGCGCGTCGCCCTTCGTGATTTCATCGACGCGGGCGAGCGCGGCCCACACGATCAGCATCAGCAGCACGACGACGGCCGAGCGCACGATGAGCTGGGCGCGCTGCGTTTTGGAGCGCGACATGACCTCGTTCGCTTCGAGCTCGAAGCTGCGGAAGCCGGCGCGGTCGGCGGGGCGCGTGTCACCGGTGGCGCCGGGTGCGCTGTCGGCGCTGTTGTTGCCGGTCAGCAGACGCTGGATGAAGGTGGTGATCGAGTTCATGCCGCCTTCGCAATGCGCCCCGTCTGCAGCGCTTCCATGATGCGGTCGCGCGGGCCGTCGGCCACGATGCGGCCGCCGTCGACCACGATCACGCGCGTGTCCATCGCGAGCATCGAGGTGCGGTGCGTCACCAGCACCACGGTCTTGTCTTGTGCGAAGGCGTTCACGCGGTTCGTGATCTGCGCTTCGGTCGAGAAGTCCATCGCGCTGGTCGGCTCGTCGAGCAACAGGATCGGTGCGTTGTGCAGGATGGCGCGGGCCAGGCCCACGCTCTGGCGCTGCCCGCCCGAGAGCGATTCGCCGCGCTCGCCCACCGGCATGTCGAAGCCGCGCGGGTGGCGGTTCACGAGCTCGGTCATGCCCGCCACTTCAGCGGCCGCGACGATGGCCGAATCGTCGGCGAAGGGCAGGCCGAAGGCGATGTTCTCGCGCAGCGTGCCGTAGAAGAGCGTCACGTCCTGCGACACATAGCCGCAGTTGCGGCGCACGTCGGCGGGGTCGAGCTGGCGCAGGTCGATGCCGTCGAGCAGCACCGCACCGTCGGTCGGCTGGTACAGGCCCATCATCAGGCGCTGGATCGTCGATTTGCCCGAGCCCACGCGGCCGATCAGCGCCACGCGCTCGCCGGCAGCGATCTTGAAGCTCATGCCGTCGAGTGCGGCCTCTTGCCGGCCGGGGTAGGCGAACTTGACGTTGCGGAATTCGATGTCACCGCGCAGTTGCGGCCGCTCCACATAGCTTTGGCCGAGCGGGCGCTCCACGGGTTTGTCCATCACCTTGTTCAGGTTGTCCATCGCCGTCCGCGCGCCCTGGTACTGCATCAGGAGGCCGACGATCTGCCCGGCCGGCGCCAGCGCGCGCGAGGCCAGCATGCTGGAGGCAATGAGCGCACCCATCGTCAGCTCGCGCTCGCGGATCAGGTAGACGCCGATGATGATGATGGCCACCGTGACGAGTTGCGACAGCGTGCTCGTGGCATACATCGCGCTCGACGACAGCGCACGCATCTTCACGTTCGTGCGCGCGAGGAACGCATTGGTGCGCTCCCACTTGGCCTGCACCACGCCCTCGGCGCCTTGCGACTTGATGGTCTCGATGCCGGTCAGGCTCTCGATCAAGGTGGCGTTGCGCAACGCGCCGGCTTGGTAGGTGGTTTCGGCGAGTTCCTGCAGCCGCGCCTGCAGCACGTAGCCCAAGGCCAGGATCGTGAGGCCGACCACGATCACGGGGATGGCCAGCCACGGCGAGATCCAGAACATCACCAGCACGAACAGCAGCGCGAACGGCAGGTCGATCAGTGCCGTGACGGTGCCCGACGCGATGAAGTCGCGCACCTGCTCGAAGCCGCGCAGGCTCGACGCGAACGAGCCCACCGATTCGGGCCGGTGTTCGAGCCGCATGCCCAGCACCTTTTCCATCAGCTTGGCCGAGATCTGCACGTCGACCCGCGCGCTGGCCTCGTCGACGAAGTGGCTGCGCAGCAGGCGCATGAAGAGGTCGGCGCCGAGCACCAGCACCACGCCGACGGCCAGGGCCCAGAGCGTTTCGACCGCGTTGTTCGGCACCACGCGGTCGTACACGTTCATCGAGAACAGCGGGAAGGCGAGGGCGAAGACGTTGATGAGCAATGCGGCCCAGAGCACGTCGCGGTAGACGAAGCGCTGTTGCAGCAGCGCGCCCCAGAACCAGTGCCTTGATCGCGGTGTCGCTGATGCGCCGGGCTGCGCGGCGTCACCGCCAGCGCCAGCCGCGCGGCCGGGCGTGCGCGCATCGAAGCGGAAGTGCGGCCGCACGAACAGCACGATGCCTGTGCTGCGCTGCGCCAGGTCGACTGCGGTCAGCGTCAACGAGCCCTGGCCGGTTTCGGGCAGCAGCACGCGGGCATCGCCGGTGGCGGCGTCCAGCCCCATCAGCACGCAGGCTTGGTTGTCTCTCAGGATCAGGATGCAGGGCAGTGCGGCCGCGTCGATCTGAGCGATGGGCACACGCTGCAGTTTGGTGGCCATGCCGGCGCGCGCGGCTGCACGCTCGGCGAGTTCCAGCGACAAGCGCCCGCCCACGACGGGCAGCGACGCCGACAGCGACGCGCGGGTCGCCGCTTGCCCGTGCAGCCGGCACACCTCGACCAGGCAGTCGAGCAGCGGGTCGGGGTGAATCAGGTCTTCGCGCAGCCGGGGCGGCGTGTCGAGCGGTTCAACGACAAGGGGTGCGGTCATGGCGCCGGGGTGGCCTGGGTGCGCTGCTTCAGTACATGTCAGGCGATATCGGCACAGTGCACGCCGAATTGACCCGCACGGCGGTCGGCGAAGAAGTATTTCAGCGTGTCGCGCACGGTGCGGAAGGCGAGCTCGTCCCAGGGGATCTCGTCTTCGGTGAACAGGCGGGCCTCGATGGTTTCGGGGCCGGGGGCGAACACGTCGCTCAACAGGCGCGCGCGGAAATAGATGTGAACCTGGCCGACGCGCATCACGCTGAGCACGCTGAGCAGGCCTTCGAGCTCGAACTGGGCACCGGCTTCTTCATCGGTCTCGCGGGCCGCACCCTGGGCCACGGTCTCGCCGAGTTCCATGAAGCCGGCGGGCAGGGTCCAGAACCCGAAGCGCGGTTCGATGTTGCGCCGGCACAGCAGCACGCGCTCGCCCCAGACCGGTACCGTGCCCACCACGTTCAGCGGGTTCTCGTAGAACACCGTGTGGCAAGCGGTGCAGGTGGCGCGCTCGCGGTTGTCGCCGGCCGGCACGCTGTAGCGCACCTCGGCGCCACAGGCCTTGCAGTGCTTGAAGCTGCGTGGAATGAGCATGCTGTGAGGGGCTGTCGACATGCAGGCGAGTGTAGCGGCGCGGTGTGTTGAAGCGGCCGTTTGAAGCGGCTCGATGCGCGGAGCTGCGTGGCATCATTCCGGGCCTTCTTCAACCGCCGTGAGCCTGTGAAAAACGGCATGTTCTGGACCACCCGATGACCTATGTGATTGCGCCTGCCGCCACGCCCGCAGTTCCCGTTCAAGGCACCGACGCGACTGCGCTGTTCCCGGTGCGCCGCATCTACTGCGTCGGCCGCAATTACGTCGAGCACGCCATCGAGATGGGCCACAGCGGCCGCGAGGCACCGTTCTTCTTTCTCAAGCCGGGCGATGCGGTGCTGCCGGTGGCGGAAGGCGCGGTCGGCCGCATGCACTACCCGTCGCTCACGACCAACCTGCACCATGAGTTGGAACTCGTCGTGGCCATCGGCACCGGCGGGCGCGATATCCCTGCCGCATCGGCACTCGATCACGTGTTCGGCTACGCGGTGGGGCTGGACATGACGCGCCGCGACCAGCAGAACGAAGCCAAGACGCTGGGCCGGCCGTGGTGCGTGGGCAAGGGCTTCGAAGAGTCGGCGCCGATCGGGCCGATCCGCCGTGCGGCCGATTGCGACCTGACTGCCGCCACCGTCATCAACCTCGACGTGAACGGCGCCAAACGTCAGGCCAGCACGCTGGGCAAGTTGATCTGGAGCGCGCCCGAGATCATCGAGCACCTGTCGCGGGCGTGGACGCTGGCACCCGGCGACCTGATCTTCACCGGCACGCCCGACGGCGTGGCGGCGGTGGTGGTCGGCGACACGCTCGTGGCCAGCATCGACGGCATCGGCTCGTTGCAAGTTCAGATCGTGGCCGCATAGTCGGCGCGCAAGGGAAACACCGACATGCAGCTCTACAACTACTTCCGTTCATCGGCATCGTTTCGGGTGCGCATCGCGCTGGCGCTCAAGGGTTTGAGCTACGAGTACCTGCCGGTTCATCTGGTGCGCGGCGAACAGCTGAAGCCACCGTTCAGCGACATGGCGCCTGCGGCGCTGGTACCGATGCTGGTCGACGGTGGCGAGCACCTCACGCAGTCGATGGCGATCATCGAGTACCTCGACGAGACCCACCCCGAACCTGCGCTGCTGCCGGGCAACGCGCTGACCCGCGCCCGCATCCGCGCGCTGGCGCAGGACATCGCCTGCGAAATCCACCCGCTCGACAACCTGCGCGTACTACGCTTCCTGGTCAACGAGATGAAGGTCAGCGAAGACGACAAGAACCGCTGGTACAAGCACTGGGTCGAGACCGGCCTCGACGTGGTCGAGCGGCAACTCGCAGCCAGCCCGTTGACGGGGCGCTTCTGTGTCGGCGACACGCCGACGCTGGCCGACTGCGTGCTGGTGCCGCAGATCTTCAACGCCCAGCGCATGGATTGCCGGCTCGACCACGTGCCCACCGTGATGCGCGTGTTCGGCGAGTGCATGGCGCTCGACGCGTTCGTCAAGGCACAACCGTCCGCCTGCCC
>JANNBF010000189.1:0-17660 GCA_031385155.1 Rhizobacter sp.
CCGACGAGATCAACCGCGCCGGGCCGAAGACGCAGAGCGCCTTGCTGGAGGCGATGGAGGAGCACCAGGTCACCGTCGAGGGCGAGACCCGCGCGTTGCCCGAGCCGTTCTTCGTGATCGCCACACAGAACCCGAGCGACCAGCTCGGCACCTACCCGCTGCCCGAGTCGCAGCTCGACCGCTTCCTGATGTGCATCACGCTCGGCTACCCCGACCAGTTGAGCGAGCGCGCGCTGCTGGCCGGGCAGGACCGGCGCGAAGCCATCCACGGCCTGCACGCCGTGATGACACCGCCCGAGCTGGTGGTGGCGCAGAAGGCGGTGCAGCAAGTGCATGCATCAGAGGCGCTGCTCGACTACCTGCAGGCCCTGATCGCCGCCACGCGTTCGGGCCGCTGGTTCACCGAGGGCCTGAGCCCGCGCGCCGGCATTGCGGTACTGCGCGCCGCCCGCGCGCGGGCACTGCTCGGCCGGCGTGACTACGTGGCACCCGACGACGTGCAGTACGTGCTGCCCCAGACCATCGCGCACCGCCTCGTCCCCGTCGCCGGCGCCGGCCGCGGCCGGGTCGAGCAGGTGCGGGCGATGATCGAAGCCGTCGCATTGCCTTGAAATGCCGAATGAATACTACACCGCAGAGCCCCCCAGGAAATGCCTACGGCATTTCCGCCCCCAGGGGTCAAGCAAAGTGGCAAAGCCACATTTGCTTGAGAGGGGCGGAGTAGGCGGAGGAGCGCAGAGGAATTCAATGAAACTCTTACCCTGCGCTCCTCGGCCAACTCCTTTACTCTGCGGTGAATGACTTCAATTTCTTCGCCCCTCGCTCGCAGCCCCATTGCCTTCGCCCGTGAGCGCTTTCGGGCGTGGCTCGCATCACGTGCGCCGCGCACCGACACGTTGCTGCTGACGCAGCGCAACGTCTACATCCTGCCCACGCGCGCGGGCTTGCTGTTCGGCGTGACCTTGGTCGTGCTGCTGCTCGCGTCGATCAACTACCAGTTGAACCTGGGCTATGTGCTGACCTTCCTGCTGGCCGGCAGTGGCGTGGTGTCGATGCACCTCACGCACGCCACGCTGCGTGGCCTGACCTTGCACATCAAGCCGCCCGCACCGGTATTCGCGGGCGCGGCTGCGGGGCTCGATGTGGTGCTGACCAGCCCGGGTGCGGCGCGCTTCGGCATCGGCATCAAGGTCGCGAGTGAGCCCGAGCACGCGCTGAGCTGGATCAACGTGCCGGCGCTCGGCCAGGCACCGGCGCAGGTGAGCTTCGTGCCGGCGCGGCGCGGCCTGCACGAGCTGCCCACGTTGAGCGTGGAAACACGCTTCCCGCTCGGGCTGTTCCGCACCTGGGCCGTGTGGCGGCCGGCGGCGCTGTTGCTCGTCTACCCGCAGCCCGAAAGCCCGGCCGCGCCATTGCCTGCGGCGCGGCTGGTGGGCGGCGGGCCGAGCGCGGCACGCAGCACCGACAGCGGCGAAGTCGAAGGCGTGCGCGCCTACCGGCGCGGCGACCCGATGAAGCTGATCGCATGGCGCAGCGCCGCCAAGACGCTGGAAGCCGGCGGCGAGCTCGTCAGCCGCGACACCAGCGCTGCAGCACAGCGCGAACTGTGGCTCGACTGGCAGGCCTGTGGCAGCCTTGCGCCAGAGGCGCGGCTGTCGCGCCTGACCGCGTGGCTGCTCGCCGCAAACCGCGCCGGCATGTCGCATGGCCTGCGCCTGCCCGGCCGCGAGTGGCCGCCCTCGGTGGGCGACGCGCACCGGCGCGAGTGCCTGCGCGCGTTGGCGCTGTGGGCATGACGGCGACCAGCGCAGCGCCCAAGCGCGGCGCGTGGCCGGGCTGGACCAACCTGCCACGCGAAGCGCGCGACACGCTCTTCCTGATCGGTGTGATCGCGTGGACGGTGCTGCCGCATATCTCGCACCTGCCGGCATGGTGCACCGCGCTCACCGCCGCCGTGCTGCTGTGGCGCACCCGGCTCGCGCTCACCGGTGGCACACTGCCCAACCGCTGGGTGCTGGTGGCGGTCTTGATGGTGGCGGCCGCCCTCACGTTCTGGTCGTTCCGAACCCTGCTCGGCAAGGAGCCCGGCGTCACGATGGCGGTGGCGCTGATGGCGCTCAAGACGCTGGAACTGCGCGCACGCCGCGACGCGTTCGTGGTGTTCTTCCTCGGCTTCTTCCTGATCCTCACGCACTTCCTGTATTCGCAGTCGCTGGCGGTGGCGGTGGCGATGCTGGTGTCGGTGTGGGGCCTGCTGACTGCACTGGTGCTCGCGCACCTGCCGGTTGGCCAGCCCAGCCTGCGCCAGGCCTCGGGGCTGGCCGCGCGCACCGCCTTACTCGGTGCGCCGCTGATGGCGCTGATGTTCGTGCTGTTCCCACGCATCGGCCCCTTGTGGGGTGTGCCGCACGACAGCACCGGCAAGACCGGCTTGTCGAACAGCATGCGCATGGGCTCGGTGGCCGAGGTGGCGACCGACGACAGCATCGCCCTGCTCATCCGCTTCGACGGCCCGCCGCCGCCGCCCGATGCGCTGTACTTCCGCGGCCCCGTGCTGACCCGTTTCGACGGCGCCGAATGGCAGCCGCTGCCGCCCATCTTGCGGCGACCGGGCAACCTGCGCGTGGCGGGGCCGGCACTGCACTACGAGATGACGCTCGAGCCGCTGCGCCTGCCGGTGTTGCCGCTGCTCGAAGCCACCACCGCCGCACCGCAGGTCGAAGGCTGGCGCGTGTTCGGCATGACCGACCTGCAATGGCTGGTGAACCGCCCCGTCACCGAGCGCCTGCGCTTCGAGGCCGACGCGCACATCGCGTTCAAACACGGCCCCACGGCGCGCAATGCCGACCTCGAAGAAGAGTTGATGCTCCCGCCGAGCTTCAACCCGCGCACGCTGGCCTGGGCCGCTGCGGTGCGGCGCGACCCGGCCTACGCCACCGCCGGCGGCCGGGTGCTCGCGCAGATGCTGCTGCAGCACATTCGCACCCAAGGCTTCAGCTACACGCTGGCGCCTGGCGAGTACGGCCGCAATGCCATCGACGAGTTCTGGCTCGACCGGCGCGAAGGCTTCTGTGAGCACTTCGCGGCGGCCTTCGTGGTGGTGATGCGCGCGCTGGACGTGCCCGCGCGCGTGGTCACCGGCTACCAGGGCGCCGACCCGCTGCCGGTCGACGGCTACCACGTGGTGCGCCAGAGTTCGGCCCACGCCTGGGCCGAATACTGGGAGCCGGGCACCGGCTGGGTTCGGGCCGACCCGACGGCGGCCGTCGCACCCGACCGCATCACCCGCGGCAGCCGCCTGGCACCGCCACAGGGGCTGGTGGCGGGTGCGCTCGGCACCATGAACCCGGCATTGCTCGCGAACCTGCGCCAGGGCTGGGAGGCCATGAACAACCGCTGGAACCAGTGGGTGCTCAACTATTCGCGCGGCCAGCAACTGCAGGTGATGAAGAACCTGGGCTTCGACAGCCCGAGCTGGGAAGACATGGCGCTGCTGCTCATCGGCGCGCTCAGCACGCTGGCGCTGGCCGGCGCCGCCTGGGCCTGGTGGGACCGCCACCGCATCGACCCCTGGGTGCGCCAGCGGCTTGCCTTGCATCGTGCGCTGCAGTCGCTCGGCATCCCCGCCGCTGCGGCCGACTCTCCGCGCGTACTGGCGGCGCGGGTGCGCGGCCGGTTCGGCGCGGCTGGCGAGCCACTCGCGAACCAAATCGACGCGTTGGAACGCCAGCGCTACGACCGCGGGGCGATCACCGCACCCGATGTGCGCGTGACGCGGGCCGTCAGGTCGTGCGCGCGGCAGCTTGCGGCCCGCTAGCGACGCGTTAGCAGCCTGTCACCGATCAATCAAAGAACCAGTCCCGACCGCCATGCCAAGCCTTTCGACATCCCGGCTCATCGCCATCGTGCTGAGTGCCATGGCGCTCGGGGCGCCACCTGCCAACGCCGCGAAGCGGGCCCGCGCAGTCAACGTCCAGAACGACGGCGCGCCCGACGTCGTCACCTACGGCCGCCGCGACGACGTGATGCGCTTCGCAACCGAACTCGCCGAGCGGCGCGGGCTCGACGCCGCCGACGTGCAGGCCGCGTTGCAGCAGGCGCGCTTCATGCCCAGCGTGGCGCGCTTCATCATGCCGCCGCCGGCCGGCACCGCGAAGAACTGGGCGGCCTACCGCGCGAGGTTCGTCGAGCCGGTGCGCGTTCGCGCGGGCGTGGCGTTCTGGCGCGCGAACGAGAAGTGGCTGAAGCTCGCGGAACAGCTCTACGGCGTGCCGCCCGAGATCGTGGTCGGCATCGTCGGCGTCGAGACGATCTATGGCCAGCAGATGGGCAGCTTCCGCGTCATCGACGCGCTCGCCACGCTTGCATTCGACTTCCCCAGCGGCCGCAAGGACCGCAGCCCGTTCTTCCGCGACGAGCTGGAGCAGTTCTTCGTGCTGTGCAAGAGCGAAGGGCTCGACCCGCTGCAAGCGAAGGGCAGCTTCGCAGGCGCCATGGGCATGCCGCAGTTCATGCCGTCGAGCTTCAACAAGTACGCCGTCGACATGGACGGTGACGGCCACGTCGACCTGCGCAACAACGCAGCCGACGTGATCGGCAGCGTGGCGCACTACCTGGCCGAGTTCGGCTGGCAGCGCGGCCAGCCGACGCGCTTCGACGTGGCCGCACCGGTCGACGCGACCGAGCGCGCCGCGCTGCTCGGCCCCGACATCCTGCCCAGCTTCAGCGCACAAGAGTTCGTGCAGCGCGGTGCCAGGCTGGCCGATACCGCGCTCGCCCATGAAGGCAAGCTGGCACTCGTCGAACTGCAGAACGGCGACGCCGCGCCGAGCTACGTGGCGGGCACGCAGAACTTCTATGCGATCACGCGCTACAACTGGTCGAGCTACTACGCGATGGCGGTGATCGACGTGGGCGAGGCGGTGGCGCGCGAGCTGGCGAAAGACCCGGCCCGCACCCCACGCTGAAACGCGATGGTGGCTGCGGACGCGGCAGTGGCTGCGGCGGTCGGCACGGCAGCGTCAAACCGAAGGCACACGTCGAGCCACTCGTACACCCCGGCGTCGCCCGGCAGGCCTTCGCGCACGTCGAGGCCACGCACCAGCTCCCAACTCGAATCGAACCAGCCGGGGCCGTGCGGGCCGGGCGCTTCGGCGCCGTCGCCAGCGTCGCCAGCGTCGTCGAGGCGCAGTGCGCGCAGTGCCCGCAACGTGTTCGGCGACACCACGGCATGCCGATCAACGAACGCGGTGAACGGGCGGATGAGGCAATGAAAGCGGGCCATCTGAGCGTCTCCATCGGGTGATTCGATGGGGCTCAGTGTTGCGGCCGAGCTGCGGCCCGAACATCCCGCCGAGGGCGGGATGTCGGGGGAAACGCGGGCCCCCCCCGACCGGGCTGCCCCTCGTTGGGGGATGCAGCCAAGCCCATCACCAATCGGCATGACGCGACGGCTCGTCGACTTGGCTTCGCCAGCCGGGTGCGCTCGTTCCAACCGAGTGCTGACCTTCGCCACTTCGCAAGAAGCTTCGCTCGCATGGAGGGGCTTGTGCGCCGGTGTCGGCTAATGTGCAGCGGCTGATGCATGAGTCGCTGTGAAGGAGCTCGAGCTGGCCCTAGCAGCGCCCAAATCACATCGAAGACCCAATGACGAACCCCATCCAACGTTCCACGACGCCATCGCCAAACGCTTCCCGGCCCGCTTCTCCCCAGCCGATTCAGGCACCTGTCGCTGGCCACGATTCCAGCGTCGTGGTGGCGGCAGGTGAGCGCCGCCCGTCGGGCGTGCCGCCCGCTCGTCTGGTACAGACGGTGCTGCGTGAGCTTTCCGAACGGCAGCCCTCCCGACCGGCGCCAGTAGCGTGGCCCGCGCGTACCGCGCAGCGACTCGAGGACATGCCAGACTTGGTCCACAGCGAGGTTGCCAACTGGTTGGCTCCGGCCGACCTCATAGGCCTCGGGAATGTTCACAACCACGCCATTGCAACGGCGATTGGTCCCCAACTTCGTGCCGCCAGGATCGTGGCGCAGCACGCGCCCAACGTCACGAGGCTGGCACAGTTCAACGAAGTGCTCGGGCTCGGCGCGACGCCGGATATGGCCCCACGGTCGGTCCAGGCCCTGCCACCCGAGCTCCAGGTGCCGGCACTGGTTGCGCTCGGGGGACGCCTCCTTGCGCTTGCGCCGATTGACCAAGATCAGGCGATTCGAGCCTTCCTCGCCTTAGACACTCAAGGCGAGTCGAACGCGCTGCTTGATGAACTGCGACTCGCTGCTGGCGCGGGCGCCCACGGGCTGGACCGCCGTGAGGCCGGACTGGTCGGCACCAATGGCGCGGCCAGCACCGCCGTCACCGCGGGTGAGAACGTCCAGGCTGTGGCTCAGCGATTGGCGATCTCCGGCCCCGCGGCGATGCACACCCTTGAGCGGCTTGCCCTGCCCCGTGCCCATCAGGCCCTGAGACAAGGCGAAAGCGTTCCGGCAGTCGCCGAGCGCATGGGCATCGCCAGCGAAATCCAACGTAACTTTTTGGAATGGTTTGCGACTGCGAACGTCGGCGTTCGGGATGTCGCCAGGGGTGAGGCGCCTGCTGCCGTGGTCGCGCGATTGGGTATCTCAAATGCCGCCAGCATTCACCAGCTGTACCACCACGGCGCGCGTCATGCGGTGTCGCAAGGGCGTCATGTGCGTGAAACCATGCGGGAGCTCAACATCCCCAACACGACGGACGCGATCCGCGACCTGGAAGCCCACGCTGTGGATACGGTCGGAATCCATGCCGTGACCCGAGGCGAGAACGTTGAGCAGGTGGCCCGCCGGTTGGGCGTCTCGTCTCCGCGTCTGGTCGCCGAGTTGGAGCTGGTTTCGATAAATCGCGTTGGAGTGGCTGCAATGATGCAGGGCGAAAGTGCCCGAGGAGTCGCCCAGCGGCTGGGGATACGCAATCACGCGAACATCCAGCGGCTGATCGACATTGCGGCTGAGTTCCCCCAGGCGCACCCAAGGCGGGAGTGAGCCATCAAGTAGACCGGCACGGTGGGTTTGTGCAGCGGCAGTCTTCGGCGACTTACACAAGGGCCGGATTGCGAGGGTCACACGTCGTTTTTGAGTTTTCTACGATGTTTAGCCCGGCATCACACTCACCGACACACTCATCCGCTGCTCCCCACCCCCCAGGATCACGCCGCGCAGCGGCACCACGTCGGCGAAATCGGCGCCCCAGGCGAGCGTGATGTAGCGGGTGTCGGCGAGCTGGTTGTTGGTGGGGTCGAACTCGACCCAGCCGTGCAGCGGCGAGTAGGCCGCAACCCACGCGTGCGAGGCGTCGACGCCCATCAGACGCGGCATGCCTGGCGGCGGGTCGGTGAGCAGGTAGCCCGACACATAGCGCGCGGGCAAGCCCAGGCCGCGCAGGCAGGCGAGCATCAGGTGCGCGAAGTCCTGGCACACGCCGCTGCGCTGCCACAGCACTTCGTCGACCGAGGTGCTGACGGTCGTTGCGCCGGGCTGAAACTCGAAGTCGGCATGGATGCGGTGCATCAGGTCAGCCACCGCATCGAACCACGGCCGGCCGCGCGCGAACGATGCGAGCGCGTAAACGCGCGCGCCTTCCGAGAGCGGCACCAGCGGCGTGGGCTCGCTCATGCGGGCCGGCGCCAGGCCGTCGAGCTGCGGGTGGCGGCGCACGGCCTCGCGTACCGCTTCCCATCCCGGCGGTGCGGGGGCCGATGCGGCCGCACCGGCCTGGCCTTCCGGTGCAGGCGAAGCCGCCGCCGAGTCCGACTGCTGCCACTGCTGCTGCCCACCCCCGCCCTGCATCTGCGACTGCATGCCCCAGGCCGGTAGCGGCTCGGATTGCATCTGCATCTGGAACTGAGTTTGCACAGGTGCCTGGCCGGCGCCAGCCTCCACGGTGCCGGCCACCCGCGCGGCGGGCCGCTCGCTCACCTCGACCATGCACTCCATGCGCACGCTGAGCACGCGGTGCGCGCCGTGCAGGCCGAAGTGCGTGACCATGTTGCCGAAGCAGTCGAACTCATCCCGGCGCTCATCGGGCCTCGGTTCGATGGTCAGCGAGTGCGCCACCACGTGCTGCCACGGCAGCATCCGCGGCGTCAGGCGCGCCAGTTGCCACGACTGCGACACCGGCGCGGTGTAGGCGTAGCGGGTTTCGTGCTCGACGGTGTAGCGGGCGAGGTTCATGGGGGGGGTGTTGAATTCATTCACCGCAGAGGCGCGGAGGGCGCAGAGGAACACAGAGGAAAGAAGAAGACTTGCCTTGCATTTCTCTGCGCAACTCTGCGTCCTCTGCGACTCTGCGGTGAAGCATTTTGTTTTCCCAAACCCATCACGCGACCAGGGACAGCACGCTGCGTGACGCGGCGTGCGAGAAAAACTTCAGGGTCAACTCGTCGGACACGGCGGCCGCGCAGCGGCGCAGTTGGTCGAGCGCGGCGGCCACAGCAGCGCTCTCGGGGTGCAGGTCTTGCGGGCGCAGGTCGCGCAGCGCGGCTTGCGCGGGGGCGATCACGTCGCTCGCAAAGCGGCCGTGGCCGAGCTCGAGCTTGGCCACGAACTCGGCCAGGCCCTTGACCTGGAACGCCACCGAACGCGGGTTGGTGTCGTCGCGCAGCAGCATGTCGAGCACTGGCAGCCATTCGGGTGCCACCATGTAGCGCTGCCGGTAGGTGCCGACCGAATCGGTCAGGTCGAGCAGCCAGTCGAGGCCGTGCGTGCGGCCTTCGTCGGTGGCCACCTGCAGCGTGGTGCACAGGTGCGTGAGCCGCTCGATGCGCCGCCCGAGCGACAGGAAGCGCCAGCCCACGCCGCGCGTCATGCCGTCGAGCACGAAGCCCGACAAGGTCATCATCGATGTGACCGCGCGGTCGAGCCAGCTCAGCGCCAGCGGCAGCGCCGCGCCGCGCTGGAACACCGGGTCGGCGGCAAGCTGGTTCAGCGTGCGCCAGTTGTCGGCCGACATGCGGTCACGCAGGTTGAAGGCCGCGCGCGCGAGCTGGCGCAGGCGCTGGCTCAAGGCTTCGTCGGGGTGGGTGGCGGCGCGCAGCAGGCCCACGCCCGCGTCTTCGACGCTGTCGATCAGGCCCAGGCGTTGCGCCAGCACGATGGCCGGTGCCACGCCGTCTGCGCCTTCGCCGGTGTTGTCGAGCACGCCGGCGATGGCCACGCGCAGGCTGCGCGCGGCCGAATCGCAACGCTCGCCGTAGCGGCCGAACCAGAACAGGTTCTCGGCCGCGCGCGACGGCAGGTTCACGCGCGAACCGACCAGCGTGTCGGGCGTGACGGTGGTGGTGAGCAGCGAGAACGCGGCATTCACCGGCGTGCCCGACAGCACCCACGTGTCCTTCGAGCGCCCGCCGCGTTGCATGGCGATGACGCGCGGGTCGCCGTCGACCGCCACGCGCGTCAGGCCGCCGGGCATGACGCGGTAGCCGCTCGGCGTGGCGACTGCGAACACGCGCAGGCCGACCGTGCGCGCAGTCAGCGCATCGCGCCCGCCGTGGCCGCCGCGCTCGAGCATCGGCGCCTGCGACACATGCACCCACTCTTGCGCGACGAAGCGCTGCGGCCGCGCCGCCACACGTGCGCGCAGCAGCACGCGCTCGTCGGCCGAGAGGTCGGCGCCGAACAGCGCAGGCTCCTTCACCGAGCGTTCGAGCGGCTTGATGATGAGCTTGTCGAGCCGTGCCCACGCGTCTTCGAAGGCGGCCGGCTCGCCGAGCCACCAGGTCGCGACCGACGGCAGCTTCAGCGGCTCGCCGAGCAGCTGCTCGCTCAACGCGGGCAGGTAGCCGAGCAGCGCGCCGGACTCGAGCACGCCGGAGCCGAGCGAGTTGCCGATGAGCACCGTGCCGCGCCGCGCGCAATCGGTCAGGCCGGCCACGCCGAGCGCCGAGTCGGAGCGCAGCTCCAGCGGGTCGCAGTAGTCGTCGTCTTGCCGGCGCAGGATGGCGTGCACGCGCTTCAGGCCGGCGACGGTCTTCATCCAGACGCAGCCGCTGCGCACCGTCAGGTCACTGCCCTCGACGAGCGGGAAGCCGAGATAGCGCGCCAGCAAGGCGTGCTCGAAGTAGGTCTCGTTGTACGGCCCCGGCGTGAGCAGCACGACCAGCGGCGGCCCGTCTTCGCCCACGCCGGGCTTGGGCGCCCAGCGCAGCAGCGAGTCGCGCAGCGCGGCGAAGAACGACGCGAGGTGCTGCACGTTCAGGTCGGTGAAGAGCTGCGGGAACACGCGCGAAACCACCAGCCGGTTCTCGAGCGCATAGCCCGCGCCCGAAGGTGCTTGGGTGCGGTCGCTGACCACCCACCAGTGGCCGTCGGGTGAGCGCGCCAGGTCGGCTGCGTAGTTGAACAGGTGCACGCCGCCCGGCGGGCGCACGCCCTGCACCGGGTGCAGAAAGCCGCTGTGGCCGAAGATCACGGGGGCGGGAATAGCGCCCGACTTGAGCAGCGTCTGCGCGCCGTAAATGTCACCGAGCACGCGGTTCAACAGGTCGGCGCGCTGGGCGATGCCGGCCTCGATGTGCTCCCACTCGCCGGGTGCCAGCAGCAGCGGCAGCGGGTCGACTTCCCACGGGCGGTCGGCCCCTTGCGGGTCGGCATACACGTTGTAGGTGACGCCGTTCTCGCGCACCTCGCGCTCCATCAGCGACAGCGTATCGCCCACGCCCTGCCCCTGGCGCGCGGCGAGCGCACGCAGGAACGCGTCCCAGTGCGGGCGTGGCTTGTTCGCCGCGCCGAGCAGCTCGTCGTAGCGGCCGTCGAGGACGGAATAGCCTTCGAGGAGTTGGGTCAGCATGGGCGGCAGGCGGGCATCGGTTGACAGTCTGTCACACATGCGCACGGGCTCTTCATTGGCAGCGGGTCAGCTGCCCGGTTCAGCTGCCGAGCGCAGCGACTTCATCGCTCAGCCGGCTGACGATCCGGTAAGCACTGCGCAGCATGTTCTGCAGCAGCACGATCTTGACGTGCGGGTGCTGCGCGCCGAGCGCGTCGAAGGCTTCGGCACTGAGCACGCGGCACGCGACGGCGCTCTCGGCCGTGACGTCTGCCGAGCGGGTTCGCCGGTCGATCACGGAGAGGTCGCCGAAGCTCATGCCGGCGCACAGCGTGGACAAGCGCTTCGGCGCGCCCACCACCGACGGCAGCGCCACGTTCACCTGGCCGCTGAAAGCGCAGCAGCCACGAGTGCGCGCCGCACGAGGCCAGCACGAGCTGGCAGCCCTGCCCGGCCAGCAGCACGAGCAGGTCGACGAGGATGCGGCCGGCCGGCCCACCGACACCGGTGACGCGCTTGAAGTCGAGCACTGCGATCTGCGGCGCCGGTGCGTGGGCCGCACCCGACGCAGCGGCTTCACCCGTCACCGCGCCGACCACGGCCTCGACGGCCGCGAAGGTCAGGTCGCCCTGCAGCTCGAACACCCACGCCGCCTGCCCGGTGCGTTGCAGCGCCGCGCGCTCCGGCTGCGGCCGCTTCAGGCCGGCGCGCGGCGCAGGTCGAGCGTGAACGGGAAGTTCGGGTTGCGCTCTTCGCGCTTGACCTTCATGACCCCCGGCGTGTGGCCGACGCGGAAGAAGCGCGCCAGGCGGCGGGCCTCGGCCTCGTTCGCGTTGACCGGGAAGGTGTCGTAACTGCGCCCACCCGGGTGCGCCACGTGATATTGGCAGCCGCCGACGGCGCGGCTCATCCAGGTGTCGACGAGGTCGATCACGAGCGGGGCGTGCACGTCGATACTCGGGTGCAGCGCGCTCGGCGGGTTCCAGGCCTTGTAGCGCACGGCACCGATGAACTCGCCGACCTTGCCGGTCGGCTGCATCGGGATCACGCGGCCGTTGCAGGTGAGCACGTGGCGGTCGCCGACGAGGCCTGTCGCAAGCACCTGGATGCGCTCGATCGACGAGTCCACATACCTTGCAGTGCCGCCGGTCGCGCCTTCTTCACCCATCACATGCCAGGGCTCCAGCGCGAGGCGGAACTCGACCTCCACGCCCATCGCCGAGAAGTCGCCGAGGCGCGGAAAGCGGAAGTTCAGGTGCGGCGCAAACCACTCGGGCTGCAGCGCATAGCCGGCCAGGCCCAGCTCTTCGAGCACATCACAAAGGTCCTGCCAGATGAAGTGCGGCAGCATGAAGCGGTCGTGCAGTTCGGTGCCCCAGCGCTTCAGGCGCTCAGGCTGGTAGGGCTTGGCCCAGAAGCGCGAGACGAGCGCACGCATCAGCAGTTGCTGCGTGAGGCTCATGCGGGCGTGCGGCGGCATCTCGAAGGCGCGCATCTCCAGCAAGCCGAGCCGGCCTGTGGCACCGTCGGGCGAGTACATCTTGTCGATGCAGAACTCGGCGCGGTGGGTGTTGCCCGACACGTCGATCAGCAGGTTGCGCAGCAGCCGGTCGATCAGCCACGGCGGCACCTTGCCGTTCTCGGCGGTGATGCGCTTGAGCTCGGCGAAGGCGATCTCCATCTCGTAGACCGAGTCGTTGCGCGCCTCATCCACGCGCGGTGCCTGGCTCGTCGGGCCGACGAACATGCCCGAGAACAGGTAGCTCAGGCCCGGGTGGTTGTGCCAGTACGCGACCATGCTGCACAGCAGGTCGGGCCGGCGCAGGAACGGCGAGTCGGCCACCGTGGCGCCGCCCAGCACGAAGTGGTTGCCGCCGCCAGTGCCGGTGTGGCGGCCGTCGAGCATGAACTTCTCGGTGGACAGGCGCGTTTCGTGCGCCGATTGGTACAAGTGCGTCGCCTGATCAACCAGTTCGCCCCAGCTGTGCGCGGGGTGGATGTTGACCTCGATCACACCCGGGTCGGGGGTCACGCGCAGCAGCGCGAGGCGCGGGTCTTTCGGCGGCTCGTAGCCTTCGAGGATCACCGGCAACTTCATCTCGAGCGCCGTGTCTTCGATGGCGCAGACGAGCTCCAGGTAGTCTTCGAGCGCCACCACCGGCGGCATGAAGACGTAGAGCCGGCCGCCTCTAGGCTCGGCGCTCATGGCGGTGCGTGTGACCTGCGATGCCGACTCGAAGCGCCCCGGCGCACGCGGCGCGGGCGCCGTGCTCGCAGTGGCGAAGCCGGTGCCCGCAAGCGCTGCGCGTGAGCGGTCGGCGAAGCGGCTGGCAGCCGGGCCAGTGCCGGATGCGCCGGCGTCGGCCGGCCCTGAGGAAGCCACGCCAGCAGCCCCAGCCGGGCCCACACCCCCGGCCGAGCGGTCGGGGAAGCGCAGCCGGCTGTAGCCCGGCAGCGGCGCGTACGGCTGGCTCTGGTCCGGTGGGTAGACCCACGGCAGGTCGGTGTCTTTCGCCCAGGGTTGCGAGTCGAGCGGCAGGCGGTAGCCCATGGCCGAGTCACCGGGGATGAGGTAACAGCGCTCGGAGCGCAGGAACCACGGGCCGGTCTGCCAGCGCGTGCCGCTGGCATGGCGTGCGACCGGGAACACATGGCCCACGACATTGTCGAGCCCCTGGCTGAACACCTTGCGCAGCCGCTCACGCTCCAGCGGGTCGGACAGGCGGGCATCGAAAGGGTCCACGTTGACGGGCAGCTTGCGTTCGCGCCAGAGGTAGTACCAGACGTCCTCGTGCGCGGGAAACACGTACTGCCCGTCCACGCCGAGCCGCCTGGCCACGCCGGTGAGCAGCTTGCGGGCGTGCTCGTCGGTGGCCTTGTAGTCGGTGTGCTCGCTCGCGAACAGCTCCGGGTGCGTCCAGATCGGCTCTTTGTCTTTGCGCCAGAACAGGTTCAGCGACCAGCGCGGCAACTGCTCGCCCGGGTACCACTTTCCCTGCCCGTAGTGCAGCAGGCCGCCCTGCCCGTACTTGGCACGCAGCTTGTCCATCAGGTCGGCACTGAGGATGCGCTTGGTCGGGCCCATCGCAGCGGTGTTCCACTCGTCGCCCTCGCGGTCGTCGACCGACACGAAGGTGGGCTCGCCGCCTTGCGTCAACCGCACGTCGTTCTTGCGCAGGTCGGCATCGACCTGGTGGCCGAGCGCATCGATGGCGCTCCACTGCGCTTCGGTGTAGGGCAAGGTGACGCGCGGCGCTTCCCAGACGCGGGTGACCGACATCGAATGCTCGAACGTGGTTTCGCATTCGTCGATGGCGCCACTCACCGGCGCGGCCGAGCCGGGGTCGGGTGAGCACGCGAGCGGGATGTGGCCCTCGCCGGCCAGCAGCCCCGAGGTCGGGTCCAGGCCGATCCAGCCGGCGCCGGGCAGGTAGACCTCGCACCACGCGTGCAGGTCGGTGAAGTCGATCTCGGTGCCGCTCGGGCCGTCGAGCGATTTCACATCGCTCTTGAGCTGTATGAGGTAGCCCGACACGAAGCGCGCCGCCACGCCGAGGTGGCGCATCACCTGCACCAGCAGCCAGCCGGTGTCGCGGCACGAGCCGCTTGCATTCGTCAGCGTTTCTTCGGGCGTCTGCACGCCGGGCTCCATGCGCACGAGGTAGCTGATGTCGCGCTGCAGCTTCTGGTTGACCATCACGATGAAGTCGTTCATCGGGATCTTGTCGCGCGGGATGCTCGCCACATAGGCTTCGACGAGCGGCGTGGTGGGCAGCTTGATGCGGTACGGCGCGAGTTCCTTCGCGATCTCGGCGTCGTACTCGAACGGGAAGTGTTCCGCCGACGGCTCCAGGAAGAAGTCGAACGGGTTCAGCACCGACATCTCGGCCACCAGATCGATCTCGATTCGGAAGCTCGTGGTCTTGTCCGGGAACACCAGCCGCGCGAGGTAGTTCGACTGCGGGTCTTGTTGCCAGTTGATGAAGTGCGTGGCCGGCTCGACGCGCATCGAGTAGCTCAGCACCCGCGTGCGCGAATGCGGCGCCGGGCGCAGGCGAACCACCTGCGGGCCGAGGTTGATCGGCCGGTCGTACCGGTAGTGCGTGACGTGGTTCAGCGCGACGTGAATGGACATGGGGTCTCCGGGAAATACTTCACCGCAGAGGGGCGGAGTTGGCGGAGGAGCGCTGAGGAAAACAAGATCTTTCTTACTCAGCGTGAACTCCGTCAACTCCTTTACTCTGTGGTGAATGAATTGATTTGGATTGAATCAGGCAGCCACCGGCACAAGAAAGTCGCGGCTGATGCCGACGCCGAGTGTGCCGACGCGCTCGAGGAACTGCGTGAGGTAGGCGTGCAGGCCGGTCGCGAGGATCTCGTCGATGCGGCCGTATTGCAGGTCGGCCTGCAGGCGGCCGGCCTTGCGCAGGGTGTCGGCGCTCTGCTCGTTGGCGACCTTCTGCAGGTTGCTCACGACCTCCTGCATGCAGGCCGCCAGGGAGCGCGGCATGTCAGGGCGCAGGATCAGCAACTCGGCCACCTTCTCCGGCCGGATCACGTTGCGGTAGGCCTTGCGATAGACCTCGAAGCCTGACACCGACCGCAGGATGCCGGACCAATGATAGAAGTCGACCTCGATGTCTTTGCCGCTGCCTTGGGACTGGCCGTTGCCGTTGCCGTTGCCGTTGCCTTGGGATTGGCCGTTGCCGCCGTAGTACTCGCTCTCGACCGCATGGAACTTCACGTCGAGCAGGCGCGCGGTGTTGTCGGCGCGTTCGAGGAAGCTGCCGATGCGCAGGAAGTAGAACGCGTCGTCCTGCAGCATCGTGCCCACCGTGACGCCGCGCGACAGGTGGGAGCGGAACTTGACCCATTCGAACATCGCGCTCGGGTCGCGCAGGTAGGAGTCGTCAGCCACCATGCGCTGGAACTCCAGCCAGGTCTGGTTCTGCGTCTCCCACACTTCGGTGGTCAGGGTGCCGCGCACGGCACGGGCGTTCTCGCGCGCGGCCTGCAGGCAGTTGCGGATGCTGGAGCCGTTCTTCGCGTCGCTCACCATGTAGCGCATCACGTTGTCGGGCGTGATGGTGCCGTGGTTCTTCGCGAAGTCACCACTCAACTCGCTGATGCCGAGCAGGCCCTTCCAGCCCTTCTCGGCCGCGTCGGCCGACTGCGGCAACAACGAGGCCTGGTAGTTCACGTCGAGCATGCGGGCGGTGTTCTCGGCCCGCTCCATGTAGCGGGCCATCCAGAACAGGTGGTCAGCGGTTCGCGAGAGCATGAGTGTTCTCCAAAAAATTCAATTCATTCACCGCAGAGGGGCGGAGTTTGCGGAGTTAGCGCAGAGGAAATCAATTCAAATTTTCGTTTGAAACTCTGCGCAACTCCGTCAACTCCTTTGACTCTGCGGTGAAGCATTTGCACTTCTCACCCTTCCAACACCCACGTGTCCTTCGTACCGCCGCCCTGCGACGAGTTGACGACCAGCGAGCCTTCCTTCAGCGCCACGCGGGTCAGGCCACCGGGGACCATCTGGACCTCCTTGCCGCTGAGCACGAAGGGGCGCAGGTCGATGTGGCGCGGTGCGATGCCGCTCTCCACATACGTCGGACAGGTCGACAGGCTCAGCGTGGGCTGGGCGATGTAGCCGCTCGGGTTGGCGATGAGCGCACGGCGGAAGTCTTCGATCTCGGCCTTGGTGGCGGCCGGGCCGATCAGCATGCCGTAGCCACCCGCGCCGTGCACTTCCTTCACCACGAGTTCATGCAGGTTCGCCAGCACGTATTTCAGGTCGTCTTCCTTGCGGCACATCCAGGTCGGCACGTTGTGCAGGATGGGCTTCTCACCGAGGTAGAACTCGATCATCTTCGGCACGTACGGGTAGATCGACTTGTCGTCCGCGACACCGGTGCCGATGGCGTTCGACAGCGTCACGTTGCCGGCCCGGTAGGCCCCCAGCAGCCCGGCGCAGCCGAGCGTCGAGTCCTTGCGGAAGGCGAGCGGGTCGAGGAAGTCGTCGTCGACGCGGCGGTAGATCACGTCCACCCGCTTCGGGCCTTGCGTGGTGCGCATGTAGACGAAGTTGTCTTTCACGAACAGGTCTTGCCCCTCGACGAGTTCGATGCCCATCTGCTGCGCCAGGAACGCATGCTCGAAGTACGCGCTGTTGTGCATGCCGGGCGTGAGCACGACCACCGTCGGCTCGTTCACCGACGGGGGTGCCACCGAGCGCAGTGTTTCGAGCAGCAGGTCGGGGTAATGCGCGACCGGCGCCACGCGGTGCTGGCTGAACAGCTCGGGGAACAGCCGCATCATCATCTTGCGGTCTTCGAGCATGTAGCTCACGCCGCTGGGCACGCGCAGGTTGTCTTCGAGCACGTAGTAGCGGCCCTCGCCATCGGCGTCGGCCGCGCGGATGATGTCGATGCCCGAGATGTGCGAGTAGATGCCGCCGGGCACGTCGACCCCCTTCATCTCGGGTCGGTACTGCGCGTTGTTCAGCACCTGCTCGGCGGGCACGATGCCGGCGCGGATGATGTCCTGGTCGTGGTAGACGTCGTGGATGAAGCGGTTCAAGGCGGCCACGCGCTGCGCCAGGCCCTTTTCCATGTCGGCCCACTCGTGCGCCGGAATCACGCGCGGGATCAGGTCGAACGGGATCAGGCGCTCGCTGCCGTGGCCGTCTTCGTCCTTCGCGCCATACACCGCGAAGGTGATGCCCACGCGGCGGAAGATCATCTCGGCCTCTTCGCGGCGCGACAGCATCACGTCGCTCTTCTGCGCCGCCAGCCAGCGGTCATAACCTCGGTAATGCTCGCGAACGGTCGAATCGCCGGCGTGCATCTCGTCGAATTTGGTTGTCATC
>JANNBF010000095.1:0-20325 GCA_031385155.1 Rhizobacter sp.
ATGGTTCCGGCGCCGATCGCCTCGGCGCTGCGAACGTAATCGCGCACCGCGTGCTTGATGAACTCGGCGCGCACCAGCCGGTAGATGCCGGTCCAGCCCGCGAGGCCGAGGATCAGCACCACCGAGCCGATGCCGCGCCCGAACACGGCCGCGAACGCGAAGATCAGCAAAATGCCGGGGATCGCGGTGAAGACGTTGTAGACCCACTCCAGCAGGTCGCCGACCTTGCCGCCGAAGAAGCCGCCGAACGCGCCGAGCACGGTGCCGATGAACACCGCCGTCACGGCAGACAGCACGCCCACCATGATCGAGACTTCGGCGCCCTTGATCGCCTTGGCCAGCACGTCGCGGCCGAGCCGGTCGCCACCGAACGCGAGCGTCTCGCGCTTGACGGTGTCGGTGGTCTCGAACTTGGCGGCGCGCTCGTCCCATTCCTTGTAGCGCGGCGCGAGCGGGTCGATGTCGGAGAGGTCGATGTTCTGCTTCGTCGACACCGCATCCACGGCCGCGTCGGTCGAGGCGCGCGGCCCGAGGAAGGTGGGCGGCGCGTTCGGCACGCCGGTCTCGAGCTGCCAGTTCTTCGCCACCAGGCCGGCGCCCGCCGCCAGCACGAGCAGCAGGAACGCGCCGACGATCACCAGCGCGACCACACCGACGCGGTCACTGCGAAAGCGCTTCCACGCTGCGCCCCACACGCCGGCATTGCGCGCCGGTGCGGTGCCCGCCACCGGGCTGTTCAGGACGGCGCTCATTTCAGCACCACCCGCGGGTCGACCAGCTTGTAGAGCACGTCGGTCAAGAGGTTCACGAACATGGTGATCACCGCGATGTAGATCGTCACCGCCTGGATGACCGGGTAGTCGCTGCGGTTGACCGCCAGCAGCACCTCACGGCCCAGGCCCGGGATGGAGAAGAAGGTCTCGATCAGGAACGAGCCGACGAAGATGCCCGGCAGCGCCACCGCCACGTTGGTCAGGATCGGGATCATGGCGTTGCGCATCACGTGCCGGAGCAGCACCGTGGTTTCGGTCATGCCCTTGGCACGCGCGGTGCGCACGTAGTCCTGCCCGATCTCGTCGAGAAAGAACGTGCGGTACAGGCGCGTCTGCGGCGCCAGGCCCACCATCACCGCCAGCAGCACCGGCAGCGGGGTGAACACGAGCAGGTTGGTCAGCAGCTTGTCGCTCCAGCCCTGCACCGGGAACCAGCCGAGCTGGAACGCGAACACGTACTGGCCGACGATCACGTAGACCAGGAACGAGATCGACAGCGCGATGGTGCTCAGCACCATGATGCTGCGGTCGGTGAGCGAGCCGCGCAGGTAGGCCACCAGCAGCGCGAACGGGATGGCCAGCACCACGTCGAGCAGCAGGATGGGCACCATCACCGTCAGCGTGGCCGGCAGGCGGCTCGCGAACAGGCTGGCCACGCTCTCTTGCGTGGCCCAGCTCTTGCCCCACTCGAAGGTCACGATCTGCTTGAAGAAGATGGCGAGCTGCTGCCACACCGGTTTGTTCAGACCGAGCTGGTCGCGGATCACGTCGATCTGGGCCGGCGTGGCGTTCATGCCGCCCAAAATCACCGCGGGGTCGCCGCCGAAGTACTTGAAGAGGAAGAACACCAGCAGCACGACGCCGATCAGCGTCGGGATCATTTGCCACAGGCGCCGTATCAGGTAGGCGGCCATCGGATAGTGAGCTTTCGAGGGGTGAAAGAAAGGCGCGTCGGGCGCCTGCGGTTCGTGGCCGCCGGGCCCGCAAGGCGGGTTGCAGCGCGCGAGTCTACGGGTTGGCGCCGGTGCGATTCCCCCGCATTTGCCCGGTGAAGCAAACCCCGGGCCGCGTGCGCTGTTGAAATAGACTTCGTCCGCGCGGGTGGTGCACAACGCCGCCCGACGCGCCCGAACCCCGCGCGCTCGCCCTGCGACGCGCGCGACTCACCACCCACGAGGAGCGGCTTTCGATGAACCCACGCCGCGCGTTGCACACAGCGCTGTTGCTGGCCGGGCTGCTGCTCGGCCGCCACCCGGTGCACGCGGTCGACGCGCCCGGCGCGGCGCCGGCGCAGAAGGTGCTGCGTTATGCGTTCCGCGTGGCCGAGAGCGGGTTCGACCCGGCGCAGATCAGCGACCTGTATTCGCGCACGCTGGCGGCCAGCATCTTCGAAGCGCCGCTTCAGATCGCGTTCCTCGCGCGGCCGGTGCGCAACCGCCCGAACACGCTCGCGGTCATGCCCGAGGTCTCGGCCGACTTCACCACCTTCACCTTCACGCTCAAGCCAGGCATCTACTTTGCCGACGACCCGGCGTTCAGGGGCCGGCCGCGCGAGCTGGTGGCGGCCGATTACGTGTATTCGCTCAAGCGCCACTTCGACCCGCGCTGGAAGAGCCCGAACCTGTTCGTCTACGAGAACAACAAGATCCTGGGCCTGGCCGCACTGCGTGAGCAGGCGCTCGCGCTGAAGAAGCCGTTCGACTACGACCGCGAGGCCGAGGGCCTGCGCGTGCTGGACAAGTACCGCTTCCAGGTGCGGCTGGCCGAGCCCAACCCGCGCTTCCTCGACGACATGGCCGACCCGTCGCTGGCAGGCGCCGTGGCGCGCGAGGTGGTCGAGGCGTATGGCGACAAGATCATGGAGCACCCCGTGGGCACCGGGCCGTACAAGCTCGGCGACTGGCGGCGCCGCTCGAAGATCGTGCTCGAACGCAACCCCGGCTTTCGCGCGGTGTTCTATGACGAAGAGGCGCCTGCGAACGATGCGGTGGCGCAGGCCGCCGTGGCGCTTTTACGCGGCCGGCGCTTGCCGATGATCGACCGCGTCGAGATCAGCATCATCGAAGAGAACCAGCCGCGCTGGCTCGCCTTCCTGAACGCCGAGCACGACCTGGTCGAAGAGGTGCCGTCGGAGTTTGCCGAACGCATCATGCCCAACGCGCGGCTCGCGCCGAACCTGGCGAAGCGCGGCATCCAGATGACGCGCTACGTGCGCGCCGATGTGTCGACCTCGTACTTCGCGATGAACGACCCGGTGGTCGGCGGCTACACGCCGCAGAAGGTGGCGCTGCGCCGCGCCATCGCGCTGGCGGTCGATCTGGACAGGGAGATCCGCCTCGTCCGCAAGGGCCAGGCGATGCGCGCGCAAGGCCCGATAGGCCCCGGCGCGTGGGGCTACAACGAGCAGCTCAAGACCGAGATGGGCGACTTCAACCTCGCCCGCGCCAAGGCCCTGCTCGACATGCACGGCTATGTCGACCGTGACGGTGACGGCTGGCGCGAACAGCCCGGCGGCGCGCCGCTTTCCATCGAGTACGCGACCCAGCCCGACGGCGAGAAGCGCCAACTCGCCGAGCAGTGGAAGAAGAACATGGACGCGCTGGGCATCCGCATGAGCTTCCGCTTTGCGCAGTGGCCCGAGAACCTGAAGGCCGCGCACGCCGGCAAGCTGATGATGTGGGGCGTGGGCTGGACGGCCGGGCCCGACGGCAAGGGTTTTCTCGAACTGGGCTACGGCCCGAACAAGGGGCAGGCGAACCTGGCGCGCTTCGAGTTGCCCGCCTTCGACCGCGCCTTCGAGCGCCAGGCCGCGCTGCCCAACGGCCCCGCGCGCCAGTTGGCGATGGACGACGCGCAGCGCCTGATGGTGGCCTACATGCCGTACAAGGTGCACGTGCACCGCATCTACACCGACCTGGCGCAGCCGTGGGTCGTGGGCTACCAGCGCAACATCTTCGTGCGCGACTGGTGGCGCTATGTCGACATCGACACCGCCGTGCAGCAACGCCTGGCGCCTTGACTTCCGTGAGACGAGACCTTTTGCCATGACCGCATTCCAACGACTCTTCACTGCCGCGCTGGTGCTGCTCGCAAGCGCAGCGCCCGCCGCTGACGTGCCGGCCGTCGCGCCGGCGCAGAACGTGCTGCACATCGCGCTGCGCACGTCCGAGACCGGGTTCGACCCGGCACAGATCAGCGACCTGTACTCGCGCACGATCACCTCGCACATGTTCGAGGCGCCGTACACCTACGACCACCTCGCGCGCCCCTACAAGATCAAACCCGCCACCGCCGACGGCATGCCCGAGTCGTCGCCCGACTTCAAGGTCTGGACGGTCAAGATCAAGCCCGGCATCTACTTCGCCGACGACCCGGCCTTCAACGGCAAGAAGCGCGAACTCGTCGCCGAAGACTATGTGTACGCGCTCAAGCGCTTTGCCGACCCGGCCAACAAGAGCCCCGCCTACACCAGCTTCGCCGAAGAAGAAGTGGTCGGCCTCGACGCGCTGCGCAATGCGGCCGTCAAGGGCAAGAAGCCGTTCGACTACGACCGCCGGGTCGAAGGCGCGGTGGCACTCGACCGCTACACGCTGCGCTTCACGCTCGGCAAGCCGCGCCCGCGCTTCATCACCTTCCTCGCGCAGACCGACCTGTTCAACGGCGTGGCCCGTGAGGTGGTCGAGAAATACGGCGCCGACATCATGGCGCACCCGGTAGGCACCGGGCCGTATGTACTCAAACAGTGGCGGCGCAGCTCGCTGATCGTGCTCGAACGCAACCCCAACTACCGCGAGCGCTACTACGACGCCGAACCCGCCGCCGACGACGGCGAAGGCCAGGCCCTGCTCGCGCGCTTCAAGGGCCGGCGCTTGCCGCTCACCGACCGCATCGAGATCAACGTGATCGAGGAGAGCCAGCCGCGCTGGTTGGCGTTCCTGAACGGGCAGGTCGACCTGATCGACCCGGTGCCGTCCGACCTGGCCAAGGCCGCCATACCGGGCGGCAAGCTCGCGCCCAACCTGGTCAAGAAGGGCATCAGCGCGCACCGCATGATCAATTCCGACGTCCGATTCTTGTACTACAACATGGAAGACCCGACCGTCGGCGGCTACACGCCCGACAAGATCGCGCTGCGCCGCGCCATCAACTTGTCGTTCGACGTGGCGACCGAGACGCGATTGATCCGCAACGGCATGGCGATCCCGGCGCAGGCTGGCAACGTGCCCAACACCTACGGCTACGACCCCGACTTCAAGAGCACCAACAGCGAGTACAGCCCGGCCCGCGCCAAGGCCTTGCTCGACATGTATGGCTATGTCGACAAGAACGGCGACGGCTGGCGCGACATGCCCGACGGCTCGCCGCTGGTGCTCGAGATGGCCAGCAGCGCCGACCAGTTGACGCGCCAGATCGACGACCTGCGGCGCAAGAACCTGACTGCCATCGGCATCAAGGCGAACCTGCGCATCCAGCAGTGGTCCGAGAACCTGAAGGCCGGGCACGCCGGCAAGCTGATGGTGTGGGCGCTCGGCGGTTCAGCGGCCAGCCCCGATGGTCAGGACGGCCTGGGCCGTGTCGACAGCTCGCAGTTCGGCGGCTCGAACTTCGCGCGCTTCAAGGTCGACGCGGTCGACAAGCTGTACGGCCAGATCAGCGTCATGCCCAACGGCCCCGAGCGGCTGGCGCTGTTCAAGGAGATCAACCGCCTCGTCACTGTGTATGCGCCCTACAAGTACATCGGCCACAGCATCTATGTGGACTTGACACAGCCCTGGCTCAGCGGCTACCGCCGCCCGCTGTTCTGGCAGGAGCAGTGGATGTTCATGGACGTGGACATGGCCTTGCGCGCGAAGGCGCTGAAGTAAGGAAGGCTAAAGCGGCAGTTCGGTGAAGTAGCGCCCGCCGTGGTAGATCAGCGGCGCAGCACCGGCGCGGGCCGAGCAGCGCTCGACTTCGCCGACGAAGATCACGTGGTCGCCCTCTTCGTAGCGGCTGCGGTTGAAGCACTCGAACACGGCGGCGGCGCCGTCGAGCACCGGCGCGCCGCCTGCGCCTTCGTGGAACAGCACACCGTCGAAACGGTCGCCGACCTTGCTGGCGAAACGCGCCGCGAGCGCGTGCTGCTCGGCGGCGAGAATGTTGATGGTGTAGTGCGAGCCCTGCTCGAACGCCGGCATCGACGCCGCGCTGCGCGCCAGGCTCCACAGCACCAGCGGCGGTGTCAGCGAGACCGAGTTGAACGAGTTCGCGGTGAGGCCGACCAGGGCGCCGTTGGCACCGCGCGCCGTAACGATGGTGACGCCGGTCGCGAACATGCCGAGCGCGGCGCGGAAGTCGGGGGTCGAGAAGGTCGGGGCGAGGGCTTGAAGCGGCAAGGTCATGCGGTGATTGTCCGGGATCGCTCGCAGCGGCGCCCGCGCCCGACTCGCCGGCCGCGAATACCGGCCTGAGCACACGGGCCTGAGCACACCGGCCCGAGCGCCAAACAGGCGTCCCTAGAATCGGCGCATGACTTCTGCCTCTCCCGGGCCTGGCGTGCCCGGTGCGCTTGACCCCGTAACCGTGCCCACCCCGGTCTACAAACGCAAGCTCTTCTGGGTCGCGCTGCTGTACTTCAGCGAGGGCCTGCCGCTCGGCGTGTTCTTCGACATCTTCCCGGTCTACTTCCGCCAGCAGGGCGTGAACCTGGCCGACATCGGCCTGCTCAGCCTGCTCGGCCTGGCCTGGACCGTGAAGTTCCTGTGGGCGCCGGCCGTCGACTGGGCGCGCCACCACCGCTGGTGGATCAGCGCCGCGAACGCCGGCATGGCGCTGGTGATGTTGTTCTTCGCGGCCTCTGGCAGTGCGGCCGTGTTCGGCCCGTGGGTGTGGGTGGCCATAGGAGCGTTCACGGTGCTGTCGGCCACCAACGACATCGCGACCGACGGCTACACCATCGAGCTGCTCGACCGGCGCGAGTACGGCATGGCGAACGGCTTTCGCATCGGCTTCTACCGCGTGGGCATGATCTTCGCGGGCGTGGTGTTGATCCTGTCGGGCTGGTTCAGCTGGAGCGTGGCCTACCTGGTGGGCAGCGCGGTGTTCGCGTGCAACGCGGTGATGGCGCTGTTCGCACCGCCCGAACACCACCGCGTGTCGACCAACACCTCGCTCGCGACTGAGTTTCGCCTGCTGCGCGACCAGCCGCTGTGGGTGGTCGCACTCGGGCTGGTGTTCATCGGCCTGCTGTGGCCGGCGCTCGCGCCCATCGCCAAGGTGGCGGGCTGGGGGTGGGTCGCGCAATGGGCGCCGACCTGGTGGTTCAAGGGTGCCGTACCGGTCGGGCTGATGTTCCTCGGCGCGGCGTTGATGGTGGTGGCCGCCAACCACCCGCGCGCGCAGCTGATGCGCGAGGGGCCGGTGTTCGGCGCGTGGGTCGAGTTGCTGTCGCGGCCGGGGATGATCGCGATCCTGGTCTTCATCCTGCTGTTCAAGCTCGGCGATGCGTCGATGGGCTTCATGGTCAAGCCGTTCTGGGTCGACTCCGGTTTCAGCAACCAGCAGATCGGCCTGGTCAGCGTGCAGCTCGGCCTGGCGCTGTCGATCGGCGGCGGCCTGCTCGGCGGCTGGTACGTGGACACGCGCGGCATCTTCAAGGGCCTGTGGGTGCTGGGCATCTGGCAGGCGCTGTCGAACCTGGTCTATGCCGGTGCCGCCTACGCGGTGCCGCATGCGGCGCAGGGCACCGACATTGCGATTGCGAACCAGGCCTTCGTGTATGCGGCAAGCGCGGTCGAGAGCTTCACGGGCGGCCTGGGCACCGGCGCATTCCTCGCGTTCCTGATGGCCATCACGAGCCGCGCGAAGGCGACGACCGAGTACGCGATTCTCTCCAGCATCTTCGCGTTCAGCCGGGCGGTGGCGGGCTGGGCCGGTGGCATCGGCGCGCAGGAAATGGGCTACGCGGCGTACTTCTTCCTGACCTTCTGGCTGAGCTTCCCGGCCTACGCGCTGCTGCCGCAGGTGCGTCGTATGCTTGCCGCGGCCGACGCGCGTTGAGGCGTGGTCGGCCCATCAACTCAACCCAACCTGCCATGAACACAGATCACGACTTGCCGGCGCCACTGGCTCACTGGTGTGCGGGCTGCGGTTGTACCGGCCGGGGCCGGTGGCCGTCACGGCGCCTGTTCGGCGCGGCGCTGCTGGCCGGTGGCGCGGCCACCGCGTGGCCGGCGCTGGCGCGCGACGGTGTCGATGTGGGCCCGCCGTCGGGCTTCAGCAAGCTCGTGTCGGCCGACCAGATCGAGCAGGCGGCCACGCAGCAGTACGCGCAACTGCGCCAGCAGGCGGCGCAGAAAGGCGCGCTCGCGCCCGACGGCAACCCGCAGGTCGTGCGCCTGCGGGCCATCGCCAAACGCATCATCCCGTACACCTACGAGTGGAACGAGCGCGCGCGCCAGTGGCGCTGGGAGGTGAACGTGATCGGCAGCAAGCAGATCAACGCGTTCTGCATGCCGGGCGGCAAGATCGCGTTCTACTACGGCATCTTGGAGCAGCTGCAGCTCAACGACGACGAAGTCGCCATGATCATGGGCCACGAGATGACGCACGCGCTGCGCGAGCACGCCCGCGAGCGCATGGGCAAGACGGCGGCCACGCGCGGCGCCATCGAGATCGGTGCGGCGCTGTTCGGCCTGGGCAACGGCGGGCGCTACCTGGCCGACATGGGCGGGCAGCTGCTGACCCTCAAGTTCGGCCGCGAAGACGAGAGCGAGGCCGACCTGGTCGGCCTGGAGCTCGCTGCCCGCGCCGGCTACGACCCGCGCGCCGGCGTGACGCTGTGGCAGAAGATGGCCGCCGCCAACAAGGGCGCGCCGCCGCAGTGGATGAGCACGCACCCGTCGGGGCCGACGCGGATTCGCGACCTCGAATCGAGCATCCCCAAGGTGGAAGGCCTGTACCAGCGCGCCGAGCGCCCGGCGCAGCGCTTCGCACCGCCGCCGCGTGCCGCAGCCCGGCCGGCCTCGGCGCAGGAAGAATGAACCTGCCGGCCCGCCCGCAGCCCGCAGTGCTGGCGGCCGATGTGCTGGCCGCCATCGCCGCGTCGGGTGGCGTCAAGCGCTACCCGGCGCAGGCCGTGATCATCAACGAGGGCGAGGTGGCCGATTCGCTCTACATCATCCTCAGTGGGCGCGTGAAGGTGTACGCCGCGAACGAGGCCGGCAAGGAGGTCGTGCTCAACACCCACGGCCCCGGCGAGTACGTGGGCGAGGTCGCACTCGACGGCGGCGCGCGCAGCGCCTCGGTGATGACCCTGGAGGCGACCACCTGCTCGGTCGTGACCGGCGAGCGCCTGCGCGGGTTTCTGGCCAACCACCCCGACTTCGCGCTGCACCTGATCCACAACCTGATCTGGCGGCTGCGCCAGTCGACCGAGAACGTCAAGGGCCTGGCCCTGCACGACGTGTACGGCCGCATCACGCAGCTGCTGCGCCGGCTGGCGACCACCGAGGGCGGCGTGCTGGTGGTGCAGGAACGCCTGACGCAGCAAGACATCGCCGACCGCGTGGGCGCCTCACGCGAGATGGTCAGCCGCATCTTCAAGGAACTGGTCACCGGCGGCTACATCAGCACCCAGGCCGGGCGCATCAGCATCCTCAAGAAGCCCCCTGCGGGCTGGTGATCGCCCTGGGGTGACACCCGGCCGGGCCCGGCCGGGAGTGTGAAGAAGTCACATCGTCGGTGTGCACTGTGTCATGGCGACGACAGCGCTGTGGGAAAGACACTGGCTCCACGTTGATGGCCTTCATCAACGGCGTGAACCTGGCCCCAGAGGAGCCCACCATGAACTCGAAGAACCGCCTCGACGATCACCTGAACGGCCTGCTCGTCGCCGCTGTGGTCGTGTTGTCGATCGGGCTGAACATCAGCGTGTTCGCCGACAACATCGCCGACACCTTCTCCGGCGCGGCCGGCAGCGTGCGGGCCGCCGCAGCGAAAGTCGTGGCCCCGAGCAGCCAGGTTTTGGCTGTGGTGATGGGGTCGCAAATGCCGCGTTGAACCTGCCGCGTTGACCTGTCCCGAGGCAGCACACCCTGCGCCGCCTGAGGTCGCAGCGCTGGGCCTACCAGCGCGGCGGCAAGTCCGTCAGCAAGGTGATCATCCCGGCACTCACCGCCACGTAGGCGCCGAGCTCCAGGTCTTTCATCAGCCGGCTCACCATCTCGCGTGAGCAGCCGAGGCGGTTCGCGATCTCCTGGTGGGTGAGCCGCTCCATGATGACGCGCGTGCCGTTGAGTTGCGGCACCGCCAGCCCGTTCAACAGCATCACCAGCCGCCCGTACACATCGTTCAGCGCCAGTTGCTTGGCCGTGTGCGTGGCGGTGCGGGCCCGGCGGATCACCTTGGCCAGCAGCTCGAACGCGAACTCCGGGTGCTCGGCGATGTGCAGGCGGATGGTGTGTCGCGTGATCACGGCGCACTCGGTTGCCTCCAGCGCGCTGACGCTCGCCGAGCGCGGCCCGCCGTCCAGGCTCATCTCGCCCAGGTACTCGCCTGCGCCGTAGGTGCCGTAGGTGATCTCGCGGCCGTTGCTGCCGGTGCCGAATGCGCGCAGCCGGCCTTTCAGGATGATGAACAGCGTGTCGCCCTGCTCACCCTCGTGGATCAGCCGTACGCCCTTGGCATAACGCCGCAACTCGCCGCGTTGCGCCAGGGGGCGCAGCGCGTCGGGCAGTTGCTGGATAAGGTTGGCGCTGGTGCGCGGCGGGGCGGAAGGCGGCATCGGTGGCGGGCACTGCCCGGCAGTGAGCAGCCCCCGCGCATGATGCCAGCGCCCGGCGCGCAGGTTGGCTTCGTTTGGCGGGCCGGTGCACGGCGGTCTGCGCGCCGGCCCGCGCGCTCAGCCCATGGCCATGGGCGCATCGCTGAAGTCGGCGGCCGCATGGCGCGGCAGGGTCTGCCGCAGCACGCTCATCAACGGCGGCAGCCCGGCCACCTGCTGTACCAGCGCGCGGATGCTGTCGGTGCCGGTCTTGAGCCGGATGCTGCCGATCTGCGTGCGCACCGTGGCGATGCCCACGCCCAGTTTGGCCGCCACATCGGCAGGCGCATAGCCCAGGCACAGCAGCATCAGCACCCGCGTCTCGGCACCGGTCAAGCCGTGGCTGCGTGCGTAGCCTTGGACCGACAGCGACTCGCAGGTCTGGCGCTTGCTCATCATCAGCAAGGTGGCGCCGTCGCCAGGGCGCTGCGCGTCGCCGATGGGCACGACCGACACGCTCACCCGGCGCGCACCCTCGCCCAGCGTCACGAGCTTGCGCAGCGCGCGGTGGGCGGCGTTGTGCAGCGCGTCGTGCAGCGCAGGCACATCGTGGCTGTGGCGGGCCCGCAGCACCTGCCCGAACATCTGCAGCGGGTGCTCACCGTCGAGCTCGATGCGGGCCGCGTGGTTCGCGTGGACCACGTGGTCGGTGTCGGTCAACAGCAGCATGCCGAAGTCGACCTCGTCGAGCGTGGCGGCGAGCCACGCGCGCCCGGTGCGGCGCTCCGGGCCGTTGTACGAGAGGGCTGGTGCCGCCGCCGCCAGGTGCGAGGCCGGCTGCTGGGGCCGCGTCAGGTTCATGGATCCGAACATCGCTTTTCTCCTCGTTGCACCCGGTAGCCACACGGCTCGGCGGGGTAACGAAGGGTAAGCAGCAGCTCGACCCGCAGGTGGTGAAAAAGCCCGGCGCCGGCTGTGACTTATTCACATCCACGCGGTGTCGGCAACGTCAGGCGAGCACCCGCAGAAGCCAGCGGTTCATGTCGGCCACTTCTTGCGGGCATACCGAGTGCGGCATCGGGTACGCATGCCATTCGACCGGGTAGCCGAGCGCCACCAGCGCATCGCGCGAGGCGGTGGCGCGGTCGATCTGGATCATCGGGTCGGCGCTGCCGTGGGCCTGGAAGATCGGCACGTTGGCGTTCGCCGCGCTGCGCTCGGCCGCCGTCGTTCCGGCCAGCGGCAGGTAGCCCGACATGCCCAGCAGCCCGGCCAGGCGCTCGGGGTAGCGCAGGCCCGCCATGAAGGTCATCGCGCAGCCTTGCGAGAACCCGCCGAGCACGATGCGGTTCGCGGCCACGCCGCGCGCGCGTTCTCGGTCGATCAGCGCGCTCACCTGCGCCTGCGATTCGCGCAGGCCGGCTTCGTCTTCGCGACGCACGAGGTCGCTGCCGAGAATGTCGTACCAGGCGCGCATCACGTAGCCGCCGTTGAGCGTGACGGGCCGTGCCGGCGCACTCGGGAACACGAAGCGCACCGGGCCGATGGCCGACAGGTCGAGTTCTTGCGCGATGGGCACGAAGTCGTTGCCGTCGGCACCGAGCCCGTGCAGGATGATGACGCTGGCTACCGGGTTCGGCGCGGTTTCGAATTCGATCACTTCGAGGGTCATGGCAATGGCAATGGCAGTGGCTGAGCAGCGCAGCGATTGTCACCGCAGTCGCACGGCTCTATCGACGCTGCGCTGCCCGGGCTGACCGTCAGTCGAAGGTCATCTCGGCAAGGTAGCAAAGGCTCGAATAGCCGGTGCCGAAGTCGTCGAGCGTCACGGTCATCCCTGCAGCCTTCATTGCACGCATGACCTGCCGCGCACGCGCCGTATCGCTGACCAGAGCGGTCTCGGTCAACTCGACATCCAGTCGGTGCGGTGGTACCGCAAATTCGCGCAAGACCGCCAGCAGTTGTGGCACCAACGTGACGTCCAGGATCTGCTGCGGTGCAATATTGATCGAAAGCCGCCAGTGCGCCGGCAGTCGCCGCAGATCGACGCACGCCTGGCGCAGTGTCGACAGCATCATCGGGCCGACCAGGCCCGTGTCTTCGGCGAGGGCGATGAACTGCGCCGGCGCCAGCAGCCCACGCTGCGGGTGGTTCCAGCGGCACAACAGTTCCAGCGACCGCACGCTGCGGTTCGCAAGGTCGACGATCGGCTGGTCGTAGGGCACGAACTCGCCACGCGCAATGCCCTCACGCATCGCCTGCTCCAGCGCCGCGCGATCGGCCACCTGCTCGTCGAGGCTGCCTTCATAGAAGCACACGTCACCCCGGCTGCGGGCCTTTGCGCGGTAGAGCGCCGAGTCTGCCTTGCGGAGCAGTTCGTCTCCGCTGTGAGCATCGTCCGGGTAGCGCGCGATACCGACGCTCGCGCCGATGCCGACCGACAAGTGCTCGATCACCATCGGCTCGCCGAGCGCCTGCACGATTCGCCGCGCCACCTTCTGCAAGTTCGCGGGATCACCGTTGTCTTCGACCACCACAACGAATTCGTCGCCGCCGTATCGGGCCTGCAGCTCGCCGCCACGCAGACAGCGTCTCAGCCGATGGGCCACCTCCTTGAGCACCAGGTCACCGACCATGTGACCGTAGCGGTCGTTGACCGGTTTGAAGCGGTCGAGGTCGATCATCAGCACCGCCAGGTGATGACCGTCCCGAGTGGCTCGGGCCATCGCCGTGGCCATTGCATCGTGCAGTGCGGCGCGGTTGGCCAAGCCGGTGAGAAGGTCACTCGACGCCAGGCGCTGCATGCGATCTTCCGCATCGAGAAAAAACGTGCGCGAGCGCGCGAGCCGGTTGTTCAAGCGACGCCACAAAGCGGCACCCAGCAGCAACGCACCCAGCAGCACCACGATGCCCACCACCAGCGCGCGCAATTTCGGCGCGGCGAGTTCCGCCTGGGTTGCTTGCACGGTGACGGCCGTGAACTCAGCGGTGGCGGCTGCCAGCATCCGAGTGTTGCTCTTGTACCGCTCGCCGTCGAAGATCGTGCGTGCCACGTCCACCGCGCCGACGGTCACCGCCTCGAAGGCGGATTCGCGCATGTTGGCCAACTCCTCGTTGGCCACACGCGTCTGCTGGTCGAAGCGCCCGGCCGCCGCCGGCGGCGCCAGCGCCTTGGCCCGCGCCAGGGCCTCGTCGAGCTCAGGCAGGTGGGTGTCGTAGTCGTCGACCCAGCGGCGCGCTCCGGTCGCCACCGCCATCTGCGCGGCCGATGTCAACCGCTGATCGGCGAGCCGAACGTCGCCCGCCAGACGCTGCGCGAGCCCGTGCCGTTCAGCTGCAGCCTCGTGGGCAGCCGAGAGCCACAGCCGTTCGACCAGCAGGCCACCGACGATTAGCGCGGCGCCAGCCAGCGCGAGCGCCAGCGAATGCCGCGCCAGTGCCATCGTCTGCTCGACGAGCGACACCGTGGGCAGCAGCGGGCCGGCATGCGTCACCGCATGCGCCAGCGCCCGATCGGCAGGGTGCTCGGCGTCGGCGTCGGATTCGGCAAGGGTGGGAACGGGGGTTGGCACGCGGCTGTCGGCAGGTAGGTTGGCCCGTTATCGGCCGTTGCCCCGCAGGCCTGAAATGCAACCGCCCGAACATCACGTTGACGACATGCGCATTGATCGCTGCAGACGTGCCACTTCCACAGCCCGACGGGTTCGTTGAACCCGCCAATTCAGAGTCGGAAGTCGTAGTCGATCACCAGCGGCGCGTGGTCGCTGAAGCGCTGTTCGAGGTAGATGTGCTCGCGCCGCGCCAGTGCCGCGATGCCGGGTGTCGCCAGGTGGTAGTCGAGCCGCCAGCCCACGTTCTTGGCATAGGCCTGGCCGCGGTTGCTCCACCAGGTGTACTGCTCGGGGTGCGGGTTGAGCGTGCGGAACACGTCGACCACGCCGAGGGTGTCGAGCAGGTGCGTCATCCAGGCGCGCTCTTCGGGCAGGAAGCCGCTGTTCTTCTGGTTGCCGCGCCAGTTCTTGAGGTCGATCTCCTTGTGTGCGATGTTGATGTCGCCCACCAGAATGAACTCGCGCTCAGCCGAAAGCCGGTGCAGGTACGGCGCCATCAGCGCGAGGAATCGGAACTTCGCCTGCTGCCGCTCTTCACCGCTCGAGCCGCTCGGGAAGTAGCAGCTGATGACGCTGAGCTTCCTGAAGCGGGCGCGCTTCGGGTTGTCGAAGCGGGCCTCGATGTAGCGGCCCTCGGCGTCGAACGCGGTGTCGCCGATACCCACGATCACCGCGCTCGGTGCGGGGCGCGAATACAGGCCGACGCCCGAGTAACCCTTCTTCTCGGCGTAGTGAAAATGCCCCGTCAATGCGCCCAATTTGTCGAAGCGGCCGACCACCGTATCGGCCTGCGCCTTGATCTCTTGCACGCCCATACAATCGGCGGCCACGCTTTCGGCCCAGGCCTCGAAGCCCTTGGTTGCTGCTGAACGAATGCCGTTCAGGTTCAAAGAGACAAGACGGAACAAGACGGGATTTCCTGATGAGCACAGCCGCTTCGGCCGACGCCCTCGCGCAAGACTTCGTGAAGTTCGCGGTCGATGCCGGGGTGCTGCGTTTCGGTGAGTTCAAGACCAAGGCCGGCCGGCTGTCGCCGTACTTCTTCAACGCGGGCCTGTTCGATGACGGCGCCAAGCTCGGCCGCCTCGCAGAATTCTATGCGCGGCGTTTGCTGCTCCCGCAAGCCAAGGACGCGCAGGCCCAGCCTGGCCTGCAGTTCGACATGGTGTTCGGCCCGGCCTACAAAGGCATCACGCTCGCGGCCGCAGTGGTGGTCGAACTCGCCCGCGTGGGCCGGAACGTTCCCTTCGCGTTCAACCGCAAGGAAGCGAAAGACCACGGTGAAGGCGGCCTGTTGGTCGGCGCAAAGGTGGCCGGGCGCGTTCTCATCATCGACGACGTGATTTCCGCTGGCACGTCGGTGCGCGAATCGATTGCCATGATCCAGGCTGCAGGCGGTGTGCCGTGCGGCGTGGCCATCGCGCTTGATCGGCAAGAGAAGGCGAGCGACGGGCACACCGACTCGCCGTGGTCGGCGGTGCAGCATGTAGAGCAGCAGCTGGGTTTGCCGGTCGTGGCCATCGCCACGCTGGCCGACCTGCTGCGCTACCTGCAGACTGCGGCCGACCCGGCGCTGCACGCCCATTTCGCCAGCGTGGCGGCTTACCGTGAACGATATGGAGTTTGAATGACGACCCCGGGCCCGACCGACCATGCGCTTGACCGCACGCAGCGGCGCTGCCAGCTTCGCGCTGTGGCACTGCTGGTGTTGCAGGCGCTGGGTGCGGCTGGGGTTGCACATGCAGCCGAAGGCCCGTTGATCTACAGCTGTATCGACGCCGCCGGCAAGCGGCTCACGTCGGACCGCCCGATTGCCGAGTGCAACGCCCGCGAACAGCGCGTGCTGAATGCCGATGGCTCGGTCAAGCGCGTGGTGCCGCCCACGCTGACAGCCGACGAGCGCGCCGACGCCGAAGCCCGCGAACGCGACGCCATGGCCGAGCGCGCAGCCCGGCAGGACGCGATTCGCCGCGACCGCAACCTGATGCTGCGCTTCCCCGATGAGGCCGCCCACCGCAAGGCGCGCGAATCGGCGCTCGACGACGTGCGCAAGGCGCTGAAATTGTCCGAGTCACGCGTCGCCGCATTGCAGGCCGAGCGCAAGCCGCTGATGGACGAGGCCGAGTTCTACACCGGCAGCAAGATGCCGCTCAAGCTCAAGGGCCAGATCGACGCGAACGACGCGTCGCTCGAAGCGCAACGCGCGCTGGTGCAGAACCAGCAGCTCGAAGTGGTGCGCATCAACAAGCTCTACGACGCCGAGCTCGATCGTGTGAAGAAGCTCTGGAGCGGTGCGCAGCCGGGCTCGATGGGCGTGATCGCCACGCCGCGCGGTGCACCGCTGGCCGGCGTCAGGCCAGCTTCCGCCGCAGCATCTCGTTGACCTGGGTCGGGTTGCCCTTGCCCCGGGTCGCCTTCATGGCCTGACCGACGAGGGCGTTGAACGCCTTCTCCTTGCCGGCGCGGAACTCTTCCACCGACTTCGCGTTGGCGGCCAGCACGTCGTCAATGATGCGTTCGAGTTCGCCTGAATCGCTCATCTGCGCGAGGCCCTTCGACGCGATCAGTGCGTCGACGCTTGCGGCCTCGCCGGCCCACAACGAATCGAACACCTGACGCGCGCCGTTGTTCGAAACCGTGCCATCGGCAACGCGCCCGATCAACGTCGCCAACGTCTCGGCGGCGACCGGGCAGGCCTCGATGCCAGCGCCCTGCGCGTTGAGCCGGCGCGACACCTCGCCCATCAGCCAGTTCGCCACCAGCTTCGGGCTGCCGCTGGCCTTGGCTGCGGCCTCGAAGTAAGTGGCGAAGGGCTTGCTTTGCGTCATCAGCGCCGCGTCGGCCGGCGGCAGGGCGTAGTCGGCCTGGAAGCGCGTGGCCATGGCGGCCGGCAGCTCGGGCATCTGCGCGCGCACGCGCTCGATCCAGTCGGCCGCGATCACCAGCGGCGGCAGGTCGGGGTCGGGGAAGTAGCGGTAGTCGTGCGCGTCTTCCTTGCTGCGCATGGCGCGGGTCTCGCCGCTGTCGGGGTCGAAGAGAACGGTGGCTTGTTGCACCGTGCCGCCGTCCTCAATCAGGTCGATCTGCCACTGCACTTCGTAGTCGATGGCCTGCTGCATGAACTTGAAGCTGTTCAGGTTCTTGATCTCGCGCCGCGTGCCGAACGGCGCGCCCGGGCGGCGCACCGACACGTTGGCGTCGCAGCGGAACGAGCCTTCCTGCATGTTGCCGTCGCAGATGCCGATCCAGGTGACGATCTGGTGCAGCGTCTTCGCATACTCCACCGCCTCGGCGCTGCTGCGCATGTCGGGCTCGGTGACGATTTCGAGCAGCGGCGTGCCGGCGCGGTTCAGGTCGATGCCGGTCTGGCCTTGGTAGTCCTCATGCAGCGACTTGCCGGCATCTTCTTCGAGGTGGGCGCGGGTCAGGTTCACCGTGTGCTTCACGCCGCCGACGAGGAACTCGATGCGCCCGCCCTGCACCACCGGCGTTTCGTACTGGCTGATCTGGTAGCCCTTGGGCAGGTCGGGATAGAAGTAGTTCTTGCGCGCGAAGATCGACAGCGGTGCAATCGTGGCACCCACCGCCAGGCCGAAGCGAATGGCCCGCTCCACGGCGCCGATGTTCATCACCGGCAGCGTGCCAGGCAAGGCCAGGTCGACCTTCGATGCCTGCGTGTTCGGCGCCGCGCCGAAGGCGGTGGAAGAGCCGCTGAAGATCTTGCTCAGCGTTGAGAGCTGCGCGTGCGTTTCCAGGCCGATCACGACCTCGAAGCCGCGGGTGAGTTGCGGTGCGTTCATGTCAAAACCCCGCCGGCTTGGCGCTGTGCCAGTCGGTCGCCAGCTGGAAGGCATGCGCCGCATGCAGCAAGACTCCCTCGTCGAAGTAGTTGCCGATGAGCTGCAAGCCCACCGGCATGGCGCCCTCGCCGAAGCCGGCAGGCAGGCTCATGCCCGGCAAGCCGGCCAGGCTGGCGGGCAGCGTGAAGATGTCCGCGAGGTAGCTGGCAACCGGGTCGTCACCGTGGCCACCGATCTTCCAGGCGACCGTGGGCGCCACCGGGCCGGCGATCACGTCGCACTCGCGAAAGCACGCCTGGAAGTCGTCCGCGATCATGCGGCGCAGCTTTTGCGCCTGCAGGTAATACGCGTCGTAATACCCGTGTGACAGGACATAGGTGCCGATCATGATGCGGCGCTTGACCTCGGGGCCGAAGCCTTCGCTGCGGCTCTTCTTGTACATATCGTCGAGGTTGCCGTAGGCAGCAGCCCTGTGCCCATACCTCACGCCATCGAAGCGGCTCAGGTTCGAGCTGGCCTCGGCCGGCGCGATGATGTAGTAGACGGGAATCGACAGCTCGGTGCGCGGCAGGCTCACGTCCACGAGTGTGGCGCCCAGGCGCTCGAACTCGCGCAGCGCGGTGCGCACGGCGCCGTTCACGTCGGCCGCCAACGCGGCGGGGAAGAACTCTTTCGGCAGGCCGATGCGCAGGCCGCGCAAGGGCTGCGCGGCGGTCGCATCGGCACGCGTTGACAACATGGCGGCGTGGTAGTCCTGCGGCGGGCGCTGCGCGCTGGTCGAGTCGCGTTCGTCAAAGCCGCTCATCGCGCCGAGCAGCAGCGCGCAGTCTTCGGCGCTGCGCGCCAGCGGGCCGGCCTGGTCGAGGCTCGACGCGAACGCGATCATGCCGAAGCGCGAGCACACGCCGTAGGTCGGCTTGATGCCGGTGATGCCGGTGAAGCTGGCCGGCTGGCGGATCGAGCCGCCGGTGTCGGTACCGGTGGCGGCAGGCATCAGCCGCGCCGCCACCGCCGCCGCCGAGCCGCCCGACGAGCCGCCCGGCACGCGCGCCGCGTCCCACGGGTTGCGAACCGCGCCGAAGGCCGAGTTCTCGTTGCCCGAGCCCATCGCGAACTCGTCGCAGTTGAGCTTGCCGAGCGTGACCATGCCGGCACCGGGCGCGCCGCCCGCATCACCGGAGCTACCGGCGCCGAGGCGCGACACCACGGTCGCGTCGAACGGGCTGCGGTAGTCGGCGAGCATCTTCGAGCCGGCGGTGGTTGGCCAGTCGCGCGTCACGAAGATGTCTTTGTGGGCAAGCGGCACGCCGAGCAGCGCGCCTTGTTCGCCCGCAGCACGGCGGGCATCGGCTGCGCGTGCTTGCGCCAGCGCGGTGGGCTCATCGGTGCACAGCAACGCGCCGAGTTGTTCGTGGGCCGCAACCCGTGCGAGCAGATGTGTCGTGACTTCGACGCTCGATACCTGCCCCGCACCGAGCGCGCGGCCCAGTTCGGCCACACCCATGTCGTGCAATTGCTTGGATGGCGTGCCGGCGGCCGTCATGCGCCGATCACCTTCGGCACGAGGAACAGGCCGTCTTCGACAGACGGTGCGCTGCGCTGGTTGACCTCGCGCTCATTTACCTCCGTGACTTCGTCAGCACGCAGGCGAAGCGTCACTTCCTGTACCGCCGAAAGTGGCGTGTACAGCGGCTCGACGCCGCTGGTGTCGACCGCGCTCATCTGCTCGACGATGCTGAAGAAGCCACTCAGTTGGGTGAGCATCGCGGCGGCCTCGGCGGGCTGGAGTTCGAGCCGCGCCAGGTGGGCGATGCGGCTGACTTCTTGCGGGGTCAGGGCCATGGGAATCGGGTGCTGTTTCGCGCTGTAAGAGGGTTGCTGCGGGTCGACCGAAGCAGGGCTTGCGGTATTATCCCCGGTTATCCACAAGCCTTCGCCGCCCGCGCGGACGAGCGCTTCGAGCACCTGTTCGGGCCGCCAGGCCACCCACTTCACCGCCCACTACGGAATTGCTTCGCCCCGCTGCGCTGCGCCGCTTCACTGCCCGCAGGCCGCGTGCCGACACTGCCCTCAAACACCATGTTCGGATCCTTTCGTCGCTACTTCTCGACTGATCTGGCCATCGACCTCGGCACCGCCAACACACTGATCTACGTGCGTGGCAAAGGCATCGTTCTCGATGAGCCGTCGGTCGTTGCCATCCGCCACGAAGGCGGGCCCAACGGCAAGAAAACCATCCAGGCCGTCGGCGCAGAGGCCAAGGCGATGCTCGGCAAGGTGCCCGGCAACATCGAGGCCATCCGCCCGATGAAAGACGGCGTGATTGCCGACTTCACCGTCACCGAGCAGATGCTCAAGCAGTTCATCAAGATGGTCCACCCGCGTGGCATCTTGCGGCC
>JANNBF010000108.1:0-49585 GCA_031385155.1 Rhizobacter sp.
CAGGTGCCGGTCGAGGTGACCTCGTTCCTGCTCAACGAGAAGCGCACCGAGATCACCAAGATCGAGCTGAAGCAGCGAGTGACCGTGCTGCTGGTGCCGAACAAGAACCTGGAGACGCCGAACTACCGCCTCGAGCGCCTGCGCCACGACGACCCGCGCCTCGAGAACCTGCAGGCCAGCTACACGATGGTCGACGAGCAGGAAGAAGAAGTCGGCATCACGCGGCGCGAGAAGACCAAGGCCAAGCAGGAGCCGGTCATCAAGGGCATCCTGCCCGAGACGCCGGCACCGGTGGCGGCGCCCAAGCCAGTCGCTGTGGCCGTGGCGGCACCTGCGCCGGCTCCGTTGGCAGCGCCCGCACCGGCGCCGGCCCCGACCCCGGCGCCTGCGGGCGGCGGCTTCTTCGGTTGGGTCAAGAACCTGTTCGGCTCGGCGCCGGCACCGGCTGCCGAAGCGAAGCCGGTCGTGGTGGCTGCGGCCGGTTCGGCAGCGAAGCCGAATGACGGGCGCGGCGAGCGTGGCGAACGCGGCGGCCGTGGTGGCCGCGGGGGGCGTGACGGCGGCCGGGACGGCGCACGCGACGCAGCAGGTGGCCGCGACGGCGGCAAGCGCGATGGCCGCGGTGACGGTCGCGGTGAAGGGCGTGGTGAGGGCCGAGGTGAGGGCCGTGGCCGCCGCAACGAACGCGGTGAGCGCCCGGCCGGTGAAGAGGGCGTGCGCACCGAGAACGCCGACGCGGTGCGCTCGGATGATCGTGGTGGCCGTGGCGGCAACCGCGAAGAACGCCGGCCTGATGGCCGAAGCGAACCGCGTGCCGATGGCCGGGTTGAACCGCGTGGTGAAGGTCGTGGCGAAGGCCGTGGTGAACCCCGAGGCGAGCCGCGCGCTGATGGCCGCCGAGGCCCGCGCCCGGAGCGCGAAGCGCGCCCGGCCATGCCGGCCACCGATGGCACAGCCGGCGACGCTGCCACCGCGCAGACGTTTGTCGACACGCTGCCCGGTGCAGATGCACCAGAAGCACTCGACGCCAACGGCGAGCGCCAGCCGGGCCGTCGCCGCAACCGCCGAGGCGGCCGCGGTGGGCGTGACCGTGACGAGGCCGGCGCGTCGCCCGACAGCGCCGGCGCGCTCGAGGCCGCAGGCATTTCAGAGCCCGGTGGTGACTTGCAAGCACAGGCCCGCGTGACCGATGGTGCTGCTCCAGACGCAGCGGGTGTTGGCCGCGATGCGGGCGGCGATGCAGGGCGCGATGCAGTGAACGAGGCCGGCAACGATGCCGTCAGTGAGGGCAGTACCGCAGCCTCGGACGGCACCCCGCGCGGTGAAGCCGGTGAAGGCCGCCGCCGTGGCCGCGGGCGTGACCGCCAGCGCCGCGAGCGCACCGATGAAGGCCAGGCCGCAATGCCTGCCGATGGGGGCTCGCATGACCTGATGGCGGCCGCCGATGGCGCTGCTGCCGCAGTGTCTTCTGATGGCGAACCGACTGCCGCTGTCTACACCGAGCCGGCCGCGCCGGTGGGGCAGGCCGAACCCGTGCATGCGAGCCGTCACGCCAGCATCGACCCGCTCGCGGCTCGTGACATGCCTGCGACACGTCACGCGGCCATCGACCCGGTGGTGGCTGTGGAACCCGCTGCACCGCCGGCCACGCGCCATGCGGCGGTCGACCCCACCGTCGGCGCCGAGCGGGCCGCGCCCGCCACGCGCCATGCGGTGATCGACCCGGTGGTGGGCGCGCAACGGGAGGCGCCTTCTGCGCCCGCACCGGCAGCGGCACCGGCACCGGCACCCGCGCCGGTCGCTGCCACCTTCGAGTTGCCACTGGCGTCACTCCAATCGGTGGCTGAATCCGCCGGCCTGCAGTGGGTGAACTCGGATGCCGACAAGATCCGCGCGGTGCAGACCGCGATGGCGGCCGAGCCGGCTGCCGCGCGTGTACCGCGTGAGCGCAAGCCTGCGGTGGCCGTGGACGACGGGCCGCTGGTGCTGGTCGAGACCCGCAAGGACCTGTCGCAGATCAAGCTGCCGTTCGAGACGGCCGAGGGCTCGCAGCCTCAGGCTTGACGCGGCCTGCGTCAGCCGATCCCGCCGCCGTGGCTTCGCGCCCGGCGGCGTTTTTCATGGGCGGGGCCGAAACGCCGAAGGGGCGTCAGGGCAGGCGTTCCAGCGCGCGCTGATAGGCCGGCAGGTGCATCAGGTCGTCCCAGGTGAAGGGGGCGCTCTGCGGCAACAGGTCGATGCGGCGTGCTTCGCTGTCGGGGTCGCTTTGCCAATGGCCAGCGCGCTCCGCGGCGTGCAGGCCGTTGAGCAGTTCGTCGACCGCCTGCCCGCCGTCGGCCGACTGGTTGCACAGCAGCACCATGTCGCAGCCGGCATTCAACGCGACCGCCGCCGCCTCGGTGTAGGTCACCGCTGCGCCGTTGATGCGGCGCGCGCCTTCCATGCTCAGGTCGTCGCTGAACACGGCGCCGGTGAAGCCGAGTTGCAGCCGCAGAATCTCTTTCAGCCAGCGCGGCGAAAAGCCGGCCGGCATCGAATCGACCTTCGGGTAGATCACGTGCGCCGGCATCACGCTCGTGAGGCTGGTGCTGAGCCACTCGTAGGGTTTGGCATCGTCGGCGAGGATGGCCTTCTGGCTGCGCTTGTCGATGGGCACATCGACATGGCTGTCGGCCTTCACGAAACCGTGGCCGGGGTAGTGTTTGCCGCAGTTGTGCATGCCGGCCGCGAGCAGGCCGTGCATGAGGCTCTTGGCAAGCAGCGTCGCCACCCGCGCGTCGCGGTGGAAGGCGCGGTCGCCGATGACCGAGCTGGCACCGTAGTCGAGGTCGAGCACCGGCGTGAACGACAGGTCGACGCCGCAGGCGCGCAGCTCGGCGCCGAGCACATAGCCGGTGGCCGTGGCGGCATCGGTGGCGGTCAGCGCGCCGTCGCCGGTGCCGCGCTTGCCGTCGTGCATCCACATCTCGCCAAGCACGCGCATCGGCGGCAGGTGGGTGAAGCCGTCGGTGCGAAAGCGCTGCACGCGGCCGCCTTCATGGTCGACGCAAATCAGCATGTCGGGGCGGATCGACTTGATCGCACTCGTGAGTTCGACGAGCTGCTGCCGGTCGACCCAGTTGCGCGCGAAGAGAATCAGCCCGCCGGTCAGCGGGTGTGCGATGCGGCGGCGGTCGTCGGCGTTCAGCGTGGTGCCGGCGATGTCGAGCACGATGGGTGAGTGAGTGGTCATGTGGTTGTGAAGCGAGGTGAAGTGGGCCGACTGTCGCGGCGGTTCAGCGCAGGTGCTCGACCACGACGAAGCTTGCCGCGTAGTCGGTCTCGTCGGTGATGCTGACATGCGCGCTGAGGCCGCGCGCTTCGAACCACGCGGCCAGCGCGCCGTGCAGGCGCAGTTCGGGTTTGCCGCTGGGCGCCTTGACGATCTCGCAGTCGCGCCAGGTCATCGGCATGCGCAGCCCCAAGCCGATGGCCTTGGAGAACGCTTCCTTGGCCGAGAAGCGCGTGGCGAGGTAGCTGATGCCGCGCGCCTCGACCTTGGCGCGGCGCGCCCGGAACACGGTGATCTCGTGCGGCCCGAGCACGCGCTCGGCAAAGCGGTCACCGCGCCGTTCCAGCGTGGCGGTGATGCGCCGGACATCGCAGATGTCGGTGCCGATGCCGTAGATCATCGGGTGCGTGTCACGCCGCTTGCTGGATGCAGTGCAGATAGGCTCGCACGGTCTGGGTGTAGCCCAGCTCCAGCGCATCGGCGATCAGCGCATGGCCGATCGACACCTCTTCGATGCCGGGCACGGCGCGCAGAAAGTCGGCGAGGTTGTGACGGTTCAGGTCGTGGCCGGCGTTCAGGCCGAGGCCTGCGGCCTGCGCGGCGCGCGCGGTAGCGGTGAATGTTGCCAGCACGCCGGCCGCATCGGCGCTGCCATGGGCGTGTGCATACCGTTCGGTGTAGAGCTCGACACGGTCGGCTCCGAGCGCGCGCGCGGCGGCCATCGCCTCGGGCAGCGGGTCCATGAAGAGGCTCACGCGCACGCCCAGCGCCCGCGCCTCGGCGACGAGCGGCGCGAGCGTGGCGCTGTCTTGCGGCAGCTGCCAGCCGTGGTCGGACGTGGCCTGCCCGACGCCGTCGGGCACGAAGGTGACTTGCTGCGGTGGCCGGCCGCGCGCGGCGAGTTCGCGCAGCAGTGGCATCAGGTTGTGCAGCGGGTTGCCTTCGATGTTGTACTCGGCCTGCGGCCACGACGTCAGCAGCTCGGACAGGTCGAACACATCGCGGGTGCGGATGTGGCGCTCGTCGGGCCGCGGGTGCACCGTGATGCCGTGGGCGCCGGCTTCGAGCGCCAGCGTGGCCGCGCGCACCACACTCGGGATGCCGAGCGAGCGCGTGTTGCGCAGCAGCGCCACCTTGTTGACGTTGACCGAGAGCGCAGTGCGGCGGGTGGCGGGCATGCCGGTCGTGAGCAGCGGATTCATGGGGAGCGATTTTGCGTCAAGCGCGGCATGCGCTTTGGCTAGGTTCAACCGCTTCGTTCGGCCGCGTTGTTCGCTGCATCACGCGATGCTGCGCACACCCGCCATCACTTGCCGCGTGCGCAAGACCGAGTTGCCGAGATGATGCTGAATCATGCCGCGCAACAAGCCCTTCAACTCGGCCGCGCACGGCCCGCACGCTTGCTGAAGGGCCGGCATGCTGCCGTGTTCGAGCGCGGCCTGCAGGCCGATGAGCAACGCGCCGGGCACGTCGACCTCGCCGGTGCGGGCCGCGCCGACGCCGGCCTCGGGCAGCAGCGTGTAGCGGTGCGCCTCGATCACGGGCTGTTGCGTCAGCGTTTGCACGCTGAGGTCGGGCAGCACGCCGATCTCGCGCAGCAATGTGAGCTCGAACGCGCGCAGCGCGGCTTGCGAGGCAGCGTCGTTGCTGGCCAGCGCCGGCAGGGTTTGCGCATAGGCATCGAACAGTGCTGCGTGCGGGTCATGGCGCGCCAGCAGCTTCATCAGCAGCTCGTTGACGTAGAAGCCGCTGAACAGCGCCGCGCCGGTCAGCATGGCCGCGCCACCAGCCCATTCGGCGCCGCGCAGGGTTTGCACCTCGCTCGCACCTTCGTCGCTCGACACGCGCCCGAGCGTGGCGTGAATGCGCTGGAACGGCAGCAGCACCGAACGCAGCTGCGAGTACGGCCGCTTCGCGCCCTTGGCCACCACCGCCAGGCGCCCATGCTCGCGCGTGAGCAGGTCGAGGATCAGGCTGGACTCGCTCCACGCGTAGCTGTGCAGAACATAAGCCTGCAGTGGCGCGCGCGGGCTGCGCGGGGCGCTGGGCCTGGGCGCCACGCGGGTCAAGTTACTCGTAGCCGTACGAGCGCAGGTGAGCTTCGTCGTCGGCCCAGCCGGAGCGCACCTTGACCCACAGTTCGAGGAACACCTTCGCGTCCATCAGCTTCTCGAGCTCTTGCCGAGCCTCAGAGCCAATGCGCTTCAGACGCTCGCCGCCACTGCCGATGACGATGCCCTTGTGCGAGTCACGCTCGACCACGATGCTGGCCGAGATGCGGCGCAGGTTGCCCTCTTCCTCGAACTTGTCGATGACCACCGTGGAGGTGTAGGGCAGCTCGTCGCCGGTCAGCCGGAACAGCTTCTCGCGGATGATTTCGCTCGCGAGGAAGCGGTCGGTGCGGTCGGTCAGCGCGTCCTCTTCGTAGAGCCAGGGTTGTTCGGGCAGGTACGGTTTGACGATGCCGAGGAGGCGTTGGACATCGGTGTCTTTTCGGGCGGTGAGCGGCACGAACTCGGCGAAGGCATGGTGCTTCTGCATGCCCAGCAACCATGGCGCCAGGTCGGAGCGGCGGTGCACTTCGTCGAGCTTGTTGGCGATAAGGAACACGGGCTTGGCGTACTCGCCGCTCGGCATGAGCGCCAGCACCTTGGCATCGTCCTGGCTGAAGCGGCCGGCCTCGACGACGAAGAGCACCACGTCCACATCGGCCAGCGCACCTTGCACGGTGCGGTTCAGCGTGCGGTTGAGCGGCGCGCTGTGCTGCGTCTGGAAGCCGGGCGTGTCGACGAACACGAACTGGGTTTCATCGACGGTGCGAATGCCGGTGATGCGGTGGCGCGTGGTCTGCGCCTTGGCGGAGGTGATGCTCACCTTCTGCCCGACCAGCGCGTTCAGCAAGGTCGACTTGCCCACGTTGGGCCGGCCCACGATGGCGATCAGGCCGCAGTGGTGGGGAGCCTGCGGCGCTTGCGGTACTTGCGGCACTTGGGCCGCGCCGGGCAGAGCGTCGGCGGGGCTAGTGGCGTCTTGCGCGGTGGTGTCGGTATCGGTCATGGGGTTCAGCTGCGCAGCGTGCCGCCGGGCTTGTCGCTGGCGCTCAGCGCGTCCAGCATGCGGCGGGCGGCTTCTTGTTCGGCAACGCGGCGTGAGCGGCCTTCGCCGCACTCGGTAAGGCTGAGCGCCGGCACCACGCATTCCACTTCGAAGGTCTGTGCATGGGCCTGCCCGCGCGTGGCGCTGATGCGGTAGGTGGGCACGGGCAGGCGGCGCGCCTGGAGCCACTCTTGCAGCTCGGTCTTGGCGTCTTTGCTCCAGCTGGCGACGTCGGTGGTCTGGATGACTTCGCCGAACAGGCCGCTTACCAGCGCGCGTGCCGCGTCGAAGCCGCCGTCGACGAAGGTCGCACCGATCAGCGCCTCGAGCGCGTCGGCCAGGATGGACGCGCGCTGCGCGCCGCCGCCACGGGCCTCGCCTTCGCCCAGGCGCAGCACCTCGGGCAGGCCCAGCTGCAATGCCACACGGTGCAGGCTGTCTTCGCGCACCAGGTGGGCGCGCACGCGGGTCAGGTCACCTTCATCGGAGCCGGCAAATCGTTCGAACAGCAGGCCCGAGACGGTCAGGCTGAGCACGGCATCGCCGAGGAATTCGAGCCGTTCGTTGTGGTCGGTGCCGAAGCTGCGGTGGGTCAGCGCGCGGGTCAGCAGGCGCTCATCGGCGAAGTGGTGGCCGATGCGGCGCTGCAGGGCATCGAGTCGGTTTTCCATGGCATTCAACAAAGCGGCAGCACGCTACTTCGAACGGCCTTCGTACTTGATGAGCAGGTAGACCGGTTTCATCAACTCGATCTCCTTGTCATAGGCAAACGAGATCACGACCTTGTCGTTCTCTTTGGTGATGTTCAGGTCCTTGCCGCTGATCGACTGGATCGAATACTCGATGTCTTTCTGCTTGTCGAAAGCGCCGCGGATCTCGGGCACGGTGGTGGCGCGTTCCTGAACGATCTTGTTGACCGCTTTTTGGATCGTGAAGTACTCGTTCATGGTGGGCAGCACCCGCATCATCACAAGTGCTCCGAAACCGACGACGATGGCCCAGAACAGCAGGCCGAAGAGCGTGACGCCACGTTGGTGTGCTGCACGTGGGCGCTCGGCAAGATGCGGCCTGACCGGGTGTTGCTCAACGACCATGTTGGATTGCTCCTGTTGCTGCGCCGCTAGAGGCGTTCAATGGAACGCGCCGATGCGCTTCAGGTTGCCGAAGTTCATCCACACGAAGAACGCCTTGCCAACGATGTTTTCATCGGGCACGAAGCCCCAGAAGCGCGAGTCTTGCGAGTTGTCGCGGTTGTCACCCATCATGAAATAGTGGCCCGGCGGCACCTTGCAGGTCACGCCTTCGGCGCTGTAGCGGCAGTTGTCGCGGAACGGGAACGCGATCTTGTCCTCGGCGCCGTAGAACGGCACGCTTTGCGGGTTCAACAAGATGTGATGCTCTACCGAACCGAGCTGCTCGGTGAACTCGGGCGAGTAGCGGCGCTGGTCTTCATCGTAGAAGCCCGGTGCCGGCAGTTGAACGAGCGGCACCGCTGCGCCGTTCAGGTACAGCTGCTGGTTGCGAAACGACACTTCATCACCGGGCACACCGACCACGCGCTTGATGTAGTCGATGCTGGTGTCCTTGGGGTAGCGGAAGACCATCACGTCGCCGCGCTGCGGGTCGTTGTTCGGGATGATCTTTTTGTTGATCACCGGCAGACGAACGCCGTAGTGAAACTTGTTGACGAGGATCAGGTCGCCGACGAGCAGCGTCGGGATCATCGAGCCGCTCGGGATCTTGAACGGCTCGAACAGGAACGAGCGCAACAGAAACACGACCAGGATCACCGGGAACAGGCCCGCAGTCCAGTCGAGCCACCAGGGCTGCATCAACAGTGTTTCGCGGGCCTGCGCGGTGTTGTCGTCGACCTTGGCGATGCCCTGCTGGGCGAGGCGCGCGCGCCGCTCGCCGTCTTGTCGTTCCAGTTCAGCGGCAGCCGAAGTGCGCTTCGGCGCGAAATGGAACCGTTCGGCCAGCCAGTAGGCGAAGGTGACCAGCGTCAGGATGAAGAGCAGCAGCGAGAAGTTGCCGCTCCATTTGCCGAAGTACCAGCCGCCGAGGAAGAGTGCGAGTGCTCCGTAGAGCACGCCGGTCAAGGAACCCATCAGTCGTCAGTCTTCCACTTGCAGGATGGCGAGGAAAGCTTCCTGAGGCACTTCGACCGAGCCGATCTGCTTCATGCGTTTCTTGCCGGCCTTTTGTTTTTCGAGGAGCTTGCGTTTGCGTGAAATATCGCCCCCGTAGCACTTGGCGATCACGTTCTTGCGCAGGGCTTTGATTGTCTCACGCGCGATGATGTTGGCGCCAATGGCGGCCTGTATCGCCACGTCGTATTGCTGGCGCGAAATCAGCTCTCGCATCTTGGCCACGACCGCGCGGCTGCGGTACATGCTCTGGCTGCGGTGCACGATGATCGACAGCGCGTCGACCTTGTCGCCGTTGAGCAGGATGTCGACCTTCACCACGTCGGCCGCGCGGTTCTCCTTGAACTCGTAGTCCATCGACGCATAGCCGCGCGACACGCTCTTGAGCTTGTCGAAGAAGTCGAGCACGATCTCGGCCAGCGGCATCTCGTAGGTCAGCATCACCTGCCGGCCGTGGTACGCCATGTTGAGCTGGTTGCCGCGCTTGACGTTGGCAAGCGTCATCACCGGGCCGACATAGTCTTGCGGCATGTACAGGTGCACCGTGACGATGGGCTCGCGGATCTCCTTGATGCGGCCGAGGTCGGGCATCTTCGACGGGTTCTCGACGCGCAGCACCGTGCCGTCGTTCAGCTCCACTTCGTACACCACGCTCGGGGCGGTGGTGATGAGGTCCTGGTCGAACTCGCGCTCCAGCCGCTCCTGCACGATCTCCATGTGCAGCAGGCCGAGAAACCCGCAGCGAAAACCGAAGCCCAGCGCTTGGCTCACCTCGGGCTCGTAGCGCAGTGACGAGTCGTTGAGCTTGAGCTTCTCGAGTGCGTCGCGCAGCTGGTCGTATTCGCTCGCCTCGGTCGGGTACAGGCCTGCGAACACCTGCGGCTGGATTTCCTTGAAGCCAGGTAACGCCTCGCTCGCGGGGCCGAGGTTGTTCGGCAGCTTCTTCTCGAGCGTGATGGTGTCGCCGACCTTCGCCGCCTGCAGTTCCTTGATGCCGGCGATGATGAAGCCGACCTCGCCCGCGCTGAGCTTGTCGCGCGACACCGACTTCGGCGTGAACACGCCCAGGCTGTCGGCGTTGTAGGCCGCATCGCTCGCCATCATGCGAAAGCGCTCGCCCTTGTTCAGCACACCGTCGACCACGCGCACGAGCATCACCACGCCCACGTAGTTGTCGAACCACGAGTCGACGATCATCGCGCGCAGCGGGGCGTCAACACGGCCACGCGGCGCGGGCATGCGGGTGATCACGGCCTCCAGGATGTCGTCGATGCCTTCGCCGGTCTTGGCGCTGCATGGGATGGCGTTGTCGGCGTCGATGCCGATCACGTCTTCGATCTCGGCCTTGGCGTTCTCGGGGTCGGCGTTCGGCAGGTCCATCTTGTTCAGGACCGGAATCACTTCGACACCGAGGTCGAGCGCGGTATAGCAGTTGGCAACCGTCTGCGCCTCGACGCCCTGGCTGGCATCGACAACGAGCAGCGCGCCTTCGCAGGCCGACAGCGACCGGCTTACCTCATACGAGAAGTCGACGTGCCCCGGCGTGTCGATCAGGTTCAGGTTGTAGACCTTGCCGTCGCGTGCCTTGTATTCGAGTGCTGCGGTCTGCGCCTTGATGGTGATGCCGCGCTCGCGTTCGATGTCCATCGAGTCGAGCACCTGCGCCTCCATCTCGCGGTCACTCAAGCCACCGCAACGCTGAATCAGGCGATCGGCCAGCGTGCTCTTGCCGTGGTCGATGTGGGCAATGATCGAGAAATTTCTGATGTGGTCCATGCGTGCTGCGATGTGGTCTGCGCGCGAGTCTTAGGCCGTACACACAACGGCAAAGCCGTTGCGACGAAGACTCATATCGCGAAGCGATGTGAAGCCGCGAAGCGGCGTGTCGCAGTCAAAAAAAAGGCACGTCGAACGAATGACGCGCCTTCCAACAAAATGTTTGGCAACTGCTTGTTGGGATTTCATTGTAGTCAAAACGACCGTCCCGCAACCCGCGCCATTGCTGGATTTATCGTCGTTGTGAGCCCCCAACAGGATAAGTTATCAACAGGTTATAAACAAACGCTTGTGGATGGTATGGGGATAGTTTCAACCAGCCGATGTCGTTGCTCAATCTGGCAGGCGACGGCCAGATTGAGGCTGAATTGTAGCCACTGCTGAGATCAATCGACTCGCACTATCAGTAGTGAGCGTTCGCAAACTTAGTAATCTGCTGGTCGGGCTTGGCGACCGGAATGACCCGACCGTCATTGATCGTCGCCAACATTCCGTATTCCGGAAAGACCCGCAAATTCAGTCAGGGCGCAACTCAACGGGCGGGCCGAATGATCAAGAAATTCACCACATCGCCGCGCCGGACGAGCACCGTCACCGGCTTGGCTTTGTCGACCTTGGCCGCCAGCGCTTCGAACTGCTTGGCGCTGCTGACCTCGACGTTGTCCAGCGACAGCAGCACGTCGCCTTCGCGCAGCCCGGCGCGCGCCGAGGCGCCTTCCGCCGTTTCGACCCGCACGCCGCCCTTGACCTTCAACTCCTTGCGCTGCGCGTCGGTGAGGTCGGCCACCGCGAGGCCGAGGCTGCCCACCGAAGCCTGCGGTTTCGTGGGTTCCTTGTCGCCGCTGCGCGCTGTGCGGTCGGCTTCGAACTCGACCACCGTGACGCCGATCTCGCGGTAGGCGCCGCGCCGGAACACCTGCAACTGCGCCTTCGCACTCGGCTTCACACCGCCCACGATGCGCGGAAGGTCGGCCGACTTCTCGACCGTGCGGCCATCGACCTTGGTGATGATGTCGCCGGCCTCGACGCCTGCCTTCTCGGCTGGCCCGCCGGCCTCGACGCTGCGCACCAGTGCCCCCGCCGGCTTGCCCAGGCCGATGGACTCGGCCACTTCCTTGGTCACCTGATCGATGGTCACGCCAATGCGCCCTCGGATCACGCGGCCGTTGGTGCGCAGGCTGTCGGACACCCGCGTGGCCTCGTCGATGGGGATAGCGAACGAGATGCCCTGGTAGCCCCCAGAGCGGCTGTAGATCTGTGAGTTGATGCCGACCACCTCGCCGCGCATGTTGATGAGCGGGCCGCCCGAGTTGCCGGGGTTGATGGCCACGTCGGTCTGGATCAGTTGAAGGTAGTCGCCCGTGTCGCGCGACTTGGCGCTCACGATGCCGGCGGTCACCGTGTTCTCAAGGCCGAACGGCGAGCCGATGGCGATGACCCACTCGCCCACCTTCAGGCGGCTCACGTCGCCGATTCGCACGGCGGGCAGGCCGGTCGCGTCGATCTTCACGAGTGCCACGTCGCTGCGCTTGTCGAAGCCGATCACCTTGGCCTTGAACTCGCGCTTGTCGGTGAGCGTCACGAACAGTTCGTCGGCGCCGTCGACCACGTGCGCGTTCGTCATCACATAACCATCGGCACTCAGGATGAAGCCCGAGCCCTGGCCACGCTGTTGCGGCTCGGCGTCGGGTGCCGGCTGCTGCGGCGCGCCGGGGTTCGGCCGGTTCGGGATGGGCACGCCGAAGCGCCGGAAGAACTCGAGCATGTCTTCATCGACGCCGGGCCCGGCACCGTTGCGTGCCGTGCGCGTGCGCTCGGTGGTGCGAATGCCCACCACGGCCGGGCCGACGCGCTCGACCAGCTCGGTGAAGTCGGGCAGGCCTTGCGCCCCGACGGGCGCCGCCGACAACACACCGGTCACCCCCAGGCCGAGTACCAGCACGGCCGGCAAGAGACGCCGTCGCAGGCCCTGCAGCAGGCCAGGGGTCGGGGCGGTGTCGGCAATTCCAAAGTGCATCGGCATCAAGATCGGCTCCACAGGTAACGATGAAATCAACGCGGCGCACGCGGGTGCGCCGCTTCTAGCGCTGGATGCGTTCCAGCGCTTTCGCAAAGAGGCGCAGTGTGGCAGCGGGCACTTCACCGACGACCGTGACCCACCAATCACCCTGCTGTTGCATCAGCGTCTGCATCGGGCCGACCGAGGCGAGCAGGGGCCGCGTGTGGCGCTGCCCGTTGAATGGCTCGATGAACACCGACACATACGTCAGACCGTCGGAATAAATGGCTTGCACGACCTGCGGGTCGTTGCCGCCAGGGGCGGGCGCGGCCGCGACGCTCGACGCTGCGTCCATCGGCCGCTTCACGCAGCTGACCTCCTTGAAGCCGGGCGCGGGGTGGCGCAGGAGCCACCCTTCGGTGTCGAGCCGGGTCGGTGTCATGGGCGGGCGCGAGACGCGGTAGCCGTCGAGCTTCTTCATCGGCGCAAGCACGCTGTCGGGCTGCGCCTTCACGTCGATCACGACTTCCGAGAACGCCGAACTTTCCAGCACTTCGTTGCGCTCGCCGATGGTGTCGGCGCGCAGCAGCAGGCCCGAGGCCTGATCGGCCCAGAGCCGGTAACCGTAACGCAGGCCGTCTTTCGGCCGGACCGACAACACGTTGGCCGCGCGCCCGGCCACCCGCTCGGCACCTTGCGGGCGCACGTCGTAGAAGTCGGCGATGCGGTCGTCGCCGGCTTGCAACAGCGCGGGGAATGACGTGGTCAGGCTGCGCTGCTCGATCAACACCAGCTTGCCCGCCGGCCACACGGTGTGCACCGTGTCGTTGTGGCGATAGACGAGCCGCTGCTGCCCGTCGAGGGTTTCGCTGCGTTCGAATTGGTTGGGCCCTTCGCAGTAGTGGGCGATGCGCGCGCTCGACGCGGTGCCGCCGCTGCTGACGATGAAGGTGCCCTGGAAGTTGTGCCGGCTGGCCGCCTCATGGATGCGCGTGAGCCAGGTGCGCACCTCTCGTGCCTGCGCCGGCGCATCAACCGCTGCAGGCTGGCTCCACGCGAGCTGTGCGGTGAGCAAGGCCATGCCACCGAGCGCCAGCAACGACGGCGAGCGCCAGCGCAGCGGCTCTCGCGCAGCCCGGCCGGTGTGGCTCACCGGCCGACCATCTCGACGGTGGCGGCGCGCAGAAAGCCCGACGGCACGCCGAGCGCCGAACTGCCCGCGAACTGCTTGTGCGCCGCGAGGTAGCGGTCGAGTTGCGCGTCGCGCACGAACTGGCCGTTGCCAGCGAGCGCTTGGATGTCGCCCGTCGCGGGCGGGGCCGGAAGCAGTGCCGAGGCGCTGACCATCGCTGGCATCGCGGCCGGTGTGAGGCTCGCGACCTGCGGCCCCGCGGTGGCTGCGTTGTCTGGCGCGCGGGTGATCATCAGCACGCCCGCCACTGCCACGAAACCGGCCGCCACGGCTGACGGTGCCAGCCAGCTCCAACGCCCGCTGCGACGCGCGGCGGTGGCGGCCACCGCCGGCTTCGGATCAGTGGTCGCCAAAGGCTGCGGCGCCAGAACGGTGGCCTCATCGGCCAGCCGTGTGCGCAGCGCCTGCATGAAACCGGCGTCGGTCGAGGCGCCGCGCGCCAGGTCATCGGAGCGCAGCACGTCGCCGATCAACTGATAGGCGTGCCAGGTCGCGCGCGCATCGGCATCCGCGCGCCACAGCGCGCACGCGCTGGCCGCGGCGTGCGCGTCGAGCGCGCCATCGGCCAGCGCTGACATGCGCTCGCGCGCAGCGGTTCGGGGGTCGGGTTGTCCAGCCATTTCCATCTCCATCAAACCATCACCAGCGCTCACCGTCGCGGGTGTCGAGCAGCGGGCGCAGTCGCAACGCGATCGCCTCGCGCGCGCGGAAGATCCGGGAGCGCACGGTGCCGATCGGGCAATTCATCAATTCAGCGATCTCTTCGTAGCTCAAGCCTTCGATCTCGCGCAGCGTAATCGCCTGGCGAAGGTCTTCCGACAAGGCTTCGATGGCAAAGTTCACAGCAGATGCAATTTGCTTGCTTGCCAGCACCGCGTCAGGGGTTTCTCCACTGGTCAGTTCGTTCTCGATGCGTGACCCGTTGTCATCGTCGTCATCGCGCGAGGCGCGGGCCGACTCGGTCACGAGCGGGTCGCGCTTCAAGTCCATCAGCGCCTTCTTCGCCGTGTTCACCGCAATGCGGTAAAGCCACGTGTAGAACGCGCTGTCGCCGCGAAAGTTGGGCAGCGCGCGGTAGGCGCGGATGAAGGTCTCCTGCGCGATGTCGGGCACCAGGTCGACGTCGCGCACCATGCGCGCGATCAGCCGCTGGATGCGGCGCTGGTACTTGACCACCAACATCTCGAAAGCCTTGACGTCGCCCAGCTTGACGCGCTCGACCAGCGGGCCGTCAACGTCGGGGCCGTTCATGCCCGCTCGCTCGTCATGGCGGCGCCGGCTCGGCATTCGGTGCCGGCCGCGGCGAGTAGACCGCGCAGCGCAGCGCGTGCCACTGGGTCTCGATGCCGCGGCGCTGCACCGGAAGCCACACGCATCGAAGCCGAGTACCGCGCAGCGCCGGCTCGAAGCGCAGCAGCATCCACAAGCCCAGGTCGATGGCGACGATGATCTCGCCGGCCACCGGTTCGCCGGCAGCGGTGTGGTCTGTGCGCAAACCCGGCACGCGCTGCAGGCTCCAGCCTTGGCCGTCCCAGCGCAATGCGGTGCACGGCACGCGCGACAACGACGCCGCGAGCCCGACGATGACAAGGCTCAAAGTGACCAACGTTGCCAGCACAGCGGTGCTCGTGGGCGGCGGCTGTGCGGCGTTCAGCGCCGCCCACGCCGCCCACCAAGCCCAGACCGCCGCCAGCGCTGCTGCCGCGACTACCGCGATGGCGCATCGCCACACGCCGAAGCGCGACAAGGTCACATCGATGGCCGGGGATGTGCGCATGGGCGCCGCGGCGCGAGGGCGTCAAACGCGCCGTCAAATGCGTCGTCAAACGCGTTTGAAGACGAGCGTGCCGTTCGTGCCGCCGAAGCCGAAGTTGTTCTTCACGGCCACGTCGATCTTCATCTCGCGCGCGGTGTTGGCGCAGTAGTCCAGGTCGCACAGCGGGTCCTGGTTGAAGATGTTGATCGTCGGCGGCGACACCTGGTGGTGCAGCGCCAGCACGGTGAACACCGACTCGATGCCGCCGGCGCCGCCCAACAGGTGGCCGGTCATCGACTTGGTCGAGTTCACGACCAGCTTCTTCGCGTGGTCGCCGAACGCGAGCTTGATCGCATTGGTCTCATTCACGTCGCCCAGCGGCGTGGAGGTGCCGTGTGCGTTCAGGTACTGCACTTGATCGGCGTTGATGCCGGCATTGCGCAGCGCCGCTTTCATCGAACGCTTCGGGCCGTCGACGTTCGGCGCGGTCATGTGGAAGGCATCGGCACCCATGCCGAAGCCGGCCAGTTCGGCGTAGATCTTCGCGCCGCGCCGCTTCGCGTGTTCGTACTCTTCGAGCACCAGCACGCCGGCTCCTTCACCGAGCACAAAGCCGTCGCGGTCCTTGTCCCAGGGGCGGGACGCGGTCTGCGGGTCGTCATTGCGGGTCGACAAGGCGCGCGCCGCCGCGAAGCCACCCACGCCGAGTGGTGACACCGTGGCTTCGGAGCCGCCGGCGATCATCACGTCGGCGTCGCCGTATTCGATCAGGCGGCCGGCCTCGCCGATGCTGTGCAGGCCGGTGGTGCAGGCCGTGACGATCGACAGGTTCGGACCCTGGAAGCCGTAGGTGATCGACACGTGGCCCGAGATCATGTTGATGATCGACGCGGGCACGAAGAACGGCGTGATGCGGCGCGGGCCGCGCGCCACCAGTTCGGCGTGCGTGTTCTCGATCAGCGGCAGACCGCCGATGCCCGAGCCCACCACCACACCGATGCGCTCGGCCTGCTCTTCGCTCAGGTCGGCGTTGGTCGGCAGGCCCGCATCACGCACGGCTTGGATGGACGCAGCCAGACCGTAGTGGATGAAGGTGTCCATGTGCCGGCCGTCTTTGGCGGGGAAGTAGTCCTCGACATTGAAGCCCTTCACCTCGCCCGCGAACTTGCAGGCGAAGTTCGACGCATCGAACTTGGTGATGTTGGCAATGCCGGAACGCCCCGCCAGGATGTTGGCCCAGCCCTCGGCCACCGTGTTGCCCACGGGGCTGATCAGGCCCAGGCCCGTGACGACAACGCGGCGTCTGCTCATGGAGAGTTGTGCTCGGAATGCAGTTAGAAGGGCCGCAGCGCTCAGGCCGCCTTCTGGTGCTTGACGGCGTAGTCGATGGCCAGTTGCACCGTGGTGATCTTCTCGGCCTCTTCGTCGGGGATCTCGATCCCGAACTCGTCTTCGAGTGCCATCACGAGCTCGACGGTGTCGAGCGAGTCGGCGCCGAGGTCGGCCACGAAGGCCTTGTCGTTGATCACGTCGGCCTCAGGAACGCCAAGTTGTTCGGCAATGATTTTTTTAACGCGGGCTTCGATATCGCTCATGACTCCTCCGGGAGTGTTTATAGAAACAGCCCGTGATTCTAGGGCCTGCCCCCGCGCCTTCACCGAGACACCGGGCACCCTGCCGGACGGGCCCGCCGGCGTGTTGAATACGTTGCTGCGCGAGCGCGTCATTTCATGAACATGCCGCCGTTGACATGCAGTTCGGTGCCCGTGATGTAGCCCGCATTCGGGGACGCGAGAAACGCCACCGCATGTGCGATGTCGCTCGCCTGCCCGAGCCGGCCGAGCGGTATCTGCGTCATCAGCGCACTGGTCTGTGCGGCGGTCAGGTCCTTCGTCATGTCGGTCTCGATGAAGCCCGGCGCGACACAGTTGACCGTGATGCCGCGGCTGCCCAGTTCGCGCGCCAGCGAGCGCGTCATGCCGGCCACGCCGGCCTTCGCGGCTGCGTAGTTGACTTGGCCCGCATTGCCGCTCGCGCCCACCACCGACGTGATGTTGACGATGCGCCCGTAGCGCTGCTTCATCATCGGCCGGATCACGGCGCGGCTGACGCGGAACACGGCCTTCAGGTTGGTGTCGATCACCGCGTCCCAGTCGTCGTCTTTCATGCGCATCGACAAGGTGTCGCGCGTGATGCCGGCGTTGTTGACGAGCACGTGCAGGCCGCCATGTTCCTTGACGATGGCGTCAATCGCCGCCTCGATGCCGGCGCCATCGTTGACGTTCAGGCAGCGCCCGGCGCAGCCCGGCCAGGCAGACAGTGCTTCGGTGATGGCGGCTGCGCCGGCATCGGTGGTGGCGGTGCCGATGACCTTCATGCCCTGCGCGGCGAGCGCCAATGCAATGGCGCGGCCGATGCCGCGCGATGCGCCGGTGACGAGGGCGACCTGGCCTGCAATCGTGGCTGCGGCTGCGGCTGCGGCTGCAGTTGTCGTGCCCGCGCTCACGCGAACATCCCTCGCACGGCGGCCATCGAGGCCGGGTCGAACACCGCACCCGATTGCGCTTCGCCGTCGATGCGTTTGACCATGCCGGCCAGCACCTTGCCCGGCCCGCATTCGACGATGTGCGTGGCGCCGCGAGCGCGCATGGCCTGGATCGTCTCGACCCAGCGCACCGGGCCGAAGGCCTGGCGGTACAAAGCATCGCGGATCGCAGCCGGCTCGGTCTGCACCGCCACGTCGATGTTGTTGATGACCGGGGTCGCGGGCGGCACGATGGGCGTTTCGGCAAGGCGGGCCACAAGCCGATCTGCCGCCGGCTTCATCAGGCTCGAATGGAACGGTGCCGACACGGCGAGCAACAACGCCCGCTTGGCGCCCTTGGCCTTGAGCAGTTCGCAGGCCTGGTCGACGCCGGCTTTGGTGCCGGCGATGACAGTCTGCTTCGGGTCGTTGTAATTGGCCGCTGCGACCGCTTCGCCGCTGGCGGCAGCCACTTCGGCGCAGCCGTCACGCACGGCCTGCGCATCGAGCCCGAGGATGGCGGCCATCGCGCCGGCGCCCACGGGCGCGGCGTCTTGCATGGCCTGCGCCCGAAAGCGCACCAGCGGCAGCGCGTCGGTGAGCGTCAACGAACCTGCTGCAACCAGTGCTGTGTACTCGCCGAGCGATTGGCCGGCGAGCACGCTGGGCGCGAGGCCCGTGTCGGCCACCCACGCGCGCCAGCAGGCGATGCCGGCGGTCAGCATCACGGGCTGCGTGTTGGTAGTGAGGTCGAGCTGCTCTTTCGGGCCTTCGCGGATCAGCCGCGCCACGTCTTCGCCGAGCGCGTCGGAGGCTTCGGCGAGCGTCTGCCGCACCACGGGGTGGTCACCCCAGGCGTCGAGCATGCCCACGCTCTGCGAGCCCTGGCCGGGGAATACCACTGCGAAGTTCGTCATGCCGAGTTCAGAGGTCGAGTTCAAAGGTCGAGAAGGACCGCGCCCCAGGTGAAGCCGCCGCCCACACCTTCGAGCAGCACGGTGTCGCCCAGCTTGATCTTGCCGCTGCGCACAGCCTCGTCGAGCGCCAGCGGGATCGACGCGGCCGAGGTGTTGCCGTGCTGATCGACGGTGACGATGAGCTTGTCGAGCGGCATCTTCAGGCGCTTGGTCGTGCTTTGCAGGATGCGGATGTTGGCCTGGTGCGGGATCAGCCAGTCGACATCGTCAGCCGTGCGGCCGGCTTTCTCGATGACCGAGCGCGCCACGTCTTCGAGCACGCCGACGGCGAGTTTGAACACGGCCTGACCGTCCATCTTCAGCAACGGGTCGCCCAGCACCTTGCCGCCCGACACGGTGCCCGGCACGCACAGGATGTTCACGTGCCGGCCATCGGCGTGCAGCTCGGTGGCCAGCACGCCGGGTGTTTCGCTCGCCTCAATCACCACCGCGCCGGCGCCGTCGCCGAAGAGCACACAGGTGGTACGGTCGGTGAAATCGAGGATGCGCGAGAACACTTCGGCGCCGATCACCAGCGCCTTGCGCGCCGCGCCGGTGCGGATCATCGAGTCGGCCACCGTGAGGGCGTAGACGAAGCCCGAGCACACGGCTTGCACGTCGAACGCGGCGCAGCCGTGCACGCCGAGCTTCTGTTGCAGCAGGCAGGCCGTCGACGGGAACACCATGTCGGGCGTGCTGGTGGCCACGATGATCAGGTCGATGCTCGCGGCATCGCAATCGGCCGCTTCGAGCGCGCGTTGCGTGGCGATCAGTGCCAGGTCGCTGCAGCACACCTCGGGCGCGGCGAAGTGGCGCGCCCGAATGCCAGTGCGCTCGACGATCCACTGGTCGGAGGTTTCGATGCCGTCCTTCGCCAGCTGCGCGGCGAGGTCATCGTTCGTCAGCCGGTTCGGCGGCAGGTAGCTGCCGGTGCCGGTGATGCGCGAGTAACGGGGGAGCGGGGCGTTCATGCGGTGAGGGCGGAAGCGGTTACCGGCGACAGTGCTGGCGCCAGGTCAGCCGCCAAAACAGCCCCACCGGCAGGGTGAGCGGGCATCGCGGCCATGGTCGACAAGATGCGGTCGTGCACCTGGTCGAGCAGGCCGTTTCGGGCGGCATCATAAGCCCGCACCAGCGCCTGTTCAAACGCATATGCGTCTGATGAACCATGCGCCTTGAACACCAGCCCGCGCAGACCCAGCAGCGAGCCCCCGCTGTAGCGGCGGTGGTCGAGCCGGTTCTTGAACTGCTGCAGCACCGGCCGCGCCGCCAGCGCCGCCAGCTTGGTGAAGATGTTGCGGCCGAACTCCTCGCGCACGATGCTCACGAACATCGCCGCCGCGCCTTCGGCCGTTTTGAGGGCCACGTTGCCGACGAAGCCGTCGCACACGACGATGTCGGTGGTGCCTTTGAAGATGTCGTTGCCTTCCACGTTGCCGTGAAAGTTGAGGTGGCCGCGGTCGGCAGCCTGGCGCAGCAACTCGCCCGCCTGCTTGATCACCTCGCTGCCCTTGATCTCTTCTTCGCCGATGTTCAGCAGGCCGACCGACGGGTTCGGTTTGCCCGCGACCGCCGCCACGAGCGCGCTGCCCATCACCGCAAACTGAAGCAGGTGGTCTGCCGTGCAATCGACGTTCGCACCGAGATCGAGCACGGTGGTGTAGCCGCCGCGCTGGTTCGGCATCACGGCGGCGATGGCCGGCCGGTCGATGCCTTCGAGCGTCTTGAGCACATAGCGCGAGACGGCCATCAGCGCGCCGGTGTTGCCTGCGGACACACAGGCTTGCGCGGCCGATGCGCCGTCAGCGCCAGCCTTGACCTGGCTCACCGCCACCCGAAGCGACGAGTCGCGCTTGCGGCGCAGCGCCACCTCGATGGAATCGTCCATCTCGACGACTTCGCTGGCGGCCACGATGGTGCAGCGTGGCCAATCGCGCGCTTGGGCAAGCGCCTCAGTGCGGCCGACGAGGATCAATTCCGCTTGCGCGTGCGCCGCCAGGAAGGCGCGGCAGGCCGGCAAGGTGGCCGACGGGCCGTGATCGCCGCCCATGCAGTCGACGGCAATGCGTATGACCGGCACAACGGGCATGGCTGGCTTCTGCGCCGGTTCAGCGGCTGCGGTCATGGCGCGGCCGCTCAAATACAAACACCCGGCGTCGCGCGGCAGCGCAACCCGGGTGATTTGGCAGAGCAGGCAATGTGCACGGGCCGGTCACGCAAACGACGCGAGCGGCAACGCGCAATGACGCTTCAGGCGTCGGCCTTGGTCTTCAGCACCTTGCGGCCACGGTAGAAGCCGTTGGGGCTGATGTGGTGGCGCAGGTGCGACTCGCCGGTGGTCGGCTCGATCGCAGTGCCCGGGGCGCTGAGCGCGTAGTGCGCGCGGTGCATGCCGCGCTTGGACGGGGACTTCTTGTTTTGTTGAACGGCCATGGGTTTCTCCTGGGGCCCGCAATCAAACCTGGGCCGGCGCGGGTGGCGCCGGCGGTACAAAGGAACGCTCCTGTGCTCGGTCGATAGTTGCTTGCGGGAAAGCCCAAAATTCTAGCACGGCGCTTCCGCCCGGGCGAAGGTCATGGCGGCAACTCAGTTCAGGCCGGTTCTCGGCTTGATGGCCGCAAGTGCCGCGAACGGGTTCGGCTTGTCGTCGGGCGCTTCTTCCGATGCGCTGGCCACCAAGGGCACAGGGCACACCTCGTGCCGCGGCACGATCGGCAGCGCCAGCAGCACTTCGTCTTCGACGAGTTCGCGCAGGTCGAGCGCACGGGTGATCGGCAGCACGTCTTCCTCGATGTCGTTGTCGATCTCGGCCGCCGCGTCTTCGCCGTGCACAAACAGGAAGCTGCGCTCGACCTGCACCTCCACGACCACCGGCCGCAGGCAGCGCTGGCATTGCATCGGCACCTCGCCGAGCGCGCTCAAATGCAGCCAGGTCTGATGTTCGCCGCCGCGCAACGTGCGCCGCTCGCCGCGCACGCGCCAGGCCAGTTCTTCGGTGACCGGTGCGCTGAGTTCGCGCAAGGCCGACGCGTCGACCACCCGGTCGAACTGCTGCAAGGGCCAACGGCCATGCAACTCGCCGGCCTCTTTGGCAAAGGCCGCCACGTCGAGCCGGCAGGGGTCAAATTCACGCGCTGTCATGGGCCTGTCCTGAGCCTGTCGGAGTGGGCCAGTGTACGGGTGGCCGCCAGGGGTTCGCCCCACGCCGATGGGACAATGCCGCAATGCCTGCACCACGCCCACTGATCCTCGGTTCCAGCTCCCGCTACCGGCGCGAATTGCTGCAGCGGCTGCGCCTGCCGTTCACAGTCGAGGCGCCCGATCTGGACGAGTCCGCGTTGCCGGCCGAGGCGCCCGCTGCACTTGCGCAGCGGCTGGCGCTGGCCAAGGCACACGCGGTGGCCGCGCGCCACCCCGGTGCCGTGGTGATCGGCTCGGACCAGGTCGCCGATCTCGACGGCGAGCCCATCGGCAAGCCCGGCACCCACGAGCGCGCCGTGGCGCAGCTGCGGCGCTTGCGCGGGCGCACGGTGGTGTTCCAGACGGCCGTGGCGGTGGTGTGCCACGCCACCGGCTATGTGGGCACCGCGCTCGCGCCGGTGACGGTGCGTTTCAGGGCGCTCACCGACGCCGAGATCGAGCACTACCTGCGCACCGAAGAACCGTACGACTGCGCCGGCAGCGCCAAGTGCGAAACACTCGGCATCGCGCTGCTCGACGCCATCGATTCCGATGACCCGACCGCGCTGGTCGGCCTGCCGCTGATTCGCACTTGTGCGTTGCTGCGCGCGGCCGGCATTGACCCGCTTCAGCCTGCGCACCCCGCGCCATGACGACACCGACGCGCGGCCGCCTGATCCTGATGCCCAACACGCTGGACTTCGGCACGCCCGGCACGCCACCCGACCTGCAAGACATTCTGCCGCTGGGTGTGATCCGCCATGCGGCGAGCGTGGCGCACTGGGTGGCCGAAAACGCAAAGACCACCCGCGCGTTCCTCAAGCGGGTCGGCGCGGTTCAGCCGCTCGCCACGCCGCTGCAGGACCTGTCCATCGTCGAACTGCCGAGGCCGCAGAAGGGTTCGCCTGGTGCCGGAGTGGCCGCGCCCGGCGCGCTGGCCGCGCTGCTCGCCCCCGCGCTCGAAGGCCATGACATCGGCCTCATCAGCGAAGCCGGCCTGCCCGCGGTGGCCGACCCCGGCGCCGCGCTGGTGCAATGCGCGCATGCGATGGGCGTCGAGGTGCTGGCCTTGCCCGGCCCGAGTTCGTTGCTGCTGGCGCTGGCCGCCAGTGGCCTGAACGGCCAGAGCTTCGCGTTCGTCGGCTACCTGCCGGTGGGCCAGGCCGAGCGCGGCGCCCGCATCCGCGAGCTCGAAGCGCTGTCGCGCCGCGCGGCACAAACCCAATTGATGATCGAGACGCCGTACCGCAACGCCGCGCTGCTGGCGGCGTTGCTTGCGCACCTGCAGACGAGCACGAAGCTGTCAGTGAGCTGCGGCCTGACGCTCGCAGCAGGGTTCACGCGCAGCGACACGGTGGCTGGCTGGAAGGCCCGGCCAGTGGCGTTGCCAGCCGATGTGCCAGTGGTGTTCTCGCTGCTGGCGGCATAAGGCCCCGATCCACAGCGCCGGCAAGAGTCAGGACTCGACCGTCTCCGGCAGCTTGGCCCCGAACAGCGCGGCCACGCGCTTCTTCGGTTTGATGTTCGGCGACATGCCCCGCGGTGCCGCCGGCACCTTGCGCTCCCAGGCCGGCTCGGCCTCGGTAGCGCTGGCTTCGTAGGGCTTGTCGAAGAACGGGTCGCTGCTGGCGCGGGGCGCGGTGTAGACCGGGGCGCTGCGCGGCACCGAAGGCATCGACGGGGCAGACGCAGCAAAGGGCGAGCGCGCCTCCGAGCGGCCGTCATCACCATCGTGGCGCACCCGCTCGCGGAACTCGCGGCGCGGCGGCGGTGTGCCGTCGTCGAACTCCATCGGCTCCAGCTCGATCGTCTTCTTGATCAACTTCTCGATGTCGGCCACCAGGCGCGCATCCGACGGCGACACCAGCGTGACCGCCAGCCCGGAAGCGCCCGCGCGGCCGGTGCGGCCGATGCGGTGCACATAGTCTTCCGCGTTGAACGGCACGTCGAAGTTGAAGACCGCCGGCAGGTCGGCGATGTCGAGCCCGCGTGCTGCCACGTCGGTCGCGACCATCACGTCAACCGTGCCCGCCTTGAACGCATCCAGCGCCTTCAAGCGTTCGTCTTGCGACTTGTCGCCGTGCAGCGCCGTCGTGCGCAGGCCTGCGGCCTCGAACGAGCGGGCGAGCCGCGCGCAGCCGAGTTTCGAGTTGACGAAGATCAGCGCCTGCGTGATGCCGCGTTCGCGCAGCACCTTCAGCACCGCCGCGCGCTTGTCGTCGGTGGCGACGCTGAAAAAGCGCTGCTCCACGTTCGTGGCGGTCGCATTCGGGCGTGCCACTTCCACGAGCAGCGGGTCTTGCAGGTAGCTCTCGGCCAGGCGCTTGATCTCGGGCGAGAACGTGGCAGAGAACAGCAGCGTCTGGCGTGTCTTGGGCAGGTAGCTCAGGATGCGCTGCAGGTCGGGCAGGAAACCGATGTCGAGCATGCGGTCGGCCTCGTCGAGCACCACGTACTCGACCTGGTTCAGCACACAGTTCTTCGCCTCGATGTGGTCGAGCAGCCGGCCCGGCGTGGCAACAAGCACCTCGACGCCGGCTTTCAGCTCCGCAGTCTGCGGCTTCATGTCGATGCCGCCGAACACCACCGCCACGCGCAGCTTGGTCTGCGCCGCATAGCCTTTGATGTTGGCCGCCACCTGGTCGGCCAGTTCACGCGTCGGTGCAATCACGAGCGCGCGCACCGGGTGGCGGGCGGGCGACATGCTGGCGTTCTCGTGGCGCAGCATCTTGTGCAGCAGCGGCAGCGAAAACGCGGCGGTCTTGCCGGTGCCGGTTTGCGCCGCGCCCATCACGTCGCGGCCGGCGAGCACGATCGGGATCGCCTTCGCCTGGATCGGCGTCATCGTGGTGTAACCCTGCGCCGCCACGGCGCGCTGCAGGCTTTCAGCGAGGCCGACGCTGGCGAATTCGAGGTTCTGGGGGGTGTCGAAGGTGGGCGGTGCATCGTCCACGGCGGTGTTCGCTTCGAGTGAGGCGAACGGGTCATTCAGTGTTTCGGTCATCCTTCGATTATCGCCTTTTCAGCCTGAACCGGTTACATCGGCGCATGCACGGCAGCCCGACAGTCGACAACCCACAAAATTGATGCGTTCACATCAATATGCTAAATTGCTGTTGATGCGAACCACCATCGATCTGCCAGATGCCTTGCTGCGCCAGTTGAAGGCGAAGGCAGCGCTCGAGGGAACCACTTTGAAGGCCCTGCTGCACAACATGGTCGAGCATAGTTTGCGCAATCGTGCAAGCGGTTCCCCGGCATCAGCGCCATCGCCGGCAGCGTTGCCTTCCATCCGGCTCGGCCGGCCATTGAACCTGCCGCACCCGAGCAACGCGGCGCTGTTCGACCTTCTGGATGACTGAGCGCGGCGCAGGGGGTTCGCGCAGTGGCGACCTGCTGGATGTCAACGTCTGGCTTGCATTGGCCATCGAAGAACACCCCCATCACCACGCTGCGGCGGCCTATTGGAGTGCCCACACCGGCGAGCCCCGCTTCTTCTGTCGTATGAGTGCGATGAGCTTCGTGCGCTTGCTCTGCAACTCGACTCTCATGTCGAACAAACCCCTGACTTTGGCGAAAGCATGGGACCTGTATCAACGCTTCGCAAGCCTGCCTGGGGTGGGGTTGCTGGCAGAACCCGCAGGCCTGGACGAACAACTCGGGGTCATGGTCACACCGAAGCTCGCGCCGCGTCTTTTCACCGATGCGTACTTTGCGGCACTGGCCCACACCGCTCGATTGCGGCTCGTGACCTTTGACAAAGACTTTGCGCGTTTCGAAGCGCTCAACGTGTTGCGACTGACGGCCAGCGATTCGCATGCTGCCAAATAGCCGCCGCTACAATGCTTTGTTCAACAGTTGAACGCACAAGTCTTGTCAACCTCACCGACCCACGACAACCCGGCTCAACTTGAACTGCTGCGGTTGTTGGAACTGCATCCCGAATACTCACAGCGCGAGTTGGCGGTGGCACTTGGCGTGAGTGTGGGCAAGACCAACTACGTGTTGCGCGCCTTGCTCGACAAGGGTTGGGTCAAGGCCAAGAACTTCCAGCGCAGCAACAACAAGCTCGGTTACCTGTACGTGCTCACGCCGCAAGGCGTGGGCCAACGGCTTGCCTTGACCCACGCCTTCCTGGCCCGCAAGGAGCAGGAGTACGAGATGTTGAACGGGCAGATCGCGGCCCTTCGAGCCGAACTGGCCACGCAAGCCCAACAACCGAGCGACCACACCACATGAATGACAAGAACGAGAAAGTGGCCCTGATCACCGGTGTGACCGGCCAGGACGGCGCCTACCTCACCGAGTTGCTGCTCGGCAAGGGCTACGAGGTCCACGGCATCAAGCGCCGCTCGTCGTTGTTCAACACCCAGCGCGTCGACCACCTCTACCAAGACCCGCACGTCGACCACCAACGCTTCAAGATGCACTACGGTGACTTGACGGACAGCACGAATCTCATTCGCATCATCCAGAAGGTGCAACCCGACGAGATCTACAACCTTGCCGCCATGAGCCATGTGGCCGTGAGCTTCGAGACGCCGGAGTACACCGCGAACGCCGACGGCATCGGCACGCTGCGCCTCCTCGAGGCCATGCGCATTCTCGGCATGGAGAAGCAGACCCGCTTCTACCAGGCCAGCACCTCCGAGCTGTACGGCCTGGTGCAGGAGACCCCGCAGAAGGAGACCACGCCGTTCTACCCCCGCAGCCCCTACGCGGTGGCGAAGCTCTACGCCTACTGGATCACCGTGAATTACCGCGAGGCCTACGGCATGTACGCCTGCAACGGCGTACTCTTCAACCACGAGAGTCCGCTGCGCGGCGAGACCTTCGTGACGCGCAAGATCACACGCGCCATCGCCAGAATCGCGCTCGGCCTGCAAGATTGCCTGTACCTAGGCAACATGAGTTCGCTGCGCGATTGGGGCCACGCGAAAGACTACGTCGAGATGCAGTGGCTGATGCTGCAACAAGATCAACCCGAAGACTTCGTGATTGCGACGGGCGTGCAATACAGCGTGCGCCAGTTCGTCGAATTCGCGGCGCGCGAACTCGGCGTGACCATCGCTTTCAGCGGCGCGGGCGACACCGAGATCGGCACCGTCAGCCGCGTCGAAGGCGACCTCGCCTCGTGCAAGGTCGGTGACGTGATCGTCAAGGTCGATCCCCGTTACTACCGCCCGACCGAGGTCGAAACCCTGCTCGGCGACCCGAGCAAGGCCAAGCGCAAGCTCGGCTGGTCGCCGACCACGACGCTCGCGCAACTCGTGGCCGAGATGGTGAATGCCGACTACACGGCCGCACGCCGCGACAGCCTGGTCAAGGAAGCCGGTTTCCAGGCCTACGACCACCACGAATGACCCGCACACGGACCCCGACGACATGAAGCTCCAAGGCAAGAAGATCCTCGTCACCGGCGCAGACGGTTTCATCGGCTCGCACCTCACCGAACACCTGGTTCGCGCCGGTGCCGACGTGCGCGCCTTCGTCTACTACAACAGCTTCAACTCCTGGGGCTGGCTCGACGAGGCCGACGACCGCGTCAAGAACTCGCTCGATGTGTTCGCGGGCGACATTCGCGACCCGCACGGCGTGCGCACTGCGATGAAGGGCTGCGACGTGGTCATGCACCTGGCTGCGTTGATCGCCATTCCGTACTCGTACCACTCGCCCGACACGTACGTCGACACCAACGTGAAAGGTACGCTGAACGTGGTGCAGGCCGCGCGCGAGCTCGGCACCGAGCGCATCGTGCACACCTCGACGAGCGAGGTCTACGGCACCGCGCGTTTCGTGCCCATCACCGAGGCGCACCCGTTGCAGGGCCAGTCGCCATATTCGGCCAGCAAGATCGGCGCCGACCAGATGGCGCAGAGCTTCTTCTCGTCGTTCAACACGCCGGTCGCGACCATTCGCCCGTTCAACACCTACGGGCCGCGCCAGTCGGCCCGAGCCGTGATCCCGACCATCATCACGCAAGTGGCTTCAGGCACACGCCAGATCAAGCTCGGCGCCATTCACCCGACGCGCGACTTCAACTTCGTGCAAGACACCGTGCGCGGCTTCGTGGCCGTGGCCGAATGCGATGCAGCAGTCGGGCAAGTGGTCAACGTGGGCAGCAACTACGAGGTGTCGGTCGGTGACACCGCACGCTTGATCGCCGAGTTGATGGGCCGCGAGGTCGAGTTCACCAGCGACGAGCAGCGCATGCGCCCGGCCGGCAGCGAAGTGGAACGCCTGTGGGCCGACAACACGCTGGCCCGCGAGCTGACGGGCTGGGCGCCCGAATACCCCGGCGTCGAAGGCCTGACGCGCGGCCTGCGCGAAACCATCGAGTGGTTCGGCCAGCCCGACAACCTGCGCCGCTACAAGGCCGGCCTGTACAACATCTGAAGGCGCTGCAATGGCATTGGCGGAACTGATCACCGAGCGCATCCGGCGCGTCACCGGCCTGCCCCGCGTGGCGCTGCACGAGCCCAGCTTCAAGGGCAACGAGTGGGCCTACGTGAAAGAGTGTCTCGACACAGGCTGGGTCTCGTCGGTGGGCAGCTACGTCGACCGCTTCGAGCGCGACCTGGCCGAAGTGACAGGAGCCGCGCACGCGGTCGTCGTCTCGAACGGCACCTCAGGCCTGCAAGTGGCGCTGCAACTCGCCGGCGTGCAGGCAGCTGATGAAGTCATCATTCCCGCGCTCTCGTTCGTCGCCACTGCGAACGCGGTGGTGCACTGCGGCGCCACGCCGCACTTCGCCGACAGCGAGTACGCATCGCTGGGCCTCGGTGTGCCCGCGCTCGCCGACCACCTGGCGAGCATCATCGAAACGCGCAACGGTGTGAGCGTGAACCGGCACACCGGCCAGCGCATCGGTGCGATCGTTCCGATGCACACCTTCGGTCACCCGGTGGACATGCCTGCGCTGATGGACCTGGCGCAGCGCCACGGCATCGCCGTCGTCGAAGACGCCGCAGAATCGCTCGGCAGCCTGATCGATGGCCGCCACACCGGCACGCACGGCCTGTGCGCCATGCTCAGCTTCAATGGCAACAAGATCGTCACCACCGGCGGCGGCGGCGCGATCATCACGAACGACGCAGCCCTCGCGAAGCGCGCCAAGCACCTCACCACCACCGCGAAGCAGCCGCACCCGTGGGCCTTCTTCCACGACGAGGTGGGCTACAACTTCCGCCTGCCGAACCTGAACGCGGCGTTGGGCTGCGCGCAGCTCGAACAGCTTGCCGGCTTCGTGGCCGCCAAGCGCGAACTCGCGCTGCGCTATGCCGATGCCCTGCACGACGTGGCGGGCGTGAAGCTGTTCACCGAGCGCGCCGGCACGCGCGCCAACTACTGGCTGCAGACGCTGATCCTCGACGCTGACGTGGCCGAACAGCGCGACGCCATCCTCGCCAGCACCAATGCCGCGGGCCAGATGACGCGCCCGGTCTGGGAGCTGCTCAGCACGCTGCCGATGTACGCCGCCTGCCCGGGGATGGACACGCCGATTGCGCGCGACCTTGCACGCCGCATCGTGAACCTGCCCAGCAGCCCGCAACTCGTGCAAGCCGCCGCGTGAACGCTCGCCGCAAAATCGCCGTAGTCACTGGCAGCCGAGCCGAATACGGCCTGCTGTACTGGGTGCTCCACGATCTGCGCGCGGCCACTGGCATCGAACTGCAGCTGATCGTGACCGGCATGCACCTGTCGCCCGAGTTCGGCATGACGGTGAACGTGATCGAGCAAGACGGTTTCGCCGTGGCGCGCCGCGTCGAGATGCTGTTGTCGAGCGACACCCCCGGCGGCGTCGCCAAGTCGATGGGCCTGGGCTTGATGGGCATGTCGGACGCGCTGGAGCAACTGCGCCCTGACGTCGTGCTGGTGCTCGGTGACCGCTTCGAGATCCTCGCCGCCGTGCAGGCCTGCCTCGTGCACAACACGCCCGTCGCCCACATCGCCGGCGGTGACACCACTGAAGGCGCGTTCGACGAGTCCATTCGCCACGCCATCACCAAGATGGCGCACGTGCACTTCGTGACGAACGAACTCTCGGCGCGCCGGGTGCGCCAGCTCGGCGAAAACCCGCAGCATGTGCACGTGGTGGGCAACCCCGGGCTCGACCACCTGAAGCGCTTGCCGCTGCTTGACCGCGCCGCACTCGCCGACGCGCTCGGCGCGCCGCTTGGCGCGCGCAACCTGCTCATCACCTTTCACCCCGTCACGCTCGAGCCGGGCGAAAGCGAGCGCCAGTTCGGCGAACTGCTGGCCGCCCTCGAGGCCACCGACGACGACACCACGCTGTGGTTCACGCGCCCCAATGCCGACACCGGGGGCCGCGCGCTCTCGGCCCTGCTCGACAGCTGGGCCGCGAAACACCCGGCCCGCGCGCACGTGCACGCTTCGCTCGGCCAGCTGCGCTACCTGAGCTTGATGGCGCAGGTCGATGCGGTCGTCGGCAATTCGTCGAGCGGGCTGTACGAGGCGCCGTCGTTCCGCATTCCCACCGTGAACATCGGTGACCGCCAGCGCGGCCGGCTCGCCACGAGCTCGGTGCTCGACTGTGTGCCCGAACGCGCCGCCATCCAGGCCACGCTGATGCGTGCGCTGGCGCTGGATTGCAGCGCCGTCGTGAACCCCTACGGCGACGGCGAATCATCGGCTCGCATCGTCGGTGTGCTCGCCGCGCTGCCGCCACGCGCCGAGTTGCTGAAGAAGCACTTTCACCTGATCGAGGCACCCCGTGGCTGAATCAACCTTCGTGATCGCCGAAGCCGGCGTCAACCACAACGGGTCACTCGACCTAGCGCTCCAGCTCATCGACGTGGCGGCCGACGCTCGTGCCGACGCGGTCAAGTTCCAGACCTTCAAGGCCTCGAAGCTCGCGACCGCCGCGGCCGTGAAGGCCGACTACCAGGTCGAGAACATGCAGGAAGCCGGCAACCAGCTCGGCATGCTGCAGAAGCTGGAGCTCTCGCTGGCCGACCACCACGTGCTCGTGCAGCGCTGCCAGGAACGCGGCATCCGCTTCATGTCCACCGGCTTCGACGCCGAGGCGCTGGCCTTCCTTGCCACGCTCGGCATGCCCGCGCTGAAAATGCCGTCCGGCGACATCACCTGCGGCCCGTTGCTGCTGCAGGCGGCGCGCTTGCGCATGCCGCTGATCGTCTCCACCGGCATGTGCACGGTGGGCGAAATTGAAGACGCGCTCGGCGTCATTGCCTTCGGCCTGACGACCGACCGCGAGCCCACGGGCCGGGCCGATTTCATGGCCGCTTACCGCAGCGCCGAAGGCCGCCGCGCGCTGGCGCAGCACGTGACCCTGCTGCACTGCGTGACGCAGTACCCAGCGCCGCCCGAGGCCATCAACCTGCGCGCCATGGACACCATGGCCGCCGCCTTCGGGCTGCCGGTCGGCTACTCCGACCACACGCTGGGCATCGAGGTGTCGCTGGCAGCCGTTGCGCGCGGCGCCACCGTCATCGAAAAGCACTTCACGCTCGACCGCGCCATGCCCGGGCCGGACCACGCCGCGTCGCTTGAGCCGGGCGAACTGCGCCAGCTCGTGGCCGGCATCCGAAACATCGAGCGGGCACTCGGGTCGACCATCAAGGCCCCCGCCGCACACGAGATGGCCAACCGCCCGGTCGCGCGGCGCAGCGTCGTCGCGGCGCGGCCGATCCGCCAGGGCGTGGCGCTCACCGCCGCCGACCTCACGTTCAAGCGTCCCGGCACCGGCATCTCGCCGATCGATTTCTGGGCTCTGATCGGCCGCCGCGCACTGCGCGACTTCGACACCGACGAGTTGATCGAGACATGAGCATCGCGTTCGTCGTGATCGGCTCCGGTGGGCATGCGGCCGTGGTCGCCGATGCACTGCTCGCGGCGGGCGAGCAGGTGCTCGGCTTCACCGACCCGGACGCACGGCGCCACGGTCAACGGCTGTGCGGCTTGCCGGTGCTCGGCGACGACAGCGTGCTCGACCAGCACACGCCGGCCGGTGTTTGGCTCGCGAACGGCATCGGGGGTGCTGGCGCGGCCAACAGCCAGGGCCGGCGCGCCGCCGTGCAGCGCGGCCTCGAAGCGCGTGGCTGGCACTTTGCCGGCGTGCGCCACCCGCGCGCCGTGGTCTCGAACTTCGCGCAGGTGAGCGCCTGCGCACAGCTGTTCGCGAACTGCGTCGTGCAGACGGGCGCCATCGTTGGCGACGGCTGCATCGTCAACACCGCTGCCGTGGTCGAGCACGACACCGTGCTCGGCGAGTTCGTGCACGTGGCGTGCGGCGCGGTGCTGTGCGGCAACGTGCGCGTGGGGGCGCACAGCCACGTTGGCGCAGGCGCGGTCGTCAGGCAGGGCGTGCAGCTCGGCCAGGCCACGGTCGTCGGAGCCGGCGCCGTGGTGGTCAAGAACTTCGCCGGGGGCGCCACGCTGGTCGGCGTGCCCGCGCAAGCAAGGAGGCAACACACATGAAAACCTGGGAACGCGCCCTCGTCGGGCCTGACATGACGCTGCGCGAAGCGCTCGTCAACATCGACAGCGCCGGAAGCCAGATGGCGCTGGTGGTCGATGCCGACCGCCGCCTGCTCGGCACGCTCAGTGACGGCGACGCGCGCCGCGGCCTGTTGAAGGGGTTGAGCCTCACCGACAAGGTGAGCGTCGCGATGCACTTGAACCCGACCGTTGCCAGGGCGGGCGAAGACCGGCATTCCATCCTCTCGACCATGCGCCGGCGCGGCCTGCACCAGATGCCCGTGGTCACGGCCGACGGCATCGTCGTCGGCATGGAAGTGGTCGACGACTTCCTCGCCACGCCGACGCGCGACAACTGGGTCGTCATCATGGCCGGTGGCATGGGCAAGCGGCTCGAACAACTCACCCGCGACACACCCAAGCCGATGCTGCGCGTGGGTTCGCGCCCGCTGCTCGAAACCATCGTGCGCGGCTACTCGGCGCAGGGCTTCCGGCGTTTCTACTTCGCCGTCAACTACAAGGCCGAGCAGATCGAGCACCACTTCGGCAACGGCTCGGAATTCGGCGTCGAGATCCGCTACCTGCGCGAAGACCAGCGCCTCGGCACGGCCGGCGCGTTGAGCCTGCTGCCCGAATCGCCCACGCAGCCCATCGTCGTGACGAATGCCGACCTGCTGACGAAGGAAGACTTCGGCTACATGCTCGACCAGCACACCGACTCGGGCGCAGACGCCACGATGGCGGTGCGGGAATACGAGATGCAGGTGCCGTTCGGCGTGGTGCGTGAACGTGACGGCCACATCGAAGCCATCGAAGAGAAGCCGATCCAGCGCTTCACCGTGAGTGCAGGCATATACGTGATCTCGCCGCATGTGCTCGAACTGGTGCCGCGTGCCACCTTCTACGACATGCCGGCCTTGTTCGAGAGCGCTGCGGCGCAAGGGCTGCGCGCCCGCTGCCACCGCATCGACGGCTACTGGCTCGATATCGGCCGCCTGCCCGATTACGAACGCGCGAACCTCGAATTCGACGAGGTATTTCAATGATCGACGGGTTGCGCGTCCTCGCGCTCGTGCCGGCACGGGCCGGCTCGAAAGGCCTGCCGGGCAAGAACATCCGGCCGCTGCTGGGCAAGCCGCTGCTGGCGTGGCCGATCGAGGCTGCGCGGGCGTCGCGCTACGTGGACCGCGTGGTCATCTCGACTGACAGCGCCGAGTTCGCTGCGCTCGCGCAGGCAGCGGGCGCCGACGTGCCGTTCCTGCGGCCGGCCGAACACGCAAGCGACACCGCGCCGAGCATCGCCTTCATCGAACACGCGCTCGACACGCTCGCCGCCGCGGGCGACCGTTACGACCTGCTCGTGCTGCTCGAACCCACGTCGCCGCTGACCGAAGCCGCCGACATCGACGCCGCGCTCGAAGCGCTGGTTGCCGCGCGGCCGCTGGCCGAGTCCATCGTCGGTGTCACGGCACTCGTCTCCACGCACCCGGCATTTGCAGTTCGGCTCGATGCGCAAGGCCTGATGCAGCCCTATGCCGCCGCGAGCTTCGGTCTGTTGCCGCGTCGCCAGGACACCGAGCCGTTGTACAGCCTGGACGGCAGCCTCTACATCTCGACCGTCGAGGCGCTCCGCCGCGAGCGCGGCTTCTGCCACGCGCGCACGTTGCCGTTCATCACGCCACGCTGGAAGTCGTTCGAGGTCGATGATCTCGTGGACTTCATCTGCATCGAAGCCATTCTGGCGAACCGCGCGCTGATCCTGCGCTCGGAAGCCTGATCTCACTCTCTCTGCCGGAGCCCACCCCATGACGATGACGATGAAACGCTGCACCAAGTGCCTGACGAAGGAAACCGTCGACACCATCACCTTCGACGAATTCGGCGTCTGCAGCGTGTGCCGCCAGGTCGAGTTCAAGAAAGAGAAGATCGACTGGGAAGCGCGCGACGTGCAGCTGCAGGAAATGATCGCCCGCCACAAGGGCAAGGGCAACTACGACTGCGTCGTTCCCTACAGCGGCGGCAAGGACAGCGTTTTCCAGCTTTGGTACATCGTCAAGAAGCTGGGCCTGAAGCCGCTGGTGCTGCGTTACAACCATTGGGGCTACCGGCCGCTCGTGGCCGAGAACAACACCAGCGTGTTCAAGCAGCTCGGCGTCGACGTGGTCGAGATGACCACCAGCTTCCATGTGGTGCGCGAGCTGATGCTCGAGTCGTTGAAGCGCCGCGGCGCCTTCTGCTGGCATTGCCACACCGGCATCTACGCCGGCGTGATGCACATGGCGCTGCGCTTCGAGACACCGCTGATCTTCTGGGGTGAATCGACCGCCGAGTACCACAGCTGGTACACCTTCGAAGAGATGGAAGAGGTCGACGAGAAGCGCTTCAACCGCCTCATGAACCAGGGCATGACGGCCGACGATATGTTCGAGTTCCTGCAGGGCCGCGTCGAGCGCCGCGACCTGTGGATGTTCGACTACCCGAAGCGCAAGGACCTGATCAAGCTCAAGGTCGAGTCGATCTGCCTGGGCAACTACATCGAGTGGAACACCAAGCCGCAGGTCGAGATGATCAAGCGCGAGCTCGGCTGGAAGGGGCAAGAGGTCGAAGGCGTGCCGCCGCAGTACGACTACGAGAAGATCGAGTGCACCTTCCAGGGCATGCGCGACTACGCCAAGTTCGTGAAGCGCGGCTATGGCCGCACCAACCACCTGGCCACCATCGACATCCGTAACGGTGAGCTGGGCCGCGAAGAAGCGCTGGCGCTCGAAGCCAGGTACGACGGCAAGCGCCCGGCCTCGATCGACTGGTTCCTGAGCATCCTGCAGATCAGCGAGAGCGAGCTGTACGAGATCCTCGAGAAGCACCAGGTCCACCCGTGGAAGTTCGACGTCAGCCAGGTCGAGACCGGCCCGGTCATGCCCGACTTCGCGCGCTGGGACAACACCGTGATTGACTCGCCCGTCGGCCCGCCGAAAGACGAGCAGGGCCGCAACGTCAAGTACGTGTGAGCCCGATTCAATGATCGCCATCGTCGACTACGGCATGGGCAACGTGCGCTCGTTGCGCAACGCCTTCGAGTACCTGGGTGAAGACGTGATCGTCACGGCCGACCCCGGCGAGCTGGAAGCGGCCGACCGCGTCGTGCTGCCCGGGGTGGGCGCGTTCGGCGACGCGATGGTCGCGATCCGCGAGCGCCAGCTCGAAGCCGTGCTCACGCGCCTGGCGCTCGAGGTGAAGAAGCCCATGCTCGGCGTCTGCCTGGGCATGCAGCTCTTCGCCAAGACCAGCATGGAGCACGGTGAGCACCAGGGCCTGGGCTGGATCGATGCCGACATCCGCCGCCTCGACGTGGCGCACCCGCTCAAGGTGCCGCACGTGGGCTGGAACGAGCTGCACTTCTCGGCCGACGACTGGCTGTTCGAGGGCATTCGCCCGGGCGAGGCGAACTTCTACTTCGTGCACAGCTTCCACATGGCCTGCCACCACGCGGCCGACCTGATCGCGACCACCGACTACGGCGGCCCGGTCACGGCCGTGGTGCGCTCGGGCAACCTCGTGGCGGCCCAGTTCCACCCCGAAAAGAGCCAGGACAACGGCCTGAAGTTGCTGGGCAACTGGGTGAACCACGCGTTCTGACACCGGGCCCCCGATGCTGAAGAAAAGAATCATCCCGAAGTTCCTGATCCGCAACGGCCGGCTCGTCAAGGGCGTGCGCTTTCACGAGAACTTCCGCGAGGCCGGCAACCCGGTCTCCACGGCGAAGGTCTACGACTCCTACGGTGTGGACGAGCTGCTGTTCGTCGACATCGACGCCACGCCCGAAGGCCGGTCCGCCACCGGCTCCGTCATCGAGCGCGTGTCGGAAGAAGTGTTCATGCCCTTTACCGTGGGCGGCGGCATCCGCACGCTGGAGCAGATCGCCGCGCTGCTGGCCAGCGGCGCCGACAAGGTGTGCATCAACACCGTGGCCGTCGAAGACCCCGCCTTCGTGACGCGGGCCGCGTCGCGCTTCGGCGACCAGTGCATCGTGGTCGGCATCGACTACCAGCGCGGCCCCGACGGCACGCCGCGTGTGGTGTCGCGCTGCGGCCACCACCCGACCGAACTCGACCCGCTGGCGTGGGCGCAGCGCATGCAGGACGCGCATGCCGGCGAGATCATGCTGTGCTCGATCGACCGCGACGGCACCATGGAAGGCTACGACGTGGACCTGATCGGCCGCGTTGCCGCCAAGCTCGAAGTGCCGCTCATCGCCTCCAGCGGCGCCGGCACCTTGCAGCACTGCCGTGACGCGCTCGACGCCGGCGCATCGGCCATCACCATCAGCAGCATGTTCCTGTTCTCCGACCACAGCCCGATCAAGGTGCGCACCTACCTGGCCACCAACGGTGTCAGCGTGCGCTCGCAGAAGGGGAGCCACAGTTGAGCCTGCACGTGCGGTCCAGCTTGTCGGCCGGCGCGCTGGCCGGCCTAGCGGCGCGCCAGGTCAACGGCCTGTTCCCGGACGGCGCCGACGTGGCCGCCGCCGACCTTGCCGAGGCCGCGGCGGCTGCACTCGGGCGGCTCGAACACTGCTTCACGCGCATCGACAACAAGTACTTCTTCGACGGCACGCAGGCTGTGTTCGACCACCTGCACGGCGATCAGTACGCGATGTGGCTGTACTTGTTGGCGAACGAGCTGTTCAAGCGCGGCGGCCCCGCTGCTACGTGCAAGAAGCTCTTTCTGCTGAACAAGGCGCTGCACGGCTGCGACGTGTTCTACGAGGTCGAGCTGCCGTCGATCTTCCTGCTCGTGCACCCACTGGGTACCGTGCTCGGCCGCGGCCGGTACAGCGACTACTTGATCGCCTACCAGCGCGTGGGCATCGGCAGCAACCACGACGTGTACCCCACGCTCGGCCGGCACGTCACGCTGCGCCCGGGCAGCGCGGTGCTCGGTAACGCGACGGTGGGCGACAACTGCAGCATCGCCGCCGAGTCGCTGCTGCTCGACCGCGACCTCGCGCCGAACAGCGTGTACATCGGCAACCCGCGCGACCACTCGGTGCGCCCGCAACCCCACGTTCAACCCATCTGGCGAACATGATGACGACCTCTTCAACCCCACCCGCCCCCGCGAACGACGACTTCGAGAGCCTGCGGGCACGGCTGCACCGCGCCATTCCCGGCGGTGCCCACACCTACTCGCGCGGCGACGACCAGTTCCCCGCCATCGCACCGCCGCTGTTCGTGCGCGGCAAGGGCGCGCACGCGTGGGACAGCGCGGGCAACCGCTTCCTCGACTACGGCATGGCGCTGCGCGCCGTGACGCTGGGCTATGCCGACCCTCGCGTCAATGCCGCCGCCGCCGCCGAGATGGACAAGGGCGTGAACCTCACGCGCGCCACGCTCACCGAGCTGCAGGCCGCTGAAGCGCTGATCGACCTGATCCCCTCGGTCGAGATGGTGAAGTTCGCAAAGAACGGCTCGAACGTGACCACCGCCGCCGTGAAGATCGCGCGCGCCTACACCGGCAAGCGCTACGTGTGCGTACCGCGCCAGCAACCCTTCTTCTCGTTCGACGACTGGTTCATCGGCACCACCGCGTTGAAGCGCGGCATCCCCGGCGAGCAGACCGCCTCGACGCTGGTGTTCGACTACAACGACTTCGCGTCGCTGAAGGCGCTGTTCGACGCTCACCCCGGCGAGATCGCCGCAGTGATGCTGGAACCCGCGACCACGCTCACGCCTTGCGTACCCGGCTGCAGCGGCCCCGCCAACTGGCCCACGCCGGCCTGCGCCGGCTGCGGCAACCCGGCCCCGAACTTCCTGCAGCAGGTGCAGGCACTGTGCCGCGCCCATGGTGCGCTGTTCGTGCTCGACGAAATGATCACCGGCTTCCGCTGGCACCTGCAAGGCGCACAGACCTTCTTCGGCGTGCAACCTGACATCACTACCTTCGGCAAGGGCATGGCCAACGGCTTCTCTGTGGCAGCCGTGGCCGGCCGCCGCGAGGTGATGGAGGTCGGCTCGATCGACCAGCCCGGCATGGAGCGCACCTTCCTGCTGTCCACCACGCACGGCGCTGAAATGCCCGGCCTGGGTGCCTTCATCGAGACCGTGCGCATCTACCGCGAAGAAGACGTGGTGGGCCACCTGTGGCAGTACGGCAAGCAGCTGCGCGACGGCATGGCCGAAGTGGCAGCGCGGCACGGCCTGGGCAAGCACTTCCACACCGACGGCCCGGCGATCTGCCTGAACTACATCACCCGCGATCGCGACGGCAATGCGTCGCTCGCGATGCGCACGCTGTTCGCGCAGGAGCTGCTCAAACGCGGCGTGATGATGCCGTGGATCGCGATCTGCCAGTCGCACGGCGCGGCCGAACTGGCGCAGACGATGGACGCCCTCGACGGTGCACTCGGCGTGTACGCCCAGGCGCTCGACGGTGGGGTCGAGAAGTTTCTTCAGGGCCCGGCCATTCGCCCGGTGTTCCGCACCCACAACTGACACCGGGCCATGACTGCACTCGGCACGTTCCAGCTCGGCGGCAAGGTCGCGCTCGTCACCGGCGGCGCGGGCATCCTCGGGCAGAAGTTCTGCGCCGGCCTCGCCGAAGCCGGCGCCAAGGTCGCCGTGGTCGACCTGGACGCCAGCGCCGCGCAGGCTGCCGCCGCGCGCCTGGGCGACAACGCGGTCGGCTTCGGCTGCGACATCGCCGACCCGGCCTCGGTGCAGGCCTGCGTGGCGGCCGTGATCGCGCGTTTCGGCGCCATCGACATCCTGCACAACAACGCGGCCACCAAGTCGCGCGACGTGCGCGCCTTCTTCACCCCGTTCGAAGACTATTCGCTCGACACCTGGCGCGAGGTCATGGCCGTCAACATCGACGGCATGTTCCTGATGGCGCAGGCCGTGGGCAAGCACATGGTGGCGCGCGGCCAGGGCGGCGCAGTCATTCAAACGGCGTCGATCTACGGCCTGGTGGGCCCCGACAGCCGCATCTACGAAGGCTCCGACTACCTCGGCGGCCCGATCAACACGCCAGCCGTGTATGCCGCCTCGAAGGCGGCGGTGGTGGGCCTCACGAAGTGGCTGGCCACCCACTGGGCCAAGAGCGGCATCCGCGTCAACTGCCTGGTGCCAGGTGGGGTGTCGAGCGGCCAGAACGGCGTGTTCTCGGAGCGCTACTCCGAGCGCGTGCCGATGGGCCGAATGGCCCAGGCCGACGAGATGGTGCCGGCACTGCTGTACCTCGCCTCCGATGCATCGAGCTACGTGACAGGCCAGGTGCTCGCGGTCGACGGCGGCTGGACTGCATGGTGACCGGATCATTGCCAATACTTCGCACGCGAGTAATTCAATGAATTCAGTAGCGTTCGATGCGAAGGAGACGGTAGTCCCCGCACCGAAGGACACGGTTGTTGAATCTGCGATTTCAAGCCGTGAAACTGCAATTACTGCAACATTCAAACTGATCGAGGTGGCATTTCGCCTCTTGTTTGTGCTGGCGATTCTGCTGTTGCTGGAGCCGAAAGTAGCTGGACAATTTGGGTTGTTAAATACGCTTGTCGCGATATTTTCTCTGTGTGCCGGCTTCGAGCGGTGGGGCGTGGTGTGGCGGCAATTGGCTGGAATGGGGAGGTCTGACTGTGATGCCCTTACCGCGAAAACATTGCGATTCTTTCAATTTAACCATCTATTACTTGCGCCGGCATTTATCGCCGCAGCATATTTCTGGATACGACTAAATCCATACCAGATCGGATTGGCTGTGTGCATAGCAATCTGCGAGCAATTGGCGGTTGGAATATATTGGCTAGCGACGGTTCAGGGAAGATATCGTTGGCTCATTGCAATAACCGCCGGAAAGAATGCGGCCATTCTGCTGACAGCAGCCTTCGTCGCATATCTTTCCTCATGGACCATAACTTTGACCCTGCTATTGGAGATTTGGGCGATCGCAGGATTGACGTCGTTACTCGCTTTCGGAAGGATATATCATGGTGGAGATGCAGCGAAACTGCGTTTCCGGCTCACAGTTTTTGATGAGGTCGCAGCACAATATAGAGAATCCCGCGCACACTTTATCACCGGCTCAGCGGCATTCGCCTCGGGGCAAATTGATCGAATTGTCGTCGGTGCAGCGGCGGGACTTGCGCTCACCGGCGTGTATTTCAAGAATGTTTTCCTTGCGGCCAGTGTTTATTCTGCCGTGACGATTATTCTTCACAATCGCGCGGTCCCAGCCATTTACCGCGCTACTGCGGAACGGCGCTATAGGGATGCGCTCAATACTGCTCGGCGGGAATCATTAAAGGCATGGGTTGCATACGCAGCAATAGTAATCGTTCTACTCGCAGTAGTTCAGGTGCCAGGCGTCACTGAGTTCCTTGTTCGATTCTCAATCTCGCCGAACCATTTGGCGGGATTATTGCTCGCCTTTTCGCTGAGAACGTTGGCTGACTACAACTGTACGTTCCTCAACGCGGCGTCGCGCGAGAAATGGGTTTTGGCCATACACACCTCAATGACAGCATTATCGATGGTTATGGTCCTGTTACTCACGAAATCATTTGGGATTGCCGGAGCGGTGGGGGGGTTGATTGTGGGATGTGCTTCATTATTGATTTCTTCCTGGATATATCGAAACAAAGCGCTCGTTATCGCCCAGACAGCGGCAGGTGAATATCAATTGTGAGAGCGATAAGCCCAATACACAGATATTCGTTCAGCCGCTTTCCCGCTTCCTTCGGGCGGCCCAAATCTATCATTTTCGGAAAAATCAGGGGATTTTCATGCGCTTAAGTGTTGCACTAAATCGAATTCGTGGGCTTGCTAGCGGCAAATTACACCACTATGCACTTCAAAGAATATTTCGCGATCAACCTGTTCGGGATTGGATTGCGAGACGTGTGGCTAAGGGGCGCCCGCAACTTGCCTCAAGTCAGCTCAGCGAGAATGAACGTAGTGATGTGCAGCGACTGTCGAATGATGGATACGTCGACTTGCCTGGACTTATCACTGAAGAGCAGATTGGCGATATTAAGAAGTATCTGACTGACAAGTTGTGTTACAACCGCAACCAGCCCATGCAGACAGAACGGTTTCTGCCGCAACAGGCCCCTGCCGGAACACACATCGCTGCATATTCAGATCCGGATACGATCAACTGCCCGCATGTATTGCAGTTAGCGAATAATGAACATGTGCTAAAGATTGTCGGCAATTATTTCAAATGCCGACCGACGATTTCGAATATCTCGATTTGGTGGTCGCTGCCTTCGGAGGAAGACCCGGAGGAAGCTGAAAACTTCCATCGAGATATAGATGACTGGAAGCAATTGAAGTTGTTCATCTATCTGACGGATGTAACTGAGGGTTCGGGGCCTCATGTGTTTGTCAGAGAGAGTCATCGTATCCGGCAAGCGTTGGATACAAGGCGCTATACCGATAAGGAAATAATAGATAGTTTCGAAGAATGGCGTATCGTCACCTTCTTCGGACCGAAAGGCACCTGCTTTCTTGAAAATACTTTTGGTCTCCACAAGGGTACGACTGCTCGTACAGGAGACCGTCTTTTGCTGCAGGTCCTCTACTCTTTGAATCCGCTCGGGGTTAGTGAATATCAGCCTATATCATTCACCAGTACGACAGCCCAGGTCGATCCGTACATCAATCGACTTTACATTTCTTGAATCTATCTGCTTGTCAAGGGGCTTAAGTGCTGAATACGAACACTGATAAAAATGCGAAAAGACGATTTATAAAGATACTCTTTTCACGATCTTTGTTGCGGGGGTTCAGCAAATTTGTGATGCGTCTTTCAAGCGCGGTTGGCAGTGCTCTTAGCTACGCTAAGACATATGCGGTATTTCCGACTGCATTTGCCAATGACAATTACCTCGATTGGACCGCGGAAGTTGGATACCCGGAACGGGTTCGACTTGGCAAGCATGTAAGGATTGGTCCCAGTGCCGTTATCGGAGCTTTCGGCAGCATTACGATCGGCGACAACGTACGATTGTCGAGAGGCGCTCGGCTTGAAACCGGTGGTCTGGATTTCACTGCTCCTGCGCCATTTCCCCATCGAGGGAAGCCAATAATCATAGAGGACGACGTTTGGATCGGAACCCACGCCGTCATTCTTGGCGGGGTAACAATCGGACGCGGAGCCGTGATCGGTGCTCAATCGGTGGTTACCAAGAATGTTCCCAGCAATGCAGTTGTAGCGGGTAATCCGGCGAGGATTATCAAGCTGATAGAGCGCGTGCACCTTTCGGCGACACACAGTTGAAGTTGGCGAAATGAAAGCTCCCGTTTTTCCAGTTTCCGATTCGGTCGGAATCCATCCGTCATCAGTTTTGCTCCGAAGCGGCGTGGAGGCCAGTGGACAAACAGACGCCCCCACCAACCGGCGTGTGCTGGTGTACCCCGTGAACCGCACCGACGTCTGGTGGCGCTACGTCGGCCAGAACCTCGGCTGGGGCGAAAGCGTCGTCGTGTCCGACGTGCGCGGCAAAGGCGACATCTGCGTCGTCGACCACTTCTATGCCGAAGTAAAGCGCCTGCGCCGCGAGCCCGACCCGTCGTCCCAACTGTTCGCGCCCGAGCAGGTGGCCGACGTCATCGCGCGCTGTCGGTTGCTGCGCTGGCTGGAACCCCGCTTGGCGAAGGCGATGGTCCATGCAATGGCCATCGCCATGGATGCCGTGCTCGAGAAGGTGAACCCGCGCGTGGTGCTCAGCTTTCCGATCGACCGCTACGTGTCGGACGTGCTCGAGCGCCGTGCCCACGCGCGCGGCATCAAGTACCTGGAACTCACCGCCAGCGTGGTGCCGCGCATGTCGATGCTGCTGTACCGCGGCGCGCTCGTGCAGGTCGCCGAACCACCTGCGCCAGAACTGGTGCAGGCCACCGTGCAGGAGATCGCCAACCCCGGCTTCGTGCCGACCTATGTGCAGCGGAAGTCGAAGTACACGAAGGCGAAGTTCGTTCGCACACTCGGCTACTTTCGGGTTCGCGGCCTCGCGTTCAAGGCCATCTCGTGGGTCAAGCGCGACCCGCTGAACCTGCACTACCTCGACGCCCAGCCCTTCCTCGGGCACAAGTGCCGTTGGAAAGACATCCGCATCGTCGACCTCTGCGACACGCAGTGGCGCGCCAAGGTGGAGAAGTTCCCGCGTGACAAGCGCGTGATGTTCGGATTGCAGCTCTTCCCCGAAGCGTCCATCGACTACTGGCTGCGCAATGTCGAGTTGATCGACCACGAGAACCTGGTGGTCGAGGCGGCGGCAGCGTTCTCGAAGCAGGGCTTCGTCGTGCTCGTGAAAGATCACCCCTCGCAATTCGGCTTCCGCCAGACCGGCTTCCTCGACCGCCTTCTCGCGTTGCCCAACGTCGTGATGGTTCCCTACGACGTGAGCGGCAACGAGCTGTTGGCGCTGTCGGGCACGAGCTTCACCTGCACGGGCACGCTCGGCTTGCAGGCGGCCCTGGCCGGGCTCACGTCGGTTGTCACCGAGTCCTACTATGCCCAGGAGCCCGATTTCGTGATGCTGCGCGAACGCGGCGAGGTGGCGGCGCTGGCCGAGCGTGCACAGGCGGTCCGGTTCGCTGATCCGGTCGAGACGCGGCGGGAACGGATAATCGCCCACCTGCTGCGCGGCAGCTTCGAGGCCGACTTCTTCTCGTTCCAGCGCTTCGACCCGGCGCAACCCAACCCGGCCGCGCTGAGCCTGGCGCGCTCGGTCGGCCAGCGACTCGATCAACTGATTGCCGAACGCCAACTGTGAATTCGAACCCGACGATTTGCCTGCCTTGGGCCACTCACGCCATGGCACGCGCACAGGCACGCCCCTGCAACCAATGAGCCATCCGGCACTTTCAATGCTCAAGGTGTGGGCGGCGTGCATCCTGCTGTACGCAGTGCTGCCGTTTCACCTTGTAGGCAGGCACCTGGCAGTGGAGGGCTTCATGGTCCTGCTCCTGTTTCTGGGTGCCTTCTGTGTCGGAACGATGCTCATTCAGCCAGTGAAGCGCCTTCCGGGCGGACCGCAAGTCATCGACTTCTCAAGCACGGAAAAGTGGCTTGCAACAGCGGGCGTCATCACCGTCATCGCGTTTCTCTTCGACCTGCGCGAGAAGAGCATCCTGGACCTTTCTGAGGCCTACGATCTGCGTTCCGATCAAGCTGCGGCTCTGATGGAGGGAAGCGCGTCGTCCAGCACTGCCGCATTCCAGATTGGCTTCCTGACCTACCCGGCTGCCTACGTGTACCTGGTTCGCTCGATCATCTTCGAGCGCCGGATACCGATCACTCGTGTGGCGTTGTTTGGCGCATTGCCCGTGTTGATGGCCACCGCCGCGATGGGCGGTCGTGCACCGCTGCTTTATGCCATCCTCGTTTCAATGTTCGCGCTGGGCACCCGCAAGGTGTTCATGCGCCAGCAATACCCCGCCATCAACGCGCCACGCAAACTCGGGCCGCTGGCCATCGCCTTGGTGTGCGCCGTCACTTTCGGAGCGTTGTACTACTTCGTGGCGGTGTTCTTCGCCAGAGCGGAAGGCGTTGGCGGGGCGCCCGCCATGTTCAAGATCGCGGAAGAAATCTGGGGCATCGGCTTTAGCGGCCCGGTGGCAGACCTGATCTTCACAGCCTTCGGCGACGAGGTCACCTACATCATTTTTATCTTCAACTGGTATGTGGTGCAGGGCGTCGTGATGAGCAATTCCCTGTTCGCTGACTATCACGGGCCGATGCAGTTCGGCGTCTATGGTGTGGACTTGGTGTCTGCCTTGGTGCGCCGGCTCGACGGCGAACTGGTTGCGCGTAATTTCGACACGCTGCAGCAACTCGGCACGTACGGCTTTCTGCCCTCGGCTTTCGGATCACTTTTTGTCGATCTGTGGTTCTTCGGCATTCTCGTCAGCGGCGCTTGGGGCGCGCTCGCCGGGCTGGTCTACCAGCGCCTGCGCAGCGCACGTGACTCACGGTGGTTGTTGTTGGCGCCATTCGTGACGATGGGCATTCTGTTCAGCTTCATCAACACGCCGCTCGGGTTCTCCAACGGGCTGGTCACGCACCTGTGGATGTTGATCGCCTTCTTCAGTGCCAAGCGCATGAAGCCGCGCCGACCGCGCGTGGCCCTCGCGGTCGCCCTGCCATGAGCGTCGAGCCTGCGGTGCCATCCACCACGAGCCACGAACACCCGATCTCCAAAGGCAACCCGACATGACGACCGACACCCCCCGCATCTTCGTCGCCGGCCACCGCGGCATGGTTGGCGCCGCCCTGGTGCGCCAACTCAACGCGCGCGCCCCGCAGGCCCAGCTCATCACCCGTACCCGCGCCGAACTCGACCTGACCGATCAGGCCGCCGTGCGGGCCTTCTTCGCGGCCGAGAAGGTCGACACCGTGTACCTCGCAGCGGCGAAGGTCGGCGGTATCCATGCGAACAACACCTTCCCGGCCGAGTTCATCCACCAGAATCTGATGATCGAGTGCAACGTGGTCCACGAGGCGTGGCGCCATGGCGTGCGGCAGTTGCTGGTGATGGGCTCGTCGTGCATCTACCCCAAGCTGGCCGAACAGCCGATTCGCGAGGAGTACCTGCTCACCGGCGCCATTGAGCCGACGAACGAGCCGTATGCGGTGGCCAAGATCGCCGGCATCAAGCTCGCCGAAAGCTATGCCCGCCAATACGGGGTTGACTACCGCGCGGTGATGCCGACCAACCTCTACGGCCTGGGCGACAACTTCCACCCCGAGAACGGCCACGTGATCCCGGCGCTGATCCGCCGCTTCCACGAGGCGCGGGTCAACGGTGCTGAGGAGGTGGTGATCTGGGGCACCGGCAACGCGCGCCGCGAGTTCCTGTACGTGGACGACATGGCCGCCGCGTGCGTGCATGTGATGGCAATGGAGCGCAGCGCCTACGCGGCCATCACGAAGCCGATGCAGTCGCACATCAACATCGGCACCGGGCAAGACATCACCATCGGCGAGCTCGCCCACCTGATCGGCAAGGTGACGGGCTACACCGGGCGCATCGGCTTCGACACGAGCAAGTCGGACGGCGCGCCGCGCAAGCTGCTGGTGGTGTCGAAGATCGAATCGCTGGGCTGGGCGCCGACCACGCCGCTCGAAGCCGGGCTGCGCCAGTCGTACCAAGAGTTCCTGTCCCGTTAGGCCGCGCCGGAGTGCGCCCGCCCTGCATTTGCCACGAGAGTGTTTCCCATGTCTTCTGAACAACCCAAGGTGTCCATCGTCACGGTTTGCTACAACAGCGCCGCGACCATCGAACACACGATCAAGTCCGTGGCGATGCAGGACTACAAGAACCTCGAATACATCGTGGTCGACGGCCTGTCGAAAGACAACACGCTCGACATCGTGCGCAGCTTCGGCCCTCTCGTGGCGAAGTGCATCTCCGAGAAGGACAAAGGCAACTACGACGCCTACAACAAGGGGCTGAAGCTCGTCACCGGCGACATCATCGGCTTCATCAACTCCGACGACTTCTACCCCGCGCCCGACGCCATCTCGAAGGTGGCCACAGCCTTCGCGGCCGACCCGTCGCTGGAGTGCGTCTACGGTGACCTGTGCTACGTGAAGCAGTTCGAGACCGACCAGATCGTGCGCTACTGGCGCTCGTCCGACTACCGCCCGGGGCTGTTCCTGAGTGGCTGGGTGCCTGCACACCCGACCGTGTTTGTGCGCAAGCACGTCTACGAACAGTTCGGTGGCTTCGACCTGAACTACCGCATCGCCGCCGACTGGGAACTGCTGGCGCGGCTGATCGAGGTCAAGCGCATCAAGACGCGCTACTTGCCTGAGGTGCTGGTGCACATGCGCCTCGGGGGCCTGACGAACCGCAGCTGGTCGAACGTGTGGAAGCAGAACAAAGAGATCTGGCGCGCCATGAAGGCGCACGGGTTGAAACCGTCGCTGCCGTCGTTCGTGCTGGGCAAGCTCTGGTCGCGCAGCCGCCAGTTCACGTCCCGCGAGGCGTGAGCGTGCCGGGTCGGGTGCTCGTCACCGGCGCCTCGGGCTTCGTGGGGCGGGCCGTGGTGGCACGGTTGGCGCAGGCCGCCACACCGGTGTGGGCGGCGCTGCGGCAGGGGCCGTCGGCACCCTTGCCCGGTGTGGACGTGGCGCAGGTGGGCAACATCCATGCCACGACCGATTGGCGCGGCGCAGTGGAAGGCGTGGATGTGGTCGTGCATTGCGCTGCCCGTGTGCACGTGATGCACGAAACCGCTGCCGACCCGTTGGCGGCGTTTCGCGCGGTCAACGTCGCGGGCACGCTGCAGCTTGCCCGCCAGGCACAGGCGGCTGGGGTGCGCCGCCTGGTGTTTGTCAGCTCCATCGGGGTGAACGGCGCCGAGACCACCGGGCGGCCGTTCACTGCAGAAGACGCGCCGGCGCCGCACTCGCCCTATGCCCAGTCGAAGCACGAGGCCGAAGTGGCATTGCGGGAACTGGCGCAGCGCACCGGGCTGGAGGTGACGATCATCCGCCCGCCGCTCGTCTTCGGGCCGGGCGCGCCGGGCAACTTCGAACGGCTGATGCGGGCGCTGCACCGGGGCATGCCGCTGCCGTTCGGTGCCGTCCACAACCAGCGCAGCTTCGTTGCGCTCGCGAACCTGACGAGCCTGGTGCAGGTGTGCCTGGGCCACCCGCAGGCCGCGAACCAGACGTTCATGGTGAGCGACGGCGAAGACATTTCCACGACCGAACTGCTGCGCCGTGTGGCCCAGGGGCTGGGCCGTCCAGCGCGGCTCATCCCGGTGCCCGGCGGTGCCATTCGCGCGCTGGCTGGCCTGCTGGGCAAGGCCGACTTTGCACAGCGCCTGTGTGGCTCGCTGCAAGTCGACATCTCGAAGACACGCGCATTGCTGGGCTGGGCGCCGCCCGTGTCACTTGCCGATGCCTTGAACGACGCGGCCCGGCAGTTCCTGGCGCAGGGCCCTCGATGAACGCGCTCACCGTGTTGGTTCTGGTGGCCATCGGCCTGGCCGCTTCGTGGGCGATGACCGCCCTCGTGCGCCGCTACGCCCTGCGCACCGAACTGCTCGACCACCCCAACGACCGCAGCTCCCACACCGTGCCCACGCCGCGCGGCGGGGGTGTGGCCATCGTGGCGTCGTTCATGCTGCTGGTGCTGGCACTGGGCCTGCTCGGGCTCATCGAGCAGCGGCTGATGATCGCCGCGCTCGGCGCCGGTGCCGTGGTGGCGCTGCTCGGCTTCCTCGACGACCGCGCCAGCCTGCCGGCTCGGGTGCGGTTCGCCGGCCATGCGCTCGCGGCGGCCTGGTGCATCGGGTGGATGAGCGCGATACCGCGTGTGCCGATCTTCGGCCAGGTGGTCGACCTGGGTTGGGCCGGGCCGGCGCTGTGCGGCTTGTTCATCGTGTGGATGATCAACCTGTTCAACTTCATGGACGGCATCGACGGCATCGCCAGTGTCGAGGCCATCACCACCGCGCTCGGCGGGGCGCTGTTGTGGTGGCTGGCGGGCAGCGGCACCGGCTGGGTGGCGGCGGTGGCGTTCGCGGGCTGCGTCGGTGGCTTCCTGGCCTGGAACTGGCCACCGGCCAAGATCTTTATGGGCGATGCGGGCAGCGGCTTTCTGGGCCTGATGGTCGCGCTGCTCGCGCTGTGGAGCGGGCAGTCAACGCCGCTGCTGTTCTGGGCCTGGTTCATTCTCGTCGGCTGCTTCATGGTCGATGCCACCACCACGTTGATTCGGCGCGTGCGCCGGGGCGAAAAGTTCTTCGAAGCACACCGCGCGCACGCCTACCAGTACGCGTCACGCCGGGCCGGCCGGCACCTGCCGGTCACGCTGGCGTGTGGAGCCATCAACCTGCTGTGGCTGCTGCCCATCGCCGCGCTGGTGGCGTTAGGCCGGCTCGACGGCGTGGTGGGTGTGGGCGTGGCCTATGCACCGCTGGTGTGGCTGGCGTTCCGCTTCAAGGCTGGCGACCGCACGGCGCAGGCAGCCGAAGCGGGCGTCTGAGCCATGACCGTGACGGCGCCTGCCATTGGGTTGCGTGGCTGAGACACCTGGCGCCGCATCGCGTCAACATGGGTGACTTAGGGGCAATACTGTTCAGATAGAAGTTCTTGATTGATAATCCACGCTCATCGAAGCTTTGATGGGCGTGGACGATGGCCAGAACCCGCAAGGCGCTGCCGGCGAGAGTTGACGTTGCGCATCTGATCAGCGCTGGCGTGCTGGCCG
>JANNBF010000131.1:0-1822 GCA_031385155.1 Rhizobacter sp.
CATTGTTTGCTTTTCTCTGCGCAACTCTGCGCCCTCTGCGACTCTGCGGTGAATGAATTTCGACACGGCCTCTTCATGAACATACCTACTGATCCCCACGCGTGGCACATCGGTCTCATCGGCTACGGCGAGGTCGGCCGCATCCTGGCCGAAGACCTGCGTGCGCAGGGCGTGCGCGTGTCGGCTTTCGACCGCAAGCTCGATGGCGCCGAAGCTGGCTCGTTGCGTGAGCATGCGCAGGCGCATGGCGTTCAGCTCGCGGCCTCGCATGCGGCGCTCGCCAGCGATGCGCACTTCATCGTCAGCGCCGTCACTGCGAGCCAGACGGTGGCAGTGGCGCAGGCCTGCGCGGCAACCTTGCAGCGTGGCGCGTACTTCCTCGACTTCAACTCCGCATCGCCAGGCGCGAAGCAGCGCGCTGCAGCGTTCGTTGATGAGGCAGGTGGCCGCTACGTCGAAGGGGCGGTGATGACGAGCATCCCGCCCTTGCGCATCAAGGTGCCGTTGCTGCTCGGTGGCGCATTCGCGGCGGAGCTTGCGCCGCTCGTCAGCGCGCTCGGGTTCAAGGCCAAAGTCGCGAGTGACCAACTCGGCGTGGCCTCGGCCACCAAGATGTGCCGCAGCGTGATGATCAAGGGCCTGGAAGCGATGGTGATCGAGAGCTTCACCACCGCGCGCCACTACGGCGTCGAAGACGCGGTCATCGCCTCGCTCGTCGAGACCTTCCCCGGCATCGACTGGGAGAAGCAGGCGGCGTACTTCTTCCAGCGCGTGATCGAGCACGGCCGGCGCCGCAGCGAAGAGCTGCGCGAGGTCGCCGAGACGGTGCGCGACGCCGGCCTCACGCCGTGGTCGGCCAGCGGCACGGCCGAGCGCCAGGCGTGGGTCGCCGATCTCGCCGATGCGGGTGCGCTCGGTGTGAGGGGCGCACCCGAGTTCGCACGCAGCGCCGACTGGCGCCTTGAGGCCGACCGCCTGCTCGCGGCAGCCAAACAAACACCCTGAACCCGAGGACGCACTGCATGGAATACCAAAAGACCCCCGGCTGGCTCGACTGGTATGCCGGCCCCACCCAGCCCGCCTTCCAGCTGCCGCCCGGCGCCGTGGTGGCGCATTGCCACGTGTTCGGCCCCGGGGCCGAGTTCCCGTACGCGCCGGAGCGCAAGTACACGCCGTGCGACGCCAGCAAGCAGCAGCTCTATGCCCTGCGCGACCACCTCGGCTTCGCCCGCAACGTGGTCGTGCAGGCCACTTGCCACGGCGCGGACAACCGCGCGATGGTCGATGCGCTGACCCACAGCGGCGGCCGCGCGCGCGGCGTGGCCACGGTGAAGCGCAGCGTCAGCGATGCCGAACTGCAGGCCCTGCACGACGCCGGCGTGCGCGGCGTGCGCTTCAACTTCGTCAAGCGCCTGGTCGACTTCACGCCCAAGGACGAGCTGCTCGAAATCGCGACCCGCATCAAGGCCTGGGGCTGGCACGTGGTGGTCTACTTCGAGGCGGTCGACCTGCCCGAGCTTTGGGACTTCTTCACCGCAGTTCACAACGAGGCGGGCGTACCCATCGTGGTCGACCACATGGGCCGGCCCGATGTGAGCAAGCCGATCGACGGCCCCGAGTTCACGCTGTTCCTGAAGTTCATGCAGCAGCACGCCAACGTCTGGAGCAAGGTGAGCTGCCCCGAGCGGCTGAGCGCCAGCGGCCCGAAGGCGCTGCACGGTGAACGCAACGCCTACACCGACGTGGTGCCGTTCGCGCGCCGTGTGGTCGCGCAGTTCCCCGACCGCGTGCTGTGGGGCACCGACTGGCCGCACCCGAACCT
>JANNBF010000138.1:0-21439 GCA_031385155.1 Rhizobacter sp.
CGCCACCGCGCGCGCGACCGGCGTGGCGCTCGCCACGGTGGGCGCGGCAGCGGCCGCGCGAGCACGGCGCCGCGGGGCCGGCTCTTGGGTGCTGCGCTCGGTGCTTTGCTTCGGCGGCCGGCGGCGTTCAGCGCCTTGGACGCTGGCGACCAGCGGTGACAGTGCCGACGCGGCGCGCTGAGGCGGCACGGCCGGGGCATCGTTGGCGCCCGCCTGAGCCAGGTTCAGCACCGGCGGGTCGATGAACGCCACGAAGCGCCGCGTGACTTTCGCGTTGCAACCGATCGTCACGTTGACGGTCACGACCGGCTCGTCGATCAGGCTCGCAGTGCTGATGCGCACCGTGCGCTCGCTGGCGTCGGCAGCACCTTCCAGCGTGACGCGCACCTGGCTCGGCTGCAGCTTGTTGTCGCCCGAGAAGACCTCGGCGGACACGCACTCGCGGGGCAGAAGCTCGTCCCCTTCAAGGCGCACGCTGGCCGAGAAGTTCAAGGCCTGACCGAGCTGCGTGGCGTTGACGACCCGACCGAAACCCATGGCCTGCGCGGTGCTTGCGGTGAGCCAGAGCGCGGCGCCGAGGGCAAGGGCGGAAACGGTGGCTCGCATGCGGGTGTGGCGTGGCTTGTTCGCTCGTGGGCAGGCTTGGGTCAGCCGGACGACTCTAGCATGGAGGCCTGCGCTCAAAAGCCACATACGCGATCGCCGCACCACCCAGTTCGCACCCAGTTCGCACCCATGACGAGGCCCGATCCGGGGGCATGAATTCGACCCGCGAACCGGGCGCGAGAACCCGGGGCGCAACCCGAGTCGCGACCGGTAGCGCGAATGCAGGAACAGGTGGGCTCAGGTTCGATAGCTCGGGTCGGTGCGTTCCAGGCGGCGCAGCAGGCCGGGCCACGACAACGCCCCCGCACCCAGGCCGCGCGTGGCCACGCGGGCCTGCTCGTTCGCGGTCGAGATGATCTTCGGATCGACGTGCGTCAGCTCGGTGCCGCCCGCCATCGCGCGGATCTGGATCGTGCAGACGGTTTCGAAGAAGTACATCGCCAGGAAGGCATCCGCAATGCTGCGGCCGAGCGTGAGCAGGCCATGGTTGCGCAGCATCAGGTAGTTGTTGCTCGGGCCCAGGTCCGCCACCAGGCGCGGCTTCTCGTCTTCATGAAGCGCAACACCTTCGTAGCCGTGATAACTCAGGCTCGACAGAATGAAGATCGACTGCTGCGACAACGGCAACACGCCGTGCTTCTGCGCCGACACCGCAATGCCGTTCAGCGAGTGCACGTGCAGCACGCACTGCGCATCGTGGCGCGCCGAGTGAATAGCGCTGTGGATCGTGAACCCGGCCGGGTTCACCGGGTACGGCGAGTCGTCGAGCTTGTTGCCGTGGGTGTCGATGCGGATCAGGCTGGACGCGGTGATCTCGTCAAACATCAGGCCGTACGGGTTGATCAGGAAGGCCTCTTCGCTGCCCGGCAGGCGCGCGCTGATGTGGGTGAACACCATGTCGTCCCACTTGAACGCAGCGACCAGCCGGTAGGCTGCCGCGAGGTCACAGCGGACCTGCCATTCCTCTGGGCTCACCTCGTTCTTCAGGCTGGGAAAGTGCAGTGTGGACGAGGGTGTCGGTGCAGTCATTTGATGTCTCCAATTCGTTCGGCTCAGAACCGTCGGCAGCGGGTCGCGCAGGGTGATTTCCCTCGAACACAATAGGCTCGCGCAGCAGCATCATGCTGTCACATCAGCGACTCACCATGAATACCCCCGTTCTTACAATCGACGAACGTTCCAACATCGACTGCGGCTCTTGGTTCTCGAAACTTTCACAAGCCTTGCGCCAAGCGATCCTGTCCCGCGCCGTGGTGCGGCGCCTGCAAGACGGCGCCATGCTCAGCGCCCGCGGCGGCCCGGCCGACGAGTGGTGCGGCGTGGCCAAGGGCGCGGTGCGGGTCAGTTCGGTTTCGCTCTCGGGCAAGCAGGTGACGCTGACCTACGTCGAGCCCGGCACCTGGTTCGGCGACATCTCCCTCTTCGACGGCCTGCCCCGCACGCACGACGCGAACGCGCACGGCGAGACCACGCTGCTGGTGATTCGCAAGGCCGACTTCCGCGAACTGCTGGCCCAGCACACCGAGTTGTACGAAGCGCTGCTGCGCCTGAACTGTCGGCGCCTGCGGCTGCTGTTCGATGTGGTCGAAGACCTGAACACGCGCCCGCTCGCGTCGCGGCTGGCCAAGCAGATCTTGCTGCTGGCGCGCAGCTACGGCACGCCGCATGGCGAAGAGATCCGCATCGGCTTGCAGCTAGCACAAGAAGACCTGGCGCAGCTGCTCGGTGCGTCGCGGCAGCGCGTCAACCAGGAGCTGAAAGGCTTCGAGCGCGACGGCGCGGTGCGCATCGAGCCGACGCGGCTGGTCGTGCTGTCGCGGCCGAAGCTGCTTGCCATCGCCGAACGATGAGTCCACCGCTCCACGCCAACCGGCCGACCTGCCCATGACATTGATCGAAGCCAACACCGGCACCAAGCCGGTCACCGAGCAACACACTTTCGACACCGGCGCACTGCAGGCCTGGCTCGAAGCGCAACTGCCCGGCTTCACCGGCCCGCTCACGGTCGAGCAATTCAAGGGCGGCCAGTCGAACCCGACCTTCAAGCTCATCACACCGCAGTGCGAGTACGTGATGCGCTGCAAGCCCGGGCCGGTGGCCAAGTTGCTGCCTTCGGCGCATGCCATCGAACGCGAGTTCACGGTGATGAAGGCACTGCACGGCAGTGACGTGCCGGTGCCGCGCATGCACCTGCTGTGCGAAGACGAAAGCGTGATCGGCCGCGCCTTCTACGTCATGGAATTCATGCCCGGCCGCGTGCTTTGGGACCAGTCTTTGCCCAGCCTCGACAACCCCGGCCGCGCGGCCGTGTATGACGAGATGAACCGCGTGATCGCAGCACTCCACAAGGTCGACGTGGGCGCAGCCGGCCTGCAGGCCTACGGCAAGCCGGGCAACTACTTCGAGCGCCAGATCGGCCGCTGGAGCAAGCAGTACCTGGCCTCGATCACCGAGCCCATCGACGCCATGCACAAGCTGATGGAATGGCTGCCAGCCCACATGCCTGCGAGTGCGCTCGATGCGAGCCAGGTGTCGGTCGTGCACGGCGACTACCGGCTCGACAACCTCGTCTTCCACCCGACCGAGCCGCGCGTGATCGCGGTGCTCGATTGGGAGCTCTCGACCATCGGCCACCCGCTGGCCGACTTCAGCTACCACTGCATGTCGTGGCACATCGCACCGGGTTCGTTCCGCGGCATCGGCGGGCTCGACCTCGCCGCGCTGGCCATCCCGAGCGAGGCCGACTACGTGCGCCGCTACTGCGAACGCACCGGCCGCCCCGACCCGCAGGCCGTGATGGCCGACTGGAACTTCTACATGGCCTACAACCTGTTCCGCATGGCCGGCATCCTGCAAGGCATTGCGAAGCGCGTTGAAGCGGGTACCGCGTCCAGCGCGCAAGCGCGCCAGGCCGGCGCGGGCGCTCGCCCGCTGGCCGAAATGGGCTGGCGCATCGCCCAGCAAAGCTGACCCGTCGGCGACGCCCGCGCGCCGACCAGCAACCCCAACACACCGGAGAAGACAATGGACTTCAACTACTCGCCGCGTACCCTCGACATGCAAGCCAAGCTGCTTCGCTTCATGGACGAGCACATCTACCCTGCCGAAGCCAAGGTGCATGCCGAGCTGGCGGCGAACACCGCCGCAGGCAAGCGCTGGACGCCGCTTGCCGCCATCGAAGAGTTGAAGCCCAAGGCGCGTGCGCAAGGCCTGTGGAACCTGTTCCTGCCGCCCACCGCAGGCGGTGAAGGCGCGGCCCACAACGGCCGCGACTTCGGCTTGTCGAACAGCGACTACGCGCCGCTGGCCGAGATCATGGGGCGCGTGCCCTGGTGTTCGGAAGCGTTCAACTGCTCCGCGCCCGACACCGGCAACATGGAGACGATCGAGCGCTACGGCAACGCGCAGCACAAGCGCGAATGGCTCGAGCCGCTGCTCGACGGCAAGATCCGCAGTGCCTTTGCCATGACCGAGCCGGCGGTCGCGTCGAGCGACGCCACCAACATCGCGGCGCGCATCGAACGCGACGGCGACGACTACGTCATCAATGCCCGCAAGTGGTGGATCAGCGGCGCCGGTGACCCGCGCTGCAAGATCTACATCTTCATGGGCAAGACCGACCCCGAGGCACCGCGCCATTCACAACAGTCGATGATCCTGGTGCCGGCCGACACCAAGGGCATCACCGTGCTGCGCCCGCTGAGCGTGTTCGGCTACGACGACGCGCCACACGGCCACATGGAGATCGTGTTCGAGAACGTGCGCGTGCCGGCCAGCAACATCCTGCTCGGCGAAGGCCGGGGCTTCGAGATCGCGCAGGGCCGGCTCGGGCCGGGGCGCATTCACCACTGCATGCGCTTGATCGGCCTGGCCGAGCGCTCGCTCGAGCTGATGTGCAAGCGCGCCAGCAGCCGCATCGCGTTCGGCCGCAGCGTGGCCGAACAGGGCGTGACGCGCGAGCGCATCGCCGAGGCGCGTTGCCGCATCGACATGGCGCGCCTGCTGACGCTGAAGGCCGCGTGGATCATGGACGTGGCCGGCAACAAGACCGCCAAGGCCGAGATCGCGATGATCAAGGTCGTGGCACCGACCATGGCGCTGCAGGTGATCGACTGGGCCATGCAGGCGCACGGCGGCGGCGGTGTGTCGGAAGACTTCCCGCTCGCGAGCTTCTATGCGAATGCGCGCACTCTGCGCTTCGCCGATGGCCCGGACGAAGTGCACCGCAACGCCATCGCCAAGCTGGAGCTGGGCAAGTACGCTTGATCAGCCCCGGGGCGGCGCGGGCCGGCCGGGCGCGTCGGGGTCGGTCAACTCGCCGCCTGCATCGCCCGGGTCACCCGGGTCACCCGGGTGAAGGCTCTGCCATGCCGTGGTGCCGGTCGAGTTCCAACCCTGGTTCGGGTCGTTCTTGCCGCCGGCCAGGCGCAGGGCCTGGGTCACGGCGGTCTCGAACAAGGCCAGGGCCGAGGCCACGGTGCTCGCGTCAGGTGTCGCCAATTGCATGCGCATGTAGGCACGACCGCGCAGCGTCATCAGCACGAACGGCGGCGCGGCACCCAGCATGCCGGCGGCGGCGCGTTCGAGCATGTTGGCGAGCGGCCCGTCGATCCACGCCAGCCCCGCATCGGGTTGGCTCGCCACCGCACCGAAGTGCTGGCGCACGATCTTGAACGGCGCGAGGTTGACCTTCGGGAACATCACGAGCCAGCGCATCTCTTCGGGCGTCTTGGTGCCGATCTGCGTTTGCACGTTGTCGGTGAATTCCTCGAAGGTTTGGCGCTCCAGAGCCTCCATCAGTGGGCGCGACAGCACCAGCATCTGCGCGTCCGAGGGCAGGTCGATCTCCATGCGCAGGCGGAGCTCGTGGCCGACGATGTAGGCGCGCTGCGGCGGGCCCCACTCGATGCGCCAGGGCTTGCCTTCGAGCAGGCCGTCGATCACGAAACCTTCGTCGCCGCGGGCGCGCTTGAAGCCGTGGCCGCGGCGCTTGGCCCAGTCGGCTACCTCGACGAGGTCTCGGTCTTCGGCTTTGGTTCCGGAGAACAGGCGTTTCAAGGAATCGAGCATGGCATCGGTCGATGAACTAGAGTGAAGTCCGGCGCACGAGGGTGCGCAAACCAGGCGCAAAACATGATCGAAGTGTATTCGTGGGCCACGCCCAACGGCCATAAAGTTCACATCATGCTGGAGGAGTGCGGGCTGCCTTACCGAGCCACTGCAATCGACATCGGCGCCGGTGACCAGTTCAAGCCCGAGTTCCTGGCCATCAGCCCGAACAACAAGATCCCGGCCATCGTCGACCCCGATGGGCCCGACGGCAAGCCGATCTCGCTGTTCGAGTCGGGCGCCATCCTGCTGTACCTCGCCGGCAAGACCGGCAAGCTGCTACCGGCCGACGTGCGCGGCAAGTACGAAGTGCTGGAGTGGTTGATGTTCCAGATGGGCGGCGTCGGGCCGATGCTCGGACAGGCGCACCACTTTCGTATCTACGCACCCGAGAAGATCGAGTACGCCGTGAACCGTTATACGAACGAGGCGAAGCGCCTGTACGGTGTGATGAACAAGCGCCTCGCGAAGAGCAAGTACATCGCCGGGCCGGCATACACGATTGCCGACATCGCGATCTTCCCGTGGTTGCGTTCATGGAAGAACCAGGGCATCGACTGGGTCGACTACCCGCACTTGAAAGGCTGGTTCGACGAGATCGCCGCGCGGCCAGCCGTGAAGCGCGGCGTGGAAGTGCTGGCGAGCCAGCGCAAGCCGCTCACCGACGACAAGGCGCGCGAAGCCTTGTTCGGCACCGCCCAGTACCAGCAACGATGACCCGCGCCCGCGTTCACGTCACGCCCCTCCTGAAGCCGCTCACCGCGGCGGCGTTGGCGACGGTGGTTGCGCTTGCCGCATGCGGCGCCGCCGCGGCCGACGCCATCGGCGAAGTCGACACGGTGTTCAAGTTCATCGGCCCCGACCACAAGATCGTGGTCGAGGCCTATGACGACCCGCTGGTCGCAGGCGTGGCCTGCTACGTGTCGCGGGCCAAGACCGGCGGCATCAAGGGCGGGCTGGGGTTGGCCGAAGACAAGGCCGAGGCCTCGATCGCCTGCCGGCAGGTCGGCCCGATCAGCTTCAGCAAAGCCCTGCCCGCGCAGGAAGAGATCTTCAACGAACGCCTGTCGATCATGTTCAAGAAGCTGCGCGTCGTGCGCATGGTCGACAAGAAGCGCAATGCGCTGGTCTACCTGACCTACTCCGACCGCGTGATCGAAGGCTCGCCGCAGAACAGCGTGACCGCCGTCGCGGTGGACCGCGCCACGCCGATCCCGCTCAAGTGAGGGCGCGCCTCGAAGCGCCCGCCTCGCGGGAGCCGTCCGCGTGGCTGGTCGCGGCATTCCTGATCGCCGCGCAGCTTCTGTGGGTCGGCGCATCGGAGATCACGAACACGGCCCTGTTCCCCGACGCGGCCGAACAGTTCATCTGGTCGAAGTCGATCGAATGGGGCTATTACAAACACCCACCGCTGACGACATGGTTGTTCGCCGGTGCGATCTGGCTGTTCGGCCCACACCCTTGGGTTGCCGGGGCGCTGTCGGGCGCGTGCCTGGCCGCAACAGGCCTGGTGACATGGGCCGTGGCGCGGCAACTCGTCGGCGCGCGCCTCGCCTTTTTCGCGGTGCTGTTGTGGAGCCTGCAACAGACCTTCAGCCTGCGAGCCCATCTGTACAACCACAACATCCCGCTGGTGCTGGTCATGGCGTGCGGCGTGTGGGCCGTGATCACTGCCGCACGGCAACCCGAGCGCCTTCGCTGGTGGGCATTGACGGGGCTGGCGGCGGGCTTGGCAATGCTCGTGAAGTATCAGGCGCTGCTGCCGATGATCGGTGTCGTCTGGGCGCTGTGGCGCAGCGGTACGCTGGTGCGGCCGGGGGCGGTGGCCGGCGTGGCGACGGCGGTGTTCGTGGCGGCGCTCGTGTTCGCCCCGCACGCCGTTTGGCTGGCCACGCACGACGCAGCGCCGCTGCAATACGCGGCCCACACGATGGAGTCCCTGACGGCCGGCGTGCGCCTCCATCAGGTGCTCGCGTTCATCGTGCTGCAACTGCGCACGCTGATGCCCGCGCTGCTCTGCGCGGGGCTGTGGCTGGCGGTGTCGCGCTGGCTGTTGAAGCCTGCAGTGGCGGTGCCGGAGCCGGTGCTCGCGCGCACCGGTCACGGTCTGCCGGCGAACCAGCGGCACGCCTGGCTCGAGGGGCTGATCGCGGTGCCGCTGCTACTCGTCGTGGCGGCCTGCGGGCTCGGTGGCGTGCACCTGCAGGGGCAGTGGGGCATGCAAAGTCTGCAGTTCGCAGCCATCGGCATCGCCGCGTGGGGCGGCAAGCGCACCGCTCGCCTGCCCTATGCCTGGGCCATCGGCGTAGCCGTTGCCGTGCACCTGATCGGCCTGGCAGTGGTGATCCCGCTCGGGCTCAAACAGTCGCGCTCGACCGAGGAGTCGAACCACTCATTGCAATACGGTCGCGCGGAACTCATCACCGATTCGATCCTCGCCGACTGGCGCAAGCAGACGCATTGCCCGCTGCGATACGTGGTGGGCGACTCGCACCTCGCGGGCCTGGTGTCGGCGTACTCCGGTCAGCACCCCTTCGTGCTCGAAGGCGGCGACATCCGCAAGAGCCCCTGGATCGACCTGGAGGACATGCGCAAATCAGGCTCGGTGCACATCACCGTCACGGCCGATCAGTTGCCCGCAGGGGCCATTCACCGGCCCGACATGACGCTGCCGCCAATCGTGTGGCGCCGGCCGATGGCGCTCATGTGGGGCATCGTGCCGCCGGCGGTGGACTGCCCGGTGCCGACGTCAGCCCAGCGCTGACGCGCCGCTTCGGTTCAGCGCTGCCAGCGGCGCCAGAGGTCCAGACCGTGGAAGGCGCCCGCCAGCATCAGGCTCGCCGCCACCCAGGCCCACCCGGCACCGCCCACGTTGAGCCGCAGCGCCAGCATCAGGCTGAGCCCTGCGAGCAGGTTGATCCCGAACTGGCTGCCCGCCACGCCCTTACCCGTTCGGTGGTGGTAAGCCACGAGCGCCAGGCCCTCGACCACGGTGATACCGATGACGAGATCGATCAACGCAGGGGCGACGCTCACACGCGCGCCAGCCCCATCAAATGCGCCATGTCCTTGAAGAAGATGCGCACGTGAGCCATCGGCCGCGAACGCACCAGTTCCTTGTTCATGTAGGCCTCGAAGGTGAGTTGCTGCACGTCGCGGTCGGCGCAGATGCTGACGAAGCGCTCGCGGCGCTTGTCGTTCGAATACCAGAACCTCTGCATGATGCCGAGCACCCAGAAGACCTTGCCGTGCGCCTTCATGAATTGCTTGCGCGCGAGTTTGAGCACACGCGCGTCGCCGGTCTGCAAGAACATCTGCACCGACTCAGCAGCCATGCGGCCGCACGCCATCGCGTAGTAGATGCCTTCGCCGGAGGCGGGTGCCACCACGCCGGCGGCGTCACCGGCCAGCACCAGGTCACGCCCGTTGTCCCAGCGTGGCAGCGGCTTCATCGGAATCGGCGCGCCTTCGCGGCGCAGCGTCTCGGTGCCGACCAGCCCGGCCGCGTCGCGCAGGCCACCGACGGCGCCGCGCAGCGAAAAACCCTTGTCGGCGCTGCCGGTGCCCACGCTCATGGTGTCGCCGTGCGGAAAGACCCAGCCGTAGAAGTCGGGCGACAGCTTGCCGCGGTAGTACACGTCGCAGCGCGAGGCGTCGTAGTCGGCACCGGGTTGCGCGGGCTTCTTGATGATCTCGTGGTAGGCGAACACGTAGCGTGTGCGCTCGGCACCGGCCACGTTCTGGCGCGCCACTTCGGAGCGTGCGCCGTCGGCACCGATGATCGCGCGGGCGCGCACGCCGACGCTGGCCGAAGGCACACCCGCCTCGCATGCCGGCGGCCGGTAATTGACGACGCTGACGCCGTCACTGCCCCGCGTGACGGTCTCGAACACGCCGGTGCGCCGCACCGCGCCACTGCCGGCCGCGCGTGTGCGCAACCATTCGTCGAATTCTTCGCGGTTGACCATGCCGACGAAGCCGCCTTCGATCGGGATGTCCACGCGCTTGTCGGTGGGCGAGATCATGCGCGCCGAGGTGGCGCGGGCCACCAGCAGCGCGTCGGGAATTGCGAAGTCCTTGATGAGCCGCGGCGGTATGGCGCCGCCACACGGCTTGATGCGCCCGGCGCGGTCGAGCAGCAGCACCGAGCGGCCCTGCCGCGCGAGGTCGTGGGCTGCGGTGGCACCGGCGGGGCCGCCGCCGATCACGACCACGTCGAAGGTTTCAGGTTCTGTCATTGAAGTCTCCTGAACGGCGCGCTGCGCCGCATTCACGTTGAACATCGGCGCACTCACGCTGGACCTGCGATGGAACGCAGTGCGAAGGCGCTGACCATCATGCCGCTCACGAACAGCGGCACACCGAAACCGCTGTACCAGAGCGCGCGCTCGACCGGCGCGTCAGTGAAGCGTTTCATCATCACGACCTGAACCAGCAGCAGCAGGCCGATGGCCAGCGCGTGGAGCGGCTGGCCCCAGTGCACCAGCAGCGCGACCACGGCGACCTGCGGCAGCGCCATGACCCAGCAGGCCGCATGCGCCGCAGGTGCAATCCCAAGGCGCACGGGCAGCGAGCCGACACCCATCTGGCGATCACCTTCGACCGCCTTGAAGTCATTCAAGGTCATGATGCCGTGTGCCCCCGCGCTGTAGAGCGCGGCGAGTGCCAGCGAACGCACGCTCGGCATGCTGCCGCCGGCCATCACGGCCGCGCCGGTGGCCCAGGCCAGACCTTCGTAGCACAAGCCGCACGCGGCATTGCCCCACCAGCCATTGGCTTTCAGACGCACCGGCGGCGCGCTGTAGGCCCAGGCCAGCAACAACCCGAATGCGGCGGCACCGAAGCCCCACGGGCCGAGCGCGAGCGCGACCACCAGCGACAGCGCGGTCCACACCACCGCGATGTACAGGCCCCAGCGCCCCGGCATGCGGCCCGAAGGGATCGGCCGCTGCGGCTCGTTGATGGCGTCGACGTGGCGGTCGAACCAGTCGTTCACCGCCTGACTCGTGGCACAGACGAGTGGGCCGGCCAGCAGCACGCCGATCAGCAACAGCGCCCAACGGCCCTGCATGGGCACGCCCGAGGCCACCACACCGCAGCCGAACGCCCACATCGGCGGAAACCAGGTGATCGGCTTGAACAATTCGGCCACCACCGACGGCGCCGGGTAAGGCATCAGCTGGGTTCGAACGTACGACATGGGCTGGGTGCCGGTTCAATTCGGTGACTGCGACGCGCGGCGGGCTGGCAGCACGGCGAACATCGGGCTGGGCTTGGCCATCACTTCTCGGCGTCGCCGCCGCCCAGGTCGCCCAGGCCGTAGCGGCGCAGCTTCACGTACAGGCTCTGCCGCGACAGGCCCAGCATCTCTGACGCCGATGCGCGGTTGTCGCTGGTGAGTTCGAGCGCAGCCTCGATGCACAGTTGCTCGATCAGGTCAGTGGTCTCGCCAACAATGTCGCGCAGCGGCACGCGACCGACGAGTTCGGTGAGTTGGGCCGCCGATCGCGGCAACTCGCGCGCACCGCGCTTGGCTTGGGGCGCGAGGCGCCGGCCGATGTCGCGCACACTGAAACCCAGACACGGCAAGTCGGCGTGCGCAACCGACGTGGCCGAGATCTCGACCGGTGTGACGAGCCCGTACTGGCCGCGCAAGGTGGTCGAGAACAGCCGCACCGAACTGTGCTGGCGCAGGTTCGCAAGCAGCACGTTCAGGTCGACGCTGGCACCGCCGAGCCAGCGGTCCATCGACTCGCCCTCGAGTTGTGCGCCGGTGGCGAGTTGTGTCATCTCGATAAAGGCCGAGTTGGCAGTCAGCACCTGGCCGAGCAGGTTGGTGACGACAAACCCGTCGGGGACGCTTTCGACCGCCTTCAGCAGCATGGCCTCGTTGCTGGTGTTCGGTCGCTCGACGCTGTCGGCCTGGGTCGGCGCCAAACGCACCAGGAAGAACGAGTTGTTCTCCTGGCGAAACAGCGACGCCGACACCGTCAGCTCCCAGCGCTCGCTGGCCAGACGGGCCTTGACTTCATCGGCCTGACCCGCAGAGCGCACACCGCCGAGCATGGCGAGCACGGCGGCCTGGCTGGCGGAATCGAAGCAGTCCACGAAGGCCCGCCCGACGATGCGTTTGACCGACTCGCCGATGACCTTCGATGCCGCCGGGTTCGCCTCGGCAACCTTCTGCGTCGTGGCATCGACGATCAGCACCGATTCGGACGACAACTCGAACAGCAGCCGGTAGCGCGTCTCGAGGTGACGCAGCCGCAAATAGTCGCGCTCCATCGCCTGCTGGGCGGCGACCAGGCGCTCTTGCAGCACCGACAAGGCGCGCATGTCGCGCCCGAAAGCCATGACGCGACCGTCGGTCCCGATCTGGATGGCCGAGTACATGACCGGCACATCCACGCCTTTGCTGGACGGGTAGTTGATATGCCGCCACTTGCGCGATGTGCTGGTGCCCGCCTCGCGCAGCAACGAAGCGATCTTCGCGCGGCTCTCGATGCTGACGGTCTCTTCCCAGGAGCGGCCAATCCAGTCGCGTGAGCCGTCGAGTTTGAAGTCGGCGCTGCCGATGGCAACGTCCTGGATCACGCCCGCGCCATCGACGATCAATGCCACGTCCGCGGCGGCTGCGACGAGTCGCATCGCTGCGTCAGTATCGAAGCCTGCGGGCGTAAGTGGGGCCGGGTCCGGGGTTTTCACAGCGAGCCGTACGGTCGGTTGTTTGTCGGGAGCGTCAGGTGCATGAAGATTTGTGCGGGTCAAGTTCGAGCCTTGCGCGGGCGCGCGTGGTCGGACACCCACTGTTCGGCCTGCGCAACGGCCTGCGACGCGTTCGTGGCTGCAGCGTCGGCGCCGACCAGAGCCGCTTGGGCAGGGTCATCGCTGATGAGGGGGCCACCCACCATCACGCAGACCTTCGGGTTTCGCGAGGCCTGGCGCACACGCTGGATTGTCACCGCCAGCGGCCCGAACTGAAGTTCGGACCCGATCGAGAAACCCACCATGTCGAACCACTCGGTGCTCACCGCGGCCACGATCTGTTCGGTGGTGGCGCCGGGTTCACTCCAGACCTGCCAGCCGGCGCGCCTGAAGAACTCTGACACCATGAACAAGCCCAGGGTGTGCTGCGAGCCCGGCGTCGCCGCCAGCATGGCATGGCGCACCCGCGCCGGCGCGGCTGCGTCGTGCCGGAACGCGGGGCTCAAGTCGTACATCACCTGCTGAATGCGCCACAGGCCGAGCGTGACCTCCGTGAAGTCGCACTGATCACACTCCCACAACGCGCCAAGGCGCCGCGCTGCCGGCGCAAGCAGGTCCATGTAGATCGTCTCCAACGCCATGCCTTCGGTGCGGCGGGCTTCGACATAGGCAGCCGCATCGGCCGCGTCGCTTGCAATCACCACGAGAGCGAAGTCGGCCACATCGTCGGCGCTGGGAACGACGCGATCAGCGGGCTGCGCGGCGTCGGGCGCGTAGCCCACATGGTGGGCAAGCATGAGCCGCGGAATGATCTCGGCTTCGATGGTCCGCAGCAGCCAGGCCATGCGTTCGTCGTGGTCGTCGTCGGGCACAACCTGCACGGGCTGCTGCAACCACGCACTTTGCGACGAAGATGGGCCTTCCGAAGGCCATTGCTCGCTGCGCTCTGCATCCGACGAATGGCCATCCAGCCTTGATCGATCCATGGGTGACTCCGCATCCAGCCCCGGCTTGCGCAACAGCGCAGCACGGCGGCGAACCCGCGACTAAGCGTAAAGCTAATCTGACAACTCGAATTTAATGTCAATCTAGATTTACGTCAAGTACTGTTGACATTCTTTGGGGGGCAGTCTAGATTCGCCTCCATGTCATCCGACACGCCGCCTTCGCCCACCCTGTACACCGCCGAGCAGCGCAAGCGCCGCGACGCTTCGCGCTGGACGCTCGTGCAAGGCCTGCTGGCGCCGCTGCAGTTCGTGGTGTTCCTGGTCAGCCTCGGGCTGGTGCTTCGCTATCTCTTCAACGGCACCGGCTTGGAAGCCGCCAACGCCTCGGTCGTGGTCAAGACGCTGGCCCTCTACACGATCATGATCACCGGCTGCCTGTGGGAGAAAGACGTCTACGGCGTCTACCTCTTCGCCCCCGCCTTCTACTGGGAAGACGTGTTCAGCATGCTGGTGCTGGCGCTGCACACGGCCTACCTCGTGGCACTGGCCAGCGGCGCGCTCAGCCCGCGCGGGCTGATGTTCCTGGCGCTCGCGGCCTATGCCACCTACGTGATCAGCGCGACCCAGTTCATCCTGAAGCTGCGCGCCGCGCGGCTCGACATGGCGCGGCGCAACGCCGTCGCGCAACACCGGGGCATGGCCGCATGAACAGCGTGATTCCGATTCGCGCTGCCACCAGCGGCTGCAACGACGCCACCGCACTGCCAGCAGTGATCCGCGAGCGCGGCCAGCGCGAGGTGTTCTGCGGCCTGACCGGCATCATCTGGCTGCACCGCAAGATCCAGGACGCGTTCTTCCTGGTCGTCGGCTCGCGCACCTGTGCGCACCTCGTTCAGTCCGCCGCCGGTGTGATGATCTTCGCCGAGCCGCGCTTCGCCACCGCCATCATCGACGAGCGCGACCTCGCCGGCCTGGCCGACGTGAACACCGAACTCGACCGCGTGGTGACGCGCCTGCTGGAGCGCCGGCCCGAGATCAAGCTGCTGTTCCTGGTGGGCTCGTGCCCGTCGGAAGTCATTAAGCTCGACCTGTCGCGGGCAGCGCAGCGGCTGTCCGCGAGCTTCACGCCGAACGTGCGGGTGCTCAACTACTCGGGCAGCGGCATCGAGACCACCTTCACGCAGGGTGAAGACGCCTGCCTGGCAGCGCTTGTCCCTTCGCTGCCCGCCGCTGCCGACGATGCAGCCCCGGCGCTGCTGGTCGTCGGCACACTGGCCGATGTGGTCGAAGACCAGTTCATGCGCCTGTTCACACAGCTCGGCATCGGCCCCGTGCGCTTCTTCCCGCCGCGCCATGCGGGCGACTTGCCTGGCATCGGCGCGAACACGCGCTTCCTGCTGGCACAACCCTTTCTCGCCGACACCGCACGGGCGCTCGAAGCGCGTGGCGCGCAGCGCCTGGCAGCGCCCTTCCCGCTCGGCGCCGAAGGTACGACCGCCTGGTTGCAAGCCGCCGCCACCGCCTTCGGCGTGAGCGCGGCGCACTTCGAGCAGGCTGTCGATCCGGGCCGCCAGCGTGCGATCAGTGCGCTGGCCCGCCTGCGCACCCAGCTCGCCGGCAAGCGCATCTTCTTCTTCCCCGACTCGCAGCTCGAGATCCCGATTGCTCGCTTCCTGTCGCGCGAGCTCGGCATGGTGCTGGTCGAGGTCGGCACGCCCTACCTGCACCGCCAGCACCTGGCCGAAGAGCTGGCCTTGCTGCCCGACGGCACGGTCCTCTCGGAAGGCCAGCACGTCGAGAACCAGCTCGACCGCTGCCGCGCCGCCCAGCCCGACATCACCGTGTGCGGCCTCGGCCTCGCGAACCCGCTCGAAGCCGAAGGCATGACGACGAAGTGGGCCATCGAACTCGTCTTCACGCCCATCCACGGCTATGAGCAGGCGGCCGACCTGGCCGAGCTGTTCGCGCGGCCGCTGGTGCGGCGCCTGAAGCTGGTGGCCTAGGCCACTTGATCGCCACTTGATCGCCACTTGATCGCCACATGACTGCCACTTGACCGCGACCTAAGCAGACCATGCAACTCACGCTCTGGACCTACGAAGGCCCGCCGCACATCGGCGCGATGCGCGTGGCCACCGCCATGGAAGGCGTGCACTACGTGCTGCACGCGCCGCAGGGCGACACCTACGCCGACCTGCTGTTCACGATGATCGAGCGGCTCAAGAAGCGCCCGCCCGTCACCTACACCACGTTCCAGGCCCGCGACCTCGGCGGTGACACGGCCGAGCTCTTCAAGACCGCTGCGCGCGACGCGTACGAACGCTTCAAGCCGAAGGCGATGATGGTCGGTGCGTCGTGCACTGCAGAGCTGATCCAGGACGACCCGGGTGGCCTGGCCAAGGCGCTCGACCTGCCGATTCCGGTGGTCGCGCTCGAACTGCCGGCCTACCAGCGCAAGGAGAACTGGGGCGCGTCCGAGACCTTCTACCAAATGGTCCGCGCGCTGGCCGGCCCACATGCGCTGAAGCCGGGCGTCGCACGCGCGGCGCGGCCTGCAGATCGCCGCCCGACCTGCAACCTGCTCGGCGCCAGCGCACTCGGCTTTCGCCACCGCGACGACGTGCGCGAGATCACCGGCCTGCTCGCGCAGATGGGCGTCGACGTGAACGTGGTCGCCCCGCTCGGCGCCACGCCCGACGACCTGGCGCGCCTGGGCGACGCCGACTTCAACGTGATGCTCTACCCCGAGGTCGCAGGCCAGGCCGCGCAGTGGCTGGCACGCAGCTTCGCGCAGCCGGTGACCAAGACCATCCCCATCGGTGTGGGCGCCACGCGCGAGTTCATCAACGAGGTGGCCGCGCTCGCCGGCATCGACCCGACCACCGCGCTCGCCGCCGTCACGTCGAACTCGACCTGGTACGCGCGCTCGGTCGACTCCACCTACCTCACCAACAAGCGCGTGTTCGTGTTCGGTGACGCCACCCATGCCATCGCCGCCGCCCGCGTCGCCTCCGACGAGCTGGGTTTCCAGGTCGTCGGCATCGGCACCTACAGCCGCGAGTTCGCACGCGATGTGCGCGAGGCGGCTGCGAAGTACGGCGTCGAAGCCCTCATCACCGACGACTACCTCGAAGTCGAGGCGCGCGTCGCCGAACTGCAGGTCGAGCTGCTGCTGGGCACGCAGATGGAGCGCCACATCGCCAAACGCCTGGGCGTGCCCTGCGCCATGATCTCGGCGCCCATGCACGTGCAGGACTTCCCGGCCCGCTACTCGCCGCAGATGGGCTTCGAGGGTGCGAACGTGCTGTTCGACACCTGGGTACACCCGCTGATGATGGGTCTCGAAGAGCACCTGCTCACCATGTTCCGTGGTGACTTCGAGTTTCACGACGGTGCGGCGGCATCGCACCTGGGTCATGCGCGTGCTGCAGCCCCTGTCACCGAACCCGCAGTGGTGGAGCCGGCAATCGAAGCGCCGGCAATGACGGTCGCAGCGAGCATCGAGCCGGTGGCCGACGTTGCCGCCGCAGCCGCCGCCGTGGCCGCCACCGAGCCCGCCCAGATCATCGTCGCGGCCTGGGCCGTGGACGCTGAAACCGAGCTGCGCAAGATCCCGTTCTTCGTGCGCGGTAAGGCGCGCCGCAACACCGAGCGCTTTGCGGTGGAGCGCGGCATTGCCACCATCACTGTCGAGACACTCTACGATGCCAAAGCTCACTTCGGCCGTTAAAGGCTTGACCGACGCGCTGGCGCCGCGGCTCGTGGCGGCCTCGGCCAAGGGCGCGCGCAACGGCAGCACACAGCCGGCGTGCAAGGTGGTGCTCGTCACGATGGACAGCCACCTCGCGGGTGCCGCGCAACGCGCGCACCGCACGATCCAGCGCGCTGCGCCGGGCGTGTCGCTCAGCGTGCACTGCGCCTCCGAGTTCGGCGACTCGCCGGCGCACCTGGCGCGCTGCAATGCCGACATCGCCAGCGGCGACATCGTCATCGCCACCATGCTCTTCATGGAAGACCACTACCTGCCGGTGCTGCCCGCGCTGAAGGCGCGCCGCGACGTTTGCGATGCGATGGTGTGCGCCATGTCGGCCGGCGAGGTGATGAAGCTCACCCGCATGGGCAAGTTCAGCATGGACGGCAAGGTCAGCGGGCCGATGGCGCTGCTCAAGCGCCTGCGCGGCAAGAGCAACGCCGACGCCGCGAACGGTGAAGACAAGGTCAAGGCCTCGGCCGGCGCGCAGCAGATGAAGATGCTGCGCCGCCTGCCGAAGATCCTGCGTTTCATCCCCGGCACCGCGCAAGACGTGCGCGCCTATTTCCTGACGCTGCAGTACTGGCTCGCCGGCTCGGAAGAGAACATCTCGAACCTGGTGTGCTTCCTGGTCGACCGCTACGCCACCGGCGCGCGCAGCAGCCTGCGCGGTGCGGTTGCGAGCGGCTCACCGGTCGAGTACCCCGAGGTCGGCGTGTACCACCCGCGCATGCCGGGCCGCGTGTCGGAAGCAGCCGCGCAGTTCCCGCTCGTCGCCACCACCGGCCAGCGTGGCACCGTCGGCCTGCTGCTGATGCGTTCGTACCTGCTGGCCGGCAACACCGGCCACTACGACGGCGTGATCACTGCGCTCGAAGCCCGCGGAATGAAGGTGATCCCGGCCTTCGCCACCGGCCTCGACTCGCGCCCCGCCATCGAGAAGTTCTTCGTGCGCGATGGCCGCACGGTGATCGACGCGATGGTCTCGCTGACCGGCTTCTCGCTCGTCGGCGGCCCGGCTTACAACGACTCGAAGGCCGCCGAAGACGTGCTCGCGCAACTCGACGTGCCCTACATCGCCGTGGCACCGGTCGAGTTCCAGACGCTCGAACAATGGGGCGGCTCGGAGCGCGGCTTCATGCCGGTCGAGAGCACGATGATGGTCGCCATCCCCGAGCTCGACGGCGCCACCGGCAACATGATGTTCGGCGGCCGCGCCGATGCCAGCGGCGTCGGTTGCACCGGCTGCGAGCGCTCGTGCAAGTTCGTGCTGTCCGACGACGAGCACGACATGCGCACCTGCTCGGAACGCGCCGACATGCTGGCCGCACGCGTCGGCAAGCTGGTCGACCTGCGGCGCTCGCAGCGCGCCGAGCGCAAGGTGGCCGCAGTCATCTTCAACTTCCCGCCGAACGCCGGAAACACCGGCACCGCCGCCTTCCTGTCGGTGTTCGAGTCGCTCTACAACACGCTCGCCGCAATGCAGCACGAGGGCTACACGGTCGAACTGCCGGCGAGCGTTGACGAGCTGCGCAATCGCGTCATCCGCGGCAATGCCGACATGTTCGGCGCGCAAGCCAACGTGCATGCGCGCATCCCGACCGACAAGCACGTCAAGCAGGAGCGCTGGCTCAAGGAGATCGAGAAGCAATGGGGCCCGGCGCCGGGCCGCCAGCAAAGCAACGGGCGCGAGATCTTCGTGCTTGGCGAGCGCTTCGGCAACGTGTTCGTCGGCATCCAGCCCGCGTTCGGCTATGAGGGCGACCCGATGCGCCTGCTGTTCGAGAAGGGCTTCGCACCGACGCATGCGTTCTCGGCCTTCTACCGCTGGCTGAAGCAAGACTTCGGCGCGAATGCGGTGCTGCACTTCGGCACCCACGGCGCGCTCGAGTTCATGCCCGGCAAGCAGTCCGGCATGTCCGGCGCGTGCTGGCCCGACCGGCTGATCGGCGACCTGCCGAACTTCTACCTCTACGCATCGAACAACCCGTCGGAAGGCACGATCGCCAAGCGCCGCGCTGCCGCCACGCTGATCAGCTACATGACGCCGCCGGTGGCGCAAGCCGGCCTGTACAAGGGCCTCGTCGACCTGAAGGCCTTGCTCGACCGCTACCGTGGCCTGGAGCCCGAGGCCGTTGTCGAACGTGATGAACTGGCACTGCTGATCCAAGCCCAGGCGGCCGTGTTGAACCTGGCCGACGCCGAGCCCGCGTGGGGCGCTGACGTGGCGAAGGTCACGCAACTCACCGACGCGGTTCGCGAACTCGAATACACGCTGATCCCGCACGGCCTGCACGTGGTCGGCCGCGCCCCGACGAAGGCCGAGCGCGTCGACATGCTGCTCGCCACCGCCGAAGCCTCGCACGGCACACGGCCGGCGCGGGCAACCATCGAGGCGCTGGTCGAAGGCCACCCGCCTGCCGATGCGTGTGCCCTCGGCAACATTGCCGCTGACGCAGCCGTGCTCACGCTATTGACCGAACTTGCCGCCATCGACGTGCTGCTGGCGCAAGACCATGAACTCGCCGGCATCATCCGCGCGCTCGACGGGCGCTTCATGCGGCCTGCACCGGGCGGCGACCTGCTGCGCACGCCGGCCATTCTGCCGACCGGCCGCAACCTGCACGGCTTCGACCCGTTCCGCATCCCGAGCAACTACGCGGTGAAAGACGGCGCGCGCCAGGCGCAGCGCCTGATCGACCGGCACGTGGCCGATGGCCATGCCTTCCCCGAGTCGATCGCGCTCGTACTGTGGGGCACCGACAACCTGAAGAGCGAAGGCGCACCGATTGCACAGGCGCTGGCGCTGATGGGCACGAAGCCGCGCTTCGACAGCTACGGCCGACTCGCAGGCGCAGAGTTGATCCCGCTCGACCAGCTGACGCAGCCGCGCGTCGACGTGGTGATCACGCTGTCCGGCATCTTCCGCGACCTGCTGCCGTTGCAGGTAAAGCTGCTGGCAGAGGCGGCCTTCCTCGCTGCCAGCGCCGACGAACCCATCGAGCGCAACTTCATCCGCAAGCATTCGCTGGCCCACATGGCCGAGCACGGCTGTGACCTGGAAACCGCCGCGCTGCGCGTGTTCGGGAATGCCGAAGGCGCTTACGGCTCGAACGTGAACAGCCTCGTCGACAACAGCCGCTGGGAAGAGGAAGACGAGCTCGCCGAGACCTACTCGCGCCGTAAGGGCTTCGCCTACGGCCGCAGCGGCCGGCCGGTGCAGCAAGGCGCGCTGCTCAAGAGCGTGCTCGCCGGCGTGCAGCTCGCGTATCAGAACCTCGATTCGGTCGAGCTCGGCGTGACCACGGTCGACACCTACTTCGACACGCTGGGCGGCATCAGCCGGGCGATCAAGCGCGCGAAGGGCGTGGACGCCGAAGTCGCGCCGGTCTACATCGGCGACCAGACGAACGACAGCTCGGGCGGCGGCATCGTGCGCACGCTGAGCGAGCAGGTGGCGCTCGAAACCCGCACCCGCATGCTCAACCCGAAGTGGTACGAGGGCATGCTGGCCCACGGCTACGAAGGCGTACGCCAGATCGAAGTGCACGTGACCAACACGATGGGCTGGTCGGCCACCACCGGGCAGGTGCAGCCGTGGGTCTACCAGCAGTTGAGCGAGACCTTCATGCTCGACCCGGCCATGCGCGAGCGGCTGGCCAAGCTGAACCCGACCGCATCGGCCCGCGTGGCCAACCGGTTGCTCGAAGCATCGGAAAGAAAGTTTTGGACGCCTGACGCAAAGATGCTCGAAGCATTGCGCCGGGCCGGCGAGGAGCTTGAAGACCGGCTCGAAGGCGTGTTCGCGGAAGCGACCGAAGGAGTGACTGCATGAGTACAACGACTGTTCCGTTCCCCGACATCAAATCGCCCGGTGTGCGCAAGAACCTGCGCGCCGATGGCGAAGGCAGCGTTCAGGTCCAGCTCGACGAGAACGTGAAGATCGGCAACGCCAAGGTGTTTGCGATCTACGGCAAGGGCGGCATCGGCAAGAGCACGACGTCGAGCAACCTGTCGGCCGCGTTCAGCAAGCTGGGCAAACGCGTGCTGCAGATCGGCTGCGACCCAAAGCACGACAGCACTTTCACGCTGACGAAGAAGATGCTGCCGACCGTGATCGACGTGCTGGAGTCGGTCGACTTCCACGCCGAGGAACTGCGCGTCGAAGACTTCGTGTTCGAGGGCTACAACGGCGTGATGTGCGTCGAGGCCGGCGGCCCGCCCGCCGGCACCGGCTGCGGCGGCTATGTGGTCGGCCAGACGGTCAAGCTGCTGAAGGAACACCACCTGCTCGAAGACACCGACGTGGTGATCTTCGATG
>JANNBF010000145.1:0-15536 GCA_031385155.1 Rhizobacter sp.
GACCGCGTCCGTCGGCCTGCCGCTGTATGAGCAGTTGGGAAAGCGCCTTCACCTGACGGCTGCCGGCCACGCGCTGGCGAAGTCGGCTCGGCGCATGAGTGACGAATGGTCGGCGTTCGAGCAAACGATGGCCGCCCTCAAAGGCATGACACAAGGGCGGCTCCGAGTTTCGGTGGTCAGCACGGCCAAGTACTTCGTTCCGGCGATGCTCGGCACTTTTTGTGCCGGTCACCCCGAAATCGACATCGCGCTGCAGGTTCTGAACCGTGACGGGGTGGTCGCCCGGTTGCGCGAGAACCGCGACGACCTCTACATCATGTCGATGCCGCCGCCCGATATCGAGCTGGAGCAAAGCATGCTGCTGCCGAACCCGCTGGTCGTGATTGCACCCCATTCGCACCCGCTGGTCAGCAGGCGATCGGTCCCGCTGGCAAGCCTGGCCGGCGAGCGGTTCATTCTCAGGGAGCGGGGCTCGGGCACCCGCATGGCCTGCGACGCGCACTTTGCCGCGCTGGGCTTCCAGGCGAACGTGCGCCTGGAGCTCGGCAGCAACGAAGCCATCAAGCAGTCGGTCGCCGCAGGGCTCGGGCTTGCCGTTTTGTCGCGCCACGCACTGCAGCCCGATTCCGGGAGCGACATCGTCGCGGTGTTGAACGTGCGTGGCTTCCCGGTGCACTCGAACTGGTTCGTGCTGTACCCCAAGGGCAAGGAACTGTCTCCGATTGCCACTGAATTCTTGAGCCACGTCCATGCCGCCGCGTCGCGACGGCGCTCACCGAAGGCCTGACCCGGCGCGTGCCTTCAAGTGCGCCACACGCGCGGTGTGCAGCCGGCCAGTTGCCATGCGGCGCGGCGCCATGTCGTCCACACCAAGGTCAACAAGTTCATCAGTGGCTCGACGCGCGGCGCGAGCACGCGCAACACGATCACGCCGTCTTGCGGCGACGTGGTGCCGGCGCTGGTCTTGAGCGGGTGCGCGTCGACCACGGCACGCGCCGCGTCGAGCAGCGCGTCGCGCCGCGGCTCGGGCAAGGCTGCGCCGGTGGCGAACCAGAGCGTGCCCATCACCCGCTGGCCGGCCCAGCCCAGGGGCGAGTCGAGCAGGCGGGTGTCGGCGGCGTCGATCAGGCCACGCTCGAGCCAGCGGCCCGGCACTTCGATGCTTTGCGTGAACACGCCGCGTTCGAAGGGCTGGCCCGAGGCGGGCAGGCCGAGCGCGAGCACGTCCCAGCCGATCATCTCGGCGCCCGGCGCGAGCGTGAAGCGCAGGCGGTTCTGTGCGATGCAGCCGCTGTAGGCGATGGTCTCCAGCGGCAGCCATTCGAGGCGAGCGCCTTCCTGAACTTGGGCCGTCAGCGCCTGCGTCGCGGGCGCACCCAGGCTGCGGTAGAAGCGCGTCGCGCCCGGCGTGGTGACGAGCGCATGCGCGCCCGGGGCGAGCGTGAGTTCGATGCCCAGATCATCGCCGCCGACCAGTCCGCCGGGCGGGTGCACCAGCACGCTGTGGCACACCGCCGGTGCCTCCGGGTACAGGCTCGCCAGCACACGCAGCGGGCCGTCATGGCGGTCGTGCAGCACGGTGCGCGGGGCGCCGTGGAGCGGCTCGCAGCGGTACGCCAGGGTGAGTTGCCCGCGCCAGGCCATCAGCCGGCGGGGCCCGCATCACCGTGCCAGAACGCGGCGTGCAGCGCGGCAATCTCGGCTTCGACCGCCGGCACCGGGCCCCAGACGCGAATGCCTTTCTGGCCGTGCTTGAACACGTCGCGGCAAGGCAGGTCCATGGTCGGGTTCTCGGCATAGTTGCCGGTGAACTGCAGCAGGCGCCGCTCTTCCATGCCGTAGACGAGCCTGCCGATGTTGGCCCAGTACAGCGTTCCGGCGCACATGCAGCAGGGCTCGACGGTGGTGTAGAGCGTGCAACCCCACAGCTCATCAGTGCTCCACGCGCGCGATGCCATGCGCGCCAGCACCGCTTCGGCATGGTTGACGGTGTCGACGTTGCCTTGCTCGCTCAGCACGGTCTCGTTGTCCGGCCCGACCAGCACGGCGCCGAACGGGTGGTGGCCGGCATCGAGCGCGCGCTGCGCCACCGCATTGGCGGTGCGCAGGTGGCGTTGCATCTGCTCGGCGGTGGGGTCGGTGCCGGGTGGCGGTTGGCGGGTGTCACTCATCGGCGGAAGCTTAACCGGCAGGCCCGGGCGCCTTGCTGCTCAGACTTGCCAGAACGCCTCGTGCACCTGCGTGGCCTCGGCCAGCATGGCCGGGCCGATCACCTCGATGGGGTGCGACGAGTGCGCGAACACTTCGCGGCACGACATCACCAGGTCGCCGGCGCCTGCCCGCATGTTCCGGAAGTGGCGCAGCCGCACCGCGTCGATGCCGAACACCACGCGCCGGATGTTGCCCCAGTAGATCGCGCCGGCGCACATCACGCACGGCTCACCAGACGCGTACATCGTGGCCTGCGCCAGCACCTCGCGCGAGGCCTTGGGTGACGCGATGCGAAGCACTTCGGTCTCGGCATGCGCGGTGCAGTCGCCGTTCTCGGCGGTGGTGTTGCAGGCCTCGGCGATCACGGTGCCGTCGGGCAGGGCGATGACCGCACCGAAAGGCCGGTTGCCGCGCAAGCTGGTCTCGCGCGACAGGGCAATGGCGCGGCCGAGGTAGAGCGCGTCGTGGGCGTCGAGCCCGGTTTCTTGAAGTGTGTCGGTCATGGCGTGCTCTGTGAAATGATCTTGATGGGAATGACGGTGTTACCTCGGTGCACCTCGGCCTCGCCGTGGGCAGTCAGCAGCTCGAGCAGGCGCTTGCGGATCATCATGCCGGGCTTGTCGCTCTCCATCGAGAACTCCACGCCACGGCGGCGCACGTCGATCACGGCGTCGGGGTCGGTCGACTCCAGAATCGCCTTGTCTTCGCGCGTGATCACGTCGTCGAAGTGGACCAGCATGTCCTGCGGGCAATCGGCCTCGGTGTCGTTGCGGAACAGCCATTGGCACAACTGCATGTGGCCGTCGTCGATGGGGGTGAAGCAGTTGATGATGATGTGCCGAATGCCAGACGGGTACTCGATGTCAAGCCGGCGCGAGAACGGCAGGTAGTAGGCGTTGCGCATGTGGCGCGTGGTCACCGCATCACTCACGCCGCTGACGCGCTGGAAGGCTGCGGGGTTGCTGGCCGGCACGACCGTCTCGGCGTAGAAGCCGGCCTCGGTGTCAACGAGCTGGTATTTGCTCGGTTGCGGCTGGCTCGCCACACCGAAAGTGGCGCGGTGCACGAAGCTGAAGTGCGAGTTGTCGAAACTGTTCTCGAGCGCGCGCATCGGGCTGGTGGCCCAGGTCTCGTAGAACTGGTAGATGGTGCGCCAGCCCTTCATGCCGAACTCGGGCATGGCGGGGATGTCGGCAATCGGCTCGTCGAGCGCGACCCACGCATAGCCGTAGCGCGCGGCGCAGTGGTAGGCCGGCACGCGGTAGTCGGGCGGCACGGTGCGCTGAGGCCCGTATTGCGGGATGCTGACGACGCGGCCGGTGCGGTCGTAGGTCCAGCCGTGGTAGCCGCATTGCAGCTTGCCGCACAGCGGGCCTTCGTCGATGCGCCAGCCCATGCTGAGCCGGGCGGTGCGGTGGCAGCAGCGGTCGCGCAGCGCGGCCGGCTCGCCGTGCTCGTCGAGAAACAGCACGATGGCTTCGCCCAGCAAGGTGAAGGGCTTCGGCCCGCCCTGCAGTTGCGCGAGCGGCATCACGGCATGCCAGAACTTGCGGAACACGGGTTGCTGTGCGGTGAGCATGGCGGGCTCCTTGGCTTGATCGAGGTCGACGTGTCGGGCGCGTCAGAGGCGTGTCAGAGGCGTGTCACAAAGGCGTCAGAAGCGCGGCAGCGTGGCCAGCGACGGCGTGCTGCGCGCCGCATCCAGCGCCAACTGTTCGCGCTGCTCCCAGCCGCGCAGCTTGCCGGGGTTGAGCAAACCCTGCGGGTCGAAGCGCAGCTTTGCTGCCACCACCTCGGCGCTGACCACGCCCTGCTTGCCGTCTTCCACGTGGTAGACGTGCGGGTTGGCGATGGAGACGCCGTGGTCGCGGTGCATCTGCATGATCTCGTTCAGCCGCGCGTCGGTGGTGTAGCGCACGAGCTGCAAGCCGGCGCAGGTCATCAGCCCGTCGCGGCTGCGGATGAACTCGACGTGGGTGATGACCTCATCGCCCAGCATCGCGCGCATCTCGCGCACCTGGCGCACGTGCTCGCCGGGGGTGAAGCCGCTCTGGATGTAGGTGAGCGTCTTGTCCACCTTCATGGCATGCAGCGTGGTGTGGTTCCAGGTGAACTCGACCAGCGTGCGGTTGCTCTTGCGTACCTCGTCCGCCGTCTTGCGGTAGCTGACCACGCCGCCGAACTCGCCGATGAGTTGCGCAAGCACCTGCTCCGAGAACTCGGCGGTGAGCACGAACACCGCATGCTTGGCCGCGGGCAGGTGCGCCGCGAGCATCGTCAGCATTTCGCCGATGGGCGCGGCGAAGACGGTCACGCTCTTCTTGACGATGCCCGGCGCGTTGGCGACGGTGTCGGCGAAGTCGAGGGCCGCGTCGAAGTCATCGAACAGCACGATGGATTCCATCCAGTCGTGCGCCGTGCCCAGGCCCACTTCCAGTTCGAGCACCAGGCCGTTCGTGCCGTAGGCATGGTGCAGCACCAGCGCTTCGGGCGCGCGCAACTCCACCGTGCGCGGCTCGGGCTCGATGCTGATCGCCTTGACGCCGAGCACGTTGCCGTGGGCTGCGAGCGGGCCGAAGTTGATCGAGCCCACGCCGCCGAAGCCGCCGCCGTACAAGCCGCCGAGCGACGCGCTGCGGTAGGTGCTGGGCACGCAGCGCAGCTCCCAGCCGTCGGGGCGGGTGCGTGCATCGATGTCGCCCAGGCGAAGGCCGGCCTGGCCGCGCACCACACCCGGCTTGTGCCACAGCAACTGGTTGTAGCCCGACAGGTCGAGCAGCACCCCGCCGTGCAGCGGAATGCACTGGCCGTAGTTGCCGGTGCCGCTGCCGCGCGCGGTGATCGGCACGCCGAGCGTGGCGCAGGCCGAGACCACCGCGCGTATCTCGTCTTCAGTGCGCGGCCGCACGCCGATGTGCGCCCGCATCGGCTCGAGCGCGCGCTGGAGCACCGGGCTGAACCAGTAGAAGTCGTGCGAGAGCCGGTCGATGCGGCTGTCATCGGTGATCCACTCGACAGACGGGCAACGTTCGACGAGCTGCGGGATGAGCGATGCGATGTGGGTGGGGTCGAAGTTCATGGGTGTTCAGAAGAGGAGGTCATTCACCGCAGAGGCGCAGAGGGCGCAGAGGAACGCAGAGGAAAGAAGAAGATTGGTATTTCTCTTCTCTGCGCAACTCTGCGTTCGCTGCGCCTCTGCGGTGAATGAATTGGATATTTGGATTCATTCGCTCCCCACCTCGCTTTCGTGCCAGCCGCCCAGCGCCCAGCGGGACAGCAGCGCCAGAGCGCCGAACAGTGCCACGCCGGTGAGCGAGATCAGGAACAGCGCCGCGAACAGGCGCGGGATGTTGAGCTGGTAGCCCGACTGCAATATCTGGTACGCGAGGCCCGTGCCGGTGCCGCCGGTGCCGGCCACGAACTCGGCCACCACCGCGCCGATCAGCGACAAGCCCCCCGAGATGCGAAGCCCCGCGAAGAAGTACGGCAACGCGCTCGGGATGCGCAGCCGCCACAGCGTTTGCAGGCGCGTGGCGCGATTGAGTTGAAAGTAGCTCAAGAGGCCCGGGTTCACGCTGCGCAAACCGAGCGTGGTGTTGGAGATGACCGGAAACACCGCCACGATGGTGGCGCACAGCACGAGAGAGATAGTCGGGTCTTTCACCCAGATGATGATGAGGGGTGCAATCGCCACGATGGGCGTCACTTGCAGCAGCACCGCGTACGGGAACAGGGCCGTCTCGATCAACCGGCTCTGCACGAACACGAACGCCACCAACGTGCCCACCACCATCGAGGCGAGGAAAGCGAGCACTGTGATCTTCACGGTGACCCACAGCGCACCGGCCAGCAGCGGCCAGTCTTTCGCGAGCGTCTTCATCACCTCGACCGGCGAGGGCACCAGGAACCGCGGGATCTCGAATGCCACCACCCACCACTGCCACACCGCGAGCAGCACGACGGCGACCAGCACCGGCAGCACGATGCGCTGGTGCCGGGGTTGCGCGAGCCAGGGCACCGGCCGCGCGACAGCGGCGTCGGGGATCGGCGATGCCGTCGAAGTGGCGGCTGTGCCAGGTGCGCGGGTCACGTCAGCGGAGAGCGTGTTCACAGCGTCGACTCCTCGTCGGCGCTGGCGCGCAGCAGGCTGTCTTGAAGGTGCTGCGCACAGGCCGCGAACTCGGCGCTGACACGAAAGCCCGGGCCGCGCGGGTAGGGCGCGTCGATGTGCAACTCTTCGACGATGCGGCCCGGCCGCGCCGCCATCACGACCACGCGCGTCGAGAGGTACACCGCCTCGAAGATCGAGTGCGTGACGAACACGACGCTCAACTTCTTCCGCTGCCACAAATCGAGCAGGTCAGCGTCGAGCCGGTTGCGCGTGATCTCGTCGAGCGCGCCGAAGGGCTCGTCCATCAGCAGCAGGTTCGGCTGCGTGACCAGGCCGCGCGCGATCGACACGCGCATCTGCATGCCGCCCGACAACTCGCGCGGCCGCTGACCCGCGAACTTGGCCAGGCCGACGAGCGCCAGCACTTCGGCGACACGCGGTGCGGCGTCAGTGCGGCTCACGCCGGCCAGGTCGAGTGGCAGGCGCACGTTGTCTTCGACGCTTGCCCACGGCATCAACGTGGCCTCCTGGAACACGAACGACAGGTCGCGCCCGGCGGCTTTCAGCTCGTCAACCGGCTTGCGCCACAGCAGGATGCGCCCATCGCTCGGCGCCAGCAGCCCCGCGATCATCTTCAACAACGTGCTCTTGCCGCAGCCCGACGGCCCGAGCAAGGTCACGAACTCACCTTCGCGCACGGCCAGGTTCACCGGCAGCAGCGCCCGCGTGCCGTTCGGGTAGACCTGCTCGGCGGAGAGCACGTCGATGGCGTTGGCGGTGTTCATGGCGGCGTTTGTGGTGGCGTTTGTGGCGTGAGTCACGCGGCGGCCTGGGTGCGCCGGTACATCTCGACCACATGCTCGCCCGCCGTGATCGGCGCGTAGCGTGACGGGTGCTCGGCGTCGAAGCAGCCCGGCAGCGCGCTCACCTCCGCGTGGTGGTCGATGTCGAAGAAGTACGCCATCGAGTAGCGATCACGGCCTGTGTGGCGGTTGATGACGCGGTGCAGCGTCGAGCGGTAGCGGTCATTCGTCCAGCGTTGCATCAGGTCGCCGAGGTTGACGACGAGGCTGCCTTCGACCGGCTCGGCCTCCAGCCACTCGCCGGTCAGCGATTGCAGTTGCAAGCCGCCCGCGCTGTCTTGCGCGAGCACGGTGATGCCGCCCCAGTCGGTGTGCGCGCCGCAGCCGATCTGGCCCGGCTCGGCCTGCGCCGGTTGCGGTGGGTAGTGGAGCAGGCGCAGCACCGGCATCGGGTCTTGCATGTAGCGCTCGAAGTGGTCTGCGCTCAAGCCGAGGCCGAGTGCGATGACGCGCATCAAGTGCAGCGACAGCGCGCGCACCGCTGCGTCATAAGCTTGCACCGCAGCGCGAAAGCCCGGCGCTACCGCCTCAAGGGGCCACTGGTTCGGCCCGTGGTTGGGCGTGCCGGCGCGCACCAGCGGGTCGGTTGCATCGCGGTCCACACCGAGGTAGAAACTCTCCTTGATGTCGGCCGGCTGGCCCGGGTCGAGCACCTGCCAGCCGATGGGGTCGAAGCCGCGTTTGATGCCCGAGCGGTCGATGTGCCAACGCGCCTTCATCGCGTCTTCGAGTGCGAAGAAGCGCTTCGACGCCGCGAACGCCGCGTCGATCACCGGCGCCGGAATGCCGTGACCGGTGACGTAGAAGAAGCCATGCGCGCGGCACGCCGCGTCGACCGCGCGCGCCACGGCGGCATCGCCTTGCCGCAGGTCGATGAGTGGCAGGTGCGCGTGCATGGCGGGCTGGCTCGGTGGTTCAGCGCGTGGTCACTGCGCACTCACGGCATGATCTTCAAGTCCTTCACGAACTGCGTCGTGTAGGTCTTCTTGATGTCGACCTTCGAGCCATCGAGCAGCTTGTTCGAGACCATCAGGTCGTAGGTCTTCTTCATGCGCTCGTCGGTGATGATGCCGATGCCGTACTTGGCCGCGTCGCCGCCCATCACCATGCCGGTTTCCTTCATCTTCAGGATGCCGTTGGCGAGCGTGTCGTCGCCCATGTTCGGGTTGTCGCGTTTGATCAGCGCGTTGGCGGCGGCCGGGTCGCCGGTCATGTAGGCCTTCCAGCCTTCCATCGATGCTTTCACGAACGCGGCCACGGCCTTCGGGCGCTCCTTGATGGTCTTGTCCATGCAGACGATGGTGGTCGAGTACGGGGGCCAGCCGTAGTCGGACAGCAGGAACACGCTGGGCTTGAACTTGGCTTCCTTCTCGATCGAGAACGGCTCCGACGACAGGTAACCCTGCTGCGCCAGGTTCTTGTCGGCGATGAAGGGCTGGATGTTGAAGGTGTAGGGCCGCGCCTGCCCGTCGGTGAAGCCGTAGGCGCTCTTGAGCCACGGCCAGTAGGTGGTGTTGGCGGCCGACGAGATGAGCAGCGTCTTGCCTTTCAGGTCCTCGAACTTCTTCACGTCGGGGTGGGCGATCAGCACCTGTGGGTCTTTCTGGAACGCCGCCGCCACCGTGACGGCGGCAATGCCTTGCTCCCAGGCCGAAATGGTCTGGTTGTCGTAGCCCATGAAGCAGTCGGTCTGGCCGGCTGCGAGCAACTGCATGCCGTTGACCTGTGGGCCGCCCATCTTGATCGTCACGTCCAGGCCGGCCTTCTGGTACAGGCCGGCGGCCTTGGCCTGGTAGAAGCCGCCGTGTTCGGACTGCGCGTACCAGTTCGTCAGGAAGGTGAACTTCTCGGTCTGCGCGGCGGCGGGGAAAGCCAGCGCAAAGGCGCCGGCAAGCGCGGCCAGGTGCTTGAGGGTCGGGGTCTTCATGGGTGCGTCTCCGGGGTTGAATGACAGGAACAGGGGCGGGGCGACTCGGCAATGAACTGGAACGCGGTGAACGCAATCGTTGTGCCAGTGCGCGGGTCTGGGTGGGTGGGGCGGTCAGGGCACCTCACGGGCCGGCCAGTGCAGGTGGTGCAGGTCGGTGATGCCTTGCACCCAGCTGTGCACCAGCGAGTCGAGGATGGCCTGCCCCTGCTCGCGTGTGGCGGGGTGAGGGTCGCCGATCACGCCGCTGGGGCCGAAGTCGCGCGCCGTCCACGCGGCGCTCGGGCGGCCATCACTCGACAGCGATTTCGGGAACTCGGGCGGGTAGCTGGCGACCGCGTGTTCCATGTGCACCGTGTCGGGCGCAAGCGCCATCAGGATCGCTGTTTCGGCGTGGCCGGCGTGCATCGACAGGCGCCGCTCGCGGTCGGTCATGAAGCTGCTGGCCACGTTCGGCACGCGCCACACGAAGTGCGGCAGCACCGTGAAGTCGGCGTGACGAATGCGCAGCTCGCGCGCGGCCATCTCCATGACCTGCGGTTGCCCGCCGTGCGAGTTGACGATGAGCCACTTGCGAAACCCCGCGCGGTACACCGATTCACCCAGCGCCACCATCGTGTTCAGCAGCGTCACGCCGTCGATGAGCATGGTGCCGGGGAAGTGGATGTGCTCGTCCGACTTGCCGTAGACGACCGGGTGCATGCCGAACGCCGGCACTTCGGCCGGCAGTGCCGCGAGCGCATGGCCCATCACGCCGGCGGTGATGATGCTGTCGACCGCGCACGGCAGGTGCGGGCCGTGCTGCTCGATCGCGCCGACCGGCAGCACGATGACCGTGTTCGCCTTGTCAGGCAGCGCCTCGACCTCGGTCCACGCGAGGTAGGGCAGGAAGCGGTGGGGTGGGGTGTAGCCGTGGAGCATGGCGGTGGGTTGTTGTGAGAGAAAGGTCATTCACCGCAGCGTCAAAGGAGTTGGCGGAGAAGCGCAGAGCAAGAAGGCAAAACTTTCATTGCATTCCTCTGCGAACCTCCGTTCACTCCTTTGACTCTGCGGTGAAGCATTCGTTTTCATCGAGCCCCCGACAGCGGCACATACGCCGTCGCTTCGACCTCGATCAGGATGTCGGGCGTGGGCAGCATGCCCGAGACCTCGACCACGGTGGACGTGGGCGGCTGGCCGGGGAAGAACAGCTTGCGCACACGGCTGTAGTGCGGGAAGTGGTCGAGGTTTTTGAAGTACTGCACGAGCTTGATCACATCGCTCATCTCGCCGCCGGCGGCTTGGATCGTGGCGCGGATGCTGTTCAGCACGTACCAGCTCTGCGCCAGGATCGGGCCTTCGCGCAGGTCGGTCGAGAACTCGCCGCTGCGGTTGAGCAGCACCTGCGCGTCGAGCGGGATGTCGTCGAAGCCGCGCACGATCAGCTTCGCGGCCGGGTCCACGGCGATCACGCCCGACAGGAAGATGAAGTCGCCCGCGCGTCGCCATGCGGCGTAGCGGGCCAGGGGTTGGGCGGTGCCGTCGTTGATGGGTTGTGTCATGGGCAAGTCGTCGGTGTGAGCATCACTTCGGCAGCGCGCGCAAGGTGCGCTGCACCCGTTGCAAAAAGGCCGCGCGGTCGTCGGCGGTGGCGTAGTTCATCGAGTGCAGTTGCAGCCAGTGCATCTTGCAAAGCCGCGCATACAAGGGCCGCAGGCCGCGCATGAAGAAGCTGCGGCCCGGGTCGCGGATCACGCGCAACCACCACCACGGCGCACCCGAGGTAGTGATGCCGCAGAACCAGCGGATGTTGTCGAGCCGGCCCACGATGGGCTTGTAGCGGCTGCCGCCCAAACCGAAGCTCACGCCCGGCAGCCACACGCGGTCGAACCAGCCTTTCAGCATGGCCGGTGGGCCGTAGTTCCAGGTCGGGTAGACCACGAGCCAGCCTTCGGCCCAGCGCAGCGCATCGACATGCGCTTGCAGCGGCGCGATGTTCTTGGCGGTCTCGGGCAGGTAGCTGGCCAGCTCCTCGCGCGCCAGCACCGGGTCGAAGCCTTCGGCGTAGAGGTCGATCTCGCGCAGCTCGTGGCCGGCGTCGGTCAACGCCCCGCACGCCGTGTTGCGCAGGGCGCCGCAGAAGCTGTTCGGGTTGGGGTGGCAGTAGACCATCAGCAACCTCATGCGGCCGCCCCGTCAGCTGGAGGCCACGTGCCCGCGACCTTGCGGCCGGCACGCAGCACCACGCGCTCGCGTGTGTCGGCGGGCCACGCCTGCGCGCTTTCATGGCTGCCGGGGAAGATCACCAGATCCCCCGACAGGCCGACAAGGCTCTTGATGCGCTCGCCGGCCCCCAGCGCGTCGAGGTTGCAGATGAGTGCGCTGCCTGCGTCGAACGCCGGCCGAACATGGGCTGCCATCACCGCCAGTTCCAGCGCGGCCACTGGGTCGTGGCGGCCGACCGGGTTGAACGCGTCTTGCACGTTGTCGCTGCCGAACGCCACCGGTATGCCGCGCGCCAGCGCCTCGTGCACGAGCGTGATGCCGCGCAGGCGCGGCGTGCGGCCGGTGACGGCGTCTTGCAGCAGCAGGTTGGTGCTGGGCAGGCTGATCAGGCTCACGCCGGCGCGGGCCACGGCGTCGAGAGTGGTCAGCGCGGTGTGCGGGTCTTGCACAGCCAGCGCGCAGGCGTGGCTGCAGGCCACGCGGCCGGCCATGCCGAACTCGGCGGCGAGCCGCGAGGCACTGGCCACACCACGCGCCTGCGGCGCGAGTTCTTCATCGGCATGCAGGTCGACGCGCAGGTCGTGCCGCGCCGCCGCCGCCATCAGGTTGCACAGTGCGGCTTCGCTGTGGTTCGTGGTGTGCACGAAGCCGCCGAGCACGCCGCCCGGTGTGGCCGCCACCGTGCGCGCAATGCGCTCGGCCGACGCGGCATCTTCGAACAGGCCGAGCGGGCTGATGTTCACGCACTCCAGGTCGACGCGGCCGAGCCATTCGGCGCGCAGTTCGCGGTAGACGGCCCAGGCCAGCGGCGCCTCGGGCTGGAACCAGCTCACGTGCGTGCGCAGCAGGCGCACACCAGCCGCAAGCGACTCGTGCAGCGCGCGTTCGGCACGGCTGCGCAGGTCGTCGGCCGACCAGTGCCGCTCGTCGCCATGGCCGGCTTCGATGGCGGCCAGCAGGCCCGGCCCGAGGGGGGGCGAGCGGTGCACGGTGTAGGCCTTGTCGAGGTGCGCATGCGGCTCGACGAGCGCTGGCAACACCGGTGCGCCGTGAAGGTGCCAGCCGCTGTCGAACGAGTCGGCGGCGGCGGTGTTCGACGCCGCGAAAGGCGCGTAGGGCGTGACGCTCTCGATGCGGCCACCGTCGAGCCAGATGTCGACGAGGCCGGGAGCATCGCCCGAGCACCACGCGGGCAACCGGGCCGCGCGCAGAACCTGCGGCGCAATGCCCGGCCCAGCGCCAGAACCAGCGAACGAATCGTCAGACGAGGGTGTCATGAGGCGTGCCAGAAGGGCGCAGTTTGGCGCCGTTCAGCGCACCGCTCCCGGCGGTGTGCGCCGCGCGCCGCCGCCAGCCGATCACGCCAGCGAAACCCACCAGCATCAGCGCATAGACCGATGGTTCGGGCACAGGCGTGGGCACATACGCAATGCCGATGGGGCGGCTCAGATGCGTGCTGTCGCTGAGCAGCAGCGCGCAGCTGCCCGTGGCCACCGCGCAGGCTGCAACACCGTTCGCCTCGACACCGTTCGCGCCTTCGTTGAACACCGGCGCGTACAGCGTGCCGTCGGGTGCGAACACCAGGTTGCCGAGGGTCGTGGCGATGCTGCTGCCGCTGAACAAGGGGCCGGTGTCGATGGTCTGCACCAGCGCGCCGGTCAGCGTGTCGTAGCTGCGAATGCCACCTGCGTAGTCGGTGGTGTAGAGCAGGCCGTCGGGCCCGACCACGGCGCCCAGCAGGCTCACGTAGCCGTTGCCGCCGGCCGTGGGGCTGGGCGTGGCGATGACGCTTCCTGCGCCAGTCGAAACGCTGTAGGCGAGCAGTTGGCTGTCGAACTGGTAGCTGATGCCGCCCATGCCATCGGCCACGCTGCCCTGGGTGGTGACGTACAGCATGCCGTTCGGCGCGAACACCAGGTCGTTCGGCCCGTTCAGCAAGCCGGCCGCACTGCCGTTGCCCTGGGCGAACACATCGATGAACGCGCCGGTGCTGCCGCTGTAGCGCAGGATCTGGTCGCTGCGGAAGCTCGCCACGTACAGGTTGCCGTCCGGCCCGAACGCGTTGCCGTACGGGCGCTTCAAGCCGTTGCCGGTCGCGAAGGTGTCGATGAACGCGCCGCTGCTGCTGTAGCGCAGGATGCTGCCGGTCGTGTTGCCGCCGCTGCTCACGTACACCTTGCCATCGGGCCCGATCGTCACGTCGTCGGGGTCGGTCAGGCCACCGCTGCCGGCGGTGATGAAGTCACCGAGGTACGCGCCGGTCTTGTCGTCGATCATCACCACGTTGTTGCCGCGCGTGTTGCTCACGAGCAGTGCAGCTTGTGCACCGAGTGCGGGCAACAACGAGAGAACGCACGCGAGAGACATGCGCCATGCGGCGCGGGTTGCAATGTGTTTGGCTCCGTTCATGAGGGTGCTCCGAACCGGCATGCGCCGGGCCCGGGTCCGGTGGCGATATGGCTGCCGGATCGGGCGGGAAGGTGTCAGCAAAATGCGTACCTTGTCGATTGGGTTGGGTTGTGCGGGTTGCGCGGGTTGCGCGAGTGGAGCGGCTTGCGGCGGGCGGTGCCCGTCGGGGGCTCCGGCGGGGCGGTCGGCTGCGCCGACTGCACTGCGCTGCTCAACTTGAGGTCGCGCCGTCTAACTCCCTGCGCTCGCTTCGCTCTCTCCGGTCAAACAGTAGCCGGCGAGTCAGTTTACGAAGCGCGCTGCGCGCGCCGACCTCAAGTCTCCGCTGCTCGTCGCCCCTTCACGTCGCCCCCGCCGGGCACCACCCGCCGCAAGCAACCAAGGGTGTTTGCTCTTCAACGGAAAACCGCCGACGGTTCAGCAAAGGCGCGCTCGGGCAGGTGGCAGCGCGCCTGTGAGGTGCCGAGGAGCGGAAGGCTTCTGGCGGCGCGCGCAGCGCGCATCAACATCTGACTCACCGGCTACTGTTTGACCGGAGTGGCCGCAGGACACGCAGGGAGTTAGACGGTGCGCCAGAAACCTGAGCACCGCAGGGGAGTCGATGTACCCATCGACCACCGAACCGAAGCGCTGACGCCTGCCCGGGCGCGCCTTTGCCGCGCGACCGTCACCCGCCGAACGCCGAACGCCGACCGCCGACCGACGACCGACGAACCGCTACTCCCCCTGGCTCCCCCGATGCGCCCACCCGGTCGTGCGCTTCTCGATCAACGAGAACAGCTCGTACATCGCCATCGCCATCACGCCGATGACGACGAGGCCGGCGAACGCCAGCGGCATGCGCTGCTGCGACCCCGCCGTCTGCATCAGGTAGCCGATGCCCGAGTCGCCAGCCGTCATCTCCGCCAGCACCGTGCCGACGAACGCGAGCGTGATCGCGATCTTGAGCGAGCCGTAGAAGTACGGCATCGAGCGCGGCAGGCCGACTTTCACCAGAACGTCCCAGCGCTTCGCACCCAGCACGCGCAGCACGTCTTCCAGTTCGGGCTCGAGCGTGGCCAGCCCGGTTGCGATGTTCACCGTGATCGGGAAGAACGAGATCAGGAACGCGGTCAGGATGCCCGGCCCGATGCCGATGCCGAACCACACGATCAGGATCGGCACGATGGCCGCTTTCGGCACCGCGTTGAAGCCCACCAGCAGCGGGTAGATGGCGGCATAGGCCATGCGACTGGAGCCGACCAGAAAGCCCAGCAGCACGCCCACGACGATCGAGATCGCAAAGCCCAGCATCGTGACCCAGAAGGTCTTCCACGCCGCCTCGGCGATGGGGCCGGCGTACTCGCCCATCGCCTGCACGATGGTCAGCGGGCTGGGGAAGATGAAGTCGGCGATCCGGAAGACGCTGCAGACCAGCTGCCACAGCACCAGCATCGCGATGGCCGTGACCACGGGTGCCCATCGCTCCGTCGTCTTGCGGTTCATTGCGCCACCCCCACATCGCCGGCCACAGCCACAGGCTTGCGCATCGCACCGATGTGCCCGCGCAGCTCGTGGACGATGTCGGTGAACTCCGGCGTGTAGGTCAGCTCCAGGTCGCGTGGCCTCGGCAAATCGATGTGGCGCTTGACGACGAAGCGGCCCGGGCTCTTGCTCATCACATACACCGTATCGGCCAGGAACACGCTCTCGCGCAGGTCGTGCGTGACGAGGATCACGTTGAACTTCTGCGCCGTCCACAGGTCGCGCAAGGTGCACCAGAGTTCTTCACGCGTGAAGGCGTCGAGCGCGCCGAAGGGCTCGTCGAGCA
>JANNBF010000102.1:0-38881 GCA_031385155.1 Rhizobacter sp.
AGCGTCGCGTACAGGATGGTCGGCACGCTCGACGCGAACGTCGACAAATACGCGCCCATGTTGGCGATGGTCTTCACGCGCAACGCGAGGAAGTTGCCGGTCGCGTCCATCGCGAGCTCGACCTTGGTGACGTGGTCGCGGCCGTGTGCGTCGGTCAGGAAGGCTTCGCTGCGGTCGGCCGTCCACTTGATCGGGCGGCCGACGAACTTGCTGGCCCAGACCAGCGCCGTCTCTTCGGCGTACAGGAAGATCTTCGAGCCGAAGCCGCCGCCGACGTCGGGGGCGATCACGCGCACTTTCGATTCGGGCAGGCCGAGCACGAAGGCGCACATCAGCAGCCGCTCGACGTGCGGGTTCTGGTTCGCCACGTACAGCGTGTAGCTCTGGTCGTGCTTGGTGTAGCTGGCGTTGGCAGCGCGCGGCTCCATGGCGTTCGGGATCAGCCGGTTGTTGACGAGGTCGAGCGTGGTCACGTGGGCGGCGGTGGCGAACGCGGCATCGACCGCGTCCTTGCTGCCGTGGCCCCAGTCGTAGCAGACGTTATCAGTCACGTCGTCGTGCACCGAGCCGGCGTGGCCTTGCGCCTTGGTGATGTCGATCACCGCCGGCAGTTCTTCGTAGTCGACCTCGATCAGCTCGGCGGCGTCTTTTGCCTCGCTGATGGACTCAGCCACAACGAGCGCCACCTGGTCGCCCACGTGGCGTACCTTGCCTTGCGCCAGCACCGGGTGCGCCGGCTCCTTCATCGGCGAGCCGTCCTTGCTGTGGATCAGCCAGCCGCACGGCAGGCCGCCGACCTTGGCCTCGGCCAGGTCGGCGCCGACGAAGATGCGCACCACGCCGGGCGCGGCCTTGGCCTTGGCGAGGTCGATGGACTTGATGCGGGCATGTGCATGCGGCGAGCGCAGGAACACCGCGAAGGTTTGGTGCGGCAGCACCACGTCGTCGGTGTACTGGCCCACGCCAGTCAGAAAGCGCTCGTCTTCACGGCGGCGAATGGGTTTGCCGATGGGGCTGTTCAGGCCGGGGGGCGGGGTCATGTCGGTCATGGTGGGTGCTCCGTGTGCGCGTTCAGGCGGCCATCGAGGCCTTGGCCCCGCTTTGGCAGAACTGGATCGACTTGACGATGTTCTGGTAGCCGGTGCAGCGGCAGATGTTGCCGTCCAGGCCTTCGCGAATCTCGGCCTCGGTGGCCTTCGGGTTGTCGGCCAGCAGTTGCACCGCCGACATCACCATGCCCGGCGTGCAGAAGCCGCACTGCAGGCCGTGGCATTCACGGAACGCCTCCTGCATCGGGTGCATTGCTCCATTCTGGGACAGGCCTTCGATGGTGGTGATCTGCGCGCCGTTGGCCTGCGCGGCCAGCATGGAACACGACTTCACCGCGCGGCCGTTCATGTGCACGGTGCAGGCGCCGCACTGCGCGGTGTCACAGCCGACGTGCGTGCCGGTCATCTGCAGGTTCTCGCGGATCAGCTGCACGAGCAGGGTGCGCGGGTCGACGCTCATGGTCACGGCGCGGCCGTTGACGGTCAATGAAATGGGAACGCTCACAGCAGTCTCCTTCGGGTGCATCGGGGGGGTGAGATGGAACAGGGGCGAAACCGCGTGATGGCGGCGCGTCTGCGAGCATTGTTCGGGCATCGATCAAAGGCGCAAAGAACGGGCTTTCCCTAGTGAGTCGGCCCGCGCTCCTACATCCGGCCGAGGCGTCGGCTGCGGGTCGACCGCGATGGCTGCGGCGATCATCGTCGCGATGCTCGCCCAGCCCCACCCCGCGCACGCCCGACCGGCCCGCCGCTGGCCGTGGGTTGCTTTGGCAAGCCTCCTCGGTGTCGTCGCCCTGGTCGCCGCATTTGACTGGACCTGGTTCCGGCCGGTGATCCGCAACTACGTTCGCGAGCATGCCGGGCGCCACATCGAGTTCCAGCACCTGAGCGTCGGCCTGGCGCCCGACTTGGCATTGCGCGTCGAGGTGCGCGGCCTGCAGATCGAGAACGCGGCCTGGGCGGCGCAGCGCCCGTTCGTCGATGCGGGCTTCCTGCGTGCCGACATTGCATGGCGCAGCTTCACCGGCGCGAACGTGATCATCGAGCGCATGACGTTGCTCGATGCCCAGGTCGACATGGAACGCCGTGCCGACGGCCTGCGCAACTGGCGCCTGTCGAAGCCGCTCGACCGAGGCCCTGGCCGGGTGCGCGTGCTCACGCTCGACGCCACCCGCAGCACGCTGCACGTGGTCGACGGCGCCGTGGCGCTCGATGCCGAGCTGCAGTTCACGCCGCTCGCAGCGGACGGGCTGCCGGCCGCGCTCTTGGTCTCCGCCCCGGCCGGGCCCATGCCGGCAGCCACCAAGCGCATGGCGTTCACCGGCCACTATCAGGGCCGGCCGTTCGAGGGCGAGGCAGCCATCAGTGACGTGATCAGCTTTCGCGACAGCGGCATCCCGTTCGCGTTGCGGGGCGAGTTGCGCAGCAGCGCGACGCGGCTGCGTTTCGACGGCCGCGCAGCCGACATCCAGCAGGGCACGTCGCTCGACCTCGAGCTGCGGCTGTCGAGCGGCACAGCCCCCACGCGGGGGCCGGCCGCTGCGGCTCGCTCCGGTGCAGCGCCCTGGCCTGTCAGCGCCAGCGCGCACCTGGTGGTGGCGCGCGGCCAGTGGTCATTCGATGCGCTGACCGCGCGGCTCGGCCGCACTGACCTGCGCGGCCGCGCTCAGTTCGACGAGGCCGATGGCGGCCGTGCGCGCGGGCGCGTCAGTGCCACGCTGCACAGCGCGGCGTGGCATGTCGACGAGTTGGCGGCGCTCGCCTCGGGACCGGGCGTTCCCGTGGGCGGTGGCGCTGGCCCCGGCGCGGTGGGCGACGCAGCAGCCTGGCCTGCGATCGACGGTGCGCTCGAGTGGCAGGTCGACAAACTCGTTCACCCGGCTTGGCCATGGCTGCAATCGCTGCATGTTCGCGCCGCGCTCGACGCCGCTCACCTGACCGTGAAGCCGGTGATGCTGCTCGCTGCGCCCGGCCGCGCCGAGGGCACGTTGACGCTGGACGCATCGGCTCGGCCGTGGGCGGTGGCGCTCGCAGCCGATGTCTCGGGCGTGCAGGTCGGGCAGTGGACGCAGGCCTTGCGTGGCGTGCTGCAAGGCCATGTCGCGCTCAATGCACGTGCCGACACCTGGCCCGCACTGGCCCGCGCCGCAGAGGGCTCGGCGACCTTCGCGCTGCGCGACGCGTCGATCTCGAACCGCCTGGACGCCCGCCTCGCGCTTGACGGAGGTGCCGTGCTCGCAACCCAGTTCGGCGACGAGCGCCGCGTGCCGATGCCGTGTGCGCGGCTCGCTGCCCAGGTGGCCGGGGGCCGCTTGTCCGTGCGCAGCTTCGCGGCCGAGACCGAGCGCGCGGTGTTCGTGGGGACCGGCGCGCTGAACCTGGCCGACCGCACGCTCGACCTGCTCGTCACCCCCCACCGCAAGACGAGCGCCTTGTTCGGCCTCAACCGCGCAATCCATGTGAGCGGGCCGCTCGGCGAACCACTCATCTCGACGGCCGACGCGCCCAGCCCCACGGCGCCGGTGGCCTGTTCAAGCGCCCGCTGATGCGCCCGCTGGTGCGCCGGCTGAAGCGCGGTATCACGCGACCGCAGCGCGCCGAGCCAGCAGTTCCGCTGCGGCGCTGGCGATCAGCTCGAGCGCTTCGACATCGGCCGCCTTCAGGTGGCGTGGCTTCAGGTCGTACACACACAAAGTACCCACGGTGTGCCCCGCCACGCACAGGCGGGCTGCCGCGTAGAAGCGGATGAAGGGCGCACCGGTCACGAACGGGTGGTCGGCATAGCGCGCGTCGAGCGTGGTGTCATCGACCACGATCAGCGCGGCGTTGCTCTCCAGCATCTTCTGGCAGAACGAAAACGCCGCCGGCGATTCCGATAGCGGCAGGCCGACGCACGACTTGAACCAGTCGCGGTTCTCGTCGAGCAGGTTCACCATCGTGATCGGCACATCGAGCTGGTCCGCGAGGTAGGTGGTGAGCTTGTCGAAGTCGCCCTCGGGCTGGGTGTCGAGCACCATGAGCCGCCGCAATTGCGCCAGACGGTCGGGGTCGGAGCGCTGTGACATGGAACGCCTTTCGTTTGCACCGCCAGCAGCGGGTTCGCCGATTGTCGGGCGACTCGCGTGCGACGGCGGGGTGAGAGGTCTTGCAGCGGCGTGCCCGGACGCACCGGGTCAAGGTTTCGCGCTCGGGAAGAACACCGGTTCGCCGTCCACGCGGTACGAGGCGATGCGGGCCTGCCCGCTGGGTGAGACGACCCAATCGGCGAAGGCCTGCGCCAACGCTGTCTTGGTGTGCGGGTGCCGGGCCGGGTTGACCACGATCACGCCGTACGGGTTGAACAGGCGCTTGTCGCCTTCGACCAGCACGCGAAGCTCGCCGCGGTTGCGAAACGCGAGCCAGGTGCCCCGGTCGGCGAGCACGTAGGCATTCGTCGCGGACGCCATGTTGAGCGCCGGCCCCATGCCACAGCCGCAGGCCTTGTAGTCGAGCGTGCCAGGCTTGGCGGGCGGCGCGAGACTGGCGCCGGGGTCGATGCCGGCGATCTTCCAGTAGCGCAACTCGGCCGCGTGCGTGCCGCTCTTGTCGCCGCGCGACACGAACGCCGCGTTCGCCGCAGCGAGCTTCGCCAGGGCTGCGGCGATGTCGTTGCCCCGCGCGCCGGCCGGGTCGGCGGCAGGGCCGATGAGCACGAAGTCGTTGAACATCACATCGCGGCGCGGCAGGCCGAAGCCCTCGCCAACGAACTGGTCTTCGGCGGCGCGGTCGTGCACGAACAGCACATCGGCATCGCCGCGCCGGCCCACGTCGAGCGCCTGCCCGGTGCCGACCGCGACCACGCGCACTTTGACGCCGGTGGCCGCAGTGAACGCCGGCAACAGGTGCGGGAACAGGCCCGATTGCTCGGTGCTGGTGGTCGAGGCCATGACGATGAAGCGCTCGGGTGGCTGCGCTTGAGCCTGCGCCTGCGCCTGCACGTTCGTGGCGGCGGCGCACGCACCGAGCCATGCCAGCGCCAACAGCGCACGGCGCAGGGCGTTCACTCCAGAGACCATGTCAGCTCGCCTTTCAGGAAGCGTTCGGCGCGGCCTTCCACATGGTCGGCAAAGAAGCGCGCGGTCGGCAAATCGACCGCGAGTGTGCCGTGGTCGAGAAAGACTACGCGCGTAGCCAGGCGCTTGGCCTGGCCGAGGTTGTGGGTGCTCATCACGAGCGTCATGCCGTCGGCCTTGAAGCCTTCGAGCAAGGCCTCGACCTCGCGCTTGGCGCCGGGGTCGAGGCTCGCGGTGGGCTCGTCGAGAAACAGCACCGCGGGCCGCACGGCCCAGGCGCGCGCCAGCGCCAGCCGCTGCTGCTCGCCGCCCGAGAGCACGCGCGCCGGCCGGTCGCGCAGCGCCGCCAGGCCGACGCGCTGCAGCGCCTGCGCTGCACGCTGTGCGCGCTCGGGGCGCGGCACGCCGGCCAGCCACAGCGCAACACGCAGGTTGTTCGCAACCGACAGGCGCAGCATGAACGGGCGCTGGTAGACCATGGCCTGCACCGCGCCGGCCGCCAGCCCCACGCGCGTGCCGCTGCACGCGACCTGGCCGTGCAGCAGCCGCAGCAGCGTGGTCTTGCCCGAGCCGTTGGCGCCGACGAGCGCGATGAAGTCGCCCCGGTGCACGTCGAGCGTGGCGCCTTGCAGCGCTTGCACTTGCCCGAGGCGAACCGAGGCGTCGCGCAGGCGCAAGAGCGGCTGCAGCTCAGGCCCGGCCGGCGGCAGCTCGGCACGCGTTGCCGGCGGGCTCATCGTGCGGGCACGGGCAGGCCGCCTGGGTCTCGCAGGCGCGCGCCGATCAAGGCCATCGCGGTGTTCAGCAGCGCGACCACGGCCAGCAGCACCAGGCCGAGTGCCAACGCGAGCGGCAGGTCGCCCTTGCTGGTCTCGAGCGCGATGCTGGTCGTCATCACGCGCGTGACGCCGGCGATGTTGCCGCCGACGATCATCACCGCGCCGACCTCGGCAATCGCCCGCCCGAACGCCGTCAGCAGCACCGTGACGACCGCCCAGCGGTCGTGCAGCAGCATCAGCAGCGCGCTCGTCAGCGGGCCGGCGCCCATCGAGCGCAGCTGGTCGCCGCCGTCGCGCAGGCTGTCGGCCACGAGCTGGCGCGACAGGGCCGCGACCACCGGCAGCACCAGCACGGTCTGCGCGATCACCATGGCCGTGGGCGTGAACAGAATGCCCATCGCCCCGAGCGGCCCGCTGCGCGACAGCAGCAGATAGACCGCGAGGCCGACCACCACCGACGGCAGCGCGAGCAGCGTGTTCAGCAGCAGCAGCAGCACGCGGTGACCAGGGAAGCGCGCCACCGCAAGCCAGGCGCCCGCCAGCAGGCCGAACGCCGCCGCGAGCGCACACGCGCTGGCGCTGACGCCGAGCGACAACGCGACCGTGCGCAGCAGCACGGCGTCGCCACGCCCGATCAGCTCGAGCGCTGTTTGCAGGCTCCGCGCAATGTCGTCCATCAGTGCGCGATCACGGCGCCATCCAGGCGGTCACAACGCGCAACTGCGAAACCCGCAGAACCCGACGTCATGCTCGGCAAGCTGCGCCCGGCGGCGCTTGGCGAAGCGCAGGCGGTCGCGCGTGAACGACGACGCCCCGCGCAGCACCTTGGCCACGCCCAGCCCGGCGCACGACTCGTCGAAGGGGCGCGGCAGTGCGGCAACGGTCGGGTTGCCTTCAAACAAGCGAAAGGCGTTGGACGTCCACTCCCACACATCGCCCCAACGCATGCCGCGTGACGCACCCTGGAACGCGGCCGCCTCCCACTCCACCTCGCTCGGCAAACGCCGGCCCGCCCAGCGGCACCATGCATCGGCCTCGAACCAGGTGATGTGCACGGCGGGCTGCCCCATCGGCACGCGCACCAGTTTGCCGAAGCGCTGCTGCAGCACGCCCTGGCGCATCTGGTCCACATGGCGCGGCGTGCGCCGGCCTTGCGCCTGCACCCAGGCCCAGCCTTCGGCCGACCAATGGCGCGCATCGTCATAGCCGCCGTCTTCGACGAACTCGGTGTACTGCGACCAGGTCACGGCCTGCGCGTCGATCTCGAACTCGGGCAGCGCCACCGTGCGCGCACCGCGCTCGTTGGCCCACGTGAAGCCGGTGCTTGCGCTGCCGAGCGACCAAGTTGTCGCCGGGAACAGCAAGGGCGGGCGCTGCGCCGACGCCAATGCGCGCGGCGCACCGGCCGGGGCGAAACCGGCCCATTGCGTGGCCTGCGCAAGCTGCGCGAAGGCCTCCGAGACATCGTCTTCACGGAACAGCGCGAGCCTGTAAAAGTACAGTGCCGCGTCGTCGTCAGCCGCGCCGGCCAGCAGTTCGAGCGTGGTCTCGAGCGTGTCCATCGCGTACTGACGCAACACCTGCGCGTCGGGCAGCGTGGCCGACCAGCGCATTGCATGCGGCACGGCAGCCGCATCGAAGCAGCGGTCGGCCTCGGGCAGGATCGAGCCGAGCTTGGGGTGCGTGGCGTCGCCTTGCTCGCCGCGCTGGCGCTGCACGTTGCGCGCGATCCAGTGCTCCTGGAACCACGCGGTGTGGCCGAGCGTCCACAGCGGCGGGGCGATCTCGGGCGCCTCGGTCAGCTTGCGGGCATCGGCCTGCTGTGCGTCCTCATACGCGGCAACCCAGCGCAGCGTGTGGTTGCGCGCGTCCATCAGCGCGAGCGAAAGTTCGTCTTTCGTGGCGTGGCGAATGCGCGCTGCATCGCTGGTGGCGACCTCGATATCGAGCAAGTCCGGCTCCTGGTGTGATCAGCGGGTTCAAGGGGTTTGGGCAGTCGAATTCATTGTGGCATTGGCCAAAATGCGAACCATGAACCCCTTCCGCTTGAACGCCCCGGTGGCCTGGGCCTTGCTGCTGATCGCACTCGCCCTGCCCGCACACCACGCCGCGGCCTGGGGCGGCCAGGGCCATCGCTTGACGGCCCTCATCGCCTACCAACTCCTGTCGCCTTCAGCACAAGCCCAGGTCAAGGCCATCCTCGGCAGCAGCGACCTCGCAGGCGCGTCTCTCTACCTCGACAACCATCGCGACGAGCTGGAGCAAACGATTCAAGGCTCGAAGGCGTGGCACTACGACAACCGCCCGGCGTGCGCCGCAAGCCGGCCTCGAGCCGACTACTGCGCCGACGGGAACTGCGCCTCGGTGCAACTGCGGCGCCACGCGCTGGTGCTGGCCGACCCTGGCAGCACGCTTGCCGCCAAGCGCTTCGCGTTGCAGGTGATCGCGCACCTCGCGGCGGACGTTCACCAACCGCTGCACGCCGCCGACCACCATGACGCCGGCGGCAACGCGGTCAAGCTGACCGGCACCTGGAACGGCCGCGCCAACCTGCATTCGGTGTGGGACAACGACTTCGTGACGCGCGCCTTCAACGGCCCCGGCTTCGCCGGCCAGACCGAGGCACAAGTCGCGGCAGCGCTGGCAGCGCAGATCACCGCCGCGCAGAAGCGGTCCTGGCGCAAGGGGCCGGTCACCGCGTGGTTGCAAGACTCGTACAGCATCGCGGTCGACACCGCCTACGGCCGGCTCCCCGGCTTCACGTGCGGCGCGGCGAACGCCGACGCGGCGCCGGTCACCTTGCCCGACGACTACATCGACGCGGCTGTGGTCACCATACCCGCGCAGCTCCAGAAGGGCGGCGTGCGGCTCGCCGCGATCCTGAACCGGGCGTTGTCCAGAGGCGTCGAGGCCTCGAACGCGTTCGTCCGGGCAGACAAACTGTAGGTGATCCGCGATACTGGATGGATCGACAGCTTGTCGCCCCAAGCGCCACCGCACCCACCCATGCCCGCGCCCGCCCAGCGCCTGATTGCCCACCTCGACATGGACGCGTTCTACGCGTCGGTCGAGTTGCTGCGCTACCCCGACCTGCGCGGCCACGCGGTCGTGATCGGCGGTGAGCGGCGCCATCAACCCGAGGAGCTGCCCGACGGCACGCGCCGCTATGCGCGGCTGCGCGACTACGCGGGCCGGGGCGTCATCACGACCAGCACCTACGAAGCGCGCGCGCTCGGCGTGCACTCCGGCATGGGCGTGATGAAGGCCGCTGCACTGGCACCCGACGCGGTGCTGCTGCCGGTCGACTTCGACGCCTACCGCCATTGCTCGCGCCTGTTCAAGGCCGCAGTGCGCGCGCTCGCGCCGCTGGTCGAAGACCGGGGCATCGACGAGATCTACATCGACCTGACCGACCTGCCCGGCGCGCAGGCCGACGCCGGCCGCGCCGCAGCACAGCAACTGAAAGACGCGGTGTTCGCCGCCACCGGCCTCACGTGCTCGATCGGCGTGACGCCGAACAAGCTGCTGTCCAAGTTGTGCTCGGAGCTGGACAAGCCGAACGGCATCACGCTGCTCGGGCTCGACGACATCCCCACGCGCATCTGGCCGCTGGCCGCGAGCAAGGTGAACGGCATCGGCCCGAAAGCGAGCGAGAAGCTCGCGGCGTTGGGCATCCACACCATCGGCGATGTGGCTGCGGCCGAGCCGCAGTTCCTCATCGGCCACTTCGGCAAGAGCTTCGGCGCATGGCTGCATGAGGCTTCGCACGGGCGCGACGAGCGGCCGGTGGTGACCTACAGCGAGCCGCGTTCGATCAGCCGCGAAACCACCTTCGAGCGCGACCTGCACGCGGTGCGTGACAAGGCCGCGCTCGGCACCATCTTCACCGAGCTGTGCGTGCAACTCGCGGCCGACCTGGCGCGCAAGGGCTACGCCAGCAAGACCATCGGCATCAAGCTGCGCTTCGACGACTTCAAGTCCGTCACGCGCGACCTCACGCTGCCCGCCCACACGATGGACGCACACAGCATTCGCCGCGCGGCCGGCGAGTGCCTGAAGCGGGTCGACCTGACGCGCCGGCTGCGCCTGCTGGGCGTGCGCGCCGGTGCATTGGCGAAGCTGGCCGATCTGGTGGCGCCGCAGCGCGCTGACGTGGGCGACGCGGCCGGCAGCGGCGCCGCGCCGGCCGTGCAGGAGCCGCGCACGAGCTACAACCTGCCGCTGTTCGACACCGACGCGGCCGCGCCTCGGTAGCGATCAGCTCAATGCCGGGCGAGTGCTGCCGATATACCGGCCAGCACCCGATGTTCATCGACAGGCTCCAGCAGCCACTCGCCCCATGACACGACACCGCTTCTTCGACCGCCCGGCTTTTGCGTTGCCGGCTTTTGCGTTGCCGGCCTGCTTGCTCGCCGGTGCCGCGCACGCGCAGGCCACAGCACCTGTGACCACGCCCTCCAACGCCAACGCCAACGCCAAGGCCAACACCGGCGCCGCTGCCATGGGCACCAGCAAGCTGCTGCTGACCGGCGGCGTGAGCAGCATTGACGGTGCGGCCGGGGGCGGCCTGACACCGTGGGCCGTGATCGGCAGTTACGCAACGCAAGGCGAATTGGGTGCCACCGCGTTCATCACCCGCGCCTCGACGCAGGACTACGCGCTCACCACCTACGGCGCCGCCGTGGGCCTGTTCGACCGCGTCGAGCTGTCGCTGGCGCGGCAAGAGTTCAACGCCAGCGTCGTGGTGCCTGACACCACGCTCAAGCTCGACATCGTCGGCGTCAAGCTGCGCGTGGCCGGCGACGCGGTGCTCGACCCCGATCTGTGGATGCCGCAAGTGGCCGTCGGTGCGCAGTTCAAGCGCGTGAACCCCGGGCCGGCGGTGGGCGGCGTGCTGGACTCGGTCGATGCGAAACGCAGCGGCGTCGACCTGTACGTGAGCGCGACCAAGTTGTTCCTGGCGCAGGGCGTGCTGGTCAATGGCACGCTGCGCGCGACCAAGGCGAACCAGAACGGCCTGCTCGGCTTCGGCTCGGCTGACCGGAGCGGCTACCGCATCAAGCCGGAGTTGTCGCTCGCGTGGCTGCTGCGGCGCAACCTGGCCGTGGGCGCCGAAGTGCGCTTCAAGCCGAACAACCTGGCGTTCGCCGGCGCGGCCTTCGAAGAGCAGGCCTGGAAGGACCTGTTCGTGGCGTGGGCGCCGACCAAGAACGTGTCGGTCACCGCCGCCTATGTGGACCTCGGCAACATCGTCGGCCACGAGCGCCAGACCGGCGGCTACCTGTCGCTGCAGTTCGCTTACTAGCCCTGCCCCACACCCTCGCGGCGATATGATCCGCCGCATGAAAAACGACCTGTTCGCCTTCCTGCGCGGCACTGCGGCCGGCCTGCTTTTCAGCGCCGCTGCGGCGCATGCCGGCCAGATCCAGATGATCGTGACCGACAAGGACGGCAAGCCCGTACCCGACGTGGTCGTGCTGGTCGAAGCCAGCAGCAAGGCGGTTGCCGTGCCGGCCCCGGCGCCCGTAGTCATCACCCAGGAAGGCGCGCGCTTCGTGCCGTTCCTGACCGTGCTGCCGATGGGCAGCACCCTGCGGTTCGTGAACCGCGACAGCTTCGACCACCATGTGCGCTCCACGCCCAGCGGGCCGCTGGGCAGCGTGCCGGCGGCGAAGAATTTCGAGCTGCGGCTCGACGGCATCGAGGGCGCTGTCGTCGTCGATGAGTACAAGCCGCAGACCCAGCCGCGCAAGCGCAGCGGCGTGTCGGCCGCCGAGGTGAAGGTCGACGTGGCCGGCGCCATCGGCCTGGGCTGCCACATCCACGGCTCGATGCGCGGCCAGGTCTACGTGAGTGCCACCCCCTGGTTCGCGAAGACCGACGCGAACGGCGTGGCCCTGATCGAGGGCGTGCCCGACGGCGCGGCCGAGCTCAGCCTGTGGCACCCGGACCAGTTGCAGGAGCAAGCGAACCAGCGTTTGCAGGTCGGCAACGCACCGGTCAAGGCGACCGCGCAACTCAATTTCACGCCGCGCCGCAAACGCAGCTGAACGCTGTCGGATATGCACCACAAGGGGCGCCGAGGGCGCCCCTTGTCGTTGTGTGGCGCAGGTCACGCTGGCGCGCCTTCGAATCGTGTTCGAGAGCGAACGCAGCGGGCACGACAAGGCACAAATTGGCAGCCAGCGGCACCGCCGATCCCCCCTGTTCGCCGGGCCTGCAAGCGCGGGGGTTGGCACCGTTGGATCGATCCCAGAAACTTGCTGCACTGCGTTGGGAAACAGGCAGTAAGTCAACCAAAAACAACCTTCAAGGACAACATGAAACTCACCCAAATCGTCGCCTCCGTCTCGTTCGCCGCCCTGTCCATGGGCGCTGCGCAAGCGGCCGTCGTCGAGACCACGGACTTCATCGGCAGCCCGACCCACTTCAACGGCTTCGAGAGCATCGGCAGCACCTCCAGCTTCGGCGCAACGTACTCCGAAGACGGCATCACGGTGACCCAGATCAACGGCCAGCTCAACGACATCTGGACGACCGCCACGCCTTACGTCGGCGGCCAGGGCAACTTCGTCTGGTACCCGAATGGCGGCGACAACGGCTACACCTCGATCACGATGCAAGACGGCTCTGATTTCGGTGACATCAGCTTCATCGTCGGCAGCGGCTACGGCGGCGGCGCGCACTCGGTGTATTACGAACTCGCCAACAACGGCAGCGTGGTGCAGAACGGCAGCCTGTCGCAGGTTTCGGGCACGTGGCTCGGCTTCTCCGGCGGCGGCTTCGACGAAGTGCGCGTGCGTGACGCTTACTCGTTCACCGCGTCGTTCACCGACGGGCAGACCAACGCCATCGCCATCGACAGCATCAAGACGATCGGTGCCATTCCGGAACCCGAGACCTACGCGCTGATGCTCGCCGGCCTGAGCGCGGTCGGCTTCGTGGCCCGCCGCCGCCGCGCCTGACGCGCGGTGACCCTGGCCGGCCCCGGTGACCGCTGAGCGGCATCGGGGCATCCATCAAAAAAAGGGCGCCGATGGCGCCCTTTTTTGTGGCGGCTGCAGCCCTGTTCAGCGAGCCTTGCGGCGCCGCGCAACGGCGGCCATGGCACCCAGGCCGGCGAGCATCAACGCGTACGTGCCGGGTTCAGGAATGGCCGAGGTGTTGAACTCGACTTCACTGAGGAACACCCACTGGTTGCCACGGTTGAGCGTGACCACGAGGTCGGTGCCGTTGAACGACAGGCCGCTGGCGGTGAAAGAGAACGGTGCCGAGCCGGCCGGGTCGGCAATGGCGAAGCCCGTGCCGTCGACCACGACACCCCTGGGCGAGCTCACGCCGCCCGCCCCGTTGGCATCGTCGAAGTAGAAGGTCACCGACGAGACGGCGGTGGCCGAGTTCCAGTGGAAGGTGATGGTCGGGTCGATCGTCCAACCCACATACGGGCCGTTGCCTGCGGGCGCTTCGGCCACGAACCAGTTGGTGGTGGCGATCACGCCGTCGGTCAGGTCACCCTTGCCGCCGGTCAGCGCGGCGCCGCTGCAGGTCACGCAGCCGGCACCGTTGTAGGTTTCGTCCCAGTACTGGTATGAGCCGGTGTTGCCGTTGAGCATGTTGTAGTAGTCCGGCGCAGGCCCGACAGTGGCGGCACCGGCCGCTCCGAAACCCAGGCCCGCAGCGAGTGCGGCGAGCAGTTGAGTCAGTTTCATGATGTGTCTCCTCCGTGTGAAGGCCCGGCGGGCCCGTCTGCGGAGTGTTCGCAAGTAGCCAGCGCGTCACAACCCCTTGTTCAAGGGCCTTCGAGCGCGCGTTGCCGACCGCGCGTCGGGCGCGCCACCGTCGGCATTCCTGCTCGGCCTCAAGTTCCCCCGCGACTTCCGCCGTTAGCATGGCCGCAACAAGACCGGAATAGGAGACCCCATGCCCGTGATCACCCACATCGAAGACCTGCGCGTACTCGCGCAAAAGCGCGTGCCGCGCATGTTCTACGACTACGCCGATTCGGGCTCCTACACCGAGAGCACCTACCGCGCGAACGAGGCCGACTTCCAGGGCATCAAGCTGCGCCAGCGGGTGGCCGTGAACATGGACAACCGCACGCTGCGCACCTCGATGGCGGGATGCGACACCATCATGCCGGTCGCCATTGCGCCCACGGGTCTCACCGGCATGCAGCACGCCAACGGCGAGATGCTGGCGGCAGTGGCCGCGAAGAAGTTCGGCATCCCGTTCACGCTCAGCACAATGAGCATCTGCTCGATCGAAGACATTGCGGCCGCGACCAAGGCGCCTTTCTGGTTTCAGCTCTACTGGATGCGCGACCGCGACTTCATGGAGCGCCTGATGGACCGCGCCAAGGCCGCCAACTGCAGCGCCTTGATGCTCACGCTCGACCTGCAGGTCATGGGCCAGCGCCACAAGGACCTGAAGAACGGCATGACGGCGCCACCCAAGCCGACGCTCGCCAACATCATCAACCTGATGATGAAGCCGCGCTGGTGCCTGGGCATGGCGGGCACCAAACGCCACAGCTTCGGCAACCTCGTCGGCCACGCCAAGGGCGTGAGCGACATGAGCTCGCTGGGCACCTGGACGAAGGAGCAATTCGACCCCAAGCTCGACTGGAACGACGTCGAATGGATCAAGAAGCGCTGGGGCGGCCGGCTGATTCTCAAGGGCATCATGGACGAGGAAGATGCGCGCCTGGCGGTCGAGAGCGGCGCCGACGCGATGGTCGTCAGCAACCACGGCGGCCGCCAGCTCGACGGTGCGCCGTCGAGCATCAAGGCGCTGCCGCAGATCGCGCAGGCGGTGGGCAAGAACATCGAGGTCTGGATGGACGGCGGCATCCGCTCCGGGCAAGACGTGCTCAAGGCCGTGGCGCTGGGTGCGAAGGGCACCTTGATCGGCCGCGCGTTCCTGTACGGCCTGGGCGCGATGGGCGAGGCCGGCGTGACGAAAGCCCTCGAGATCATCTACAAGGAGCTCGACGTGACCATGGCGTTCTGCGGTCACACCGACATTCGCACCGTGAACCAAGGCATCCTGCTGCCCGGCACCTACTGAGACCGCCCTGCAGAGCTGCCGCAACTGCGTCCACTCGCTGGGCGTGGCGAGGCCCAACTACTGCAGCTTCTGCGGTCAGGAGGCGAGCCTGCACCCGCCCACGCTCCGCGCGTTCGCACAGCAGTTCAGCGGCAACTACCTCGCCGCCGAAGGCGCGCTCTGGCGCACGCTCGGCCTGCTGCTGCCTGATCGCGCTCGTCACGTTCCGCCTGCTCGGCGCACTACACCGCCACGCTCGCCGTGGCGGTGCTGTTGGTCGGTGTGTGGGCGGTGCTGGCCTGGGGGCGCGAGCGCTCGAAGACACGAATCACGCGGCCACGAACTGGCCGTGCAGCCCGAGCGGCAGGCCGTAAGGCAACAGCATGCGCGCCACCGGCCCGTCGGTCAGGCGCGCGGCCTCGAACACGTGCAGCGCCGTGCGGTCGCGGGCCGTGTCGTAGGCGGTGCCGAGCACCCAGCCGTCGCCCTCGGCCGAAGTGGCTGCACTGCGCGGCACGAACACATGCTCTTCGGCGAGCCAGCCCGCGCCGTACTGGTAGTGCTGCATGCGCTCGCCGCGCAGCGCGAGTACCGTGTCCACGCCCTGCACGGCCAGCATGCCGGCCTTGCCACGGCGCTGCATCAGCACCAGGGTGCCGGTGCGCAGGCCGGTGTGCCGTGTGTCGAAGTTCGGGAACTCGACGGCTGCGAGCGTGGTGTCGGTCTGGCGCGCCGAGCCGTCCGCGAGGTTCAGCGCCACCTGTGCCCAGTGCGCCAGCTTCTCGGGCGTGTTCGCCGGGCGCGTCAGGTCGAGCGCGTGCAGGTGCTCCAGGAAGTGCGTGTAGCGCGCATAGCCCAGGCGCACAACGCCGCCCTCTTCCCACGCGTTGCCGATGTGGAACACGCCGCCGTTCGGCAGCTCGAACCGCTTGACCGCGAAGTCGGCCTTGCGCACCACCCACGCGATCAGCGGCGCGTCGCTCTTCCACTCGAAGCGGTCGAGGCTGCCCATCGGCGCCACGCCGTCCTTCAGCTTGATCGGCATCAGCAGGAACACCAGGTGGTTCTCGGTGATGGCGAAGTCATGCACCATGTCGGATTGCGGCGCGTCGAGCACGGTCTGGCGCTTCAATCGGCCGTCGGCACCGATCTCGTAGACGATGAGCTTGCCGCTGCCCGAGGCATAGCCGAAGCTCCACAGGGTGCCGTCGGGCGCGCGCCGCGGGTGGGCCGAGAACGGCGCGCCGGCCGTCTCGGGCGACCAGACCTTGAAGCCCTTCGCAGCCAGCGTGTCGGGGTCGATCTGCAAGGCCGAGCCGCCCTCCCACAGGGTGTACAGCTCGCGCCCGTTGTTCATCGCCAGCAGGTTGATGTTGCCGGTGTTCACGGCGTCGGCGCTGCGTGGCGCGCGCGTGCCTTCGATGGCCGAGCCGTAGCCGGGGTAGACGAAGCGGGCGGCCGCTTCTTCCTCGATCAGCTTGGGCGTGCGCAGCAGCTGGCCACGGTGGCTGGCGCGGCCGTCTTGCAGGCGGAAGGCCTGCACCATGCCGTCGCCGTCGAACCAGTGCGTGTACTGCGTGCTGCCGAGCTTGAAGCGTGCCGGCCCGGTGCGGTAGAGCGTGCCTTGCAGGCCGGCCGGCAGCTTGCCCTCGATGGGGATGGACGCCGCCTCCAGCCGGCCCTGCAAGCCGTTGGCGATGCTGCCGTCGAGCGGGGCGTAGATGCGCCGCCACGGGCCGGGCTCGCTGCCCGCATCGGCGCGCGCACGCAGCGACAGGCCGGCGAGACCGAGCGCCGACAAGGCGCGCAGCGTGCTGCGGCGGGTGGGGTTCACGGGGGCGTGGGGGGCGTGGGGGGCGTTGTGGAGAGTATTCATCGCGGCCTCACTGAACCCGAACCGTGATCGTCAGGCCGGCTTCTGGCACGTCGACCGCAGCGTCGGCGAAGGTCGGCGGGCCGAAGTTGCCGCGCGCATCGCGCGAGAAGCCGTAAGGCTCGGTCGGCAGGCCCATCACGTTGGCGTTGAGCTTGCCGTTGTCGTCGACGTCGTGGAACGCCGACAGCGCGTAGCGGCCCGGCGCCAGGCCGGTGAAGACGATCGTGACTCGGCCGCTGGCATCACGGCTCATGGCCGGGGCGCGCTCGCCACGCAGCATGGCGCGCGGGAAGGTCTCGGCCTTGTCGAACACACCGACCAGCACCTGCCCGCCATCAACGGCCACGTTGTCGACCCACACGGTCAGGTCGGCGGCGTGCGCCGCGAACGGCGCCGAGGCGATTGCCAAGGCGCACACCAGCCCGGCGAACCAGTGAGCGGGCTGCTGAAGGCCCAGCCCGGCGAGCAGGTGAGCGGGCTGCGGAACGATGCGTTTGCAGGGGGTCATGGGGGGCTCCGGTGGTGGCAGTCTCGGCAAGCCCTTGCTCGCCGTGGCCACGACTCTGCCGGCCACCCCGCTCGCCGGCGAGCGCGCTGCGACGAGCGCCGCAGCCGTGTCGCGAAATGCTGCGGCGGCGGCGCGAAATGCGCTGCGCGTGCCACCACCGCGCCGCCCTTTCCCACGACATGGGGATTCAAGCGCGCGCCGGAGTGCCGATACTCGTTGAACTCGTCGTCACCCGGGAGCGCGCCATGACCCTGGACCAGCACCAAGAACTGCGCCTCTGGCACCTGCGCCACGCGCGCCAGCACCCGGTCGAGAAGAACCTCTGGGATGCGGTGCTGACGCTGTGGCTGATCGGCTGGGTCGGCGGCCCGGTGGCGCTGGTGCTCGGCTGGCCCTGGGCCGAGCCGGCCTGCCTGGCGATGATCTGCCTGCCCGGGCTCTACGTTGCGCTGCGCCGCCGCTGGCACCGGCACGGGCGGCTGCGGTGCGATTGGGCGGTGGTGCTGGGGTGACCTGAGCGGGCTCAAGCAAATGTGGCTTTGCCACGTTGCTTGAACCCCCTCGAGGGGCGGGTCGGGCGAAGCCCGGCCATGGGGGTACCGTCAGAGCTGGCGCGCCTCGAAGGTGTTGCACTCTTTCACGTTGCCGGTGGTGTAGCCACGCTTGAACCAGCTCACGCGCTGTGCGCTGGTGCCGTGCGTGAAGCTCTCCGGCACGATCTGCCCCTGCGACTTGCGCTGCAGCGTGTCGTCGCCGATCTGCGTGGCGGCGTTCAACGCCGATTCGATGTCACCCGCCTCCAGCCACTGTTTGCTCTGCTGCGAGTCGTGCGCCCAGATGCCGGCGAAGCAGTCGGCCTGCAACTCGACGCGCACGCTCAGCGCGTTTTGCTGCGCCTCGGTCGTGCGGCCGCGCATCGCGTCGACCTTGCCGGTGATCCCCATCAGGTCTTGCACGTGGTGGCCGACTTCGTGCGCAATCACGTACGCCTGCGCGAACTGGCCCGGTGCGCCGAGGCGCGAGCGCATGGTGTCGAAGAAGCCCAGGTCGAGGTAGACCTTCTTGTCGCCCGGGCAATAGAACGGCCCCATCGCCGCCTGGCCCTGGCCACAGGCCGTGGGGTAGGCGTTGCGGTACAGCACAAGGCGGGGCGCCTGGTAGGTGGCGCCCATGGTCTGGAATTGCGCGGTCCAGGTGTCTTCGGTGCTCGCCAGCACGGTCGAGACGAACTTCGACGCCGGGTCGTTCGCCGGCGGCGCATGCGCCGGCGCCTGCTGCGTGACCGGTGCGCCGCCCCCGCCGCCGCTGAGCACGCCCAGGATCGTCAACGGGTTGATGCCGAAGATCCACCCGCCCACCAGCGCGATGACGATCGAGCCGACGCCGATGCTGCGCCCGCCCAGGCCGAAGCCCCCGCCCCCGCCGCCGCCACTGCTGTCGCGCGCGTCGTCGACGTTGCTGCTCTCGCGGTTGCCTTCCCACTTCATGCTCGTCTCCTTATGCCTTGGGCAGGGTCACGCCGCGCTGGCCCTGGTACTTGCCGCCACGGTCCTTGTAGCTGGTTTCGCACACGTCGTCGGGGTCGCTCTCGAAGAACAACACCTGCGCGCAGCCTTCGCCAGCGTAGATCTTGGCCGGCAGCGGCGTGGTGTTGCTGAACTCCAGTGTCACGAAGCCTTCCCACTCGGGCTCGAAGGGCGTGACGTTCACGATGATCCCGCAGCGCGCATACGTGCTCTTGCCCAGGCAGATGGTCAGCACGTTGCGCGGGATGCGGAAGTACTCGATCGTGCGCGCCAGCGCGAAGCTGTTGGGCGGGATGATGCAGACATCGGCCTCGATATCGACGAAGCTCTTTTCGTCGAAGTTCTTCGGGTCCACCACCGTGCTGTAGATGTTCGTGAACACCTTGAACTCGGGCGCGCAGCGAATGTCGTAGCCGTAACTGCTGGTGCCGTAACTCACGATCTTCTGACCGTCACCGCCCACGCGCACCTGCCCCGGCTCGAACGGCTCGATCATGCCGGTCTGCTCCGCCATGCGGCGGATCCACTTGTCGCTCTTGATGCTCATCGGGGCGGTCTCTCGGCTCGCGGAAGGTGTGCGATTGTAGGGAGCGGGTGGCCCCGGCCCCGCGCCTACGGTGTGACAGGGGGTCAGGCTTTGGCCTACCATCGGCGCTCGAGTTCACCGTTGAAAGGCCTGCCATGCGCGCCGCCACCGACCTGCTGGCCCAGTACGCCGAATACCACCGCGACCAGCGCAACATCATCAGCCACTTCATCGGCGTGCCGATGATCGTGTTCGGCGTCGGCGCGCTGTTCGCCCGGCCCGAGTTCGCCCTCGGCGCCCTGATGCTGAGCCCGGCCTGGCTGATGTTCGCCGCCGCTGCAGCCTGGTACCTGACGCGCGGTGACCTCGTTCTCGGCACCGCCGTCAGCGCCGCAGTGGGCATGCTGGTGCTGCTCGGCCACACGGTCGCACGCGGCACCACGGCGGCGTGGTTGGGCTGGAGCGTGGGTATCTTCGTGGCGGGCTGGCTGATCCAGTTCATCGGGCACTGGTACGAAGGCAAGAAGCCCGCGTTCGTCGACGACATCATCGGCCTGCTGATCGGCCCGATGTTCGTGGTGGCAGAGGGCCTTTTCATGCTCGGTTGGAACAAGCCGCTGCTGGCCGAGATCGAGCGCCGCGCCGGGCCGACCGTGCTGCGCGACCTGGCGCGCATCGCCTGAGTCACTCGCGCCGCCGAGCGCGGCCTCCCGCAGTGTCTTAGGGATTGCCTCGGTTGGGCCCACCGCGCACCCTCGCCAGCCTGAAGTGGCAGTTCAAAAGGCGGCGATGGATTTCATCGAAAAGATCTTGGGCTTCTCGCCCGACGGCGGTGACGGCAGCTTCGAGTTCCTGCTGTTCGCGATCCCCATCGCAGGCCTGTGCTACCTGGCGTTGCGCCGCCGGCGGCGCCAGCGGCGCAACGCCGTAACGCCGCGAAATGGCCCCGATGCATAGCGTCAGCGCCTTGTGAACGCCATCGGCAAGCGGCCCTGAGCCGTGCGCATCGACCACATCGGCCCGAGCGCCGACACCGCGTCGCTCGGCCTCGGCCATGACCAGTCGTACTCGGGCAAGGCGCTGTGCGTTGCGCTCTCGGCCGACGGCACGCGCGCCTATCTCGGCGGCCAATCGGGCGTATGGCGCTCCGACGACGGCGGGGCGAACTGGTTGCATCCCGAATGGCCCGAGCCAGCGCCAAACACCTTTACGGTGCCGGGCGGACTGGCGTCGATCTACGTCTTCGACATCGCGATCAGCCCACTGTCGAACGACACCGTGTTCGCCGGCACCGGTAACGACGTGCAGCGCCCCGACCCGAGCGGCATCTACCGCTCGCTCGACGGCGCGCAGACCTGGGCGCTGCAGCACCGGTTCATCGACCCGTCGAACGGCGCGGTGTTCCCGGTCGGCCACTTCGCGATCGCCGCCGACGACCCGCAGTTGATGTTCGCCGCCGGCGGGGTGGCGCTGGCACGCAGTACAGACGGCGGCAACACCTGGGCCGAGGTGCTGAGGGTGCCCGTCGCCTCCGGGCAGCGCATCTGGCATGTGGCCATCGGCCCGCTTTCGGGCACGACTCGGCGGGTGTACGGCTGCGGCAGCGCCATCTGGGACTCGCGCGACGGCGGCACGAACTGGGCGCAGCACAGCGTGCCATTGCAACTCGGCGGCCCGAGCTTCGGCGTGAGCGCGGGCCCGCACGCCTTGGCCGCTCACCCGACCACGCCGAACACGGTTTACCTGTGCGCGAGCGACCAGCTCTGGCGCGGCAAGTTCCCGCGAAGCCGGCCGCTGCCGATCGTGTGGACGCAGCTGCCGTCGGTGCCGATCATCCACAACGGGCCGACCGCCAGCGGCGTGAGCTTCGTGCTGCCACGCAAGACGCCCGACGGGCGCGTTGTGTTCATCGCCTCCGACCGACGCACCACGTGCATTGCGCGGCGCGAACCGGTCACCGAAGCCGACTGGGTCCGCGTCGATTCGCTGGTGCATGTCGACCCACACGGCATCGCATTCACGTACGACTTCCAGCCGCAGTTTCCCGGCGGGCCGGCCGGGGGCGGGCGGGCGCTGCTCGTCAACGACGGCGGTGCGTGGGTCAGCACCGACGGCACATCGCATTGGGTGCAGGCCAAGGGCCTGTCGACGCTGAACGTGTGCAACGTGGCCGTCGCGGGCCAGCCCGGCCGCGCACCTCTCGTCACCTTCGGCGGTGGCGACAACTGGGGCTTCGCGTCGGCCGACGGCGGCCAGCACTGGAAAACGCAGGACTACCTGGGCGGTGACAACGACTGCAGCTTCAGCGACCCGCGCCAACCCACCCACGTGTTCGTGTTCGCGCCGCGCAGCAAGGCCGTCAACGGCATCAATGGCGAGATCTACCACTACGTGAGCCCGAACGATGGCCCACCCGATGTGGCGCTGGGCACGTCGACACGCCGGCGCATCCTCGGCCCCGAGCCGCTGCCGGCATCGCCGAACAAGGCCGCGTGGAGCGCGGTCAGCAACTTCTGGAACGTCGGCTACCGGCCGCTCGTGATGACGGCGGTGAACGAGCAGCCGCGGCCCGGTGGCGACCTCATCGTGATCCGTTACACCACGACGGCCGCCCTGCTGCTGCGCACCACCGCGCCGTCGTCGATCGCCAGCGCGGCCGATTGGGCGACCGGCGCCACCGACGAGAGCGCCGGTGCCGCATCGTTCCAGGTCGGACCGGCGTTGCCCGTGGCCACCATTTCCGCCGCGCAGGCCTCCGGCGGGCACGCCGCGCCGGTGTTCTACGTGGCCGACCCGCTCGATTTCAGCCGCGACTTTCCCGCGCCCGGAACGCACGGCCTGTGGAAGTGGGCGGCGGGCATGGCGGCGTGGCAGCGCCTTGTGCCGGTGGCCGGCAACACGGCCGGGCCGACGCTGTGCATGCGCTTCTTCGTCGACCCCTACCGCCCGAACCTGCTGTACGTGCAGGGCGCCGACCACGTGTTCCGCTCCGACACGGGCGGTGCGAGCTGGGTCGTCGATGCCGCGCTCGAGCGCCAGCTCACCGCCGGCGGCGCCTACGCCTTCAACGCTGCCAACGACACCAACACCGACAACGCCCTGCTGCGCGACATGCAGTTCGACGCGCACCGCCCCGGCCTGCGCTTCGCCGTGGGCAACGCGGGCGTGTTCATGACGCTCGACGGCGCCACATGGCGCACGCTGCTCACGTCGGTGGCGCGCGGCGTGCGCGCCACAAGCGCCGTCTACGACGACCAGTCATGCGAACGCGCGCTGTACGTCGGCACCAACAATCGCGGGCTGCTGCGTCTGTCACCGATCCCGCCCGACTGGGACTTCCCTGTGGGCAGCCTGCAGGTGGCTGTGGGCCACGTGACGCTGCTGCGCGTGCACGAGCAGGGCACGGGCTTCGGCCCGCCGCACGATTTTCTCGATGCTGAGGTGGTGGTGCTGCTCGACACGCAGCCCGAGAAGGCGTTCGGCTTCCAGTTGCGCACCGACAGCCAGCGCGCCGCAGCGCAGGGCCGGCTCGACGTGCTGCAAGACGTGTTCGAGCGCGGCGCGAGCGTGCGGCTCGAGTTCTTTCGCGCGGGCTGCCGCACGGCCCACATCGTGCGCGTCATCGCGCAGAGCTAAACGGAGGTCAACCATGCGACTGAACATGAGCGGACAACTCAGCCTGCTTCGAGTGCACGACGTGGGTACCAAGTACGGCCCGCCGACTGACCAGATCGACGCCGAAGTCATCGTCCAGTTCGCTGGCCGGCCGGCCGACGCATTCGGCTTTCAGCTTCGCACCGACGGCAGCCAGCCGGTGCGGCAAGGCATGCTGGGCCTGCTGCGCGACGGCTTCAACCGCGGCTGGACGGTGTCGATCGACTACGACATCGCCGATGGCAAACACAACGGCACCATCGTGCGGGTGTGGTTGACCAAACCGGCCGGTCCGGCCACCGGTGGTGTCGGTGGGGTCGGTGGCATTGGCGGTGTCGGCGGCGTGCTGACACCGGTCAGCGGGTAGCCGGCAACGGCTCGGCGCGCGCCTCCGGTTCCGCATCGAAGCGATCAAAGCCGCTGTAGCAGATGAAGTGCCGGTTCATCGCCCGGCCGAACAGCGCCATGCCGAGTTGCACGCCGAGCGCGTGGCCCATCTGCGTGATGCCGCTGCGTGACACCACCGCCGGCACGCCCATCTGCGCGGCCTTGATGACCATCTCGCTCGTCAGCCGCCCGGTCGTGTAGAACGCCTTGTCGTGCCCAGAAACGCCGTTCAACCACATCCAGCCGGCGATGGTGTCGATCGCGTTGTGGCGGCCCACGTCTTCCACGAACATCAGCAATTCGTCTTGCCTGAACAGAGCACAGCCGTGCACCGAACCGGCCGATTTGTAGGTGCTCTCTTGCACCCGCATCGCGTTCAGCAGGCCGTAGAGCGCGGCCTGGCTGAGGCGCGCTTCGGGCAGGTCGGCCGGCGGCAGTGCGAGGGAGTCGACCTCGCTCATCAGGTCGCCGAACACCGTGCCCTGGCCGCAGCCGGTCGTGACCACGCGCTTCGCGGTCTTCTCGTCGAAGCGCTCGATACCGGCGCGGGTGTTGACGGCGGCTGCGCCCACGTCCCAATCGACGGTGATCGATTCGATGTCGGCCGCCGCATCGACGAGCCGCTGGTTGCGCAAGTAACCCAGCACCAGCAACTCGGGCGCAGCACCGAGCGTCATCAGCGTGACGAGTTCGCGCTTGTCGACGAACACGGTCAGCGCGCGCTCGGCCGGGATGGCGATGCGGCGCGTGGCCCCGAACTCATCACGCACCTCGATCTCGTGCGTCAGCGGAGCGGCGGCGCTCGTGAGCCGCACGACTTGGCTCGCGCCCGGTTCAGGAGGCGCCGGTTCCATACCCGGCGCTGGCCATCGGCGTGCCGCCGGCCAGTACCTGCACCGCGCAGTACTTGAACTCGGGGATCTTGCCGACCGGGTCGAGCGCCGCATTCGTCATCAGGTTTGCCGCCGCTTCGTAGTAGGCGAAGGGCACGAACACCGCGCCGCGCGGTGTGCCGTCGTCGCGACGCAGGTGCAACGCGACTTCACCTCGGCGCGAGCGCAGCGTGACCACGTCGCCCGGTTGCAAGCCCATGTCGGCCATCTCGGCGCCATTCATCGACGCCGTGGCCAGCGGCTCCAGCGCGTCGAGCACGCTGGCGCGGCGCGTCATGCTGCCGGTGTGCCAGTGCTCCAGCTGGCGCCCGGTGATCAGCACGAACGGGAAGCTCGCATCGGGCCGCTCGTTGGCCGGGATGATGTCGGCTGGCACGAGCTTGACGCGGCCATCGGCGGTCGGGAAGGTGTCGTGGAAGACGATGGGCTGGCCCGGGTCGTCTGCCGTCAGGCACGGGTAGGTGACGCTGCCTTCGCGCTCCAGCCGCTCCCAGGTGATGCCGGCGATCACACCGTGCATGGCCTGGCGCATCTCTTCATACACGGCGGCTGCGCCCGAGTCTTCGCCTTCGTAGTTCCACGGCAGGCCCATGCGGGTCGCGAGCTGCTGGATGATCCACAGGTCTTGGCGCGCGTCGCCGGGCATGTCGAGCGCACGCCGGCCCATCTGAACCATGCGGTCGGTGTTGCTGACCGTGCCGCCCTTCTCGGGCCAGGCGCTGGCGGGCAGCACCACGTCGGCGAGCCACGCGGTTTCGGTCATGAAGATGTCTTGCACGACGAGGTGGTCGAGCGAGGCCAGCGCATGCCGCGCGTGGTTCAGGTCGGGGTCGCTCATCGCGGGGTTCTCGCCCATGATGTACATGCCGCGCACCTTGTGCGGGTCGCTGTCGGGCGCAAGCGCCTTGTGCATGATCTCGACGACGGTGTAGCCGGGTTTCGCATCGAGCTTGGTGTTCCAGAAGTCTTCGAACCACGCATGCACGGCCGGGTTGTCGACGCGCTGGTAGTTCGGGAACATCATCGGGATCAACCCCGCATCACTCGCGCCCTGCACGTTGTTCTGGCCGCGCAGCGGGTGCAGCCCGGAGCCGGGCTTGCCGATCTGCCCGGTGACGCTGACCAACGCGATCAAGCAGCGGGCGTTGTCGGTGCCGTGCACGTGCTGGCTGATGCACATGCCCCACAGGATCATCGCGCTCTTGGCAGTGGCGAATGCGCGTGCGACCTCACGCAGCGTTTGCGCCGGTATGCCGCAGATCGGCTCCATCGCTTCCGGGCTGTAGCCGCGCACGTTCTCCTTCAGGGCCTCGAAGTTGGCCACGCGCTCGTTGATGAAACGCGCGTCGGTCAGGCCCTCTTCGATCACGACGTGGATCAGCGCGTTGAGCATCGCGACGTCGGTGTCGGCGTTGAACTGCAACGAGCGCCAGGCGTGGCGGGCGATGTCGGTCTTGCGCGGGTCGGCGAGCACGATCTTGGCACCACGCTGCGCCGCGTTCTTCATCCACGTGGCCGCGACCGGGTGGTTCGACGTGGGGTTCGAGCCGATGATGAAGATCAGCTCGGCATGCTCCACATCACCCGCCGGGTTGCTGACTGCCCCCGAGCCCACGCCTTCGAGCAGGGCCGCCACGCTGGACGCATGGCACAGGCGCGTGCAGTGGTCGACGTTGTTGCTGCCAAAGCCGGTGCGCACCAGCTTCTGGAACAGGTAGGCCTCTTCGTTGCTGCCCTTGGCCGAGCCGAAGCCGGCGAGTGATTTCGGGCCATACGTGTCCCGCAGGCCACGCAACTGGCCGGCGGAATAGTCGAGCGCCTCGGCCCAGGTGGCTTCACGGAACACCTCGGACCAGTCGGCCGGGTTCGGCACGGCCTTGTCGTCCTTCGGCACGCCGGCCTTGCGGATGAGCGGTGTGGTCAGGCGCTGCGGGTGGCTCGCGTAGTCGAAGCCGAAGCGGCCCTTCACGCACAGGCGGCTGTGGTTGGCCGGGCCGTCGCGGCCATCGACGCTGATGATCGCGTTGTCACGCACGTTGTAGGTCAGCAGGCAACCGACGCCGCAGAACGGGCAGACGGAGTCAACCTTCTTGTCCACCACCTGCGTGCCGATGGCCGTCTTGGGCATCAGCGCGCCGGTCGGGCAGGCCTGCACGCACTCGCCGCAGGCCACACAGGTGCTGTCGCCCATCTTGTCGCCGAGATCGAAGACGATTTCGCTGTGGGCACCGCGCATCGCCATGCCGATCACGTCGTTCACCTGCTCTTCGCGGCAGGCGCGGATGCAGCGTGTGCACTGGATGCAGGCGTCCAGGTTCACCGCCATCGCCGGGTGCGACAGGTCGGGTGCGACCGGCGCGCGCTGCAAGGCACGCAGCTCGGGGCGCACGCTCACGCCCGCTTGCTGCGCCCAATCGCTCAACTCGCCGTGCGGCCGGGCGGCGTCGCCATCGACCCACTTGAAGCCCTGCTCCGGCAGGTCGGCGAGCAGCATCTCGAGCACCATCGCCTGGCTCTTGCGGGCGCGGGGTGAGTCGGTCGTGACCTCCATGCCCTTGGCTACATTGAGGCAGCAGCTCGGCGCCAGCACGCGCTCGCCCTTGACCTCGACCATGCAGGCGCGGCAGTTGCCGTCGGGGCGGTAGCCGTCCTTGAAGCACAGCGTGGGGATGGTGGCGCCTTCGCGCCGCGCCACGCTCAGGATCGTTTCGCCTTCGAGCGCGGTGACTGTGCGGCCGTCGATCTTCAGCTCGACGGTCGCAGCCGTCAGTTGCGCGAGCGTTGTGGGTGCGTTCATGCGGTGCCTTTGGCGATCTCGTGGGCGAAGTGCTTCTGCACGCTGCGCATCGGGTTGGGTGCGGCCTGGCCGAGGCCGCAGATCGACGCGTCGACCATCACGTCGCCCAGGTCGGTCAACGTGGCCTGGTCCCACACGGCCGCCTGCATCAGCGTGGCGGCCTTGTCGGTGCCCACGCGGCACGGCGTGCACTGGCCGCAGCTCTCATGCGCGAAGAACCTCATCATGTTGAGTGCGGCGTCGCGGGCCTTGTCATGCTGGCTGAGCACGATCACCGCGGCCGAGCCGATGAAGCAGTCGTAGGCTTGCAAGGTGTCGAAGTCGAGCGGTATGTCGGCCAGGCTCGCCGGCAGGATGCCGCCGGACGCGCCACCCGGAAGGTAGGCATAGAGCGTGTGGCCATCGAGCATGCCGCCGCAGTATTCGTCGACGAGTTCGGTGACCGTGATACCCGCCGGCGCCAGCTTCACGCCCGGCTGTTTGACGCGGCCGCTGACCGAGAAGCTGCGCAGGCCCTTGCGGCCATGGCGCCCGAAGCCGCTGAACCACGCGGGGCCGTGCTGCACGATGTCACGCACCCAGTACAGCGTTTCGAAGTTGTGCTCCAACGTGGGCCGCCCGAACAGGCCGACTTGCGCGATGTAGGGCGGGCGCAGGCGCGGCTCGCCGCGCTGGCCTTCGATGCTCTGGATCATTGCGGACTCTTCGCCGCAGATGTACGCGCCCGCACCACGGCGCAGTTCGATGTGCGGCAGCTTGAACGGGGCCGACGCCTGCAGCTTCGCCAGCTCCTGCGTCAACAGCTCGCGGCAACCGTGGTATTCGTCGCGCAGGTACAGGTAGCAGGCGTCGATGCCGACCGCAGCCGCGGCCACGATCACGCCTTCGAGAAAGCGGTGCGGGTCGCGCTCGAGGTAGGTGCGGTCCTTGAAGGTGCCGGGCTCGCCTTCGTCGATGTTCACGGCCATCAGGCGCGGCGCGGCGGTGTCACGCACGATGCGCCACTTGCGCCCGGCCGGGAAGCCCGCGCCGCCCAGGCCGCGCAGGCCCGAATCTTCTAGCGTCTTGACCAGTTCGTCGCTGCTGCGCGCACCCGAAACGGCCTCGGCCGCCAGCAGGTAGCCGCCAGCCGCCACGTACGCGGCGTAGTCGGTGAAATCAGGCGCCACCTGCAATGGGGATGAGGTCACCGCATGCGCTGCAAGCGTCTGCGGCTCGAAGGCCTGGCCGGCGCTCGCGGCCGGGTGATGGATCAGGTGACGCTGCACCGCGCCGAGCACACTGGCCTCGGTCGCGTGCGGCACGGGGCACTGGTGCACCACCACCGCAGGCGCCTGCTCGCAGCGGCCAATACACGGTGCCGAAATCACTTTGACATCGGCGCCCAGCAACGCGGGCAAGCGGTCGAGCAAGGCGCGCGCGCCGGCCATCTCACACGACAGGCCGTCACACACGCGCACCGTGATGGCCGAGGGCGTTTCACCGTCGGCCAGCACCTCGAAGTGGTGATAGAAAGTCGCGACCTCGAAGACCTCGGCCATCGGCACATTCGTCTCGCGCGCCAGCGCCACCAGGTGGCGCTCGTGCAGCGCGAGGTACTTGTCCTGCAGCAGGTGCAGGTGCTCGATGAGCCGGTCGCGCGGCCAGCCTTCGGCCGGCCGCACGCCGAGCAACGCGCGCACGTCGGCGAGCGACGCATCGTCGACCTGCCGGCCCTTGAGCCGGCTCTTGCGCTTGATGCGCTGGCGCATCTCATCGGCACTGACCGACGCCACGACTTCATTCATGCGATGCACCAGCCCTTGCCAATATCAAACGAAGATCAGTTGAAGAACTTGCCGACGTTGATCAGCGTCTTGTAGACACCCCACGCCAGAGGAATGCCGACACCAGCCCACGCCAGCGCCACCAGTGCGACCGGCGTTGCTGCGCTGCCGGCAGAACCCATGCCGACTTCGGCCGCAGCGGCGCGGTCGTGCGCGAGGCGCTTTTCTTCCGCCAGTTCGGCGTCGGTCATGAACCACTTGTCGGCCACCGGCCGCACGAGGAGGTTGCACACCAGGCCAATCATCAGCATGCCGACGAGGATGTACATGGTCTGGTTGTAGACCTGCTCGCGCGGCAGCCCCAGGCCGAGCTGGTATTCGCGCATGTAGTTCACGACCACCGGCCCGAGGATGCCGGCCGTGGCCCACGCGGTCAGCAGGCGGCCATGAATGGCGCCGACCATCTGCGTGCCGAACAGGTCGGCCAGGTAGGCCGGCACCGTCGCGAAGCCGCCGCCGTACATGCTCAGGATGATGCAGAACGCGGCCACGAACAGCAGCTTGCTGCCAGCGCCGGCGCTGCCGGGGATGCTGGCGTACATCAGCCCGCCGAGCACGAAAAACACCACGTAGGTGACCTTGCGGCCGAGCTTGTCGGACAAGGTCGCCCAGAAGAAGCGGCCACCGATGTTGAACAGGCTCAGCAGCGCCGTGAAGCCTGCGGCGACACCCGCGATGGCCGCCAGCTGCACCTTGTCCAGCTCACCGAACTTCTTGGCCACGCCGATCAGGTTGCCGCCGAACACCTCTTGCAGCATGGGGCTGGCCATGCCGATGACACCGATGCCGGCCGACACGTTCATGCACAACACCATCCACACCAGCCAGAACTGCGGAATGCCCCAGACCTTCTTCACGTGCACGTGGCGCTGCGTGATCATCGCGTTGTTGGCTTGTGCGGCGGGCGGTGTCCAGCCGGCGGGCTTCCAGCCGCTCGGCGGCACGCGGTAGCCCAGCGCGCCGGCCATCATGAAGACGAAGTAGACCGCCGCCATCACGAGGAAGGTCGACATCACGCCCACGTCGGTAGGCGTTGCGAAGCGCTTCATCAGCTCGGCTGCCAGCGGTGAGCCGATCATCGCGCCGCCGCCGAAACCCATGATCGCCATGCCGGTGGCCATGCCGCGCCGGTCCGGGAACCACTTGATCAGCGTGCTCACCGGGCTGATGTAGCCCAGGCCCAAACCGATGCCGCCGATCACCCCCGAGCCGAGGATCATCAGCCAGAACTGGTGTGTTGCCACACCGATGGCCGACAGCACCATGCCACCGCACCAGCACACTGCGCTGACCACGCCGGCCTTGCGCGGCCCGGCCCGTTCGAGCCAGCCGCCCCAGATGGCGGCCGAGCCGCCGAGGAACACGAAGAACAGCGTGTACATCCAGCCGAGGGTCGCGATCTTCCAGTCGCAGGTGGTGATGAACAGCTCTTGAAAGAAACCGATCTCGGGGCCGCACTTGACGGCTTCCTTGATGCCCAACGCCTTCGACAGCGGCAGCCAGAACACCGAGAAGCCATACGCCATGCCGATGCACAGGTGGATCGCGAGCGCTGCGGGCGGCACGAGCCAGCGGTTGAAGCCGGCACCGGCAATGATGCGTTCCTTGTCGAGAAAGCCGGGGCTGCCGTCGCTGCGCGCAGGCGCGTTGCCCGATGTGATGGTTCCAGCGGTCATGGGTTGTCTCTCCGATTGTTGTGGTCTGTGCGCCCCACCGCTTTGGCAACGACTCCAGCGGCGAGCCGGGGGACTATCCGACGGGCGACTGCGAAGTGTCCAATTGTTTCCGCGAACCATGCGATTCACGACGCGAATGAATGGCTGGGCAAACCCTCGGAAAGATCAAGCGCTGAGCAGGCCCCCGTGCGTCGCCGCGAGGCGCAGCCAGGCGCCGTCTTGCGCCAGCGTCAAGGCGGCTTCGAGTGCCCGCGAAGGCCGCATGCCCGCCGCATGCATGAAGCCGATGGGCGTGCGCACATCGGGCTCGCGCAGCGGCAAGGCTTCGAGCCCCGGGTAGCCGCGCGCCAGGGCCATCAGCGCACCCGGGATCACGGCGGCCACCTGACCATCGAGCACGGCCAGCACCACGGTCACGATGGAGTTGGTCTCGATGGCCGGCTTGAGCTGCGCGCCCGCCGCCGCGAAGGCCGCGTCGACCAGGGTGCGGTTGTGCATCTCGGGCGTCAGCAGGCACAGCGGCAGCAAGGCAGCGTCGCGCCAGTTCACCTTCTTGCCGAACTGCAGCGGGCCGCGCGCATCAATGCTGACGCCGGCCGCGCGGCGCAGCAGGAAGTACTGCTCCACGTACTGCGGCACGCACACGAACTTGGCGCCCCGGTCGGTGTAGCCCAGGCCGAGGTCGAGCGACAGGCTCTCCAGACCGGTCTCGATCTCGGGAGAGCTGAGCGAGCGCAGCACCGGCGTGATGCCGGGGTAGCGTGCCTGCAGTTGCGCCACGAAGCGCGCCGCGATCGGCAGCGTGGTCGGCACCGCGCCGATCATCAGCGCACCGCGTGGGCGGCCGACCTCGCTGTGCAGGTCCTGGCGCAGCAGCTCCTGTTCGCGCAGCAGCCGGTTGGCACTGTCGAGCACGCGCTCGCCTTCGGGCGTGAGGCCGGCGTAGGTGCGGCCGCGCCGCACGATGGCCACGCCGAGGTCGGCCTCGAGCGCGCGCAGTGCGTTCGACAGCGCCGGCTGCGTGATGTGGCAGGCACTCGCGGCGCGGCCGAAGTGCTTGTGCTGCTCCAGCGCCACCAAGTAGCGCATGCCGTCGAGAAGGTTCATTCAGAACCCTTTCTCTGGGGTTTTTTCAGAGCGTTCTCTGAGCGCCACCCCAGGCTTCGCTCAAGTGTCTTTCGAGATCGTGATGCTCGGGAACTTCGCCGAGAAGTCTTTCGCGCGCTGCGCGATCTTCACCGCCACCTGCCGCGCCATCGCCTTGTACAGGCCGGCGACTTCACCGTCAGGCGCGTTCACCACGCTCGGGCGGCCGCCGTCGGCGTCCACGCGGATCGCCATGCTGAGCGGCAGCGCGCCGAGGTAGTCCATCGCGTACTCAGCCGCCATGCGCTTGCCGCCGTCCTCGCCGAAGATGTGCTCCACGTGGCCGCACTGCGAGCACACGTGCACCGCCATGTTCTCGACGATGCCGAGGATCGGCACGCCCACCTTCTCGAACATCTTGATGGCCTTTCGCGCATCGAGCAGCGCGATGTCTTGCGGCGTGGTGACGATCACCGCGCCGGTCAGCGGCACGCGCTGGCTGAGCGTGAGCTGGATGTCGCCGGTGCCGGGCGGCATGTCGACGATCAGGTAGTCGAGCTCGCCCCAGTTCGTTTGCCTGAGCAACTGCTCGAGCGCTTGTGTAGCCATCGGGCCGCGCCAGATCATGGCCTGGTCGGGCTCGACCAGAAAGCCGATCGACATGACCTCGACACCGAAGTTGCGCATCGGCTCCATGGTCTTGCCGTCGGCGCTGTCAGGGCGGCCACTGAGGCCCATCATCATCGGCTGGCTCGGGCCGTAGATGTCGGCATCGAGGATGCCCACCGCAGCGCCTTCGGCAGCCAACGCCAGCGCCAGGTTCACGGCCGTCGTGCTCTTGCCGACACCGCCCTTGCCCGAGGCCACGGCGACGATGTTCTTCACCTTGGGCAGCAACTGCACGCCGCGCTGCACCGCGTGCGGCACGACCTTGGTCGTGATGTCGATGGTCACCGTAGCGACCCCCGCCACGCCTTGCGCCGCGGCAACGAGCGCGGTGCGCAGCGGCTCGATCTGGCTCTTGGCCGGGTACCCGAGCTCGATGTCGAAGGCGACATCGGCGCCGGTGAAGCGCAGGTTCTTCAGCTGGCGCGTGGAGACGAAATCCGTGCCGGTGTTCGGGTCGATGACGGTCTTGAGCGCATCGAGCAGGAGGGTGTCGTTGACAGGCATGGCGCTCTTTGGAAGGGGTAACAAACGAGTCTAGCCGAGGCGTGCGCCAACGCGGTGCGGGGCGCTGGTCAAGCAGGTCGGCAGGCACGGCGAACGACCCGGTGGTCGCGGGGAGCCTCGGCGCAACACCCACATGCACGAAGTCACACCTGCAAGCCATCTGATACATTCTTTCGCCAAGGGAGAGGCTGCTCCAAAACGCCACAAGCGTGAGCAGCGACGTGACGCCAGCCGCTGCATTTGCACGCCGTCGCACCTGCGGCCGAGCCCCACCTGCGCCTCGTCAGCCCTCTTCAAGCACCTGTTCGTTCGATCTCATCAGAAGAGGCTTCACATGACACTGCGGAAGTGGTTGGTTCGAAGCGGCCCGTGCGCCGTTGCGATGTTGGCAGGTTGCGCTTCGATGGAAAGCCATGACAAGTTGGCAACCCAGGTGCAAGCCGCGCAAAGTTCCGGCGGCGCTGCGGCAGGCCTGAAAGAACTCGAGGCGTCGGCCAAGACGGACGATGCGCGCGCCGCCTTGCTCTACAACATGGAGCGCGGCGAGCTGCTGCGCCAGAACCAGCAGTACAAGGAAAGCACGGCTGCCTGGCTGCTGGCCGACGGCAAGGTCAACGAATGGGAAGCCGCTGCCAAGTCGAACCCGCAGAAGCTCCTGGGCATGGCCGGCGCAGCGCTCATCAGTGAACGCCTGAAAACCTATGAGGGGCAAGACTACGAAAAGGTCTGGCTCACGACCCGCCTGGCGCTGAACCGCATTGCCGAAAAAGACTGGGACAACGCCCGCGTCGACATCAAGCGCACGCATGAGCGCGAGGCCGTGATCGCCGCGTTCCGCGCCAAGGAGACCGCCGCCGCCGAAGAGGAGGCCAAGAGCAAGGGTGTTGCGGTCAGCGGCAAAGAGCTGAACGGCTACCCGGTCGAGAGCCTGAACGACCCCGAGGTGCTGAAGCTGCGCAACGGCTACCAGAACGCACTGAGCCATTACCTCGCCGGCTTCCTGTACGAGGTGCTGAACGAATCGGGCCTGGCCGCGCCGGGCTACCGCAAGGCCATCGAACTCAAGCCCGACACGCCCTTGCTAGACGAAGGCCTGCGCGGCCTCGACGAGCGAACCGGCTTCACCCACCGCCGCAAGCAGCGCATGACCGATGTGCTGTTCATCATCGAGACAGGCAACGCGCCGGCACGCAAGCCCCGCACCTTCACGCTGCCGGTGCCGATCGCGAGCCAGATCGGCACGGTGAGCATTTCCTACCCCGTGATCGAAGCGGCGCGCGAAGTCGGGCCGACGAGCCTGACGGTGGGCAGCGTCACGCTGAAGGCCGCCTCGGTGGTCGACATGAACGTGATGGCACGCCGCGCCTTGAAAGATGAGATGCCCGGCATGATGCTGCGCGGCGCCACGCGGGCCGTCGCCAAAGGCGTGGCACAGAACGAGTTGCAAAAGCGCGCCGGCCCGTTCGGCAGCATCGTCGGCATGGCCGGCTCGGCCTTGACCGAACAAGCTGACGACCGCATGTGGCGCACGCTGCCCGGCCTCGTGACCATTGCGCGCGGCTACGTGCCCGAAGGCGAACACCGGCTCTTGATCGACGGCCGCGATACCGGCTCTGTGGTGCGCGTTCAAGGCCAGTACGCACTGGTGCCGGTGCAGGTGCGCAGTGGTGCCGTGAACCTGGGGCAGGTGGCCGCGTTCGGCCAGTTGCCGACGACCGCCGTGGCCGCCGGCGCAGGCGCCGTGCCGGTGCCTGCCAAGACGGTGGCACCGGTCTCGACCAAGCCTGCGGCCAAACCGGCCGCCAAGCCCGCCGCACCGGCGGCACCCGCCAAGGCGGCTTCGGCAGCGGGCAAATGACACCCACGAAAATGACGCCCACGAAAATCACGCCCACGAAAGTGACACCCACGAAACTGAAGCTCGCTGCCGCCGCTTTGCGACAAGCCGACCACGCGCCAATTCACCCTTCTTGAGAGGACGCTTCCATGAAACGCCATCTGTTCGCTGCCGGCCTGCTGCTGGCAACCTCGTTGATTCAACCCGCTGTGGCCCAGGAAGCCGGCAGCGCCGCATCCAAGGTCATGCTGCGCGGTGAGCCCAACGGCGTGAAGGTCGACGAGATCCGCGCCGCCCGCCGCTCCGACGTGCTGGTGGTCGAGGCCGACATGCGCAACACCGAGGTGGCCAACCGGCAGGTGTTCTACCGCTTCAAGTGGTTGGACGCCAGCGGCATGCAGGTGGGCGACGGTGAATCCTGGAAGCAACTGGTCGTCTACGGCCAGCAGGTCGCCGTGGTCAAGAGCGTCGCACCCAGCTCGAAGACGGTCGACTTCCGGATCGAGATGAACGTCGAAAAATAGCGCAACGCGTGGCGCCCACGCTACCCGAGACGACCTGCCCCTCGTGCCCCTTTTGACGGAGAAACACCTCATGCACAACACCCCCCAACACCCGCGCCGTGCGCTGCTGCTGGCGCTTGCCGGCATCGCCGTGCTGGCCACCGGCTGCGAGACCAAGAAGGTCGCCTCGCCGGTGATCCGCTTCGACCGCCAGACCACCAACTACGGTGACGCCAAGGGCGTGGAACTGGTGACCAACGAGTTCGGCTCCACCGATTTGCAGATGATTGCCGAGAAGATGGTCGGCAGCCTGCTGGAAACCGGCATCTTCACCGGCCGCCCGACGGTGACGATCTCGACCGTCAAGAACAAGACCAGCGAGTACATCGACACGACCAACGTGATGAACTCGATCCAGACCGCGCTCGTCAAGTCGGGCAAGGTGCGCTTCACGCGCTCGATTTCGGAAATGCAGCCCGGCGTCGACGAGCTCACGCGCCAGAACCAGAGCGGCCTGTACAAGCAGGGCACGACCGCCAAGGTCGGCCAGATGACGGCGGCGAAGTTCAGCGTCGAAGGCGAGCTGACGAGCATCGTCAAGCAGAACAACGCCACGAAAGACGTGTACTACAAGTTCACGCTAAAGCTGTTCGACGTGCAGGAAGGCACGATCGAATGGCAGGACGAGAAAGAGATTCGCAAGACCACCAAGCGCTGAAGGGGAACACGATGAACATGCCGACCACCCGCTCGTTGCGCGCAGCCGCCAGTCTTGCATCCGCCCGCCTTGCTGGCGCCATCATTTCGTCCGCCCTGCTCATGGCCGTAGCCAGCGCGCAGGCGCAGCCGCGCATCGCCGTCACCGACCTGGCCTACACCCAAGAGGTGGCCCAGTACTTCGAGGTCGCGACCATCAAGGAGAGCGCCGCGCTAAGCGCGAACCGCAACAGCATGTCAGCCAGCTACCAGGGCCAGGGCACCTACGTGGCGGGCCAGTACAGCTACGTCGAACAGCGCGAGCTGGGCTCGTTCACGAATGACGTGAAGGGCTCGCTGCTCAAGGGCAGCACCTTCCGCCTGGTGCAGGGGAAGGCGTTCGACAGCGGCGCGCCGCAGCCGACCAAGGCCGAGCAGGTGCTCAACCAGATGAAGACCGGCAAGGTCGCCACTCCCTACCGCCAGCCGCAGGTGACCGACATCGTGGCGCGCATCCGCAAGGGCGAGTTCAGCGGCGCCGACTACGTGCTCTTCGGCACCCTGACCAGCCTGCAGTTCCGCGACAGCCTGTCACCGATCCAGGGCACGGCGAACGCGAGCCACATCTACAGCCTGGACCTGGTGGCCGACTTCTCGCTCATCAGCACCAAGACCTTCGAGATCAAGGCGGCGTTCTCGGCCCAGGGCGCAGGCTCCGACACGAAGCTGCTGTCGATGCGCGGGGACATCCTGCCGCCGAACCGTGGCAAGGTGATCCGCGAAACCTCGAAGAGCCTGGCCGACAACGTGTTCGAGCAGTTCTCTGAGCAGATCGCACTGGCCGAAGGCGGCATGGCGCGCCAGATGCGCCCGGTGAACGCGCCGCGCACCGAAGGCAGCGCGCCGGCGGTGCCGGCGAAGACCGAGAGCGTTCAAGTCTTCAAGTGAGCCCCGCCCGCGGGGCGCAATGCCGCGCCGGCGCACGGTGATGCAGTGCGCCGCGAGGGTGGCAGCGTGTGCTGCAACCCTCGCGTTGAGCATGGGCCACACCGTTGCGGCCGAAGCAACGGCTGGCGCGCCGCCCACCTTCACCGACCGCACCCCCGCCGGCCTGCCCGGCCAGGCACTGGTGCGCGACGCGCTCGCCGCACCGCTGCGCTTTCGCGTGATCGTCGTGCCCGGCTCGGGCTGCGAGCCACTGGCCTCATCGGCCGACCGTCTGTTTGCCGGGCTGTTGCATGCACAGGTCGTGCTGCTGCAAAAGCCGTTGCTCGGCGCTGCGTTGCCGGGCGGCGGTGCGGCGTGCAGCAAGGCTTTCGTGCAGGCCGACGCGCTGTCGGCCTGGGCCGATGTGGCCGTGCGGCTCAGCACCGCACTGGCGGGGCCGGGCGCGCAGGCCGCGAGCGCAACGCCGCCTCCGCTCGTGCTCGTCGGTCTGTCGGAAGGCGCCGAGTTGCTGCCCCGCCTGGCTGCCGCCTTGCCCGAAGCGGTGCTGCTCGTGATGGTCTCCCACGCCGGCCTGGACCCGGCTGACGTGGGCCGGCTGCAAGCCCGCCGCCTTGGCGCCGAGGCGGCGTGGGGCGCGCTGATGGCCCGCGCGCAGCGCCCTGAGCCCGAAAGCTCGCCGATGCTCCCCGAAGCCTCGCCAATGCGCCCCGAAGGCCGCCCCGTACTCGAAGGCCGCTCCTGGCGCTACTGGCACGACCTGGTCGGCTGGCCGCTCGAAGCACCGCTGCTGGCCGACCCCCGGCCGCTGCTGCACGCATGGTCGGCGAGCGATGCGCTGATCCCCGAAGCGGCCTATGTGCAGTTCAGCGAACGTGCCCAGCGCCGCGCCGGCGGCTACTGCGCGATGCGTTTCGAGGCGGTCGATCATCAATTGCGCAGCGCCGAAACAGACCGCTTGCAGTCAGTGTGGGCGGCACTCGAAGACCGGGCCCGCAGCCCCGCAGTCTGGCGCATCGACTGCACTTCACCGGCGGGGCCTTCGGCTGCAGCTCCCGTGGCTGCGCCCGCAAGGTGAGGGGCGACTTCGCCGTGGCCTGCACTGGCTCACGCCGGCGCGTGCCGCGCCACCTAAAATCGCTGCCATGACCCGCAAGCTGTTCGTCACCACCGCCCTGCCCTACGCCAACGCGCCGTTCCACATCGGGCACATGATGGAGTACATCCAGGCCGACATCTGGGTGCGCTTCCAGCGCATGGCGGGCCACGAGGTGCACTTCGTGTGCGCCGACGACGCGCACGGCGCGCCCATCATGATCGCGGCCGAGAAGGCGGGCCTGACCCCGCAGGCCTTCGTGGCGCAGATCGCCGCCGGTCGCAAGCCGTACCTCGACGGCTTTCACATCGGCTTCGACAACTGGCACTCGACCGACGCGCCCGAAAACCACGCGCTCGCGCAAGACATCTACCGGGCCCTGCGCGAGCAGGGGTTGATCGACGTGCGCAGCGTCGAGCAGTTCTACGACCCGGTGAAGGGCATGTTCCTGCCCGATCGCTACATCAAGGGCGAGTGCCCGAAGTGCGGGACGAAAGACCAGTACGGCGACAACTGCGAGAACTGCGGCGCGGTCTATTCGGCCACCGACCTGAAGCACCCGTACTCCACGCTGACCGGCGCGGCGCCGGTGCGCAAGTCGAGCGACCACTACTTCTTCAAGCTGTCGTCGCCGCGCTGTGTCGACTTCCTGAAGGAATGGACCACGACCGCCGGCACGCTGCAGCCCGAGGTGCTGAACAAGATCAAGGAATGGTTCGCGGTCGATGCCGACGGCCGCGCCGGCCTGAACGACTGGGACATCTCGCGCGACGCGCCCTACTTCGGCATCGAGATTCCGGACGCACCGGGCAAGTACTTCTACGTCTGGCTCGATGCGCCGGTGGGCTACCTCGCGTCACTCAAGAACCACTTCGCCCAACTCGGCCGGGACGACTTCGACGCCTTCATGGCCGACCCCGAGGTTGAGCAGATCCACTTCATCGGCAAAGA
>JANNBF010000005.1:0-5462 GCA_031385155.1 Rhizobacter sp.
CTACGGCACGCCCGCCGAAGTACTCAACACTTCGACGATGCGACCCACCACCCCATCCGTTTCCGACAAAACCTCATTCGCCCAGAACCGCAGAACGATGTAGCCCTGCCCTTCCAACCATGCGGTGCGCCGCACGTCATAGGCCGCCTGATCGACATGCTGGGACCCATCCACCTCGACCACGACCACGACCACGACCACGACCTTCGAGCTCAGGCAAGCGAAGTCGAGCACGTATGTGCCCAGCGGGTGCTGCCTTCGGAACTTGACGCCAAGTTGTTCGCCACGCAACCGCGACCACAGCCTGCGCTCGGCGTCGGTCATGCCGTTGCGCAGCGTGATGACATTGCGTTTGGCGGCGGTGCTGGCTTGTTGTTCCATTGGTTTGACTCTGGCTTGCCCCCATCCCGGCCTTCCCCCAGAGGGGGAAGGGGCAGGCCGGGCTCAGTTGCGAACGGGCTTGCCCGTCTGCAGCATGCCCATGATCCGCGCCTGGCTCTTCTCGTTCTCCAACAGCCCGCAGAAGTGCTTGCGCTCCAGCGCCATCAAATACTCCTCGGTGACGAGCGAGCCGGCGTCCACATCACCGCCACACACCACATCGGCGATCAGCGACGAGATGTGGAAGTCGTGCGCGCTGATGAAGCCGCCGTCTCGCATGTTTGCGAGCTGACCCTTGATCGTGGCGATGGCATTGCGCCCCGCCACCGGGAACAGCGCCCTGGCCGGCGCGCGGTAGCCGCTGTCGAACATCGCCTTCGCCTGCTGGATCGCAACAAACAGCAACTCGTCCTTGTGGGGCACGATCACGTCGCTCCACAGCAGGTAGCCGAGCTGGCGGCTCTCGATGGCGCTGGTGCCGACCTTGGCCATCGCGGCGTTCGTGAAGCCGTCGCGCACGAACTGGAAGGTGTCGGCATTGGCGTTGCCCGCGCTCGCCATCTCGGCTGCGCGGCGTGCGATGTAGGCCAGGCCGCCGCCGCCCGGGATCAACCCGACGCCAACCTCGACCAGCCCCATGTAGCTCTCCATCGCCGCCACGCGCTTGGCCGAATACACCGCGAGCTCACAGCCCCCGCCGAGCGCGATGCCGCGAACGGCGCTGACCACCGGCACATTGGCGTAGCGGATGCGCAGCATCGCGTCCTGCAACTTCTTCTCTTCCGGCGCGATGCCTTTGGCGCCGCTCTTCATGAACACCGGCATCAGCGCTTCCAGGTTGGCGCCGGCCGAGAACACGTCGTCGGGCGACCAGATCACCAGGCCCTTGTACGAGGCCTCGGCCAGTTCCACGGCCTTGACGAGGCCCTCGGTCACGGTCGGGCTGATGAGGTGCAGCTTGGCGGTGATGCTGGCGATCAGCACCTCGCCATCGAGCGTCCACACCCGCACTTCATCGTTCTTGAAGACCTCGGTGCCGGCCTTCAGCGGCTCGGGCCCGCCGGCGCCGAACACGCCTTCGCGGAAGTGCTGGCGTGCGTACACGGGCAAGGTGCTGGGCGCAACCCAGCGTGCGTGCGCCGCGCTCCACGAGCCCTCGGCGCGGTGCACACCGCCGTTCGCGGCCACCGGGCCGTCGAACACCCACGACGGCAGCGGGGCGGTGCTCAGCGCCTTGCCAGCGTCGATGTCCTCCGCGACCCACTGCGCCACCTGCAGCCAGCCGGCCGCCTGCCACAACTCGAACGGGCCCTGGCTGACACCGAAGCCCCAGCGCATCGCGAAGTCGACATCGCGCGCGCTCTCGGCCACGTCGGCCAGGTGCACGGCGGCGTAATGGAAGCCGTCGCGCAGGATCGCCCACAGGAACTGCGCCTGCGGGTTCTTCGATTCGCGCAGCAGCTTCAGGCGTTCGGCTGGCGGCTTCTTGAGGATGCGCGCGACGATGTCGTCGGCCTTGCCGCCACCGGCCACGTACTCGCCGCTGGCCGCATCCAGCCGCAGGATGTCTTTGCCCACCTTCTTGTAGAAGCCCGCGCCGACCTTCTGGCCGAGCGCGCCCTTCTCGATCAACGTGGCCAGCACCTTGGGCGTGGCGTAGGTCGGGAAGAACGGATCGCTGGCCAAGTTGTCTTGCAGCGTCTTGATGACGTGCGCCATCGTGTCGAGGCCCACCACATCGGCGGTGCGAAAGGTGCCGCTGCTGGCGCGGCCCAGCTTCTTGCCGGTCAGGTCATCGACCACGTCGTAGGTGAGGCCGTAGGTCTCGGCCTCTTTCATCGTGGCCAGCATGCCGGCAATGCCGACACGGTTGGCGATGAAGTTGGGCGTGTCAATCGCCCGCACCACGTTCTTGCCGAGCGCGGTGGTGACGAAGGCTTCGAGCTGGTCGAGCACATCCGGGTTGGTGGTCGGCGTGTTGATCAGTTCCACCAACGCCATATAACGCGGTGGGTTGAAAAAGTGAATTCCGCAAAAGCGCGGTTTGATGTCTTCCGGCAAAACCTCCGACAACTTGGTGATCGACAGGCCCGAGGTGTTGCTGGCCACGATGGCGTGCGGCGCCAATGCCGGCGCGATGCGCTGGTACAGCGCGAGCTTCCAGTCCATGCGCTCGGCGATGGCCTCGATCACGAGGTCGCACTCCTTCAGCAGGTCGAGGTGCTCTTCGTAATTGGCCTGCTGGATCAGCGCCGCATCTTGCGGCACACCCAGCGGCGCGGGCTTGAGCTTCTTCAAGCCCTCGACGGCTTTGGTGACGATGCCGTTCTTGGGCCCGTCTTTGGCCGGCAAATCAAACAGCACGACGCTGACTTTGCAATTGACGAGGTGGGCGGCAATCTGCGCGCCCATCACGCCGGCGCCGAGTACGGCGACCTTGCGCACGGGGAATCGGTTCATCGGGGGTTCTCCTTGCGTCACTCGACGCGAATCCATGTTTGGGTGCGGCCCAGCATCGGCATGCCGATGTAGCCGCGCACGTCCAACTTCTTGCCATCGTCCTTCGGCACGAGGCGTACCTTGTAGACCTTGCCGTTGTTCGGGTCGAGGATCTCACCGCCGTCCCACAAGGCCTTGTCTGTGCTGTTCTGCTTGACGCCCTTGACGAGCGTCATGCCGACGACCGGCTTGTCTTTGCGCTCGTCGGTGCACTTGTCGCACACCGCGTCTTGCTTGGTCGCGGGGTCGAGCAGCTTCTCCAGCTTGCCGGTGATGACGCCGCCGCTCTCGGTCAAGCGGATCAGTGACTTCTCCTTCTTCGTCTCGTCGTCGATGGTCTTCCACAGGCCGGCCGGCGTGGTCTGGGCGGAAGCCTGCGCCTGGGCGAGCGTTGCGCCGAGCACGAGGCCGCAGGCCACAGCGAGGTGAAGAGTGTTGCGGATCATTTTTCGTCTCCCTTGAAGTCGCGGGTCAGAACAGCGCTTCGTCCATTTCCATCAGGCTCGCCGAGCCGGCCCGCGCGGTGCGGATCAACATGGCGGTCTCGGGCAGCAGCTTGGCGAAGTAGAAGCGCGCGGTGGTGAGCTTGGCTTGGTAGAACGGGTCGCCGCCCTCCAACTTTGCCAGCGCCACCTTGGCCATGCGGGCCCAGAAGTAGGCAAACACCAGGTGGCCGCAAACGCGAAGATAGTCCACCGCCGCAGCACCCACTTCATCCGGGTTCTTGAACGCCTTCATGCCGATCTCGGTGGTGAGCTTCGTGACCTTGTCGCCGAGGTCGGCGAGCGGGTTCACGAACTCCTGCATGGCCTCGTTCGTGCCTTCTTCTTCAATGAAGTCGGCGACCAGCTTGCCGAACTTCTTGAGCTTGGCACCGTTGTCGCCGAGCACCTTTCGGCCCAACAGGTCGAGCGACTGGATAGTGTTCGTGCCCTCGTAGATCATGTTGATGCGCGCATCACGCACGTATTGCTCCATGCCCCATTCGCGGATGTAGCCGTGCCCGCCGAACACCTGCAGGCAGTGCGAGGTGGCGATCCAGGCGTTGTCAGTCAGAAAGGCCTTCACGATGGGCGTGACGAGCGAGACCAGGTCGTTGCACTCGGCGCGCACTTCCGGGTCGGTGCTCGCCAGTTCCTTGTCGAGCTGCAGCGTTGTCCACATCGCGAACGCGCGGCCGCCTTCGGCATAGGCGCGCGCGGTGAGCAGCATCTTGCGGACATCGGGGTGGACGATGATGGTGTCGGCCGGTTTGTCGGGGTTCTTCACGCCTGAGAGCGAGCGCATCTGGATGCGGTCTTTCGCGTAGGCCACGGCGTTCTGGTACGCCACTTCGGTCAGGCCCAGCGACTGCATGCCCACGCCGAGGCGGGCCGCGTTCATCATCACGAACATCGCGGCGAGGCCCTTGTTGGGCTGGCCGACCAGCGTGCCCACGGCACCATCGAGGTTGATCTGCGCCGTGGCATTGCCGTGGATGCCCATCTTGTGCTCCAGGCCGCCGCAGTAGATGGTGTTGCGCGCGCCGAGCGAGCCGTCGGCATTGACCAGGAACTTGGGCACGATGAAGAGCGAAATGCCCTTTGAGCCGGCCGGCGCATCCGGCAGGCGCGCCAGCACCAGGTGCACGATGTTCGCGGCCATGTCGTGTTCGCCATAGGTGATGAATATCTTGGTTCCGAACACTTTGTGAGTGCCGTCGGCCTGCGGCTCTGCACGGGTGCGCACGGCGGCGAGGTCAGAGCCGGCCTGCGGTTCGGTCAGGTTCATCGTCCCCGTCCATTCGCCTGAAATCAGTTTGGGGGCAAACTTCTGGCGCAATGCCGGGCTGGCGGCCGTCAACAGCGCCTCGATTGCGCCATCGGTCAACATGGGGCACAACGCAAACGACATATTGGCCGCATGCAGCATCTCGGTGCAGCCCGTGGCGATCAGCTTGGGGAAACCCTGGCCGCCAAACTCGGTGGGGTGAATCACACCCTGCCAGCCGCCCTCCGCGAATTTTGCGAACGCCTGCTTGAAGCCCGGCGTTGTAGTGACCGCCCCGCCTTGCCAGGTAGAGGGGTTTTTGTCACCCTCCCAATTCAGCGGCGCCACCACGCCTTCGCAGAATTTGGCCGACTCTTCCAGCACCGCTTGCGCCGTTTCAAGACCAAAGTCTTCAAAACCGGGAAGTTCGGCCACTTTGCGCAGGCCAGCCAGTTCCTCCATGACAAACAACATGTCTCCGAGGGGGGCTTGGTAACTCATGAATCTTTCCTGTTGGGGTCGGCAGGCGTTGGAGCCTGACTAAAATGAACGGGCGCCTCTGGACTCAATCCAGGCCGCTGCAACTACGCCACCATGCTTTTTGCGCGACGGCGAGCAGATGACGATGTCATCACCGTGGCTTCGCCATCAATCACCACGAGGTCGCGAACCCGGCACACCGTCTCCAGTTGGGCTCTGGCCCTGGCGAGGTCTACCGACTTGACGGTGACAGTGGCGTGAACTGTGTCGCCAGGGCGCACTGGCGCACGGAATCGCAACTGCTGCTCCAAATAAACGGTGCCCGGACCTGGCAGCCGGTTGGCAACCGCAGC
>JANNBF010000040.1:0-6528 GCA_031385155.1 Rhizobacter sp.
TCGACCTTGCTCAGCTGCCCGACCTTGGTGTCCACGACCCACAGGTTGCCCTTGCCGTCGAGGTTGGCCGCCGCCGGGATCTGGAACTCGTTGTTGATGACGGTGATGGCACCGTTGGCGGGGTCGATCTTCACGACCTGGCCCTTGAACCAAAGCGGCCCGTACAGCATGCCGTCGGGGCCGACCTCGAAGCCGTTGAAGCCGCCCAGGTCTTTCGCGATCAGGCGCGGCGGGGCCACGCCGGCCACGTCGAGTTCCCACAGCGCGTCGCCCAGGAACACCTGCGACGCGTAGAGCTTGCCGTTGCGGCGGTCGAAGTCGAGCGAGTTCAAACCCGGCAGATCTTTCGCGAGCACCTTCAGCGGGGCGGTGTCGCTCTCGCGATAGCGCACCATCCCCATCAGATAGTTGGTCCACGCCAGCTCGCCTTTCGGCCCGACCGCGATGTCGTCGGCCTGCCCTTCGGGTGCGGGGATCAACACCTTCGCGGCGCCGGTGTTGCGGTCGACTTCCCACATCTCGTAGCCGACCACGCTGCCTGCGAGCAGCCGCCCCTTGCCATCGACCGCCAGGCCGTGCACGCCGGTGAACGACGACGGTGCGACCAGCACCTGCGGCTCGCCCCAGCCGGTGGGCCGGCTCGGCGCCGATGCGCAGGCGCCGAGTACGAGCAGTGCCGCACCAGCGGCATAAGTGGCACAAGCGGCCGCACGACGGATCAGGTTCATGGGTGTCTCCCCCGGGTTCTTTTGGGAGAGGCAGTCTATGCCTCGCAGGCGCGTGGCGTGTGCGTACTTTCCTTGCAGCTCAGAACGTGGACTGAACGCCCAACCAGCCACCGCGCGGCGCACCGTAACCGCGGAACTGCTCGGCTCGCGGGTTCAGCGCGTCGAAGCTGCGCGCCGGGCCGGTGAACACGTTCAGGCCGGTCACGCCGAAGTTGGCATAGCGCCGGCCCAGTGCGTTGTCGATGCGCGCGAAGATGCTGAACTGGCGCGTCAGCTGCCAGCGCGTGTCGAGGTTGACGACGGCATAGCCCGGCACGCGGCCGTTCGCGTCGAGGTTGTTCTCGTTGCCCCGCGCATACAAGCTGCTCGCCACCAGCAGGCTCGCGCCAATGCGCCAGTCGCTCGTGGCATCGGCATCCAGGCGCAGCTTCAGCGAGTGGCGCGCGACGCTCGGGATGCGGTCACCGCGCTGCACGCTGATCGCACCGTTCGCATCGGCGCTCGAGTTGGCGGGGCTGTTCGTGGTGAAGCCGGTGCGAAAGGTCGCATCGACAAAGCTGTAGTGCAGTGCGGCGGTGACCGCCTTGAAGCGACCGCGCAGGTCGAGCTCCAACCCTTGCCGGCGTGTGCTGCCCACGTTCTGGAAGTAGCCGGCGTTCACCGCCACGCCGTTGGCGCTGATGAACTGCAGGTCGTCGTGCAGGTCGGTGCGGAACACGGCCACGCTCCATGACACGCCGCTGTCCAGGCTGCCGCGCGCGCCAGCCTCCAAGGTTTGCGACACGACCTTCTTGAGCGGCGGGTCGGCGAGAAAATTGTTCGGCAACTTGCACGGATCGTTCGGGTCGGCGCAGGTCAGTTCGATGGCAGTGGGCGCGCGCATGCCTTCGCCGTAGTTCGCATAAGCCGTGAACGTGGCGCTCGGGTTGAAGCTGATGCCGAGGGCCGGGTTGAAGCGCTCGAAGCGGTGCACGCCGTTGAGCTGCGGCGCGCTGCCACTGCGGTCGGTGATGGTCACATCGGCACGGTTGAAGCGGCCGGAGAGCGCCAGCGCCCAGTGCTCGGCGATGTCGACCGAGTCGGATGCAAACAACCCGGTGTGGCGGGTGGTCGAGTCGGAATCGGTGTCGGGCGTCAACGCGCCGAGCGCCTGCGTGCCGCGCTCTGGCGTAAAGGTCGCGTCTTGCGAGCTGCGCGTGAAGCGGGCGCGCCCGTCGTCCACGCTCGCGCCCACGAGCAGGCGCTGCATGAAGCCACCGAGCGGCCCACCGAGCGGCCCGCTGCGCGGCCCGCTGCGCGTGAGCTGGATGCCGGCGCCGCGCCCGAGCTGGTCGATGGTCGAGGCGTCGTTCGTGGCCTGCACCACATCGCCGGCCACGAACGCATCGTTCACGTTGCTGGCGAGGTTGCGGTTGCGAAAGCGCCGCACGTAGGCGTTGCCGCTGAGCAGCCACACGTCACTGAGCGCCACGCTGCCTTTCAGTGCCAGCGCGGCCACACGGTTCGTGTTGGCGTCGGGCCAGGTGTAGGCCTCGCGCGGGTCGGTGAAGCTTTGCGGCAGTGTCTGCGTGCCCTCCAGTCGGTTGTCGGCGAGCTGCAGGCTGAGGTCGAGATCGGTCGTGTCGTTCTGCCAGCCGAGCTTGGCGAAGGCCTGGCGCACATGGCTCGCGTTGTGCTGCGCCCAGCCGTGGTCCGGGCTGTCGTTGACGGTTGCGAACCAGTCCCACGGCCCCGCCTTGCCACCCCCTTCGAAGCCCAGCGTGCGCCGCCCGAATGAGCCGCCCGAGGCGCTGACCGAGCCGCCCGGCCGGTCCGGGTATTCGCTGCTGCCGCTCTTGGTGTACAGGGCAATCGCGCCGCCCATTGTGTTCAAGCCGAAGGCCGGGTTCGAGCCCGGGATGAGCTGGATGCTGCTGATGGCGGACGCCGGGATCAGGTCCCAGTTGACGCTGTCGCCGAAGGGCTCGTTGACGCGCACCCCGTCGAAGAACACCGAGATGCCCTGCGGCGTGCCGAGCAGCGGCGACGCGCTGAAGCCGCGCACGTTGATGTCGGGCTGGTGCGGGTTGCCTTGCGCGGCGTTCACGGTCAGGCCGGTGGCGTTGGCTTCCAGGAAGTCGGTCAGGCTCGTGCTGGCCTGGCGCTTGAGGTCCTTGCTGGTGAAGAGCTGTGCATTCGCGGGCAGCTTGGCCAGCGGCACGGCCGAGCCCGGCAGCAATGTGGTGCCCACCACCTGCACCTGCGGCAGCTCCAGCACCTCGGCCGGGTTGGCGGCGCGGGCCACGGTTGTGACGAGAGCCAGCGACGCACCGAGCCCGCAGCCCAGGCGCTGCCGCGTCATCGAACGCCGCGTCATCGGATCGCCACACCCCAGGGCAGCTTGCCCACCGTGATGTCGGCGAGTTTCACGGCGCGCGCGGTGTCGATCACCGAGACCACGCCCGACCGCCCGCAGGCCACGTAGAGCTTGCTGCCATCCGGCGTGAGCGCCATGTTCCATGGCCGCTGGCCGACGCCGATGGTCGCGGTGAACGCGCCGCTGGCCACGTCGAACACCGACACGCTGGCGTCACCGCCGTTCGACACGAACACGCGCGTGCCGTCGGGGTGCACCGCAATGCCGTTGCTGCGCGAACCGGCTGGCACCTTGGCGAGCACGGTGAAGCTCTTCGCATCGATCACGAACAGCTCGCTCGATGTTTCCGCCGCCACGTAAGCGCGGCTGCTGTCGGGCGAGAAGCCGATGCCGCGCGGGCGAATGCCGACCGCCACCTGCGCCACCTGCGTGCGCTTCGCGAAGTCGATCACATCGACCGCATTGCCCTCTTCGGCGCTGACGAACACCAGCCGGCCGTCGGGCGAGAACACCGCATGCTCGGGGTTCTTGCCGCGCACCTTGACGCTGAACGTTTTCTTGTGGGTGCGGGTGTCGACGAACATCACCTCGTTGGTCTCTTCGACCGCCGCCGCCACCCAGCGCCCATCGGCCGAGATGCCCACGCCCTCGGGCGACTCGCCCAGCGTAATCACGCCAGCGGGTTTGCGCGCGGCCAGGTCGAGCATCACGAGCTGGTTGCCCGGCTGGTCGCTGACATAGGCGGTGCGGCCGTCGAGTGACACCACGGTGCCACGCGGCTTCTTGCCGGCGGGGATGTCGGCGACCACGGTGTCGGTCGCGGTATCGATGACACTGACCGTGCCCGAACCCTCGTTGGGCACGTAGGCAAACGGGGCCGCGAGCGTTGCGAACGATGCGGCGAAGAGGCTGGCGAGGATGAAAGGTTTGAGTGCCATGGGGGCTCAGGAAGAGACAAGTCATTCACCGCAGAGGGGCGGAGTTTGCGGAGTTGGCGCAGAGGAATTCAATTGAATGAATTGAACTCTGCGCTCCTCCGCCAACTCCTCTGACTCTGCGGTGAAGCATTTCTAACAGTCAAGGTGAAGCCCCCGGCCACATGCGCGAGAACACGTCGTCGCGGTCGATCAGCGCATGTTTGAGCGACACGGCGATGTGCCCGACGATCAGCGCGGTCAGCAGCCAGGTGGTGGCCACGTGCAGGCCGTTGAGTGCGTCGTACACGCGCGGCAGGTCCGGGCCCCAGGGCGCGAGGCGCGTGCCGAAGAAGCGCACGCCGTGCTTGCTGAAGTTCGACGCCACGTATCCCGCCAGTGGCGCCACCACCATGCAGGCATACAGCGCGCGGTGGCCGAAGCGCGCGGCGCCGTGCTGCCATGCCGGCATCGAAGCCGGCCAAGCCGGCGGTGCATGGCGCAGCCGCCACAGCAGCCGTGCCGCGATCAACACGAACAGCACGATGCCGACCGACTTGTGCAGGTTGATCGTGGCCGCGCGGGCCGGCGTGCCGCGCGGCGCCAGGTCGTCGAGCAAGAAGCCGAAGCCGATCTGCGCGAGCACGGCCAGGCCGATGAGCCAGTGCAGCGCGATGGCCACACGGGTGTAGCGCGGGCGCGCTTCGGCAAGGTCGTTGGGGCGGCTGTCGGTCATGGTGGGCGGCGGTCGATCAGGTCAGCCAGCGGCCTCACAGGCCGACCAGGTAGTGGGCGAGGTTGTCGATGTCTTGCGCGCTCAGCGTGTTGGCCACGCTGGTCATGGTGCCGGCGTCGTTCGTGCGTTGGCGGGCCTTGAACTCGGTCAACTGCTTGACGATGTAGTCGAAGTTCTGCCCGGCCACGCGCGGCACTTCGTTCTGCCCGGCGAAGCCGCCAAGGTGGCACATGGTGCACAGGGTCTCATCGGCCTTCAGTTTGCCGACGCGGGCCTTCTCGGCGCTTGCGGCATAGGCCTGCGGCGGCGGCTTCTGTTTGGCGAAGTAGTCGGCCAGTTCGCGCATCTCGTCGCGTGTCATGCCGGCCACCATCGGCGTCATCAGCTCGTTGGTGCGGCGGCCTTCCTGAAAGTCGCGCAACTGCAGGTAGGTGTAGCGCGCCGTCTGCCCGGCGAGGATGGGGTAGGCCGGCAGCAGGGGCTTGCCGTTCGCGCCGTGGCAGGCCACGCAAACCGCAGCCTTGGGCGGTGCGGCGTCGGTGGCTTGTGCGGCAGCGGGCAGCGGCATGAAGCTGGCTGCGGCGCCGATCAAGGCGGCGCTGAGAACGGAGTTGAATGAAGTCATGGCGTCAAATCGTGGCGGCCCCGCCAGAAGCGCGAACGCTTCTGGCGGGGCCGCCGGGGTCAAGTGGTCGACAAGTCGATTCTGCGTTCCGTGGCTGCCGCCCTGCTTACGGCAGGGCGAACACCACGACCGAGTTGCCGCGCTTGAAGTCGAGCTGCGTGTTACCGCCCGCAGCCACCGCCACGTACTGCTTGCCGCCCGCCATGTACGACACCGCCGGCGCGTTCACGCCGGCGCCGCACTGGTACTCCCAGAGCATCTTGCCGTTCTTCGCGTCGAAGGCGCGGAACAGGCCGTTGCCTTCGCCGTTGAAGACCAGGTTGCCGGCCGTGGCCAGCACGCCGCCAATGAGCGGTTGCTCGGTGTCGAACTTCCATTCCATCTTGCCGGTGTCGATGTTCACGGCGGCCAGGCGGCCCCATTGCTTCTCGGCCGCGATCACCTTGAACGCGCCGCCCAGCCACAGCTTGCCGCCGGGGTACTTGGCTTCTTCGACGTGGTACGTCATCGGTTGGTGCAGGTTGGCCGCATACGCAAGGCGCGTCTTGGGGTTCACGGCCATCGGGCTCCACTCGACGCCGCCGTTCGCACCGGGCAGCATGCGCGCGCCGTCTTTCGTCGGCAGCACCCACATGTTCTCTTGCGGCACCATCGCTTCACTGAAGCGGATCAGCTCGCCGGTGGCGCGGTCGTGCACGTACACGTGGCCGGTCTTGCCGCCGTGGATGGCGACCTTGCGCATCTTGCCGTCCTTGCCCATCGCGTCGGTCAGGATCACGGGCGACACGGCATCGAGGTCCCACACGTCGTGGGCCACGTACTGGTAGTGCCACTTGTAGGCGCCGGTGTTCAGGTCGACCGCGACGATGGAGTCGGTGTACAGGTTGTCGCCAGGCCGCTCGGCGCCGTACAGGTCGGGGCTGGGGTTGCCGACGACGAAGAACGCCATGTTGGCCTCCTTGTCGATCGCAGGCGCCATCCAGACGCCGCCGCCCAGCGTCTTGTAGAACTCGCCGCCGCCCTTGGCGAACTGCGCCTTCTCGGCCGCGATATCGCGCTTCATGTTCCGGCCCGTCGCGTCGTTGACAGCCCAGACGCCTTCATGGCCTTTTTCGGGAATGGTGTGGAAGGTCCACAGCTCCTTGCCGGTATTCGCGTCATAAGCTTTC
>JANNBF010000043.1:0-1577 GCA_031385155.1 Rhizobacter sp.
GCTGAGCGCGAGCCAGATGTGCACCCCGGCGCGCACGCCGGGCTGGGCGCTCTCCAGCGGCTCGCTGCTGCGCGCGCCGTTCGCGACGATCTGGTTGTGCTCGATCCGCACACCGTCGGCCGCCAGCACGAACACGCCGCACACCGGCGTGAGCCAGTCACGGCCGTTGCCGGCGATCAGGTTGCTTTCGATCTGCAGGTTGGTGACGAACGCGAGCGAGATGCCGCCGTAGCCCAGCAGCAGCTTGGTCGCCGACGGCGCCTGCGCCACCTCGCGGCGCAGGCAATCGGTGATGCGGTTGTGCGCGATGGAAAGGCCGTGCACCACAACCAGCACCAGCCCCTGCGCCTTCGAGATGCCGAAGAAGCGCACGACCGAGATGCCGTTCGCGCCGTGGCGCGTGATCACGTTGTCGGTGATCGCGATGTCGTACAGGTCACCGCTTGATGCGAAGCGCACGGTCGGGTTGTCGCCGTCCGGCGGGGTGCCGGAATCGGTCGGGTCGCACGGGGCGCAGGGGTCGTCGAGTTCGATGTCGGGCACGCGCCGGCCCTTGGGGTCGTTGACCTCGATGCGCAGGATGCTGCCCAGCGTGATGCCGTTGCCGACCCCGCCCACGATCACGTTGCGCGCCACGCTCACATGCGCGCAACCCCCGGCCAGTTGAATGCCACCGCGCCCGGCCAGCGCGTTGCCGCCGCGCTGCACTGCCGCGAGCGGGTGCAAGATGCGGTGCAGGTCGTCGGGCAGCGCCTCGATGATGTTGCCTTCGATCTCGACCTGATCGGCATCGATGAACAACGCCGGCCACGCTGACGCCGCGCCGCGCTGGTCGCGGTAGTGGATCAGGCATTCCTTGATGCGCACGACGCTGCTGCGCTCGACGTGAATCACGGCCGCGCTGCCGCCTTCGAACGCGAGCGTTTCTACCGCCACGTCGGTGCTCTCGAAGACCACCAGCGCAATCGACTTGTCGCCCTCGCGGTCGGGCGCGCGAATGCGCGAACGCGGCCCGCAGCCGTGCAGCGTGACGTTGCGTCGGCCCTGGATGCGCACGGCCTCGGTGTACAGGCCGGGCAGCACGCACACGCAACCCCCGCTCGGCGGCAGCGCGTCGATGGCGGCCTGCACCGAGGCGTACATGCCGAAGCTCTGCGTGCCGTCGCCGACCGTCACGGTGCAGCAGCCGCGCAGGCGCGTCAGCGGCAGGAAGGGCGGGCGGCAGTCGTGCAGCACGGTCGCTGTCGTGACCCCGCCGACGGTGGACCATTCCAGCAACGCGATCGGCGCACGCCAGCGCCGGATGCCGCTCGGCGCCGCGCCGCCGACAAGCCCCAGCACCCACGGCACCACCACGTCCGGCGCGGCCGGTCGGGCCGCGATGATCCAGTGGTCGGCGCGGCGAAGCGGGCCGCCGTTGAAGGCGATCTGCAACCCCGTGTTGCCGAGCGCAGCGGTCGCAATCGGGATAGCGGCCGGCGAAGCCAGGTCATCACCCCGGTTCCAAACGCGCAGGTAGAAGAATTCTTCAGCCGCGCTGCCGTCAAAGAACTCGGCCACGTCGCTGCGGGCCTTCC
>JANNBF010000118.1:0-6958 GCA_031385155.1 Rhizobacter sp.
GCCCCCTTTGACAAGCCGCACCGCCTCCAGCTTGAACTCCAAGGTGTATCGCGCGCGGTGCGCCGTGTCGTCTTTCTTGCCCATGCTCACTTCTCCGTTTGCTGAATTTGAACATCAGCTACGGAGTACGTTTTTCGGGGATAAGGTCAGTCACCCACAAAACACCCGCACGAAAGCGCAGCAGAGTTCCGGCGCCCGGTCAAGCGCTGGTCGATGACATCCGCAGCCTTATCGCCGGCGCCCGCGCTCATGTCGGCACCACCGCCAATGCCACGCTGACGCTGCTGTACTGGCGTGTCGGTCAGCGCATTCGCGCCGAAGTGCTCGGCGGCAACCGCGCTACCTACGGTGAAGAAATTGTCGTGACGCTGTCACGACAATTGAGCATCGACCACGGCACGAGCTTCGACGAGAAGAACCTGCGCCGCATGATCCAGTTCGCCGAGGTCTTTCCGGACGAGCAGATTGTCGTGTCACTGTTGCGAGAATTGAGCTGGTCGCACTTCCTGTCGTTGCTGCCACTGAAAGCGCCCCTGCAACGCGAGTTCTACGCTGAGATGTGCCGCGCCGAACGATGGAGCGTGCGTGCGCTGCGGGACAAGATCGGCGGCATGCTCTACGAGCGCACCGCGCTCTCGCGCAAGCCTGCCGAACTGGCACGCCTCGAACTGGCGGCACTGCGTGACGAAGACCGCCTTTCCACCGACATGGTGCTGCGTGACCCGTACCTGCTCGACTTTCTCGGGCTCAAAGACACCTACCAGGAGAAGGACCTCGAGGCGGCCATCCTGCGCGAGATGGAACGCTTCATCATGGAATTGGGCAGTGGCTTCGCCTTTCTGGCACGGCAGAAGCGCATCACGCTCGACGGCGAAGACTTCTACATGGACCTGCTGTTCTACCAGCGCGAACTGCGACGGCTGGTGGTCGTGGAACTCAAGCTCGACCGTTTTCGCCCCGAACACAAAGGTCAGATGGAGCTGTACCTGCGATGGCTCGACAAGTACGAGCGCAAGGCCGGTGAGGAGCCGCCGATCGGCATCATCCTGTGCACAGCCAAAGACCAGGGCCGCATCGAACTGCTGGAACTCCACAAGACCGGCATCCACGTGGCGGAGTACCTCACTGCCCTGCCTCCAAAGGATGTCCTGCAACGCAAGCTGCAGGAAGCGGCCGCCGTTTCGCGGGCCCGCCTCACAAATAAGAATGCCACCGACACATGAACGCCTTCGCCGCAAGGGAGGCGCAGACACCCTCCGAAAGGCCAACTGCTTGTGACAAGATGCATTCATGGCAGCTTGCGGCACGGTTCCTTGACCTGCCTGCCCGGCATCATCGAGAGGGCCTTCGGCGGCTCGGCGTGTGAACCGATTCTGAAAGGGCGGGCGATGGAGCAGATCGATTCCGGAGACGGCGGCATCAACGACGAGTGCCATCGCGTCGACGCAACGCTGATCGCCAAGCTAAACCTGGCGGACTTTCAGAACGCCGTGCCGTTGCTCAAAGAGTTGTGCATCGTCAACGGCACGAAAGAGGATGCGAAGGACCTTGAGCTGCGCATCGAATCCGTTCCAGGGTTCCTCAAGCCCAAGGTGTGGCGAATCGATGCGGTCGGTGCGGGCAGCAGTTACCGCATCATCGACCTCGACGTGCAACTCGATGGCCCGCTGCTCACGCGCCTGACCGAGAGCGAGAAGGCGACGGTGACGCTTTCGCTGCGGCGGCGTGACGATTCGAGCGCCGAATTGGCGCGACTGGAACGGTCCGTCGAACTGCTGCCACGCAATCAATGGGGCGGCATCTCGCACCATCTTCCGGACCTGATCGCGGCCTTTGTGCAGCCCAATGAACCCGCCATCGAGCGCCTGCTGAAACAAGCGGCCGACATTTTGCGCAAGAACGGCAAGAACCCGGCGCTGGACGGCTACAAAGGCGGCAGCCAGCGCGCCTGGGAATTGGCCTCCGGCATCTGGAGCGCTGTCGCCGCGATGGGGCTGGACTATGCGCTGCCACCGGCCAGCTTCGAGCACAGCGGGCAGAAGGTACGCGGCCCCGCGCAAATCGCCGAATCCGGCCTCGCGACCTGCCTCGACCTAGCGCTGTTTTTTTGCGCCGCCATTGAGCAGGCAGGCCTGAACCCGCTGCTGGTGTTCACGAAGGGTCATGCGTTTGCCGGTGTGTGGCTCAAGGCCGAGGAGTTTTCCACCACCGTCGTGGACGACGTCACCGCGCTGCGCAAGCGGGTCAAGTTGAAAGAGCTGCTGCTGTTCGAGACCACGCTCGCCACGCATCGACCAGCGCCAAGTTTCACCTTCGCCAGCCAGAACGCAGCCCAGCAGATCTCGGAAGCGAAGGAAGAGACATTCGAGATGGCGATCGACATTCGCCGTGCTCGCCTGCAACGCATCAAACCGCTGGCCAGTGCCGAGGCGCCGACGGCCGCACAAACAGCGGCGCAGCCGATGGCCGTGGAGCCGCCCTTCGACGAACCGCCTGAGCTGCCCGAGTACGGCCCCACCGCCGAACAAGACCCGGCCACGCTGAACCCGAAGGACCGTCTGGCCCGCTGGCAACGCAAGCTGCTCGACCTTTCGCTGCGCAACAACCTGCTCAATTTCAAGTCCGGAAAAAAAGCCTTGAAGCTGGAAGCGCCGGATGCCGGCGCGCTGGAAGACCTGCTGTCCGACGGGCAGACGCTGAAGCTGCTGGCGCGGCCCGACCTGATGGACGGCGCCGACCCACGCAATCAAGCCATCTACGAAGGACGCGAGCGGGAAGACCTGCGTCGCGCTCACGCCCTGGATGCGTTGAAACGCCGCGAGGTCTTTATCGGCGTGCCACAGGACGAACTCGAACCCCGGCTGGTGGAGCTGTACCGCACGGCGCGCAACACGCTCCAGGAAGGCGGCGCGAACACGCTGTACATCGCGCTCGGCTTCCTGTCGTGGACCCGCGAAGACAAGGCCGGAACGAAGTACCGCGCGCCGCTGATCCTGGTTCCCGTGACGCTTCACAGAAAGAGCGCACGTTCAGGCTTTACGCTGCTGCTGCACGACGACGAGCCGCGCTTCAACCCGACGCTCATCGAAATGCTGCGGCAGGATTTCAAACTCGATCTCGGCGTCGCCGATGGCGAGTTGCCCCGGGACGATGCGGGCCTGGATGTGCAGGCGGTCTGGAAGGCCGTCTCCCATTCCATCAAAGACATCAAGGGTTGGGAGGTGTCGGAAGACGTGGTGCTGGCCATGTTCTCGTTTGCCAAGTACCTGATGTGGAAGGACTTGACCGAGCGCACCGACCAGTTGCGCGAGAACCCCGTCGTCAAACACCTGATCGACACGCCGCGCGATAGTTATCCGTCCGGCGTGGCATTCCCGAACCCCAAACGCCTTGATACTGACTTCTCTCCTGAGCAGACCTTCTGCCCGTTGCCGGCAGATTCATCGCAACTGTCAGCCGTGATGGCGGCGGTGAGAGGCAAAGACTTCGTGCTCATTGGTCCGCCGGGCACCGGCAAGAGCCAGACCATCAGCAACCTCATCGCGCAGTGCCTGGCCGAGGGCAAGCGCGTGTTGTTCGTGTCGGAAAAGATCGCCGCGCTGGATGTGGTGTACCGGCGGCTGCGTGAGGTCAACCTCGGTGAGTTCTGCCTGGAGTTGCACTCCAGCAAGGCACGAAAGCTCGACGTGCTGGCCCAGTTGCAAAACGCCTGGGAAGCACAAGGCGATGTCGACCCCGACGAATGGCGCGCCCAGGCGCAACGGCTCAAGCGCCTGCGCGACGACCTCAATGGCTACGTCGAGCGCCTGCACTTTCGGCACGCCAACGGCATGACCATCTTCGAGGCCATTGGTCGGGTGGTGGACGGGGAAGACGTTCCCGCGCTGGGCTTGAGCTGGGGCGCGACCCAGGCCCATGCGAATGTTCACAACGCGGACGCCATGGAGACCCTGCGCGGCGTGGTGGACCGCCTCGATGTGAACGCGACAGCCTTCGGCCATGGCGCCTTGCTCGACAACCCGTTGGCCGCCGTCGGGCGGAGCGACTGGTCACCGAACTGGCAACAGAGCGTGGTGGATGCAGCCCGCGGGGTGATGGGGCCCGCGCAGGCGGTGCAGGCCGCGCATGACCGTTTGGCTACTGCCATCGGGCTGCCGCCGATGCCCTTGACGCGCCGCGTGCGCGGCGCAGTCGGCGTCTTGGCCAGGATCTTGCCGCTGGCAGCGGGACGCGATTGGCGATTCGTGCTGCGCGTGGATGCCCGCAGCACGACCGAGCGCCTGCAGGCCGGCGCGGCGCTCGTGACGCAGCACCGCGACCTCAGCTCGCAGCTCGCGCCCGTGTGGCCACCTTCCGTCGTGGTGGCGTGCAGGCAAGGCATCAAGCTGCTGGCGAACCGCCGCAGCGCGCATGCCGATCTGGGCATGCCTTGGGCGGCCGACGTGGTCGAGGAGCTGCAAAAGGGGCTGGCCCTTATCGACCAGATCGCGCAGGCAACGAAGCAGCTTTCGGTGCCCTACAGCGAACAGGTCGAACAGCTCAACGTGACGCAGCTGCAGCGCGAATGGGCCAAGGCCGAGAAGGCGCTGTGGCCGATGTCGTGGCTGGCCAAACGCAAGGTGCGCTCGGTGCTGGACGCCGCCGCCACTGGCGAGACCGAACCCGACGTGGCACGCGACCTCCGCGCCCTCGTGCGCATTCGCGCACTTCGAGCTGAGGTCACGGCGCTGGAAGTCGGGCCCGCCACCGAAGGCGTCTGGGCGGGCCTGAAGACGCGGCGTGAGTTTGCGGACGCCGCCTTGAAGTTCCAGCATGTTCTGACCGCCGCCCGGCACCAGCATCCGTGGGACGACGATGGACTGGATGCGATTGCCAACGGGCGCTGTGGCGAGCGTCTTTCCAGGGAACTGGGCAAGCTCCGCGCCCTGAAGGCGCTCGAAGCCGAGGTCGCAGCACTTGAATACCTCGGGCCTGCCACTGTTGGGCTGTGGGCGGGGCTGGCGACGCGTTGCGAACACCTCGATGCCGCACTCGACTTCAACACCGAGCGAGCTGCCTTGCGCGAGGCGGGCCCGCTGACCGGCGAGCACCTCGGTGTGGCCAACGGCGACTGTGGCGCAGCGATGTCGGCCGACCTTCAGCGCCTGCGGCAGCGCGGTGTTGTCGAACAGCAGCTGTCCGGCTTTGATGACCTGGGCGGCCTGACCGCCGGCCTGTGGAGTGGGGTCAAAACACGGCTGGACGAGTTGGAGACAGCGTTGAAGTTTCAGGCGTCGATGGCCGCCGCCATCGCCAACCTCGCAGCGACACCCGAAGACCTTGCCGCCGTGAAAGCACCGCTGGACCGACTGATCGGCGACGGCAATGCGCTGCTCGAGCCCACGGGCCGGATCGCCTCCGCAGGGCAGGCCTACATCGCGGCGTGGGGTGCGCTTCAGCCCTCGATTGATCGCTTGGCGGCGGCGGGGGAGTTCGCGGAAATCGCCAAGACCAACTTCGGCGATTTCTCAGTGGCCGAACTGCTTCAGCGCTGCACGGCCCTGGCGCAGGCCGAAAGCCGCCTGAACGCCTGGTGTGCGTGGCGCAAGGTCTGCCAGCAGGCCGTGGCGCTCGGGCTGGCGCCGCTGGTCGCCGGCATCGAGTACGGCACCATCGGCGCCGGCGCCGCGCGCCGCGCCTTCGAGACCGGCTACAGCCGCTGGTGGCTCAACGCGGTGGTGGACAACGAGCCCGTCATCCGCAGCTTCGTGGCGGCCGAGCATGAAAAGCGCATCGGCGACTTCCGCGCGCTGGAGGCGCAGTACACCCGGCTGACGAAAGCGTGGGTGCGCGCTACGCTCTGCGCCGACCTGCCCAGGCAAGACAGCGTCACGCGCAACTCGGAGTGGGGCATCTTGCGCCACGAGATGACCAAGAAGAAGCGGCACCTGCCGCTGCGCGAGCTGATGAGCAGCATCTCGTCGGCACTGACCAAGCTGACGCCCTGCCTGCTGATGAGCCCTTTGTCGATTGCGCAGTACCTGAGCGCCGACGCCAACGCCTTCGACGTGGTGGTGTTCGACGAAGCCTCGCAAATCCCCGTCTGGGACGCCGTCGGCGCCATCGCGCGCGGCAAGCAGGTCGTGATGGTGGGCGACCCCAAGCAACTGCCGCCCACCAACTTCTTCGACCGTGCCGAGTCGTCGGCCGACGAAGACGATGTCGAAGGTGACCTGGAAAGCATCCTCGACGAATGCCTGGGCGCCAACCTGCCCACGATGAACCTGGCCTGGCACTACCGCAGCCGCCACGAGAGCCTGATCGCGTTTTCTAACCATCGCTACTACGGCGGTTCGCTGGTCACCTTCCCGTCGCCGGTGACCGAAGACCGGGCGGTGAGCTTCCACCATGTCAAAGGCGTGTACGAAAAGGGCGGCGCGCGCATCAACAAGCCCGAGGCCAAGGCACTGGTGGCCGACATCGTCGCGCGGCTCAGGTCGCCGGGCTTCCGCGAAAGCAAGTTGACCATCGGCGTGGTCACCTTCAACACGGAACAGAAGAACCTGATCGAAGACCTGCTGGACGAAGAACGGCGCCGCGACCCCGCCATCGAGCCCTATTTCGACGAGGTGGAACTGGAGCCATTGTTCGTGAAGAACCTGGAAAGCGTGCAGGGCGATGAGCGCGACATCATGTACTTCTCCATCACCTACGGGCCCGACCTGGCCGGTGCGGTGTCGATGAACTTTGGCCCGATGAACCGCACAGGCGGCGAGCGCCGGCTCAACGTGGCTATCACACGGGCGCGGCACGAACTGCGCGTGTTCAGCAGCCTCAAGGGCGAGCAGATGGACCTGGCACGCACGCAAGCGCTGGGTGTACGCGACCTCAAACACTTTCTGGAGTTCGCCGAACGCGGCCCACGCGCGCTGGCCGAAGCCACGCGCGGGAGCCTGGGCGACTTCGAGAGCCCCTTCGA
>JANNBF010000121.1:0-4651 GCA_031385155.1 Rhizobacter sp.
TGACCTCGCTGACCCGAATCGCCCTGTTGCTGGCCGGGCTGGCCGCCGGCGCTGCCCACAGCCAACCGGCCGCCAGTGAGGGCAATACTGCCTACCGCTGCGCCAACGGCACGTATTCGTCCACGCCCTGCCCAGGTGGCATGAACACCGGCCACACCCGGCCCGAGATCATCGACGCCATCAAGAACCAGCTCGACCACTTCAGCCACACCTGCTTCCAGGTGCTGGCCTACGAGGGCTACGTGGAGCTGGCCGAGCGGCTGAATGCGCTGGCACCCGGCGCGTTCCCGAAGAAGAGCCTGTTCCTGAGCACCGGCGCCGAGGCGGTGGAGAACGCGGTCAAGATCGCGCGCTCGTTCACCGGTCGGGGCGGCGTGATCGCCTTCACCGGCGGCTACCACGGCCGCACGCTGATGACGCTGGGCCTGACCGGCAAGGTGGCGCCCTACAAGACCGGCTTCGGCCCATTCCCCGGCGAGGTGTTCCACGCGCTCTACCCCAACGCGCTGCACGGCATCAGCGTGGAAGACGCGCTGCACTCGGTCGAGCTGATCTTCAAGAACGACATCGAGCCCACGCGCGTGGCCGCGTTCATCGTCGAGCCGGTGCAGGGCGAGGGCGGCTTCTACATCGCGCCACCCGAGTTCATCAGCGGCCTGAAGGCCTTGGCCGATCAGCACGGCATCCTGCTCATCGCCGATGAGGTGCAGACCGGCGCCGGCCGCACCGGCACCTGGTTCGCGAGCGAGCAGTGGCCGGTGGCGCCCGACCTCATCACCACAGCCAAGTCGATGGCGGGCGGCTTCCCGATCTCGGGCGTGGTGGGCCGCGCCGACGTGATGGACGCGCCCGGCCCCGGCGGCCTGGGCGGCACCTACGCCGGCAGCCCTCTCGGTTGCGCCGCAGCGCTGGCTGTGCTGCGCGTGTTCGAGAGCGACAAGCTGCTCGACCGCGCGAAGACGCTGGGCGCGCGCCTGGCCAACGGCCTGCGCCAGCTCAAAGCCGGCACGCCCGCGATCTGCGACGTGCGGGCGTTCGGCGCGATGGTGGCGTTCGAGCTCTGCAAGAACGGCGACGTGGAACAGCCCGACGCCGAGCTGACCAAGCGCATCGTCACCGAAGCCGCGAAGCGCGGGTTGATCCTGCTGTCGTGCGGCACCTCGGCCAACGTGATCCGGATCCTCGTGCCGCTGACGGCCGCCGATGCGCTGCTCGACGAAGGCATGGCCGTGCTGGCCGAAAGCCTGGCGGCCTGCACTGCCGGCAAGGCCTGATCGGCCCCAAGAGCCCACGACCGCCATGCCCTCCACCGACCTTGCCGCCAGCAGCTTGCCGGCGGCTGCCCCCGCCGTTGCCGCAGCGGCGGCCGCGCCCGGCGCGCGCGCACGCCATGTGCCGGACGGCGCCGAGCCGCTGGTGCGCTTCGTCGGCGTGCAAAAGACGTATGACGGCGTGCAGCTCGTCGTGCGCCAGCTCGACCTCGACATCCGGCGCGGCGAGTTCCTCACGCTGCTCGGGCCTTCGGGCTCGGGCAAGACGACCACGCTGATGATGCTGGCCGGGTTCGAGTCGCCGACCGCGGGCGAGATCGTGCTCGACGGCAACCCCATCACCCGCACGCCGCCGCACAAGCGCAACTTCGGCATGGTGTTCCAGAACTACGCGCTGTTCCCGCACCTCACGGTCGGGCAGAACGTGGCCTACCCGCTGACCGTGCGCAAGGCCTCGAAAGACGAGCAGGCCAAACGCATGGCCCGCGCGCTCGACATGGTGCAACTCAAGGGCATGGCCGAGCGCTACCCGGCCCAGTTGTCGGGCGGCCAGCAGCAGCGCGTGGCGCTGGCGCGCGCCCTGGTGTTCGAGCCGCAGCTGGTGCTGATGGACGAGCCGCTGGGCGCGCTCGACAAGCAGCTGCGCGAACACATGCAGATCGAGCTGAAGGAGCTGCACCGCCAGCTCGGCGTCACCTTCGTGTACGTCACGCACGACCAGAGCGAAGCGCTGACCATGTCCGACCGCGTGGCGGTGTTCAACGACGGCGTGGTGCAGCAGCTCGACGTGGTCGACCGCATGTACGAGACACCGTCGAACCGCTTCGTCGCAGGCTTCATCGGCGACAGCACCATGCTGCACGGCACGGTGCGGGCCACCGATGGTGAACGCTGCGGCGTGGTGCTCGCCGACGGCCGCGTGCTCACGGGCATCAACGTGAACCGCGCGGCCGTGGGTGCGTTGGTGCAGGCGGGCATTCGGCCGGAGCGCATCGTGCTGCATGCCCATGCGCCCAGCGAGCGCGGCAACCTGCTGCAGGCCCGCGTGAGCAGCGCGCTCTACTTCGGCGATCACCTGCGGCTGCTGTGCAAGGTGGGCGACGGCTAAGCGACGGGCCAGGGCGCGAGCCAAGGCGATTGCACCGTGAAACTGCCGCTCTCTGCCCCGAGCGTGCCTGCGCCGGGCGACAAAGTCTGGCTCGAATTCCCGCCCGATCTGACGCGCGTCTACGCATGAGCGCAGCGCCAAAAGTTCCATTCCCTCACCACTCCACTGGAGCACGTCACACCATGAAAAAGACTCTCTTGACCGCCGCCCTCGTCGCCGGGATCTCGCTGCCGGCGCTGGCCCAGCAGATCACCGTCATCAACTTCGGCGGTGCCAACGCCAATGCCCAGAAGAAGGCCTACTACGAGCCCTTCGAGAAGACGGGCACCAAGGTCGTGGCCGTTGAATACAACGGCGAGCAGGCCAAGATCAAGGCCATGGTCGAGACCAAGAAGGTGACGTGGGACGTGGTCGAGGTCGAGTCGCCCGATGTGGCGCGCGGCTGCGACGAAGGCCTGTTCGAGAAGCTCGACTACACAAAGATCGGCAACAAGGCCGACTTCCTGCCCGCGGCCGTGACCGAGTGCGGCGTAGGCGTGTTCGTGTGGTCCACCGTCATGGCCTACAACGGCGACAAGCTCGCCACCGGCCCCAAGAGCTGGGCCGACTTCTTCGACACCAAGAAGTTCGCCGGCAAGCGCGGCATGCGCAAGGGCGCGCGCTACAACGTCGAATTCGCGCTGATGGCCGACGGCGTGAAAGTGGGCGACGTGTACAAGGTACTCGCCACCAAGGAAGGCGCCGACCGCGCGTTCAAGAAGCTGACCGAGCTCAAGCCCAGCATCCAGTGGTGGGAAGCCGGCGCGCAGCCGCCGCAGTTCCTGGTGGCCGGTGACGTGGCCATGACGACCGTCTACAACGGCCGCATCGACGCCGCCAACCGGGAAGGCAAGAACCTGAAAATCACCTGGACCGGCGGCATCTACGACCTCGACTACTGGGTCATTCCGAAGGGCTCGCCGAACAAGGACGCGGCGCTCAAGTTCATCGCCTTCGCCAGCACGCCGGATGCGCAGGCCGAGTACGCGAAGAACATCGCCTACGGCCCGACCAACACCAAGGCGCTCGCCAAGCTCGACGCCAAGGTGCTGGGCAACCTGCCCACCTCGCCCGCCAACTCCGCCGATGCGCTGCAGTTCGACCTGAAGTTCTGGGCCGATCAAGGCGAGCAGCTCGAGAAGCGCTTCGCCGCCTGGGCTGCGCAGTAAGGTCAAGTGCCCTCTTCCGTTCGGGAGAGGGCGCATGGCGACTCTGCGTTTCGTCTCTCAGTTCCACACCCCATGAGCACCACCCTCGCCGCCCCGGCACCGGACCCGCGGGCTTTGCAGCACGCGCTGGCGCGCGCCGACAAGCAACGCAAGCTGCGGGCGTTTTCGCTCACCTTGCCGCTGCTGTTGTTCCTGGCGCTCACGTTCCTGGTGCCGATCGCGGTGCTGCTCAAGCGCGCTATCGAGAACCCCGAAGTCGCGAATGCCCTGCCGCGAACCGCCGCCGCGCTCGGCGGCTGGAACCGTGAAGGCACGCCGCCCGCCGAGGCCTATGCCGCCTTGACACTTGACCTCGCGAGCCTGCCCGACAGCGCCGATGCCGGCGCGCTGGCACGCCGCCTGAACAGCGAAGTTCCCGGCGCGCGCTCGCTCGTGATGGCCACCTACAAGGCCTTGCCGCTGCCGCAGACCACCGCCACCAGCAGCGCCGCCGACCTGAAGGCCGCGGTGCTGGCGCTCGATGCGCGATGGGGCGAGCCGACCTACTGGCAGGCCATTGCCAAGAACGGCTCGCGCTGGACGCCCGACTACCTGCTCACGTCGGTAGACCTGCGGCGCAATGCGAAGGGCGCCGTCGAGCGCGTCGAGCCCGAGCAGCGCGCGTTCGGCCGCATTCTCGTGCGCACCTTCGAGATCAGCCTCGTGGTGACGCTGTGGTGCCTGGTGCTCGCCTACCCGCTCGCCTACTGGCTCACCACGCTGCCGGCGCGCACCGCGAACGTGCTGATGATCCTGGTGCTGGTGCCGTTCTGGACCTCGATCCTGGTGCGCGTGGCCGCATGGATCGTGCTGCTGCAGTCCGAAGGCCTGGTGAACCACGCGCTCATCGGCCTGCATGTCATCAACCAGCCGCTCGCCCTGCTGTTCAACCGCACCGGCGTGGTGATCGCGATGGTGCACATCCTGCTGCCGTTCATGATCCTGCCGCTGTACAGCGTGATGAAGAGCGTGCCGCCGACCTACCTGCGTGCAGCGGTGTCGCTGGGCAGCGCACCGCTGGCGGC
>JANNBF010000122.1:0-18363 GCA_031385155.1 Rhizobacter sp.
ACCGGAATCTCGATGCCCAGCGGCGACAGCAACCTGGGCGAGTGGCTGCCCAGAGCAACGAGATACGCATCGGACTGCACGCGGCCCTGGTCGGTGACAACACCGGTGAGGCGTTTACCGTCGGTGAGCAGTGACTTGACCTGCTCGTTGAAGCGCAGCGTCGCGCCCTTGGCCGCCGCCATCTCGGCGATGCGGTTGGTGAACTTGAAGCAATCGCCGGTCTCGTCGCCGGGCAGGCGCAGGCCGCCGACGAACTTGTCTTTGACGCGCGCGAGGGCGGGCTCGTATCGAATGCAGCCGTCACGGTCGAGCACTTCGTACGGCACGTTGTAGCGGTCGAGGATCTCGGTGTCCTTGCCGGTGCCATCGAGTTGTGCCTGCGTGCGAAACAACTGCAGCGTGCCCTGCACGCGTTCGTCATACGCGATGCCCGTCTGCGCACGCAGCACCTTCATGCAATCGCGGCTGTACTCGGCCAGCCGCACCATGCGGCCTTTGTTGATCTCGTAACGCGCGCTCGTGCAGTTGCGCAGCATCGCCAGGATCCAGCCGATCATCGGCCAGTCGAGGTGCGGGCGCAGCACCAGCGGACGGTGGTTCATCAGGATCCACTTCACCGCCTTGAACGGCACGCCCGGCCCGGCCCACGGCGCCGAGTAGCCGGGCGAGACTTCACCGGCGTTGGCGTAGCTCGTCTCCAGCGCCGGCCCCTTCTGGCGCTCGATCAGCGTCACCTCGTGACCGTCGGCCGCCAGCTCATAAGCGGCGGTACAACCGATCACGCCACCGCCCAGCACCAAGACCTTCATGCGCACCTCCTGCCGCGAGTGTAAGCAGCGACAATCGGTTCATGATTACGCCCGACGTTGCCCCCCGCCGCGAGTTCAACGACCCCGATGCCGCGCTGGCCCATGTGACCGCCATCTACGACGCCGGCGTCGCGCACCTGCGCAAGCATTTGCAAGCCTTCATCGATGGCGACATCCCCGGTGACCGCGTGCGCGCCACCTACCCGTATGTGCGCCTGCGCGTCGATACCGTGCTGCGCGCCGATTCGCGTCTGGCCTATGGTTTTGTCGCCGGCCCCGGCCGCTACGAGACCACGCTGACACGGCCCGAACTGTTCGGCAACTACTACCGCGAGCAGTTCCGGCTCTTGCTGCGCAACCATGCCGTGGCGCTCGAAATCGGCGCCAGCGACGAGCCGATCCCCGTGCACTTCTCGCTCGCCGAAGACGACCACTTGGACGGCACGCTGACGCCGCAGCGCCGCCAGTTGATGCGCGATCTGTTCGACCTGCCCGACCTGGCGGCGATGGACGACGGCATTGCCAACGGCACGCTCGAACCCGGCCCACGCGAGGCGCGCCCGCTGGCGCTGTTCACCGCGCCGCGCGTCGACTACTCGCTGCACCGCATGCGCCACTACACCGGCACGCGGCCGGAGCATTTCCAGAACTTCATCCTGTTCACGAATTACCAGTTCTACATCGACGAGTTCATCAAGCTCGGCCGCGAGACGATGAGCACGGCGGCCTGCGACTACAGCGCCTTCATCGAGCCCGGCAACGTGACCACGCACAAAGGCGGCGCGACCGGCGGCACCGCGCCGCCGCGCCTGCCGCAGATGCCGGCCTACCACCTGGTGCGCGAAGACGGCGCCGGCATCACGATGGTCAACATCGGCGTCGGCCCCGCGAACGCGAAGAACATGACCGACCACATCGCCGTGCTGCGCCCGCATGCCTGGATCATGCTCGGCCACTGCGCCGGCCTGCGCAACACGCAGCAGCTCGGCGACTACGTGCTCGCCCACGGTTATGTGCGCGAAGACCACGTGCTGGACGAAGAGCTGCCACTGTGGGTGCCGATCCCGGCGCTGGCCGAGGTGCAGGTGGCGCTCGAGTCCGCCGTCGAGCACATCACGCAGCTCAAGGGCTATGAGCTCAAACGCATCATGCGCACCGGCACCGTGGCCAGCACCGACAACCGCAACTGGGAGCTGCTGCCGTCGCAGCGCGCGGCCAGCACGCCGGAGCGCCGCTTCAGCCAGAGCCGGGCGATCGCGCTCGACATGGAAAGCGCCACCATCGCGGCGAACGGCTTCCGCTTTCGCGTGCCCTACGGCACGCTGCTGTGCGTGAGCGACAAACCGCTGCACGGCGAGATCAAGCTGCCCGGCATGGCGAACCACTTCTACCGCGAGCGCGTCGACCAGCACCTGCGCATCGGCATCCGCGCGATCGAGTTGCTGCGCGAGGCGGGCGTCGACCAGTTGCACAGCCGCAAGCTGCGCAGCTTTGCCGAAGTGGCGTTCCAGTAAGGCCGCGCGCGTGCTCGACCGCTTCCGGCCCTGGCACCACGGCGTGGCCCGCAGCGCGGCAGGCGCCTCGCTCCGGGCCGCCGCCCGGCTCTCGGCCGTCGCCATGCTGTTGGCCTCTGCCCTGCTTCTGGCACCTGCCTCACTGCAGGCCCAAGCGCCTTCGCCGCCGGTTGAAACCCTGCGCTACGGCGGCGACCGCGCCTTCGCGCCCCTCGAGTGGGTCGGCGCCAACGGCAAGCCGCAAGGCTTGCAGATCGATCTGCTGAACGAGATCGCCCGTGAAACCGGCCTGCGCGTCGACGTGCGCATGGGCCCGTGGAACGAGATCGAGGCAGCGTTCCGTGCCGGCGAAATCGACGCCGTGTCGATGAGCGTGGTCGAGTCGCGCCGCGCGTGGGCCACGTTCTCGCCGCCGCATGCGGTGCCGGCACTGGCGGTGTATTACCGGCGGGTCGATCCGGCGCCGCAGTCGCTGGCCGACGTGGTGCGCGGCGTGATCGCCATCCGGCGCGGTACGCCGATCCTGGAAACGCGCGACGAGTTCTTCAGCGCCCCGGGCACGCGCGTGCTGCTGACCGACACGCCGGCCGAAGCGCTTGCCGCCGTGCGCGATGGCCGCGCCGACACGGCCGTGATGCCGCGCACCTACGGCGACGCCGCACTCGCGGCCGAGCCCATGCCGGCGCTCACCGTCAGCCCGTTCGACCTGCGCCTGCAGTCGTACGCGTTCGCCACCGCACCGCAGAACGCGGCGCTGCGCGAGCGCATCAACGTGGCGCTGGCGCGGCTCGAAGCCTCGGGCCGGCTGCAGGCCTTGCGCATGAAGTGGCTGGGCACGCCGGCGCAGAACGCGGTGCGCCAATCGCTCGAAGTCACGATCGGTTGGCAGCGCTACGCGCTGGCCGCACTCGGCGTGGCGCTGCTGGCCACCGTCACCGCCGTGCTGTGGCTGCTCGTTCGGCGCCGCACCCGCCGCGCTGCCGAGGCAGCGGCCCGCATCGAGGCCGAGCAGGCGCTGCAAGCTGCCGAAGAGCGGCTGTCGCACAGCTTCACCGGCCACCCCGACGCCATGCTCATCACCGAACGCGGCACCCATGCCGTGCTCGACGTGAACGACGCCTGCTGCCGGCTGGTGGGCCTGGCGCGCGAAGCGATCATCGGCCAGCCCATCGACCGCAACCCGCAGCTCGCCGGTGTGTCGGGCATCGAGGCGGTGGAACGCGAGTTCGCGGCCGAGGGTGGTGTGCACAGCGCGCCGGTGCAGTTCACCAGCGCCGACGGCGCAGTTCGCTCGTGCCTGGTGTGGTCGGAGCCGCTGCGCCAGGGCGATGTGCTCTGCGCGTTCTCGATCGTGCGCGACGTGACCGGCGCACTGGGCGCCAACGACCAGCTGCGCGACGACTACGAGGCCGCACTGGCGCGCCTGCACCGCATCGAAGGCGAGCGCACCGCGCTGCAGGCGCGCGCCGAGCGGGCCGATGCCGAGGTGGTGCGCTTCACCGGCTTCGTGGCCCACGACCTGAAGGCGCCGCTGCGCGCGGTGCGCGGCTTCACCGGGCTGCTCAAGCGCGACCTTGCCGTCGGGCGCCTGACCGAGGCGAACGCGCATGCCGACCAGATCGACAACGCGGCGCGCCGCATGGACAAGCTGGTCGAGGCCTTGACGCGCCTGTCCCGTGCCGGCCAGGCGGCGCCGCCCCTCGAACCGCTCGACATGAACGCACAGGCCGCACAGGCCTGGGCGCTGGTCGAGGCCGCGAACGCGCCGCGCACGGTGACATTCGCGGCCGGGCCGCTGCCGGGCGCGCTGGGCGATGCCGGGCTCGTGGCGCAGGTCTGGCAGAACCTGCTCGAGAACGCGTTCAAGTTCACTGCGGCGGTGGCCGACGCGAAGGTCAACGTCACCAGCTTCGAAGAAGGCGGCCGGCCCTGGTACCGCGTGACCGATAACGGAGCCGGCTTCGCGATGGACCGCGCCCAGAACCTGTTCGAGCCGTTCCAGCGCATGCACGCGAGCGCCGAATTCAGCGGCACCGGCATCGGCCTGAGCCTGGTGCGCCGGGTGGTGCGCGCCCATGGCGGCGAGGTGCGCGCGATCAGCGCAGTTGGCGCTGGCACGGTGATCGAGTTTTGCCTCGCGCCGGTGGCGGCGGGCCAGGGCCAACCGGGCTGAGCTGCGGGCAGCTCAGCGCAGCGCGCACACCGCGCCGGGTTGCGGCTGGATGATCGCCCAGCGGATCACGCCGCGCTCCGGCCCGCCGGCGCGGAACTTCGGCCGGGCCCACGGCAGCACCCAGGTGCCCGACGCGTCGGCTCGGGCCAGCAGCACATCGAGCGCCGGGTTCGGCCGGGCGCGGCCGGCGCGGTCTTCGGTGGTGTCGTCGAGGATCAGCGCGCCGCAGGTGTCCACGGCCTGCGCCTTGACCCACGGCGACTTGAGGTGGTGGCCGTCGATCAGCACCGCCAGGCGCTGCGGGCTGTTGGCGATCAGGTTGCCGCCGAGCCAGATGTCGGAGACGACCAGGCGCAGCGGTGCCTCGGTGTGCGCCTTCCAGGTCTCCTGCGACAGGCGCGCGAGCAGCGCGCCGGGGAAGTTGGCACGGGTCGGGCGTTCGAAGCGGTCGGCGATGACGGTCTTGCTGATGGTCTGGCCGGCGCACATCAGCACCTGCACGACGACCACGATCTGTACCGTGCGGCGCCACATCAGCGGCGTGTCGGGCCGGCGCCAGAGCGCCAGCGCCAGCAGCCCGCTGAGCAGGAACGCGTTGGTGCCCCAGCGGGCCTGCAAGGCGGTTTCGCCGAGCAGGCCGATGAGCGCGGTCAACCCGAGCGGCGACACTGCGGCCACCCACAGGAACAGGCGGTCGCGCGGCGCCAACTCGGGCAGTTGCTGCACAGCGGGTTGCGGGTCGGTGGCGCGACGCGCCAGCACGAACCACAGGCCGGCGAGGAACGGCAGCACGCGCACCAATTGCAGCAACAGGAAGCCCGCCAGGCTGCTGACCGCAGCCCACGCGCCCGGCAGCTCTTCGGTGACCGAGCGGGCATAGCGGAACGGCAGGAAGTTGCTGGCCTGCAGCCACAGCACGTGCGGCACGAGCACCAGCGCGGCCATCGCTGTGGCCAGCAGCAGCCCGGCCACGGCGCGGCGGTGGTGCAGGCTGCGGTCGAGCACGAAGTACAGCGCCATGCCGGCCAGCGGCACCAGCGCCACGTACTTCACCAGCATCGCCAGGCCGGCGAACAGGCCGGTCAGCGCCCACAGGTGCCAGGCGCCGCGCCTCGTCGCCAGATAGAACAGCAGCAGCGCAGCAGCCTGGAACGGCAGCAGCACGGTGTTGTGGTTGAAGCTGTCGGCGCCGACGTTGTGGTACGCCACGAGCGATGTGAGTGCCATCGCGATCAGCGCGCGCCGCGCCGACATGAACTCGCAGCCGAGCCGCCAGGTGAGCGCCAGCGCAATCACGATGCAGCCCTGCGCGGCCACGAACGGCAGCGCCACCGAGGGGCCGAAGGTCTGCAGCAGCATGTGCATGATCCACGACGGCAGCGGCGGGTGCTTCCAGTACCCGTTCTCCATCGAGAACGCCCACACGAACTGCTCGGCGCTGTCGATCTCGGGCGACTGGTAGTTCAGCCCGATGCCCAGGCCCCACAGCGCCACCTGGCCGATGCACAGCAACGCCACCCAGGCGAGCGTGCGGCGGTCCCGCCAGACCGGCGCAGCGGGCCAGGGCAGGGGTGACGCGATGCGCAGGGTGTTGGTGGTCACGGCAATTTGTAAACAAAAGTTGCTGATTCTAGGGAGACCGCTGCAAAAAAGCGTGTGGCATCCGACACACCGGACCGGGGGTTTTCGCCAACTGGCGGCAGGCATTCCCGGTTGCTCCGGGCCATGCGTTCCCGTACGCTGCACGGCACGACCCGAATCAGCCACCCACCGGGCAGGCGCCCTGCCTCCCTCAGGAGAGCGCCATGTCACCAGCCGCCGCCGACCCCGCCGTTCAAGGCATCCGAACGGTCGCCCTCGTCGGCCAGACCGGCGCGGGCAAGACCAGCCTCGCCGAGGCGCTGTTGCACCGCGCCGGGGCCATCACCACGCCAGGCAGCCTGGAGCGCGGCACCACGGTCTCGGACCACGACCCGATGGAGCGCCGCGCGCAGCACTCGCTGAACGCCTCGGTGCTGCACCTGATGCACCGCGAGACGCGCATCCACCTGATCGACACGCCCGGCGCGGCCGACTTCGTGGGCCAGTCGATGACGGCGCTCGAAGCGGTCGAGACGGCGGCCATCGTCATCAATGCCGCCACCGGCATCGAGATGATGAGCGCGCGGATGATGGAATGGGCCGCCGCGCGCCGGCTGTGCCGGCTGATCATCGTCAACAAGATCGACGCGGCGGGCACCGGCCTGCCGGCGCTGGTGGCGGGCATTCAAGCGGCTTTCGGCAAGGAGTGCCTGCCGCTGAACCTGCCGGCGGCCGGCGGCACGAAGGTCGTGGACTGCTTCTTCAACCCGGCGGGCGAGGCCGACTTCGGCAGCGTGGAAGCGGCGCACCGCGCGCTCGTGGAGCAGGTGGTCGAGGTCGACCCCGAGTTCGTCGAGCGCTACCTGAACGACGGCGACGTGGACCCGCGCGAGCTGCACGCGCCGCTGGAAGAGGCGCTGCGCCAGGGTCACCTGATTCCGATCTGCTTCGTCTCGGCGCGCAGCGGCGCGGGCGTGGCCGAGTTGCTCGACGTGATCGAGGCGCTGCTGCCGAACCCGGCCGAGGGCAACCCGCCGCAGTTCTATCGCGGCGAAGGTGCCGCCGCGAAAGAGCTGCATGCGCAGGCCGACCCGGCACAGCACGTGATCGCACACGTGTTCAAGATCGAGGTCGACCCGTACGTCGGCAAGATGGGCGTGTTCCGCATCCACCAGGGCACCGTCACGCGCGACAGCCAGCTCTTCATCGGCGACGGGCGCAAGCCCTTCAAGGTCGGCCACCTGTTCATGCTGCAGGGCAAGGAGCACGTCGAGGTGTCTCGCGGCGTGCCGGGCGACATCTGCGCCGTGGCCAAGGTCGACGAGATGCACTTCGACGCGGTGCTGCACGACGCGGCCGAAGACGACCACCTGCACCTCGCGCCGCTGCCCTTCCCGGTGCCGGTGCACGGCTTAGCCATCGAGCCGAAGCGGCGCGGTGACGAGCAGCGCATGTGGGAGATCCTGCACAAGCTCGTCGACGAAGACCCGTGCCTGAAGGTCGAACATGTGGTCGCCACGAACGAGACGGTCGTCTACGGCCTGGGCGAGCTGCACCTGCGCACGCTGCTGGAGCGCATGCAGGAGATCTACAAGTGCGAGGTGACGACGCGCACGCCGCGCATCGCCTACGTCGAGACCATCACCGCACCCGCTGAGGGCCACCACCGCCACAAGAAGCAAAGCGGCGGCGCGGGCCAGTTCGGCGAGGTGTTCCTGCGCGTCGAGCCGCTGGCGCGCGGGGCGGGCTTCGAGTTCGTCGATCAGGTCAAGGGCGGCACGATCCCGGGCCAGTACATCCCGGCGGTCGAGAAGGGGGTGCGCCAGGTGCTCGACAGCGGCGTGATCGCCGGCCACCCGGTCAAGGACGTGCGCGTGACGGTGTATGACGGCAAGTCGCACTCGGTCGACTCGAAAGACATCGCCTTCGCGACGGCCGGCCGCAAGGCCTTCATCGACGCGGTGAAGAAGGCCGGGCCCATCGTGCTGGAACCCATCGTCAAGGTGCAGATCAGCGCACCCGAGCACAGCATGGGCGACATCACCGGTGACCTGGCGGCCAAGCGCGGGCAGGTGAACGGCACGCAGGCATTGCCGGGTGGCGGCATGGCGGTGGCGGGGCAGGTGCCGCTGTCGGAGCTGAACGGCTACCAGGCGCGCCTGAACGGCATGACCGGTGGCCAGGGCCGCTACACGCTGGAGCTGAGCCACTTCGAGCCGGTGCCACCTTCGGTGCAGGCGCAGCTGGTGGCGGCGTACGTGATGCGCGACGAGGATTGAAAGCTACACAGACTTCACCGGAGCGCTCCCTCTTGCCCCCTCGCCCCTTTGGGGAGAGGGTGGGGGGTGAGGGAGGTGTTTCGAGGCGCATGCGCCGAGCCTCCCGAACGGCATCGGCTTGCAAGCCGATGCGCGCCCTGCACGGGAGGGGCAGCGCCGACGTGCATCACATCCCGTCGCGCATCGGCCGCGTGGGCGCGAAGCCGTCGCCCAGGTCCGAGGGTTCGGTGTTCGGCGCGCCCGCCACCTGCCGGCGCAGGCGGTCGAGTTCTTCGTAGGCGGCCATCAGGCGCTGCTCGGCCCGCGCGCAAGCGGCCAGCGGCTCGGCCTGCGCCGCCTGCAACCGGCGTTTGTGGGCCTGGCGCAGTTGTTCGAGCTCGGCCTGAGCGCGTGCCGGCGCCGCCCGGAGCTGATCGGTCAATGACGCGTTCTGCGTCTGCAAGGCGTCAGTCGCGCGCAGCAGGGCTCGGCCATGGCGAAAGCGCGCGATGCGCTGCATGACCCAGGCGCCCATCGCGGCGCCCACGATTGCCGCCGAGCCGACCGGCCACCACCACCCAGTGTTCACGTCCATGCCGTCCTTGTTGTTGTCGTCGTGGTTGTCGTGGTTGTCGCCGCTGCCGCTGTTGTCGTTGTGGCGTGGTCGCCAGACAACGAGGCTCAGCCGCCCGCAGCCGCCACGCGGGGCTTCACCCAAGCGGCGGCTTCCTTGGCGCGGCCGCGCGCCAGGGTCACGTCGGCCGCGTGCGCGAGGGCCACGCCCATGCGGCGCTTCTTGAAACTCTCGGGCTTGCCGAACAGGCGCAACTCGGTGTCGGGCACGCGCAGTGCGTCGGCCACGCCGTCGAACACGATGCCCGTGGCCTCGACGCCGCCATAGATCACGGCGCTCGCACCGGGGCTCTTCAGCGCGGTGTCGACCGGCAGGCCGAGGATGGCCCGCGCATGCAGCTCGAATTCGTTCTGCCACTGCGTGGCCATCGTCACCATGCCGGTGTCGTGCGGGCGCGGCGAGACCTCGCTGAACCAGACCTGATCGCCCTTCACGAACAGCTCCACGCCGAACAGGCCGAGGCCGGGCATGCGGCCGGCCGGGGCGGCCCCCAGGTCATCGGTCACGGCCTTGGCGATCTCGCGCGCGCGCTGCAGCGCGGCCGGGTGCATGGCATGCGGCTGCCAGCTCTCGACGTAATCACCGCTGACCTGCACATGGCCGATGGGCTCGCAGAAGTGCGTTTCCACGGTGCCATCGGCACCGAGCGCGCGCACCGTGAGCAGCGTGATCTCGTAGTCGAAGTCGATGAAGCCTTCGACGATCACGCGGCCGTGGCTGACGCGGCCACCGGCCATCGCGAAGTCCCACGCAGCTTGCACGTCAGCCGGGCCGTCGAGCTTGCTCTGGCCCTTGCCGGAGCTGCTCATCACGGGCTTGACGATGCACGGGTAGCCGATGCCAGCGCGGCGCTGGCCGCCAACGTCCGAACCATCGATGGCCGCCTGCAACTCGGCCAGCGAGTCGGCAAACACATACGGGCTGGTCGGCAGGCCGAGCGTCTCGGCGGCGAGGCGGCGGATGCCTTCACGGTCCATCGTCAGGCGTGCGGCGCGGGCGGTCGGGATCACGCGCACCGTGCCGGCGGCCTCCAACTCTTCGAGCATCGCCGTCGCGATCGCTTCGATCTCGGGCACGACGAGCATCTGCGCCTTTGACGCCGACGCCTCGGCCTCGATCAGCGCCTTCAGTTGCTGCGGGTCGCTCATCGTGATGGTGCGCGCGTGGTGCGCCACCTGCTGGCCGGGCGCGTTCTCGTAGCGGTCGACCGCAAGGGTCTCGACCCCCAGGCGCTGCAACGCGATCAGCACCTCCTTGCCGAGCTCGCCGCTGCCCAGCAGCATGACGCGGGTGGCGTGGGGCGACAAAGGGGTTCCGAGGGTGATGCTCATGGCGGGCCTGCTGCGAGAAAGTGGTTGCACGGACAGTGCACGGTGGTCGGGCGGCGGTCGCCGAATACAAGCGATTCTCCATCGAAGACCGCCGGCTTTTGCCTGCGCAACGCCGCTTTATCATCGAGCCCATGAACCCCGGCCCGCGCGATGTCGCACAGATCCGCCTGGCCAACGCACTGGCCCTGTTCGACGAGTTCGTTCACACCAACGTGAAGCATGCCGACGCCGCCACGCTGCGCGGCCTAGAAGGCCGCTTTGCCGAGAAGCTGCAGATCCAGGCGAGCTATTGGAGCCAGATCAAGGGCCGCTCGCGGCAGATCGGCGAGCGCCTCGCGCGCCAGTTCGAGCAGTTGTGCAGCAAGCCCGCCGGCTGGATGGACGAGCCGCATGGCCACGCGCCCGGCTGGGCAGCAGCCGGCCGGAGTCTGGCCGCGCAGTCGTCAGCGCCCGCACCGATGCCCGCGCCGGCAGCGCCCGACGACACCCAGCGCAACGTGCCGCAAGACGACGACGAGCGCTTCATCGTCGGCCTGGTGCTGACCTACTACCGCCGCCACCCGCAGCGCGCCCGCACCCGCTTGCTCGACCTGCTCGGCGAGGTGCTGGTGCCCCAAGCGCCCACGAGCGCGAAGCCGGCGTCAGGCAAACCGGCCGCGCCCACCGACGACGGGCGCGACCTGTGGAACAAGACGCAAGCCGCTGTGGCGCCGTTGAAACGGAAGCGCTGAATTGCGCATCTCCCGCCAGCGCCCCGTAGAAATAGGTGGGTCAGCCCCCTTGCGCAAGATAATCCATTGTTTATCATTTGCGCAAGTTGTGGCGAAGTGCCCTGCCGCAACGACACCCCGCTCCGCCACTCTCGACCAGCCCCCAGTCGCCTCATGTTCCTTGCGTTCGCTTCGACCCCCGCCCTGCGCACCCGCATCACTGCGGCGTTGCATGCGGCACTGAAGTCGTCGCCGAGTTCGTCAATGAACGGCACGCAGAGCCTGTTCCAACAGTGCGCCGGCGCGCGCTGCGCCCCACCCGGGTTACCGCCACGTTGAAGGCGTCGCACGCGACGCTTTCAGTCGCCAACGGCCCGGGTTGCGTCGCACACGCACCGGGCCGTTTTGCTTTGTGGCGCACCCGCGCACGGACTGATCGTCTGCCTTTCACCGCTCATCAACCACTGCTCACCAGGAGAAGCTTCATGAAGATCACCCTCAACGGATTCAAACCCCGCAACCCCCTGGCGCGCCTCGCGCGCTTGCGCAAGGCCGGCAGCCACCGAGCGCCCGGCGGCGCCATGCGCCAGCAAGCGTCGCGTGACATGCAGCGCGAGCTCGACCGAATGAAACAAAGCCCATGAATCGACGCGTGGCCCCGTGCCGCGCGAACCCGAAGGAAGACAGACATGACCCCCTTGAAGACCCTGCGTGCCAGCGTGACCGAACCACGCTCCCCCGCATTCGACGCCGCCCTGCGGCTCGCCGCCGTCGGCCTGCAAAGCGCCAGCGCGATGCTCACGCGCTTGTCGCACCGGCTGGTGCGGCCGGTTGTTCGCAGCCGGCAGACGGTGCCACAGCTCGAGTTCTACAGCGAAGCCGGCGCACCCGAAGGTGCCCTGTACCTCGACGGCCAATTGGTCGGCTTTGTGGCCGGGGTGCGGCGGCTGTGATCGCCGAAGCCGGCCGTTGCCTTGCACGCCCACACGCGTGCATGGCAACCGTGCTCCATCGGTCGTGCGTTCAGCGCATCGCCAGGGGCAGCTTGCGGCGCGGTGCCGGGAAGTGCGCCTCGATCTCGGCCAGGTCGACGGCCCCGAGCACGAGCCCGGCCGCAGCGAAGTTCTCGCGCAGGTGCTGCTCGCGCACGGCCTTCGGGATGACCATCACCCCCGGCTGCGCCATCGACCACGCCAGTGCCACCTGCGACGCCGTCACGCCAATGCGCTCGGCGATGCGGCCGAGCGTGGCGTCTGCGGCCAGGTCGCCCTGGTCGAGCGGGCAATAGGCCATCAGCGGCATCTGCTTCTGGCGCTGCCACGGCAGCAAGTCGAACTCGGCGCCGCGCGTGCTGAGCGAGTGGTAGACCTGATTCGCCGCACAGCGCGCGCCGCCGGGCAATACCGCCAACTCGCGCAGGTCGTCGGTGTCGAAGTTGCTCACGCCCCAGTGGCGGATGTGGCCGGCGGCCTGCAAGGCCTCGAAGCCGGCGACCGTGTCGCGCAGCGGGTGCGGGCCGGGCCAGTGCAGCAGGTACAGGTCGATGTGGTCCAGCATCAGGCGCTTGCGGCTGCGCTCGCACGCGGCCGCCACCCCTTTGCTGCTGGCGTTGTGCGGGTAGACCTTGCTGACGATGAAGAGCTGTTCGCGCGTCACCGCGCCCGCGCGCAGCGCCTGCGCCACGCCTTCGCCAACCACCTCTTCGGCGCCACCGTCGGCGTACATCTCTGCCGTGTCGATCACGCGGTAGCCGATGTCGATGGCGCAGCGCACGGCCGCCACCTCGTCGGTGCGGCGAGCAGCCGATTCGCCCATGTGCCAGGTGCCCAGGCCGAGGGCGGGCAGCGGCGTTCTATCGGGCAGTGCAACAGTGTTCATGGGTGTCGGTGAGCGGGGGTGAGCGGGGGTGAATGGGGGTGAGTTCGAAGGCGGGCACGCCGGTCCAACGCGATACTCGATGGTAGCGAGCGCCCTGCCGAGGCGCGCCGAACCTGCCAATGAACCCGCGCCGGAGACAGCCCATGACCACCCGCTTCATCGTCGACCGCAAAGACCTGCACGCCACCCGCTGGGAACACACCGAGGCCACGCCCCTCGCCGACGGCTACGTGCGCCTGCACATCGACAGCTTCGCACTGACCTCGAACAACATCACCTACGCGGCCTTCGGCGACGCGATGAACTACTGGGGCTTCTTCCCGACCGGTGACGCTGCCACCGGCTGCATCCCGGTCTGGGGCTTCGGCACCGTCACCGATTCGCGCTGTACGGGCGTGGCGGTGGGCGAGCGCTTCTACGGCTACTTCCCCATCGCGAGCGACGTGGTGTTGCAGCCGGCGCGGCTCAGCGATGCCGGCTTCTTCGACGGCGCCGAGCACCGGCGCGAACTGCATGCGGTCTACAACCAGTACAGCCGCTGCAGCACCGACCCGGCGTACGACGCGGGGCGCGAAGCAGAACAAGCGCTGCTGCGGCCTCTGTTCATCACCCCGTTCCTGCTCGACGACATCCTGGCCGACAACGGCTTCTTCGGCGCGCGCACGGTGGTGCTGTCGAGCGCGTCCAGCAAGACGGCCTACGGCACCGCGTTCTGCCTCGCACGGCGGCGCGGGTCGGACTCTGCCGTCAAGGTCATCGGGCTGACCTCGGCGGGCAACGTGGCCTTCACCACCGCGCTCGGCTGCTATGACGCGGTACTCACCTACGACGCAGTGAACACGCTGCCCGCCGATGCGCCGGCGGTCTACATCGACTTCAGCGGCAGCGCCGCCGTGCGCGCGGCCGTGCACACGCATCTCGGCGGTGCGCTCGCGTACAGCTGCTCGGTCGGCGGCACGCACTGGGCCGACCTGGGCAGCGGCAAAGGCCTGCCGGGGCCGCGGCCGGTGCTGTTCTTCGCGCCGGCGCAGGTCAAGAAGCGCAACGCCGACTGGGGCGCGGCCGCGCTGCAGCAGCAAATCGCCACGGCCTGGGCGGCGTTCATGGTGCCCGTGACCGCACCGGGCAAGCCGTGGCTACGCGTCGTGCAGGGCCAGGGCGAAGCCGCCGTCGAAGCCACCTACGCCGCGCTGCTGGGCAACAGCATGAAACCCGACGAAGGGCACATGCTCGCGGTGTGTGCAATCAGCCCCCAAGCAGGTGGCCCACCTTGACGAAGATAAGGCATCCCGATTCTGAGAATGGATGGTGCGAACTCATATGCGGACTGCGTATCCAGCTGCCGCTTGGATAGTCCCCTTGCTCGTCCTGGAAGGTTCCTTCCAGGACAAAGATCTCTTCGCCTCCGAAATGCTGGTGTCTGCTGAAGACAGTTCCCGGCGCCCAGCGCACCAAGGCCGTGTGCGTGGCGCCGAATTGATCCAGCGCCAAGACGTCGAGCCCGTGGACCAAGCCTGCATGCCAGCGCCGCTCCGTCGGGCGGACAAGCACCCGCTCTGAATCTCGATGGTCCAATTGGCGGAGTCTGACAAACAGCGTGCACCCGGCGGGACTCCTCGGCGCGTGGGTTGAACCGGGTGGGTTCTTGATGTATGTCCCTGCCGGGTAGAAGCCGTGCTCGTCCTCGAATTCGCCTTCAAGCACCATGATTTCTTCGCCTTGCGGATGCGTGTGCGCAGAGAACGTGGCGCCTGGCTCGTAGCGAACGACGCTGATGGCCCGGGCATCTTCGTCGCCCTCACGCGACAGCAGGCGCCGTTGAACGCCCGCTGCCGGGCTACGCTGCCAAGGCAGCTCCTCCGACCGAAGCACGACACGGACCGACAGGTCGGTGTTCAGTCTCATTGGAAACTCCTTGGCACAGGCCATTCTCTTCGCTTGGGGTCAGTCCGCCGAATAGATGCGCACTTCCGGGTCGGCCTTGAGCAAGGGCTTCAGGCCAACCACCACGTCCTTCGTGAAGATATCGCTGCTCAGGTAGGCCTCGGCCTGCTTGCGGGTTGCAAAGCCATGCAGCACCTGCACGTCGTCGTCACGGATCAGCAATTCTTTCGACTTCGCGCCCGGCACCTGGGTAAGGAAGGGCTGCTTGAACTTGGCGTAGACCGCGCCGGCGGCAGCCCTGTCTTTCGCGTCGACCTTCAAGGTGATTTCGAGATAGGCCTTCTCTGCAAATGCAAATGTGGGCAGCGTGAGCACTGCGGCCGCGATCATGGCCAGGACAGGCTTGGAAGCGGTGCGCAGAATGGACTTGGTCATGGTGTTCTCCAGTTGGGGTTGTAAACGTATGGGATTTTTGGATCAGGCGACGTCGTAGATACGCACGTCGGGCGGGCTTTGCAGCAAGGGGCCCAGCGCAGTGACGACGTCCCGGTTGAACATCGCACTGGCGAGGTAGCCCTTGGCGCTCTCGACCGAGTCGAAACCATGCAGAACTTGCACGTCTTCGTCTCTGATCAGAAGGTCTTTGGACTTGGCGCCGGTGGCCTGAGCCAGGAACGGTGCTTTGAACTTGCTGTAGATTTCAGCGGCTGCCGGGCGGTCCTTGGACACGATATTCAGGTTGACTTGCAGGTAGACCATGATCACTTTCCTTTAGTGGGGGTGCAGTGGTTGTGTCGACGGGTTACCGACTGAAGAGAAGCTTACGGGTCCACCGAATCATTCGGAAATTGGCTTTTCGCATGTAATTTATTCATGCATGCTATAAATAAAGAATGAACTTGAGCCAGCTTCGATTTGCCAGCGCCGTCGCCTCTACAGCGTCGTTCACGGCTGCGGCGGCGCAGTGTTGTGTGACCCAGCCCACGCTGTCGAACGGCGTGGCGCAACTTGAAAACGAGCTGGGGGAGCGGCTGTTCGTGCGGACCACGCGAAAGGTGGCGCTGACGCCCTTTGGGATGCACGTGCTGCCCTACATCGACGAGGTGCTGAGTGCGCAGGCGAGCCTGGTTCAGCAGACGAAGGCCTTCCTGCAACCCGACAAGCGGCTGATTCGCATCGGCACGTCGCCGCTGATCAGCGCGAACTTGCTGACGCTGATGCTGGAGCCATTCCGCCTGCGCAATCCCGAAGTCGATGTCGTACTGCGCGAGATGAACATGACGGACCTCTACCGCATGCTCGACGATGGCCTGCTGGACTTTGTTTTCGGTGTCGCGAATGTCCACAAGGGGCCTTGGAGCGCCACGCTTCTGTATGAAGAGCCGCTGCTGTTTGTCCCGCGCGGGGCGGTGTGGCCAGTCGGTCATCGCCCACGATCAGTGCAACTCAAGGACATTGCGGATGAGACCTATGTGATGGTCCCGGACGCCTGCGGCCTTTCCCGCGCGACCCGCGCGCTGTTCCGAAGCCACCGACGCAAGCTGCACGAATACTCGGGCGAAGCCATGAGCTACCAAGTGCTTGAAGAGTGGGCCGCGCTCGGGATCGGTGCTGCGATCTTGCCCAAGTCAAAACTGGTGGCGAGCGGGCAAGCTTCTGTGCCGATCGCCGGCAAAGCGGGCCACGACGTCACGATCGCTTTCGAGGCCGCCTGGTCGCGTGCTGGGTCACAGGCCTCGCACCTGCTGGACTTCGCCGGTCACCTTCGCAAGGTAGTTCCCTCCATCGTTGGTGGGTTGAGACCGGGGAGCAACCAAAAGTGACCACAGCGCGACATTCCGGGCGTCGATCCTGCGGATGGCGCCATCCGCACCGAACCGAGCCGCGGGTTGCGCGGAGATGGTGCGGTCGTCGAACCTCGCTCTTGACCATGATTGGCAGCATGGTCGCCTTTCTTGCCGCAGTGGCGTGGGGCGTTGCGTTGCCTTCCCCTCGCCCGATGCCAGCCCAGAGGAGTCGGCGCGCCGGGAAGACCCCGGCGTCGATCCCAGAAGCAGGTACTACAAGGGCTGGCAAAGAACACGCGCCGAGTTGACTCCGTTGTTTGCGCAGCAGCGGCCTTTCGACGGCGTATTCGGATTCATCCCGGGCGCCTACTTTGACGGGTCTGCTGGCGAGATTGCGTTCCTCGGATGGCAAGTCAAAAGTGATGCCGCGCGGAAGGGCGGTGCGAAACGCCGGCGCGGTGAAGGCGGCGCCGGTCACGAAGGTCACGCTCAAGGCAAGCGGCGTTGTAGCCGATATCCACCCAAGACCGTTGCCATCGCCCCAGCCAAACAACCCTGCGCATGAACGCCCTCGCCTCGCCCCACCCCGCCAACCTGGCCCGCGCGCCGCGCGACCTGGCCGCGTGGACGGCGCACCTGCTCGGCGCCGACATCCCGGTGCTCGCCGAGACCGCCGAAGCGCTGGAGGCGCTGCGCGCCAACGAAGACCTGGTGGACGCGAACAGCCTGGGCGAGCTGATCGCCAGCGACCCGCTGATGACGCTCAAGCTGCTGGCCTACGCCTGCACCCACCGCAACCCGCGCATGGTCACCGACACCGAGACCGTGATCGCCGCACTGGTGATGATGGGCATCGGCCCGTTCTTCCGCGCCTTCGGCCCGCAACCGACCGTGGAAGACTGGCTCGCCGACCAGCCCGATGCGCTGGCCGGCCTGCAGGAGACGCTGCGCCGCGCCCACCGCGCCGCGAACTTCGCGCTCGGCTTTGCGGTGCACCGAATGGACCACGACGCGCCGGTGATCCACGCGGCCGCGCTGCTGCACGACTTCGCCGACCTGCTGGTGTGGTGCCACGCGCCGGCACTGGCACTGGCGATTCGCGCCGCGCAGGAAGCCGACCCGACCCTGCGCTCCAGCGCGGCGCAACTGGCCGTGCTGAACATCGAACTGCCCGACCTTCAACAGGCCTTGATGAAAGCCTGGCGCCTGCCCGAGTTGCTGGTGCGCATCAGCGACGACCGCCACGCCGAGCACCCGAGCGTGCGCAGCGTGACGCTGGCGCTGCGCCTGGCGCGGCACACCGCGCACGGCTGGGGCAACCCGGCCATTCCCGACGACGTGGCCGAGATTGCGGCATTGCTCAACATCTCCGAGGCCGCCACGCTGCAGCTCGTGCAGGAAGCGTGACGGCCACCATGCTGCCCGAGGCAAACCTGCTCGACATGCAGCTCGAAGGCCTGCAGATCGCAGTGCAGTCCTGCATCCACACCGACCACTATTGGGAGGTCGACGTCGACACCAACGAAACCATCGTGCGCGTCTGCGTCGAGGCCGATTGGTCGGTGCCTGCCGGCACGCAGATCCACCGAAACGTGGCGGCCTGATTCATATCGACTTTGGTTTGATCGCGTCAGGCTTTCGATCGAGCGGGCTCGCACGAGGTGCTCGTTTCATGGGCCTGTCGGCATGGCAAAGGCGGCGGTTGTTCGCCCGAAAAGAACCCGACCGTGGGCTTCGCGGCGGGCGGCGCCCGGCGGGGGCGATTTCTGGGGCGATGAGGAGCGGAGATTCGAGCCCCCGACGG
>JANNBF010000123.1:0-9217 GCA_031385155.1 Rhizobacter sp.
CAAGGCGATGCTCGGCAAGGTGCCCGGCAACATCGAGGCCATCCGCCCGATGAAAGACGGCGTGATTGCCGACTTCACCGTCACCGAGCAGATGCTCAAGCAGTTCATCAAGATGGTCCACCCGCGTGGCATCTTGCGGCCGAGCCCGCGCATCATCATCTGCGTGCCCTGCGGCTCGACGCAGGTCGAGCGCCGCGCCATTCGCGAGTCGGCGCTTGGCGCCGGGGCCTCCGATGTGTACCTGATCGAAGAGCCGATGGCAGCTGCCATCGGCGCCGGCCTGCCGGTGAGCGAGGCCAGTGGCTCCATGGTGGTCGACATCGGCGGCGGCACCACCGAGGTCGGCGTCATCAGCCTCGGCGGCATGGTCTACAAGGGCTCGATCCGCGTCGGCGGCGACAAGTTTGACGAGTCCATCATCAACTACATCCGCCGCAACTACGGCATGCTGATCGGCGAGCCCACGGCCGAAGCCATCAAGAAGAACATCGGCAGTGCCTTCCCCGGCTCCGAGGTGAAGGAAATGGAAGTCAAGGGTCGCAACCTCAGCGAAGGCGTGCCGCGCAGCTTCACGATCAGCAGCAACGAGATCCTGGAAGCGCTGACCGACCCGCTGAACCAGATGGTCTCGGCCGTGAAGAACGCGCTCGAGCAAACCCCGCCCGAACTGGGCGCCGACATCGCCGAGCGCGGCATGATGCTGACCGGTGGCGGCGCGCTGCTGCGCGACCTGGACCGCCTGCTCTCTGAAGAAACCGGCCTGCCGGTGCTCGTGGCCGAAGACCCGCTGACCTGCGTGGTGCGCGGTTGCGGCATGGCGCTGGAGCGCATGGAGCGGCTGGGCTCGATCTTCACCTCAGAGTAGTCATGGGGCACCCGGCGGCGGGGTACCTCCGCCACCCGCCGGGCGGGTGCTCGGCCCGGCGTCGCTGCATCGATCTGACGACACAGGCACAAGCAAGCTAGGCCATGGCCATCGGCACCATCGACCGCACGCCGCCGCCGTTCTTCCGGCAGGGCCCGTCGGCGCTGACCAAGCTCATCTTGTGTTCGGCGCTGGCGCTGTTCCTGATGGTCGCCGACAACCGCTTCACGCTCGCTGCACAGTTGCGTGCCGTGCTGGCCACCGCGCTCTACTACCCGCAGCAGGCCTTGCTCGTGCCGGTGCAGGCACTCCAGGGCGCAGGCGACTACGGCCTGGGCCTGAAGCACGCCATCACCAATGAAGAAGCAGCCCGCCGCGACCTGGCGCGGCAGGCCGAGCGCGCGCTGCGCGTCGAGCAGCTGCTGGCCGAGAACGCCCGCCTGCGCGCCCTGCTCGATCTGCGCGCGGGCCTGCAGGTGCGCACGCAGGCCGCGCAGGTGCTGTTCGAGGCGCCCGACCCGTATTCGCGCAAGGTCATCATCGACCGGGGCGCCACGCAGGGTGTGCTGATCGCCTCGCCGGTGATCAACGAGAGCGGCGTGCTCGGGCAAGTCACGCGCGTCTACCCGCTGTCGTCAGAGGTCACGCTGCTGACCGATCAAGACGCCGCCATGCCGGTGCTCAACACCCGCACGCAGGCGCGCAGCGCCGTGTTCGGTGCGGCGGCGGGGGCCGGCATGGAGATGCGCTTCATGGCCGGCAACGCCGACGTTCAGGTCGGCGACCTGCTGACCACGTCAGGCGTTGACGGCGTGTACCCGCCGGGCCTGCCGGTGGCCAAGGTGGTGGGCGTCGACCGGCGGCTGGAGTCGGGCTTCGCACGCATCCGCCTGACCCCCATCGCCCAGCCCGACGGCGTGCGCCATGTGATTGTGATCGAGCCGGTGGGCCTGCAGCTGCCGCCGCGCCCTGAGCCGGTGGTCGAAGAGACCAAGCGCCCGGGCAAGAAGGGGGCGCGCAAATGAACACCTGGCGCAGCAAGGGAGCCGCGCGATGATCATGCCGCGCTCATCAGACCAGCTGCTGATGCCCGTGAACCCGCTGTTCGTGGCGTTCACGCTGCTGGTGGCGTTCGGCCTGAACATCGTGCCGCTCGGCCGCATGCCGGCCATGCCCGACTTCCTGGCGCTGGTGCTGGTGTTCTGGAACGTGCACCAGTCGCGCCGCGTGGGTGTCGGCCTGGCGTTCTTCTTCGGCTTGCTGATGGACGTGCACGACGGCGCCGTGCTCGGCCAGCACGCGCTCGCCTACACGCTGCTGAGCTTCTTCGCGATCACCATTCACCGCCGGCTGCTCTGGTTCACGGTGCCGTCGCAGGCGGTGCAGATCCTGCCGGTGTTCTTCGCGGCGCATGCGGTGGCACTCATCGTGCGCATGATCGCCGGCGGCATGTTCCCGGGCTGGCAACTGCTGCTTGCGCCGGTGTTCGAGGCGCTGCTGTGGCCAGTGGCCACTTGGCTGCTGCTGGCGCCGCAGCGCCGCGCGCCCGATCGGGACGAAAATCGCCCGCTATGACCGAGCTGAAGAACGTCGAGCAAGAGGTCGGCCGCTTTCGCATGCGGCTGGCGGCTGCTGCCGTGTTCGTGCTGTTCGCGTTCGGGCTGCTGGTGGCAAGGCTCGTGTACCTGCAGGTCTACAAGCACGAAGAGCTGTCGACCCAGGCCGAGAACAACCGCATCTCGGTCGTGCCCATCGTGCCGAACCGCGGGCTCATTCTCGACCGCAACGGCATCGTGCTGGCCAACAACTACTCGGCCTACACGCTCGAGATCACGCCGAGCAAGGTGAGTGACGTGGAGGCGCTGATCGACCGGCTCGCCGAGGTGGTGGAGATTCAACCGCGCGACCGCAAGCGCTTCAAGCGGCTGATGGACGAGAACAAGAGCTTCGAGTCCCTGCCGATCCGCACCAAGCTGACCGACGACGAAGTGGCGCGCTTCACGGCGCAGCGCTTCCGCTTCGCCGGTGCCGACATCAAGGCGCGGCTGTTCCGCAACTACCCGCTCGGTGAAGTCGGCAGCCACTTGATCGGCTACATCGGCCGCATCAACGAGGCCGAGAAGGAGAAGATCGACGACTCAGACGACGAGGCCAACTACCGCGGCACGCAGTACATCGGCAAGCTCGGCGTAGAGCAGAACTACGAGGCCGAGCTTCACGGCACGACCGGCTTCGAAGAGATGGAAACCAGCGCCAGCGGCCACCCGGTGCGCCGCCTCAAGAGCAACCCCGCCACGCCCGGCAATGCGCTGGTCATGTCGATCGACATCCGCCTGCAGGCGCTGGTCGAAGAGCTGTTCGGCGACCGGCGCGGCGCGCTCGTCGCCATCGACCCGCGCAACGGCGAGGTGCTGGCGTTCGTCAGCAAACCCAACTTCGACCCGAACCTGTTCGTCGACGGCATTGATGTCGAGAACTGGAAGGCGCTGAACGAGTCGCCCGACAAGCCGCTGCTGAACCGCGCGCTGCGCGGCACCTACCCGCCCGGCTCGACCTACAAGCCGTTCATGGCGCTGGCCGCGCTCACGCTCGGCAAGCGCACGCCGCAACAGGCGATCTCGGACCCGGGCTACTACTGGTTCGGCAACCACAAGTTCCGCGACGACAAAGAAGGCGGCCACGGCTCGGTCGACATGTACAAGTCGATCGTGCAGTCGTGCGACACCTACTACTACACGCTCGCCAACGACCTGGGCGTGGACGCCATGCACGACTTCATGGCCCCGCTGGGCCTGGGTCAATTGACCGGCATCGACCTGCAAGGCGAGCTGCGCGGCATCCTGCCGTCCACCGAATGGAAGCGCAACGCCTACCGCAAGAAAGAGGCGCAGAAGTGGTACGCCGGCGAGACCATTTCGCTCGGCATCGGCCAGGGCTACAACTCGTTCACGATGCTGCAGCTCGCGCAGGCCACGGCCACGCTGGCAGCCGGCGGCCAGCGCTTCAAGCCACACCTGGTCAAGCTGGTCGAAAACTTCGAGACCCGCGCGCAGGTGCGCCCGGTCGGCGAGGCGCTGCCGCCGCTCGCATGGAAGCCCGAGGACGTGGCGGTGATCCGCCGCGCCATGTACGGCGTGACGCAGGAAGGCACCTCGCGAACATCGTTCGTCAACGCGCCGTACCAGTCGGGCGGCAAGACCGGCACGGCCCAGGTCATCGCCATCGGGAAGGACGAAAAGTACAACGCGAACAAGATCGACGAGCGCCACCGCGACCACGCGCTCTACACCGCATTCGCCCCGGTCGATGCACCGCAGATCGCGCTGGCGCTGGTGGTCGAGAACGCCGGCTTCGGCGCAGGCGCTGCCGCCCCCATCGCCCGCCGCGTGTTCGACTTCGTGCTTACCGGCCAGTACCCGAGCGAGGCCGACATCGCAGCCACGCAGCTCGGCCAGTCCACCGCGCCGATGGGCACGCCACGGCCGGTGAGCACGGTGCCGCTGCCGGGGGTGACGGTGGACGGCGCGGCAGGGCCGGCGTTGGGGGCGTCGGGGGTTGGAGGTGCGGCTGCTGCGGCAGCATCGGCGGCTTCAACCCCGCAGCGGGTTGCGCTGGTGGCCAAACCGCGTTAGGCGCAATCCCATGTCCCGCAGAACGAATCGCCTAGCCGCCGAACTGTCGGCCTTCGTGCAGCAATACAGGAAGAAGGCCCAGCGCGGAGTTGAGCCGAACGATCGTCAGTACTCGCGTGAAGCAGAAGAGGCGATGAAGCGCCTGCCTGCAGAAGAGCTTTCGGCAGTTCTGAGTTCGGAAGCCGATGATCTCGTACCCTTGATCAAACCGAAGAAGCCCACGCTTCCCGAGTTCTTTCCAAACAAGAGGGGCCGAGGCCCATGACCTTTCACCGTCCTCAAGGCGAGCGTCGTCTCTTGCGCAAGCGCGGCAAGGCAAGTCCCATCTGCCTCTCGCCACTTGGAAAGTTTCACCGTTCAAGTCTTCGGAGCCCACGCTCTACCGTGTCTGCCCAGTGGCGAGCCGCTGAGCTCGACGGCGCGGTGTTGGCTGACGTCGCGTTCGCGCTGATTTCCCCATGAGCACCGTCTTCGACAAACCCTCGCTTTGGCAGCGCGTGCGGCCGGTATTCAGCGGCTTCGACGGGCCGCTGCTTTTGGCGCTGGTGCTGCTCGGCGTGGCCGGCATGCTGACGATGTACTCGGCGGGCTTCGACGCGGGCACGCGCTTTCAGGACCATGGCCGCAACATGCTGCTGGCCCTGGTCGTGATCTTCCTGACCGCGCAGGTCACGCCGCAAACGCTCATGAAGCTGGCGGTACCGCTCTACGCCGCGGGCATTGCGCTGCTCGTGGCGGTGGCGGTGATGGGCATCACCAAGAAGGGCGCGACGCGCTGGCTCAATGTGGGCGTGGTGATCCAGCCGAGCGAGATTCACAAGATCGCGATGCCGTTGATGCTGGCGTGGTGGTTCCAGCGCCGTGAAGGCCACGCCCGCGTGCCTGACTTCCTGATCGCGCTGGCCTTGCTGGCGCTGCCGGTGGGGCTGATCGTGAAACAGCCCGACCTGGGCACCGCCATCCTCGTGCTGTCGGCCGGCATGTACGTCATCTTCTTCGCCGGGTTGTCGTGGAAGCTGATCTTGCCGGTGATGCTGATCGCCGGCGTGGCGATCACGGCGGTCGTGGTGTCGGAAGAGCGCATCTGCCAGCCCGACGTGAAGTGGCCGCTGCTGCGCGACTACCAGAAGAACCGCGTCTGCACCCTGCTCGACCCGACCACCGACCCGCTGGGCAAGGGCTTCCACATCATCCAGGGGATGATCGCCATCGGCTCGGGCGGGGTCGATGGCAAGGGCTTCATGAAGGGCACGCAAACGCACCTGGAGTTCATCCCCGAGCGCACCACCGACTTCATCTTCGCGGCGTTCTCGGAAGAGTTCGGCCTGATCGGCGGCGTGAGCCTGGTGCTCGGTTTCACCTTCTTGATTTTTCGCGGGCTGATGATCGCGGCCGACGCGCCGACCGTGTTCACGCGCCTGCTCGCAGGCGCCATCACGCTGAGCTGGTTCACCTACGCGTTCGTCAACATGGGCATGGTCAGCGGCATCTTGCCGGTGGTGGGCGTGCCGCTGCCGTTCATCAGCTACGGCGGCACCGCGATGGTCACGTTGGGGCTGGGGCTCGGGATGCTGATGTCGATTGCGAAGAGCCGGCGGCTGATTCAGAGTTGACGTTCGGGTCGGGCTGGGCAGCAGATGCCAGCGGCGCAGCCCGAAGCCGCAGCGTGAAGCGCGCACCCGGGCCGTGCGGTGCTTCGGCCTGCTCGGTCAAGCCGGGCCGGCGGCGCAGGTTGGCGTCTTCCAAGGTCACCTCAGCGCCGTGCTGCTGGGCGATCTCGCGCACGATGGCCAGGCCCAGGCCCGAACCGTCGACGTTGGTGCCGAGCGAGCGGTAAAACGGCTGGAACACCTTCTCGCGCTCGCCCGGCGCAATGCCCGGGCCCGAGTCTTCGACTTGCAACACCACCACCTGACCGAACGGGTCGTCGAGCACGCGCACCGTGACCGTGCCGCCGGGCGGTGTGTACTGCAGCGCGTTGTCGATGAGGTTGCGGATCAGCTCGCGCAGCAGCAGCGCATGCCCGATCACCACCGGCCCCTGCGGGTGACGCGCCAGCGCCTGCGCGTCCGGGCCTTCGTAGCCGAGGTCGATGCGCTTCTCGATGGCGCGCGGCACGAAGTCGTGCACGGTTTCGGTGGCCAGGCGCGCCAGGTTCACGCGCTGGTGCTGCATCGCCTGCGTCTGGTCTTCGGCGCGCGCCATCGCGAGCAGTTGGTTGACCATGTGGGCGGCGCTCTGGCTGGAGCGGGCGATCTGCTGCAGCGACTTCTTCAGCGCCTGCGGGTCGCTCTGGCCGGCGTCGATCTGGCGCTGGGCCAGCTCGGCCTGGGTGCGCAGGCCGGCCAGCGGCGTTTTGAGTTGGTGCGCCGCGTCGGCCAGGAAGTGCTTTTGCGAGCGCATCGACTGGTCCAGCCGCGTCAGCAGGTCGTTGATGGCGCGCACGAGCGGCGACACCTCTTCGGGCGCTTCGCGCTCGTCGATCGGGCTCAGGTCGCTCGCGTCGCGCCGGCGGATGCGCTGCTGCAACTCGTTCAGCGGCGCAATGCCGCGCGCCAGTGCCAGCCACACCAGCAGCACCGCCAGCGGCAGGATCACGAACTGCGGCAGGATCACGCCCTTGATGATCTCGGTGGCCAGCCGCGAGCGCTTGCCCAAGGTCTCGGCCACCTGCACGAGGGGCGCGCTCACCGTGTCGCGGTCCGTCGCGCGCTCAGTCGTGCGGCCCGGCACGTTGACCCACATGTAGGCCACGCGAACCGTGTCGTTGTTGAGCGTCTCGTCGCGAAACCGCAACTCCCCGAGCGGGGCGCGGTCTTCGTCACCGGGCACGGGCAGCGCGCTCTCGCCACTGAGCAGCTCGCCGCGCAGGCCGAGCACCTGGTAGTAGATGTCGTCGGCCTCGTCGGTGTGCAATATCTCGGACGCACCCGCCGGCAGCTTGAACTCGGCGCGTTGGCGGCCGTCGGCGGCGCGCACCGCGACTTCTTTCGACAGCACGCGCACCATCTCGCCGAGCTCGCGGTCGAAGGGCTTGTTGGCAATGCCCTGCGCCACCAGCCATGTCAGCACCACGCTCATCGGCCACAGCAGCAGCAGCGGCGCGAGCATCCAGTCGAGGATCTCGCCGAAGAGTGAGCGCTGCTCGCGTGGCGGCGGCGGGGTCGGTTTCTGAGCGGGCATCAGCAAGGTCGTGGGCACGGGCGCGCGCGGCACGTCACGCGGCGATCTTCTCCAGGCAATAGCCCAGGCCGCGCACCGTGGCAATGCGCACCGGGCCGTGCTCGATCTTCTTGCGCAGGCGGTGGATGTAGACCTCGATCGCGTTGTTGCTGACCTCTTCGCCCCACTCGCACAGGCGTTCGACGAGTTGGTCCTTGCTGACCAGGCGGCCGGCGCGTTGCAGCAGCACTTCCAGCAAGCTCAGCTCGCGTGCCGACAGGTCGATCATCTGGTCGTTGATGTAGGCCACGCGGCCGGTCGCGTCGAAACTCAGCGGCCCGTGGTGGATCACGCTCGACGCCGTGCCGAGCCCGCGCCGCGTCAGCGCCCGCACGCGCGCTTCCAGTTCCTGCAGCGAGAACGGCTTGGCCATGTAGTCGTCGGCGCCGAGGTCCAGGCCCTTCACACGCTGCTCCACGCTGTCGGCGGCAGTCAGTATCAGCACGGGCACGCTGGAGCCGCGTGCACGCAGCTTGCGGAGCACCTCCAGCCCGTGCAGGCCGGGCAGGCCCAGGTCGAGGATCAGCAGGTCGAACTCGTGCATGGCCAGCGCCGCGTCGGCCTCAGTGCCGGTTGCGACGCGGTCGGCCGAATAGCCGGCGTTGCGCAGCGAACGCAGCAGGCCGTCGGCCAGCACCTGGTCGTCTTCGGCAATCAGGATGCGCATGGGTGTCTCCTTCGCGGCAGCCGCGTCGACTGCTGAATTCGATTTTAGGGATGGCCCGCAAGACCACTGACATTTACTGTACAAACATCCAGCTTTTGAGATAATGCCGCCAACCCACAGGAGACTCGCATGGACGCAACCGCCAAAGTAGCCACCCCCGCCCCGGCGCTGAACACCGAGAAAGCCAAGGCCCTGCAAGCCGCGCTGGCCCAGATCGAAAAGCAGTTCGGCAAGGGCACGATCATGCGCCTCGGTGAGGGCGAGGTGATCGAAGACATCGAGGTCGTCTCGACCGGCTCGCTCGGGCTCGACATGGCGCTCGGCGTCGGCGGCCTGCCGCGTGGCCGGGTGGTCGAGATCTACGGCCCAGAGTCGAGCGGCAAGACCACGCTCACGCTGCAGGTCATCGCCGAGATGCAGCGCGTCGGCGGCACCTGCGCCTTCATCGATGCCGAGCACGCGCTCGACATCGGTTACGCGCAAAAGCTCGGCGTCAACCTGCAAGAGCTGCTCATCAGCCAGCCCGACACCGGCGAGCAGGCGCTCGAGATCGTCGACGCGCTGGTGCGCTCCGCCTCGGTTGATTTGGTCGTGATCGACTCGGTCGCCGCGCTCACACCGAAGGCCGAAATCGAAGGCGAGATGGGTGATTCACTGCCCGGCCTGCAAGCGCGCCTGATGAGCCAGGCGCTGCGCAAGCTCACCGGCAGCATCAAGCGCACCAACACCATGGTGATCTTCATCAACCAGATCCGCATGAAGATCGGCGTGATGTTCGGCTCGCCCGAAACCACCACCGGCGGCAACGCGCTCAAGTTCTACGCCTCGGTG
>JANNBF010000149.1:0-38274 GCA_031385155.1 Rhizobacter sp.
CTCTCGATCTCCGTCACCCACTAGGCGACGACGAAAGAATGCTTCCGGGTATCTTGATCGACACCAATTCCATCCCGGTACAATGAAATAATAACTGCATCCGGCATCCTTTGGATCAGTGCGTTCAGCATCTTTCTTTGGGCCTATGCGCCCATACTTGTACACCGGCGCGCCGATGGCCACCCCGCCGATGCACAGGTTGTCGCCGCCCACAAAGCGCGCGGCGCCGAAGAACGCATTGCCGACCGACTTGATGCCGGCGTCGCCCGCGTTGATCTCGCCCTTCGGCGCGTACAGGTCGAGCGTGCTGGCCGCATCCAACACCGCAATGCCGCTGCCGGTGAACGAGCCCGAGGTGTCGATGACGAAGTTGCCCTTGTCGTCGAACTTGAACACCGGCGGCGGCGCCCCGGTCACCGTCTTGGCGCCCCGCCCGGCGTCGAGGTTGCCTTGCGACGACCACATCAACAGGTCGCCCTTGCCGACGGTGAAGACGCGGGATTGGTTGACGAGCACGTCGTCGCGCACGATCAGCGCGATGTCACCGCCCGCCGCCGTCACGATGCCCAGCAGGCTCGCGTTCTTGCCTTGCGAGGCCGCCGTGAGCTCGCCCACGTTGATGCCGCCGCGCGGGGTGATCAAGGCCACGTCGCTGCCCTGGAAGGTGCGCACCTGGCTCGTACCCATGTTGATGTTGCCGGTGGCGGCGCCGTACTCCGGGAACACCGTGTCGATGGCCGCATAGGCCTTCGCATACGCCGCGTCGCGCTCCGTGCCGGTGAGCACGGATGCCGCACGCCCGGCGCTGCGCACTTCGCTCGCGAGCACCTTGTTCACGAACAGCAATTGGCGCTCGACCGGCAGTGCGGCGAAGGTGCTCAGGTTCTGCTCAGCGCTCAGGCCGGTGCGGCCCGTCGCGGCGGTGACGAAGCTCGCCAACGCATCCGCATACGAACGGTCCTTGCCTTGCAGCGCGACCATCGCCAGCACCTGGGGCAACTGCCGGTCGGCGGGGATGGCGGCCGACCACTGGCCGGCCAGCGCCGCGCCGATGACGGCCGCCTTGTCGCTCGCGGGCAAGGCCGCGAAGCGGGCGTTCGCGGCTGCCTGGTCGAGCGTGGCGTTGGCGTCGGCGCGGCGCACATAGGTCAACACCGCCGCATCGAACGCCGCGTTGCCGACGAGCGCCTGCGCCTTGGCGATGCGCTGGTCCACGGCCAAGGCCGCGAACGCGAGTGCCGCGCCGCTGCCGAGCGTGGGCAGGGCTTGGCCCGCCTGCGCGGCCTCGACCTGTGCCGCCAGATCGGCGGCATAGGCGGCGATGCCGGTGCCGCCGAGCACCGGGAAGAACCACGCCGTGGCGCGCCGGTAATCGGTGCCCACGAAGGGCACGCCGGCCAGCACGGTCACGGCGGCGCTGCCATCGGGCAGCGCAGCGTTCTCGCGGTTGCCCACCGCACCGATGCCGCCGGAGGCGCGCAGGTCGATGTTGCGGCCGGCCTGCAGCACCAGATCGCCGGGGCCATGCAGCTTCAGTTCCACGCCACCCAGATTATTGACATTCGGGAACAGGATGTCGCGCCCTGCTTGCAGCAGCGTCAGCTCGTCTGCGCTCTGATGCTGCGCCGCGGGCACGGCGGACGCACTGCCGACCGAGAAGTCGATGTCGCGGCCGGCAATGATGCGAACCGGCCGCACCGCCCTGAGCTGGCCCGACACATCGACCGTGCCGTCGGTGGCCACGATGCGCACCGGCGCACGGCTGCTGCTGTCGAACGGCGTCTGGCCCCGTACGAACGGGTCGGTAAGGTTATCGAGCGCGGTGTCGCCGCTGATCAGCGTCGGCACCAGTTGCGCCGGCGTCGCTGCCGTCACGGTCACCGCCACGACCTTCACGTCGCCCTGCGCCACGATGTCGAGGTGGCCGTCCGAGCCGGGCACCTGCGCGACCGAGCCGAGCGCCGCGTTGCCCTGCGGTGCCGCGAAGGTCGCGTCCGACGGGATGACCTGGCCGCGGCGGCCCCGTTCAGAGTGGGTCGGTTTGGGCGAAATCGGGCTCGCCCGGTAGGTCAGGTCGCCGGCACTGGCCACGGCCAGCAGGCTCGCGCCGTTCGAGACGCCAGTGATGGCCCGGTCGATGGCGGTGCTGTTGTACTGGCCTGTCACGCCGACCAGACCGAACGATGTGGCCCGGCCGAGGTCGAGGTTGTTGCGGGCCTGAACGTCGATGGCCGTCTGCCCGTACACCACTTGCAGCGCCGGCTCTGCCGCGCTTGCGCTGACGTTCCGGCCCGCGGCCACGCTCGCGCTGCCCTGGCCCGCCAACACGAAGCCGCTGACTATGTCGCGCCCGGCTTGCAGGCTGACATTGCCGCCGCCGAACACGGTGGGTGCGCCGCTGCCCGAACTCGGCACGTAGCCGCTCGTCGCCGAAGAGACTTCGACGTTCTTCGCATCGCGCCCCGCACGGGCCGACACGTTGCCCCCGCCGAAGGCCGCGAAGCCCTGGTTGAAGTAGTCGTAGCGGCTGTACCAGAGCGGCGTGCCGCCATCGGGCCGCTGGTTGCCCGAGATCCACAGCCATTCGCTGGCGTACTGCTGGCCGGCACCGGTGGCGCCGAGCACGTCGCGCGCTGCTTGAACCGTGATGCCGCCGCCGCCGTTCAGGAACGGCATCTGTACCTGGCCGACCAGGCTCAGGTACGCATCGGTCAACAGCAGGTTGCCCGCGTAGCCGATCAGCGCAGCATCCGTCACCGGCGTGCCGGTGGTGTAGACGGCGGCCTGCCGGTTCGTGAGCGCCACGTCGCGGCCGGCGGCTACCTGCACGTTGCCTGTGGTGGTGCGCACCAGCACGTCAGCGCCGCTCGCGCCGCCGCTGCCGATGACCACATCGCCCTGCGCCGCGCTGCGCACCGTGGCCATCACGTTGGCAGCCGAGAGGTCGGCCCCGCCGACGAGGCGGATGTCGGCGCCGCGCCCCGGCACGATCACCGCCGCGCGGTTGATGACCTGCGCGGTCTCGCGCGTCTCGGGCGCAAAGTCACCGGCCGCCGAGAAACCGTCGCTGATGCTCGCCGCGATGGTCAGGTTGCCGGCTGCGCGCAAGGTCACCGCCAGCGGTGCGCCTGTGGCTGGCGACAAGGGCTGGCCGGCATCGTCGAAGCGGGTCAGGTTCCAGCCGTTGCCCTGGTCATCGGCCGCCACCAGCAGGTTGCCCGCCGAGTTGACCTCGACCCCCGAGCGCAACTGCAGCTTGCCGCGCAGTGCCGCGTTGCCGTTGCCGATGCGGTCGAGCACCTTGGCCGCGTTCGCGCCCGCGGCGCCGGCGAAGGCCTCGTTGTCGGCCGCGATGCGGGCAGTCAGGTCGGCATCCACCATGATCGCGGCGTAGCGGCTCACGGCCTCCACGTCGACGAGCGCGGCACCGTTGATCGCGGTTGCGATGGGGCCGACGCGCACATCGGTGCCGGCCGCATTGACGCTCGCGCGCAGCAGCACTTGCCCATCAACGCCGCCCGCCGCGGCGCGGGTATCGATGCTGCCGCCGGTCAGGTTGATCTGCCCGTTGCCGACCGCAGCTGTCGCGGTGCCCGACAGCAGGTCAACGCGCCCGCCGACCTTGCCGCTGCTGCGCGCCGCGACCTGCGCGGTCGGCACGAGCGTGAGTGCGGTGCCACCGGCCAGCAGCACGGTGGGCTCGGAGCCGCCGCTGGCCGTGACCTTACCGGCCACCGTCAGGCTGCCGGCATCGCTGCTCACGCTGATGCGGCGCGCGGCCAAGCCCGGGCCACCTGCGGCCAGTGTTTGATCGCCCGCGCGATTGCGCAGGTCGAGTGATTCGCTGAAGTTGGCCAGTTGCGGCGTGCGCTCGGCGTCGAGCGACGTGGCGAGCCGCGCCAGATCGAGCGGCATTTGCGTGTCCACGCTCAGGCTGCCGCCGGGCTGGCCCGGCGCCGCCGTGCCGCGCAGTCGGCCGGCCAGATCGGCGCTGCCGGCTGCGGCCGAAATCGCGATGCTGCCCGCGCCACCGGCAACCGAAGGTGCCGACACATCGACTACCGCGCCCGCTCCCACGGTCACGTTGCCCGCTTGCGCGTTGATGCGCAGGTCGCCCCCGGGTGTGGCCACGGTGACGCTGTCGAAGCTCTTGAGCCGGCCCGACAAGTCGGTCACCGAGCCCGCACCGAAGCTCACAGCATCGCTGCCCGCAGTGCCGCTCGCGTTCAAGCTGAGTTCGCCCGAAGGCAGCACCACGTTGCCGCGTTGCGCGATGCTCGCGCCGTTGATCACGACATGCGCACCGCTGCCGCCGGCCTCGGCGCTGGCGCGGCCAGCGGAGTCGATCAGCACGTTGCCGGCTGCGGTGAACACTGCGCTTGCGCCCTTCTGCGCTTCGAGCGCTGCGGTGCGCAGAAGCAGGTCGTTGCCCACGGCGAACTGCGATTGCCCTTGCAGCAGCACCTCGTTGGCCGCCTCCAGCGTGACGGTCCGGGCACCTGCCACGGCCATGCTGCCGGGGCCGATGACGACCTGGCCTGCACCCGCACCCGCACCCGCAGCACCGGTGGCCTTTATGGTCAACTCACCGCTGCCCGCTGCCGCCACCGCAGCGGCGCCCGATGTGTTGGTGAGCGTGACCTTGCCAGCCGTCAACGTGGCCGACGTGCCCGCACCCACCAGCCGCACGGTGCCGGTGTCGAGCGCAAGCGCCTTCAAGGCATCGCCGCCCACACTGGCCGTGCCGTAGAAGTCGAGCCCGTCGAAGCTGCGCAGAGTCAGCGATTCGGTCTGGCTGATCTGCGTGATGAGCGCGGGGGTCAGCAGCAGCGTGCCGGGCGCGAGCCGCGCGGGGCTGACGTTGCCGACCGCGAGCCGGCTGGCACCGAGAGTCAAGCTCTTGTCGGCCTGCACACCGGCATCGCCCGCGATTCCCGCGCTGCGTGTGCCTTCGGCCGTGATCGACTGGGCAACCAGCTTCGCGCCAGCGCCGATCACCAGGTCACCCGCATTGCGCTGCACGCCGGTGCGCGTGGTCGAGGCGGCGCCGTCGCCGCTCAAGCGCAGCAGCGCGCCGTCGCCGGCGAGCGTCAATGCTTCCGATGCGGCGCTGCCGGTCGAGGCGAGCGTGGCGCCGGCCTTCAGCTCGACCCGGTTTTTCGCGACGATCAACAGGTCGGCCAGTGCGAGCCCGGCACCGGCGTTGTCGACCACGACCTCGCTGGCGGCCACCGTCACGTCGCTGCCCCGCGCATCGGCCCCGGTGCCGCCGCGCGCACCGCCCAGCACCACGAGCGCGGCGCCCGTGGCGTTCAACGCAGCGGGCTGCAACACCAGCACACCCGCCTCGGCCGTTGCGTTGTTGCTCACCAGAATGCGGTCGGCCGACACGTCGATCTCGCCGCCACGGGCGCGCTTGTCGGCGGGCAGGCCGAAGTCATAGCTGCCGTTCAGCAGCTGCGCATTGGCCACGAGGTTGAGCCGGCCGGCATCGACCGGCCGGCGCGGCGTGGCCGCCTCGAGGCTGGCGGCCTGGGCCGTGAAGTAGTCGTTCGCGCCGGTCTGGCGGATCTCGCTCGAGCGCAGTGCCTGCGCCGAGGTCAGCACCTGGAAGCTGCCGGTGAGCGAGTCGGCGAAGCCCGTGCCGGCCGAGCCGAAGCGCGCGCCGACGATGACCGAGCCATCGGCCTTGGGCACGGCCGCATCAAGCGCCAGCGGTGCCGCCGAGGCGACCGGCCGAACGAGGAAGGCGTTGTCGAGCACGGCATAGCGCGCCGGCAGTACCGCGTAGGTGCCGGCCGGCACCGGGCCACCGGCGCCGAAGGTGATCTGGCGCCCGAGCGTGAGGCTCGGCACCGCACCGGCCGCATCTTTGGCGGCCAGGATGTCGGCGTCTTGCGGCGCATAGGCCGTGATCGCCGGAATGATCGCGAACGCGCCGCCGGCCGCACCGGCGAACACGTCTTTCGAGCCACCCGGTCCAGGCACGAACTCGAGCCCGAGCAGGTCGCCGCCACCAGCCAGGTTCAAGGCCGCGCCGCGCTCCAGCGTGATCTGCCGGCCGGGTGCGATGAGGTTGATCGTCTTCTCGGCAGGTGCGCTCAAGGCCTTGCCGGCATACACCCACTTCTCGCCGCCGCTGGTCGAGCCGAAGGGCACGGTCATGCCGGCGCCCGACACCGATGTCTGGCTGCCGGTACCGAGCGTCACGCCTTGTGTGCCGTTCAGCGTGATCGCGCCGAACGGGGCGCGCAGCACGCCGTTCTGGTCGATGGTGGCGGCGTTGATGGTCACGGCCCCGCCGGCCGAGAGCGGCGGCGCCACGGCCGGGTCACCGCCGGTGACGAGCACGTTATTCAATGGCGCATCGATGGTGAACGCCGAGTTCGAGGTGGGCACCACCTGGGGCGCCGACAAGCTCAGGTCGGCGCGCACCGCGAAGCGGCCGAGGGCCTTCTCGCCGACGCTGCCCACGCTGTTGAGCCGCAGCTCCGAAGCCGCCTGCAGCGCCACCTGCCCGAAGCCTTGCAAGGCCTGGTTGCCATACAGCTCGACCAGGCCGCCCGCCACCTTCAACTGGCTGTTGCCTGTGATGGCCGTGGCCGGCGCAAACGAAGAATTGGGCGTGCCGCCAAGCTGCACGCTGGTGGCCCCGCCGAGTTGCACGCGGCTGCCCGGCAAGGCCTGCAAGGCCGGCGCGTCGAGCACCAGCTCGCGCCCCATCAAGAGGTCGAGGTTGCCGTTGAAGGTGATGTGGTCCGGTGCCTTCAACGACACATCGGCGAAGTTCTCGCGCAGCGTCTTGGCCGACACCAGCGCCTCGCCGTAGGTGGCCGTGGCCTGCGTCACCGGCGCTTCCTGCACCTTGATGGCCCGGTCGGCGGGGTCGGTCGGCGCGCGCAACGGCAGGTCACGCCCACCAGTGATGCTGAGCGCGAACCTGCCGCCCGCAACGTCCGGCGCGCCGCCGTTGGCATGCATTGCCCCGGCGAGCGCGGTGCCGCCGTCGCTGGCGGCAATGGTGATCGTGCCGCCGGTGCTGCTCACGGTTTGCACGCGCGTGGTGATCGAGCCAGCAGGCGTGGTCGTGTCGACCGAGAGCTGCGCACTGGCGCCATCGGCGTTGATCTCGGCGCCGGGGCGGACCTCGATGGCCGTCAAGCGCGTTGCGCCGGCGTTGGACGCGATGCTGACGTTACCGCCCGCCACGACCTTGCCCTTGCCCACCGCCAGGTCCGACGGCTGCCGCACCGCTTTGCCGGACACATCGATGACGGCGGAGCCGCCCACGATCAAGCTGCCTTTGACCGGATCGACGGTCGAGGCAGAGATCATCGCCAGGTTCACGTTGCCGCCGGGTGCCTGCACACGGCCTTCCAGGCTCAGGTTCAAGCCCGCACGCAGGCTGACCGTGGCGAGCGCATCGGTCTCGATGCGCGCGCCGGCCGCGATGCTCAGGTTGCCCGAGGGCGACGGGCTCGCGGGGCCGTTCGCGGTCAAGCGCAGGCTCACCGGCTTGCGCTGCGATTCCGGCAACACGCCTTCGATCAGGAAGCTCGATGGCCGCGTGTCGGTGGCCACGTTGCGCGCGTCCGCCGTGGCGATCCAGTTGCTGGCCCGTGGTGCGACGAGCGTGCCGGGCTGCACGGTCAGCGAGCGCAGCGCATCGACCTGGTAGTTCGTGAAGCAGCCGTTCCGGAAGAAGGCTTCCGACATCACCAGCGCGCCACGCGTGGCGCCATCGGCCACACCCAATGGCAGGGGCTTGGCGCCGATGCTCACGTCGGCCGCCTTCACGCTGAGCGTGCCGCCACCCGCGAGCGATTGCGCCTTGAGCACAGCGCCCAGATGGATCTGCGCAACAGGGTCGTTCGCGCTGCCGAAGACGTTGTTGCTCTGCAGCGTGACGCTGCCCGCATTCGAGCCGGCAACTGCCCCTGAAGGCAGCACCGTGCCACCCCCCGACACATCGATGCGGCTGCTGTCTTGCAGGACCAGACCGCGCGCGGCGTCGAACACCACCGACCCACCGGCCAACGCGGGGGCAACGGTGGTGCCGTCGAGGAGTTGGTTGACCCAGTTGCCCGCCACGTCGATGGGTTGGCCTGCGGCCAACGTCAAGGTGCCGGCCACGGTCGGCCCGTTCACCGAGCCGTTCGACAAGTTGCCTGTCGTGGCCGCGAAGCTTCCGCCCACCGAGTTGAAGCCGCCCCCGACCATGAGCCCGCCGGTGCCCGCAGCGGCCAGATCGAGCACCGACTTCGGCGCAAGCGACACGGCGGCGCCGGCTTCTTGAACGAGCGTGCCATCGGTGGTGATCATCACCTGGCGCGCGCCACTGGCGTTGAGTGTGCTGGCCGCGATGCGGCCCTGCCGGGGCAACGCGGGCAACAGCGGTGCGGTCCAGAAGGTGTCGGGCAACCTGGCTTCGCTGGCCGCGATGGTGAGCTCGCGCACGCCAGCGGTCTTGAAGTCGTTCGTGCCAAACGCGAGCGAGGTGGGCACCGGGCCGTTGTGTCGCCAGCCCACCTCGATCTGCCCCGCCGCCGCCGCGGCGTCGGCGCCTCGGATCTGCCGATCACCTGCCACGGTGGCGGCCGCCAAATGGCCATCGAGCACGCTGACGGGTGCCGCCACAGTGAGCTTGCCGCCCGCAGCGCCGTCGACGTAGCCCTGTTCCAGGCGGCCAGTGGATGCCTGCGCGGGCACGTACTGCGGCACGATGCCCCAGCGGTCGAGCGTGGCGGCCTTGGCGGCCCCTTCGATGCCGACATAGAGCACATCGGCCGGCGCGGCGTTCACGGTGTAGCGCTTGCCATCGGCCGCGATCAACTGCGTCGGCTTGACCACCGCGTCGGTGTAGGTCACGGTGCCGCCGGACACATCGAGCACCGAGCCCTGGTGCGTGACGAGCGCGCCGCCGGACGACAGCGCGATCGTGCCGCCCGAGGCCAGCCGCTCGTCCACGGTCTTCTTCACCGCGCTTTGATAGCTGGTGGTGTCGCCCAGGATCGGCACCGCGCTGCGCAAATCGAACGTGACCTTGCTGCGGTACAGCGGGCCGTCGCGTTGCAGCGGCGCGTCTTTCAGGTCGGTCTTGCCGAGCAGCTCGGTGGTGACGAAGTTGCGCGCCGCCGAGACCACCGTGCTGGTGGTACCCGACACATCGATGCGCGCGCCATCGCCGATCACGAGGCGAGCGGCTTGCAGTGGGTCGGGCGCGGTGTTTGTCTGCGCCCGCGCGGCGTTGTAGTTGGGGCTCAACTCCGCCCGCACGTTGACCACGCCACCGTGCGCGACGACGCTGCTGCCCGCCTGCAGCTCGACGGTCTTGCCGGCCAGCTCGACGCGTGACGCCGTGAACGTGCTCGAGCCGTCGGAAGTCAACGCCTTGCCGTCGGCGCCGAGCGTGACGTCGGGCGCGATCTCGATCTGGCTGCCCGCGCCGAGCGTGAGTGCGCCCGCCGTGGCGGCCCGCTTCGTCAACACGTTGCTGTTGAGCGCCACGGCATTGCCGCGCGCGAGCAGCATCACCGAGCCGTTCTCGGACACGCTGGTCGTGGCCGAGATGCGCCCGCTCTGGTTCACGGCCATGCCGACCAGCGTGGCGTTGCCACTCGGCGTATCGATCACGCCGCTGGCCAGGTTGGTGACGCTGCCGTTGCCCTTGCCCACCTCGACCAACAAGCCCCGCGTGGCCGGGAACTTCGGGTTCACCTCCGAGGCATAAATCGGCTCGTTCGTCGGGCCATTCAGGTACACCTCGCCGCCGCCCGCCAATGCGGTTTGCCCGCCCGGCGTGGAGATGGTGCCCGCGTTCTGCACGTTCTTCGCGAACAGGAACACCCGCCCGCCGCTGGCCGTGGTGATGTTCGCACCGGCATCCACCCGCACGAAGTTCGCGCTGTCGGTGAACAGCTCGGCCGCACCGCCGTAGCGGAAGCTCGGGTCGAGGCCGGTGATCGATTTCGACAGGCCGGCGTTGAAGTCGGCATCGGTCAGGTTCAACGTCGATGCGATCAGCGCCCCGGTGTTCACCTGCGCCGTGCGGCCGAACAGAATGCCGTTCTGGTTGATCAGGTAGATCGTGCCGCCAGGCAGCGGCGCCTTGCCCGCTTCGGGGTTGGTGTACTGCGACTTCAGCGAGCCGAAGATCTGCGACGGCGCGGGCGAGCCGATCACCCGGTTCAGTGAACTGCTGCTCTGCGTGGGCAAGTTGAACGTGACGCTGCTCCCCGAGCCGATGTCGAACGACTGCCAGTTGTAGACCGCGCGCGGGCTGGTCTGGTTGATCGCCTGATCGACTCCGCCCCGGCCGTTCGGCACGTTCACCGGTGCCGCTGCGCCAACGCCCGAGACGCGCCAGCCTGGCATCGGCCGGGGCACGACGAAGGTGGCAGGCACCGGTGGCCGCGCGATGGCCGTCTGCGCAATGCTCCACATCGGCAAGCCGCTGAGCAGCGCCAGCACCAGCGGGCGCAGCGCGTGCGAATGCGCCGCCGCATGAGGCGGCGCATTCGCACGCGAGCCGGCCTCGCGCGGGGTGCGGCGTGACGGTGAGTTCGGCTGTGCGTTCATGAAAATCTCCGGGGGCATCGGCAGGCTCTGGCGCAAGCGCTCACAGCTCGAACGACAGCTTGAAATGCAGGCGCGCGCTGCGCGACGGTGAGGCCGTGGTGGCCTTGAGCGGCCAGGCCAGGTCGAACTCGCCGCTGGTGGCCTTGCGCAGCTTCACGCGCAGGCCGAAGCCGACACCGGCGAGCGAGATGCGCGCCGCCTGCCCGGCCGCCGGCTCGTCGGTGTAGGCGCGGCCCACATCCGCGAACGCGAGCGCATACGACTGCGTGAAGAGGCGGTTGCCTGCATCAGCGGCTTGCACCCAGCCCGATATGCGCGAGGCGAAGTCGGGCGAGCGCCATTCGACCGAGCCGAGCACCGCGCGGTCACCGGCGCCCTCGGCTTCGAGGTAGCCGCGTATCGACTCGGCCCCGCCGATGGTGAACTGCTCGCCGCTCGGCACCGGGCCGGTTGCAACCTGCCCACCCAGGCGCATGTGCAGCGTGCCAGCGGCACCCTTGTCGCCCAGCGGCAGGGCATGGCGCAGGTCACCGCGCAAAGTGGCGAAGCCGCCGTCACCACCCTGGCGCTTGCAGGCGAACTGGTCCACCTCGCCGGCGGGGCAGTCGGGGTTGGTGCGTTTGAGAATGTCTCGAAACGCTGCGGCGATCTGCAGGTTCACGAGCGTCTGCGTTTGCGGCGCGTGATCGAACGTGCCGCTGTAGGCCACCTGGAACGGCAGGTAGCGCAGCGGGGTCGAGATCACGCCGGTGCCGGCGCGAACGTCCTCGCCGATGTCCTTGTAGTCGACTCCGAAGGTCACGCTGTGCGACTCATCGGCCGTGCCCGCGATGGGCCGCACGTAGCGCAGCCCGAGCGTCGTGCCCTTGCCGAGCACGTTCACATCGCCGATGGCCGCGACCGAGCTGTTGGAGTTGACGACGTAGCCGACCCACGCCGCCTGTTCGGACGTGGGGATCGTGTAGGTGAGCGACACCACGCGCGATTCGCTCGTGGCCTGCGGCGCGGTCGACAGCGTCAGCGCCACGCTGTGGTCGAGCTGAAACAGGTTCTCGTAGCGAGCTGTGGCCGACAAGCGCAGCGGCTTGGTGTCGGCCGCGTGGCGGTTGTTGATCTCGATGCTGCCGCTAACTGGCAGGCGGTCATCCACCTTCAACTCGGTCTCGACCGTGCCCGGCACCTTGCCGGCCCGCATGACGGGTTGCACGCGCCGCTCTTCGGTGCGGTTCACGAGCGCCAGTTGCCGCTGCACCTCGTTGAAGTTGGGTACCTTGCCGTCGGCCAGCTCGGGCACCTTCTCGCGGATGTAGCCCTGCGAAAAGTAGCGTGAGCCGGTGACGCTGAGGCGGGCCACGCGCCCTTCCGTCACGCTCAGCACGATCACGCCTTCGTTGACGCGCTGCTGCGGCACGTCGACGAACACGGTGAGGTAGCCGCGGTCTTGATACGCCTTCTCGAGCGCCATGCGCGCGGCCTCGACGTTGGACATCTGCTTGGTCAAACCGAGGAACGGCGTGATGGCTTCCTCGATGGCCTGCGCTGGCAGCACCGTGTTGCCTTGAACCTCGAACTCGAGAATGTCGAAGGTGACGGCAACAATCTCCGGCTCCTGCGCAGCCGCATGGCTTGGCAGCAAGACCAGCGGAGCCAAAAAAAACGCTGCCCGCAAGCAGCTCATCAGAAGCGACAACATAAACAGCAGTCTGGCGACGATCAATGAATCGGCAGTGAAGGGACGTAGTCCGTTCGGCGCGCGAATACCGCTGACAGATGATCCGTTCGGATCATCCAGATACCTGTCCCCGCACCAACGAACAAGGGGCCTCGTGGCCCCTTGTGTCGATCCCGGTTCGCACTGCCGCCATCAAGCCGGCAGCCGCCAGGTCGGCGTTTACTTCACGATCGACAAGGTGTTGTTGCTGTTGCCACCGCGCGTGACGCGCGAGCACACAACAGCTTCGACGCCGGTGTACGGGAACGTACCGCAAGCGCTCGGCAAGGCCAACACGCCCAGGCCGTTGAAGGCCTGGTTGATGTTGACCGGCTTGGCAGCCGCCGAGCCGAATGCCGTGGCCAGTGCCTTGGCGGCAACCGAAGCGTTCTTGTTGATCTGGTACGTGGCTTCGTACACGATGCCGTACTGACCGAACTTGGCGCCGTCAGGTGCCGAGTTGTCGATGTTCACGAACTTGACCTTCTTGCCGGTCAGGTCAACTTCGCGGCCCAGGATGCCCATGCAATAGCGCGGGCTGGCAGCCGTTGCATCACCGCAGGTGTCGAGCGCGCCGACGACGTTGCCGCCGCTCGACGCATTGAACACCGAGCGGCCACCGGTCACTGCAGCTGAGAACGAGTTCGTGGTGGACCCGGTGGCCCATTGCTTGGACTGCTTGCCCGACGGCGTGTTGTTGAAGAACAAGCCGGCCGCAGCACGCGTGCCCGAACCGATGGCGCGCACGGCCAGGTTGATGTTGGTGCTGACCAGGGTCAACGCCGAGCAGTTGTACGGGTCCTTGCACAGCGGATTCCACGCGCTGCCCGGGTTGTAGGCAGAACCCCACAGGTTGGTAAAGGCAACCGCCGGGACCGACGGCACGCCGGTGGTCCCTTGGTCGGCCTGCAGATCGGCGTACAGCTTGTCGTTCACAACGACGCCCATGACGGCCTGAGCGAACGCGACCGGCGGCGCTTCGAAGTCGGCATCTGCGACGGTCAACGAACCGAACGCCGACGCGCGGTTGATGGTCGTGTTGTAGACGGCCGGCTCCTGGTCGGACACACCCATGTCCGGAGCGAGCGTCACTTCACCGGTGCACAAGCCGTAGGCGCCACTCGCTTGCGTATCAGCCGTGGCATCGCACGTGGCGATGTTCATGCTGCGCTGGTTGGCCGCAGGCACGGAAGCCGGCTTGCCGACCGGAAACACGCCTTGCGACGAGCCACCGGCTTCGCGCTTGGTGATCGTGACGAGCTGGTTGTCGTAGGTCGAGCCGAAGTCGTTGCCGGCTTTCAGCACGCACGAGTAGATGTTGGCCGAGGCGCCATCGGCCGTGTCGGCCGTGGTGCTGCCGAACCAGCCTTGCTTGGCGCTGCGCCAGATGGCGAAGTCTGCCGGCACGTCGCAGTTTTGCGAGATCATGCCTTCGACCAGCTTTTGCAAAGCAGACGAGCCGTGGATGTTCAATTGGAACGGGGCTGCAGCGGCTTGCGCAGCGGTCGGCTTGACAGCGTGGGCGCTGCCGGCAAAGGCCGCAACAGCAGCCAGGGCGATGACGTGGAGCTTCATGGAATTTCCTTTGAATGGTGTGGGGTGAGGGGTCACCACGTTTTCGCGGCGAACGCCTCCCCACGGCAGGCCCTCAGGCCCACCGCAGGTACCGCTTGGCGATCAGAGAATTACGACTTGCGGCGGGCGCCGACGAAGCCGATCAGGCCGAGGCCAGCCAACGCCAGCGCGTAGCCGGTGGGCTCGGGAACGGCCGCAACCTGGTACTGCAGCGAATACACGTTGGGAGTCGACTGACCGAAGAAGAACTTGCCTTCGAACACGCTGGCGGTCGTGGGCGTCTGGCCGTAACCGTTCTGGGTGTACGAGCCAAACGTGGCGGTCGTGCCAACGGCCTTCGAGTTCAGCGGGGCCGATTGACCCCAGGTGTTCGACAGTGCAGTCATGAAGTACGAATCACCAGAGGTGCTCGTGCTCGAACCGTTGGCAACGGTCTGGTGGTTGCCGTCGCTGTTGGCACCGCCGACGTAAACCAGAACCTGATCCAACGAGTTGCTCAGTTGGAGGTTGTTGAGCGAACCCATCGTGGCGCCGGCAACCGTGCTGAGCATCACGTCGGTCGGGGTATCCAATCCACCGCGCGTCGCCGCGGCGACATTGAACTGCAACCCGGCAAGACTCGAGGCGTTGAGCGCGCCGAGAAACGAAGTGAAGGTCGAATCGGTGCTGACGATCTGGTTGACGTAGTTGTTCACGCCCTTGTTGGCGATCATGTCCAACAGCGACACACCGAGATCCAGGGTGTAGGAGATGTTGGTGTTGGTTCCAGTGCCGCCCGAGGCCGCATTGGCCGACCAGACCGTGAGGAACAGTTCCGCGCCACCGGCATCCGGACCGTTGAGCACAGCGAATGCAGGCGAAGCAGCGATCATTGCCGCAGCGGCCGTAGCAAGGTACTTGAGTTTCATGAATTCTCCTGAAGTGTTGAGTCTCGTGTTCAACATCGCCCGCCCCGACTGATTTCGGCGCGGGCAAACTGCCACCTAACGGTTGCCACTGGCATCGAGACTCCTGGTCGAGTCCCCGGGATGCGGCGGCCACTTCGGGCGGTTGGGGCTGTTGGGGCCCCGTAAAAAGAACGGGACTGCGTGGAAGCAGACAGGCGGAAGTATTGAGAACCCGCGTGACATGCACGTCTTTGGGTCGTGCGCACTTCGCGAGCCGAACAGACTATGTTTTCTCCCGCTCGCGGCCCGCTGCGGGGCACACCGCTACACCAGCCACCGAACCCCGTTCACGAGGGCCGCCACCTGCTTGTTGCGCAGCGAATTGACGAGCGTGATGCGTGCCCCGGCCAGCAACCCCACCAGGCGGTCCCACTCTGCCGCCACGGCCGGCTGATCTGCGAAGCCGAGGCTGTCGTCCCACGCGTACCAGACCACGCGCTCGGCGCCTGCCCCCAGCGCCAAGAGCAGCGTGCGGGCGATGTAAGCCTGTTGGTGCTCGGCCGTGAAGCTGGCCAGTGCCGGCGTGATGGCGCTCGTCTCGGTCACCCAGACCGGCCTGCCATTGAGGCCGTTGTTCGCCATGCAGCGCCGCAGGTTCGCGAACATCAGCGGGATCGCATAAAGGTTGTTGTAGCCGTCGTGCGAGTAGGCGTGGAACGCGACGGCATCGACCCAGTCGCGCCCGCTGCCCCCGGCGCCATCGGGCGCGCCGAGAAAGCTGTTCAGGTGATCGGTGCCCGAGCCGTCGCCCAGGTCCCAGGCGTACTCCAGCCCGGTGGGCGCAGGCGACAACACCAGCGCTTGCGCGTCGATGGCCTTGACGCTGCGGTACACGGCGCGCCCCATGGCGGCCAGCGCTGCCGGCGTGCCGGTGAAGTAGTTGCCGGCAGCCACGCCGCCGCCCCGGTCGTACTTGGGTTCGTTCCAGATCTCGAACGCGGTGATCGGCGTTGCGCGTGCCTTGTAGCGCGCGCACACCGCCGCAGCGAATTCACCGATGTCATCGATGCGCGCCGGCTCGGCGTCGCCGCCACTCACGTAGTGGCCGGGCTCGAAGGGCCGTGCCGAGGCCCAGGTGGGCGTGCTGAGGAAGCAGTAGACGATGTCGCGCCCGGCGGCGGCGGCCGTGGCCACGAAGGCATCGAGCGCGCCCCAGTCGTAAGTGGCGCGCGCGGTGGCCACCTCGGACCAGTTGCAGCCCGGGCAGTCGATGTTGCGCGCCGTGCCGTGGCGCACGGTCGGCACGCTGCGGTGGTAGTGCATGCCGGCAAACTTCGGGTGCACCTGCAGCGTGCCGCTGAACACGTTGGCGCCGAGTTCGGGCGCGATGTCGGCGCTGAAAAAGTCGTCGGTGGTGCTGAACGTGAAGCGCTCCAGGCTGGCGCGAACGCCCACGCTGTTGGCCGGCGCCGATTGCGGCACGACGATGCTGCCCAGGCGCACCGCTGGCACGGTCACCGGCATGTCAGGCGATCAACTCGATGCTGAACCACTCCAGCATCTGCTGATCGTTCGCGTTGGCTGAAGCAGCGTTGTTGAGCGCACCCAGGCCGATGGTCACGGCCTGCGTGAAGTCGATGGCCGCATCACTGAAGCGGTTGCTGCTCACGCCGCCCGTGTAGTCGTTCGGGCGGATCTGGTTCACGGCCATCGAGTTCTTGTTCTGCAGGGTCACGTTCAGCAGGAATGACTTCTGCGTCGTGAACTGGTCGCGCGTATCCAGCAGGCCCGTGAAGCTCGATTGATAGGTGCCGACGCCGAAATAGGCCTTGATCTGCGGTGCCTTGTTGCCCGTGCCCGAACCCGGGAACGAGAACGCCGCCGTGATGCGCAGGCCTGACGCCGGCCCCAGCACGCCGGCGGCGATGGTGTGGCCGTCGAGGTAGACGTCGGTGTTGGCACCCATCGAGCCGTCCATCGATGCGTTGCTGAACTTGTGTGCAAGGGTAAGAGGTGGTGACAGCAACACCCACGCCGTTCCGTTCGAAAACCACAACGAGCCGTTCACGCCCACGTCGGTCACGTAGATGGCCTGGCCGCTCGCGCTGGCCGCGGAGGGGCGCGCGGCCCAGGAGGTCACGGTGGGCATCGTGGTCGGGCTCAGGGTTGGCGCTGCGGCCGGCGCGGGTGCCGGCGCAGCGCCGGCAGTCGGTGCGGGCGCGGGTGCAGGTGAAGGCGCAGCAGCGGCCAGTGGCGAAGCGCTGCCACCACCGCCACACGCATCGAGCAGGGCCACGCTGGCGCCAGCACCCAACAGCAGGCTGCGGCGCCGCGGGCTCGGCACGGTCGGCACACTGGGCGGGCAAGTGGGGGCAGCGGGTGGGTTCAAGTCAGAGTCCGTTGGGTGAGTCATGCGCGGCGGGCCTCAAGGGTCGCATGCCAGTGTTTCAGGGCTGCGACAAGCGCGCGACCGAACCCTGTGAGCCGTTCGGCACGGTGTGCATGGACGTGTGGGCCACCAAAGCGTCAACAGCGGCAACTAACCTGTGCGCTGCTACTTCTTTCATGTCACGGATCACCATGCGCTCATCTTTGCGGATCAACCCGACGGCGACGACTGCACTCGTTGCGATCCTTGCACTTCTGTCGATGGGCTGGAGCTCGTGTGCGTCTGCGCAGGCCAACTCAGGCTACGGCTACCAGGACCTGGGCTCGCTCGGCGGCACCTTTGTCGGCCCCGTCGCTTCCACGGCCACCGGCGTGGCCGTGGGGCAGGCGTTCACGGCCAAGGGCGGGACCACGTCGTTCGTCTACAGCGGCGGCAGCATTCGGGACATCGGCGGTCTGGGCGGCACCAGCAGCGGCGCGTTCTACGTGAACGCCGCAGGGCAAGTGGCCGGGCAGTCGTACACCGTAGGCAACGCGGCCAACCATGCGTTCCTGTACAGCGACGGCCGCACGTCCGACATCGGCACGCTCGGCGGCACCGGCAGCTACGTTGCCGGTATGAACGCGTCGGGCCAGGTGGTGGGCTACTCGGACACGCGCGGCAACGTCAGCACCAACGCCTTCCTGTACTCGGCCGGCACGCTCACCAACCTGGGCACGCTCGGCGGCTCGTACAGCGCAGCGGCCGGCATCAACAATGCCGGGCAGGTGGTGGGCAGCGCCTACACCACGGGGGACGCCGCGAGCCATGCGTTCCTGTACAGCGCGGGCAAGATGGTCGACCTCGGCACGCTCGGCGGCTCGACCAGCTTTGCGGCCGCCATCAACGACTCCGGCCAGGTCATCGGCGACTCCTACCTCACCGGCAACTCGGCGAGCCACGCCTTCCTCGCGAACGCGGGCCGCATGCTCGACCTGGGCACCTTCGGCGGTAGCACCAGCACGGCAGTCGCCATCAACAGTGCCGGGCAGGTAATCGGCAACGCCTACGCCACGGGCGACACCGCGACCAGGGCGTTCCTCTACAGCGGCGGCAAGATGCTTGACCTGGGCACGCTCGGCGGCACGAACAGCTTTGCCGTGGGCATGAACTCGTTCGGGCAAGTGATCGGCATGTCCGACATTGCGGGCAACAAGGCGCAGCACGCGTTCCTGTATGCCGACGGCAAGATGATCGACATCGACAGCCCGCTGGCCGGCATCAAGGGCTTCGTGGCGGCTGGCATCAATGACGCGATGCAGATCATCGGCACCGCGCTCACTGCGGCCGGCGTCACGCGCGGCCTCATCGTCACGCCGGTTCCCGAAGGCGATGGGCTGTGGCTGGTGGCCGCAGGCCTGCTGGTGCTCGGCGCCCAGAGCCGGCTGCTCCGCCGCCAAGGCCGAACCATCGCCTGACGCGCCCACCCTTTGCAAGCACACCCCATGAACAAACTCGCAAAGATCTTCGTCGCCGGCCACCGCGGCATGGTCGGCTCGGCCTTGTGCCGGCGCCTGTATGAATGTGGCTTCGAGAACTTGCTGACGCGGCCCCGCAGCGAGCTCGACCTGCTCGATGCGCGCGCGGTGAATGCGTTTCTCGCCGCCGAGCGGCCTGACTACATCTTCATCGCTGCGGCCAAGGTGGGTGGCATTCAGGCGAACAACCAGTTCCGTGCCGATTTCATCTACGAGAACCTGATGGTCGAGGCCAACGTCATTCACGGCGCCCATCTGGCCGGCGTACAGCGACTGATGCTGCTGGGCTCCAGTTGCATCTACCCGCGCGACTGCCCGCAGCCCATCAAGGAAGAGTACTTGCTGACCGGCCCGCTCGAGCCCACCAACGAGCCCTATGCGATTGCCAAGATCGCCGGCATCAAGCTGTGCGAAAGCTACAACGCGCAGTACGGGCGGCAATACATCTGCACGATGCCGACCAACCTGTACGGCCCGAACGACAACTACGACCTCGCAACGAGCCACGTGATGCCCGCGATGATCCGCAAGGCGCACGAGGCGCGCGAGCGCGGCGACGCCGAGTTGGTGGTGTGGGGCAGCGGCACGCCGCGCCGCGAGTTCCTCTACGTCGATGACCTGGCCGACGCCTGCGTGCACCTGATGGAAGCCGGCTACGACGGGCCCTTGCTCAACGTCGGCATGGGTGCCGACGTGAGCATCCGCGAGCTGGCCGAAACGGTGATGGACGTGGTGGGGTTCAAGGGCCGCATCGTGTTCGACAGCAGCAAGCCCGACGGCACGCCGCGCAAGCTGCTCGACGTGAGCCGCCTCACGGCCCTGGGTTGGCGTGCGCGCGTGGCGCTCGGGCAAGGCATTCGCATGGCCTATCGCAGCGCGCCTTTCGTGGCCCAGCCGCTGCCCGTCAAGACACTGACGCTTCCGACCTTGCCGGCGCTGTTGCGCGCACTCAGCGCCGGTCGCGCCGCAGGCGCAGGAGTTGGCGCAGCGACGCCAGCACGAACAGCGAGTTCGTGACCGCATAGCGCCGCGCCAGCCGGCGCGGCTCGCTGGCCAGGCGGTGCAGCCATTCGAGCGACAGCCCGCGCATCCACCTCGGCGCGCGGCGCGTGGTGCCCGCATGGAACGCGAACGCCGCGCCCACGCCGACCATCACCGCCTGGACACGGCCCCGGTGCTCGGCCATCCACAACTCCTGCTTCGGGCAACCCAGGCCGACCCACAACGTGGTGGCACCGGACTCGTTGATGAGCTTGACATCGGCTTCGTCCTCTTCGGTGGTCAACACTCGATAGGGCGGCGAGATCGCACCCGCAATGCGCAAGCCTGGGAAGCGCTCCGCCACGCGCACCTGTAGCGCGGCCAGCGTCTCGGGTGAGCTGCCGTAGAAGAACACGCTCTCGCCGTACTGCGCGGCGGCGGCGAAGTAGCGCCACATCAGGTCCGGGCCACTGACACGCTGCTGCCCGCCGTGGCCCGTCTGGCGCATGAACCACGCCACCGGCGCACCGTCGGGCAACACCAGATCGGCCGAGCGCACCGACCACGCGAGCCGCTCATCGCCCTGCGCCGTGACCACCGAATGCACGTTGCACGCGCACACGTAGCGGCTCTCGCGCGCTGCGGCCCAACGCAAGATCGTGGCGATGGCGCCGCCCCAATGCACCACATCGATCGGTGCGCCGATCACATCCTGACGTGTGCGGTAGAGGTCCATCAGGCGGTCGCCTTCGCTTCGTCGATGGCAGACCGGTACACGGCCAGGGTCTGCGCGTAGTTGATGTCGGGCGTGTAGCGGGCTTCATAGAGCGCCCGCGCATTGGCGCCCATGGCCAGCATGGCCGCAGGGTTGCGGCAGGCCCACTCCAGCGCGTCGGCCAGGCCGCGGGCATCGCCCGGCTCGAACAGCAGGCCGGTCTCGCCGTGCTCGACGAGCTCCGCCAACGCACCGATGCGGCTCGCGATCACCGGCAGCCCTGCGGCATAAGCCTCGACCAGCGTGAGCGGGAAGTTCTCGTACCAGATGCTCGGCAGCACCAGCACCTGGGCACGCTGCATCTCCGTGCGCACCTCGGCCTGGCCCAGTGCGCCGAGCATCGTCACGCCGTGGTGCATGTGCAGCCGGCGTTCTTCTGGCCCGCTGCCAGCCACCCGCAACGCGAGCGCGGGGGCACGGTGAACGAGCATGCGCCAGGCTTCGCCGAGCACCTCGATGCCCTTCTCGGGCGCGAGCCGCCCGACGAACAGCACGCCGCTGCGCGGCCCGCGGGGCACCGGCCCGGCGGCAACGAAGTTCGGCTTGACGACGATCTTGTGCGCGGGCAAACCGGCCTGGATGAACTTGTCGCGGCAGAACTCGTTGAGCGCGATGTAGCGCGTGACCTTGTGCTGCCACGTGCCGATGGCGCGGTGCACGCCGATCATGCCCAGCATCGCGAGCGTGCGCCCCCGCGAGCCCGGGTTGCAGCCGTGCACCACCGCCGGCCACGGCATGCGGCCGATGCATTCCTCGCAGACCTTGCCCTCGCGCAGCAACATGGCCTGCGGGCACGCGATGCGAAAGTTGTGCAGCGTCTGCACCACCGGCACACCGGCCTGCGCACACGCCCAGTAGACGGAAGGTGAGATCAGCGAGAAGGTGTTGTGAACGTGGACCACATCGGGCCGGGTCACGTCGATCAACTCACGCGCCTGCGCCTTGCTGGACACCGACCACACCGCCTGCCCCGCCGCCGCGAGCGCACCCATCGAAGCCAGCTCGGCGTTGTGGCGGCGCAGTTCATGCACCTCGTGCCCGTGCGAGCGCAACAAGGCCAGTTCGGCGGCCACCACGCCGTCTTCGCCGCCGGCTTGCCGATAGGCGTTGTGGACCATCATCACGCGCAGCGGCTCGGGGCCTGCCGCTGCAGTGGCAGGCGCCAAACCCGGCCGCTCGTCGGCAACGAGCAATCGCATGACAGCGCTCAGGGTGCTCATGCGCCGATCACCACCGCGGGCCCGGCACCAGCTCGGGCGGCAGGTTCGTCTGCGGCTGCCCCTGCGCGTGGCGAACTGCAGCGAGCAAGCCCGCCGCCGCATTGCGGTAGGTGTACGTGCGGACCAGTTCGCAGCTTCGCGTCGACATGCGGGCCCACTGCGGCGCATCGAGCAGGAGCGACGCGGCCGCGTCGGCCCACGGCGCCACATCCAGCGGCAGCACATGGCCGTTCTCGTTGTCGCGCACCAGTTCGCCCGCCACGCCGGCTGCGGGCGACACGATCACCGGCACGCCTGCGGCGCACGCCTCGTTAGCCACCACACCCCAGGTGTCACCGAGGGTCGGGAACAGCAGCACCCGGGCGCGGCCGTACAGCGCCGGCAACTCTTCCTGCCGCGCGAAGCCCGCAAAAGTGGCCTGCACGCTCGACTCGACCTGCGCGGCTTCGCTGCGCAGCAGCGCATCGAGTTCACCCGACCCCACGAACAACACCCGCACGCGCCGGCCGATGAGCACCGCAGTGGCCCCTGCGACCTTGAGTGCGAACAAGGGCAGCTTGCCCGCCACGAAGCGGCCGCAGAAGATGAAGTCGAACTCGCGCTGCGCGAGCGGCGTGGATCTGAACGAATCGTTGCGCGCGCACAGGTGCGACTTGAACATCGCGCCGGCCGGAACACCGTAGCTGCGGTACATCGCGAACGAGCCTTCGCTGGCGCCGACGAATGCGGCCGTGCGCGGGTACACCCGGCGGCGCACCCAGCGGTGCACCGGACCGAGCCGCGCTTCGGACTGAGCGGTGCCGTCGGTCATCGCGATGTGCGGCAGCCCGCGCGCCAGCGCATACGCCACCGCGAGCAGGTGAGTCGGGTTGAAGCCGGTCGTGATGACCATGCCGGGCTTGAAGCGCTGCAGCGCCGTCAACACGTCGAGGTTGGCGTGAATGTAGCGGCCGCGCCAATGCCACACGCGCCCTTGCAGCACCACGTGCGGGAACCTGAACGCGTCGAGGTTCCACGCGCGGTCGGGCTCGCGGCCGCTGCAAAAGAACGCGCACAACTCGATGCCCGGCATGCCCGCCAGCAGCTCGTAGACGGGCAAGCGGTAAGGCGCGGGGATGTTGGTCACGAGCGCCACCTTCAGCGGTGGCTCGTTGCGCACGGCAGTGCTGCGGGCAAGGGTGGCAAAGGCGTCGTCGGGGCTCATGGCTGAAGCGAAGGTGGGTCGGAGGGCAACGGCGCGGCATGGCCCCACGCCAGCGGTCGAGCGCTTGAACGCGCCGACCGCGAGCCATGAACCGGAGCAATCACGGAACGATATCGAGGCCACATAACACCCGTGTGACGCAGGCGTGGCCTTCGATACAGCGGAAGGCAGATGCGCTCACGGTGGGGCCGTTGGTCGCGCGCGGCGGTGGCGGCCGGCGGTGGCAGCCGGCGGTGGCAGTCGGCGGGGGCAGCCGCCGCTACTGTCGCTGTCGTTGCTGCCACCACACCGCGACCGGCACGGCACCCACGGCCACTTCGGCCGTGTCGGCCGTGTCGGCCGGCGCGGCCACCGGGCCGTCGAGCGCATGCTCGATGGACAGCACCTGCGCGCCTGTGGGCAGCCGCATTCGCAGCGGTGCCGATGGCGCGGGGCGCCACACGATCCAGAGCCGCGCGCCGTCGCGCTCGCCCTCGCAGCGCACCAGGTTCGCATCGAGCGCTCGGCAGCCGGCGAGCGTAGTGCCGAGCAGCCAGCGCCGCACCGACACGAACGCGGCGCGGCTGGGTGTCTGGCGGTGAGCATCGTCCTGCATGCCCATGCGGCCGTTGTCCCAGGCGTACTGGTAGAAGCGGTCCAGGCCGGCGAACGCGCCGACGATCAGGGTGCGCGCCAGCAACGCGGCGGCGGTAACGCGTTGCGCATCGCGCGGTGGCAATGCGCCCGGCACCGCGAAGCCGCTCTCTGTGTTGTAGAGCGGCAAGGCCGCGATGCCGCGCCGCGCCATGACGGCGCGCACCTCGCGCAGCAGCGCGAGGAACTCGTGTTCGTCGTCGGCATAGAAGTGGTACGACACGCCGCCGATGTAGCGCGCGCCACCGGCGGCCAGGAACATCTCGAAGCGCTGCACACCGCCGACGAAGCCCGGTGTGAACAGCACCGCCTGCGGGTTTTCGCGGTCGAGCACGGCCCGCGTGCGCCGCGCCAGCTCGACCATCGTGGCCACCGTGCCGGTGAAGAAGGCGCTCGGGTGGCCCCGGTCGGCCGGCAGGTCGGCGAAGTAGGGTTCGTTCCACAACTCGTACTGCGTGATGCGGCCCTTGTAGCGGCGTGCCACGGCGGCCACGTAGCGCTCCCACGCGACTATCTCGGCCGGCTCGGCGGCGCTGCCCGCGCCGTACGGCCCCGCCTCGTCGGGCCGTGCAGACGCCCAACGCGCGGCCGAGCCGAGCACCAGCATCACGTTGGCGCCCTCTGCGCGCGCCTTCTGCACGTGCGCATCGCGGCGGTCGAACTCGAAGCGGCCGGGTGCAGGCTCGATGTCGGCCCAGCGGGTGCCCGAGTCCCACAGGCGCAGGCTGCCGATCTGACCCAACGGCCAGGCAGTCGGCACCTTGCCCGCAGGCGCGACGAGTTGATGGAAGTGAGTGCCGAAGAACGCGTTGTCGGGCACCCGCGCGGGGCGGGCCGGCTCGATCAGCAGCGCATCGCTGGCCGCAGCGCTGCACAACATCAACGCCGCACTGCCGACCGCAGCGACGGCGATGTGCGCACGGAATGACCACAGCCCGCCGCGCAGTTGCATGTCAGCGGCCGTGTGCCGACACGGCCGGTGCGTCGGCCGCCGGCTGGCGCAGCGCGTGGCACGCCAGCAGCAGCAAGAGCAGATGCAAGAACGTGGCCCATGACAGCAGCCCCTCGGCGCGCATCGGTGCCTCGGTGATGCAGCGCACCAGCATCAGGATCAGCACCGCGAGTACGAGGCCGCGCGTCGCAACGAAGCGGCGCAACGCGGCATGAAGCAAGGTGGCGAGATAGACCAGCAGCAGTGCCAGCCCCACCAGCCCGGCCTCCCCGAGCGTCTGCATCACCTGGTTGTGCGCATGGCCGACATGGAACATCAGAAGGTGCAGCCGGCGCTCCGCCCCCCACACCTCCGGGCCCCAGCCGAACAGCACGTTCTCGCGCCAGGCCTGCAGCGTGATGTCCCAGATCTGCGTGCGCCCGGTGAGCGTGGCCAGGTCGGCCTTGCGCTGGATGTAGTCGATGGCGTCGGTGGCGACCACGGTTCCGGTCACCACCACGACGGCCGCGACAGCGGCCACCAGAGTCCACACGAAGCGGTTGAAGTGGCGGCCGCGCTGGGCGGCGTTGCCCCCAGGGCGTAGCCAGAACGGCAGGTACGCCGCGAGCACGATCACCGGTGCCGCGCCCCACGCAGTCTTCGATTGGGCCAGCACGAACACCACGAACGCCGCCGCCAGGTGCAGCCAGCGCAGCAGCCGCCAGCGTGAGGGCGTGTGCAGCTCCAGCACGATGGCGAGCAAGGCGATCGGCGCCAGCGTGTTGGCGTGCGAGGTCAAGCCGTAGAGCCGCCAATCGATGCCCGGCAGCAGGCTCGGGTCGGGCCGGTGCAGCACGAAATCGGGGGCGACGAGCGCCGCGCCGAGGCTGCCCAGCGTGAGCAGCAGCATGACCCACTTCGCGGCCTCCAGCAGGAGCCGTACACGCCGCACCGGCAGGTAGTAGGCCCCGGTCAACATGATCGGCACGTACAGCGACTTGTACGAGAACCCGGTGTGCTCGGAGGCCAGCGCCTGGATCAGCAGCGTGCCGCCGTAGTAGGCGAGCAGCGCATACAGGATCGGGCTGGCCGGGTCACGCACCGCTGCCGCGCGGGCCGCCGCCCAGCCGCGTGCGATCTCGACGATGCTGGCCGCGAGCAGCAACAGGCTCAACCAGCGCGACGCGGCGAAGCCATCGGCAAGGTCCTCGGCCATCACGATCACGCCTTCTTCGATGCGCGTCTCGCTGAGCGTGCGCGAGGTGAGCGCGATCGACAACAGCGCGCCGATGCCCACCACCACGATCATCAGCGTGGCCCGCCATTCGGCGCTGAGCCTGCCACCGAGGCGGTATTGCAAGAGGCCCAGCAGGGCCACGCCCAGGGCAACGCCGATCACGATCAGCGCCGGCAGCGCGAGAGACACGTTCACGGGTGCTGCGCTTGCCGGGTGTTCGCGGCCGGGCGGCCTGCGCTTGCGCTTGCGCTGGCTGCAGCCGGGGCGGCCGGCACGGCGGTCAACGAATCGATCAGGTCGATCCACCGTCCACGGAACGGCTCGATGGCGTACTGCGCGACCGACGCCGCCGCCGCCCGGCCCATCGCCGCGAGCGCGTCGCCATCGAGCGGCAATTGCGCCAGCCAGGCCGTGACATCGGCGGCGCTGCGCGGCACGGCCCAGCCGTTGTGGCCATCGACCACGAACTCCTCGGCGCCGTACAGCCCGCGCGTCACCATCACCGGCAGGCCAGCGGCTGCGGCTTGGAGAATCGCCAGCGAGAAGATCTCGTACGCCGACGGGAACGCGAACACATCCGCCGACCACAGGTGCGGCCGCACATCGGCCTGCATGCCGATGAAGGTGACCTTGTCAAAGACGTTCAATGCGCGTGCCATCGCCGCATGTTCGCTCACCTCGCCGGCCTGCCCGCCGATCACGAGAATGCGCACGCGGCCCCGCACGCCCGGCGGTACGCCGGCCAACGCCTGCATCAGGATGGGGAGGCCCTTGCGCGCGAAATCGCCGAGGGCCATGAAGGCGAGCACCCGGTCACCCGCGCCAAAGCCCAGGGCCTTGCGGGCGGCCACGCGGTCGAAGCCCGGCGGGCGCGTGAAGCGGGCCGTGTCGACCGGGTTGGCGATGACGTGCAGCTTCGACGCCGTGACCGGGTAGCGGCCTTCGATCTCCGCACGCAGCCCGCGCGAGGGCACGACGATGACGCGCGCCTTCGCGAAAGCGCGCGCCTCGCACCATGCATTGAATGCGTGCGTGGCCCACCGCGCCCAGCGGCGCGGGCCGGTCGCCGCAGTCGCCTTCCAATGCGTGCCCAGGTAGGCCGCGTGGCAGAAATGCGCGTAGCAGATGTCGGCGCCGGGCCATTGGCCTTGCGTGGCCTGCACGCAGTCGGCACGCCCGCCGCGCAGGCGCCAGAGCAGGTGCTGCAGCGGCATGCCGACGTGGAACGCCACGTAGCGCAACAGCACCGGGCGCTGCGGTGCGCGCACGCGCACGAACGCAACGCCGGGCAGCGCGCCGCGAGCGAAGCGCTCGCTGAACACGGTCACGTCGAACCGGTGCGCAAGGCCCTCGACCTCGGCCAGCACGCAGCTGCCGGCGGGGCTGTCGGGCGCGACGGCCATGTCGACCACCACGACACGGCGGCGCGGCGCTGGCGGTGCTTGCGGCAGGTCAGTCACGCAACGCAGCCTTGCGCGCGAACAGCGCCACGTGCGGCGCGGTGGCGTACAGGTCGGGGTGGTCGCCACGGGTGCTCGCCAGTTGCACCGACGCGCATCGAGCACGGATATACGGCAGGTCGTCGAACACCGAGTAGGGGTAGGACAGGCCGTCGCCTTCACTCACCCGGTAGCCCTTGCCGCCCGTGCGGGCCCAGTACGCGGCGCGCCACAAGCCCAGGCCTTGCAGCCAGCGCTTCGTGACGCGGTTGGCGGCCGAGCCACACGCGAAGTGGTTGTCGTCGGAGATGAAGACTGCGGCCTTCGAGACGCGCAGCATCTCGGCGATGGCCGCACGCGGCTCGCGGATGTGGTGCAGCACGCCGAACTCGCACACCACGTCGAAGCTCTGGTCGGCTAGTGCCAGGTGCAGGGCATCGCCGTCGATGAGTTCCGCCGCCGACAAGCCCGCCGCGTGGCCCGAGCGGCGCAGCTCGGCCGAGGGCTCGATGCCCACCACCCGAACCTGCGGCAGCTTCTCTTTCAAGTAGCGCAGCCCACGGCCGGTGCCGGAGCCGATGTCGAGCACCGAGCGGTAACCGTGGTGCGCGATCAGCCCGGCCAGCCACGCGAGCGCCAGAAAGTGCTCGTCGTCGTCGGCCACGTGCAGGTGGTCGTAGTTGGCTGCGGTGCGGGCGTAGTAGTCGCGTTGCAAGGTGACTTCGGCGTGGTCTTGGGTCATGCGATTCCCGCAGGGCGTGGGTGGGTGGGCGGTTGGATGCGATGGGGCCGTGGCGCGTCAGCGCGTGGCGTGCGGGCCGCGCCGGCGCAACGCGCTTTGCGCCACGACCTTGAGGTACGGCAAGGCGAAGTGCAGCGGCCACAGCATGCCCGCATGGCGCCGTGTGAGCGTGAGCCACGAGCGCCACGGCAGGCCCTTGCGGGTGTTCATGTCGCGCCAGCGTGCGGCGAGAGGCAGCGACCGGTCGCACCAGGTGTTGTGCTGAGGGTTGTCACTGCAGGTGCCGTGCACGCCCTCGCCCACCCACACCTGCACGCCGCAGCGCTGCGCACGCAAGGCGTAGTCGGTGTCGCCCATCGAATGCTCGAAGCGCGCTTCGAGGTTGCCCACGCGCGCAGCTACTGCGGCCGAGACGAGCACGATGTTGCCGGTCATCGAATCGCAGCGCTGCGGCACGGCTGCGGGCGTCACGCGCACCACGTGCAGCGGCCGCAGGCGCGACGGCCGGCGCTCCCCGCCGTAGCTGACGACACCAGTCGCGGCATCGACCGTGCTGCCCGCCACGATGACCGGCGTGCCTTGCGCCGCGCGCAACCCGGCCTCACAGCGCAGCAGGCGTGCCAGCGCGTCGGGCTGCAGCATGGTGTCGTCGTTGAGCCACAGGTAGAAGTCGAAGCCGGTGCGCATGGCGTGGTCGAAAGCGAGGTGCATGCCACGGCACCAGAACAGGTTGTCTGCACTGCGCAGCACCTGCACCCACGGGAACTCGCGCCGCACTGCATCTGCCGTGCCATCGGTGCTGCCGTCATCGACCAGCACCGCGTTGACTTCGACCGCCGACAGGCCGGTGCTGGCGGCGAGTGCACGCAGGCATTCGAGCGTCTTGTCGCGCCGGTTGAAGCAGGTAAGCAAGGCGCACACCGTGGTCTTGGCCGGCAACGGGTCGGTGCCTTGAGTCATGTGCGTTCCAGCGTGATGCGGACGGGCTGGGGCGATGGCGCCAAGGCCAGCGTGCTGCCGGGCTTGAACCAACGGGGGTATGACGGGGCCGAGGACGCGGCCGAAGGCACGCCCGAACCCAGGGCGGAGCCCAGCGTGTCGATGCCCACCGGCCGCCACCCCGTGGGCAAGTTCACCGCCTGCGGCGCAGGCGCACCGTGCCATGCGAACCAATGCTGTTGCACGCCGGCTTCGCTGCGGACGAGCCAGCCGTCACCGCCGAGCCGCTCGCACGCGGTGATGCGCGCGCCGGTGAGCCACGCTTCGATGCCGCGCCATGCGGCTTGGCGCGGCCGCGCGGCGCCGCTCGCGTCGACCAGGCCGGTGTGGCCGTTGTCCCAGGCGTAATAGCAAAAGCGCGCGAGGCCGCGTGCCGCGCCGAGCAGCAGCTGTTGCGCCAGCGTGTCAGCAGCGCTCTCTTCGGTCGTACGAGCCGCCTTGCCGGCCGGTACCGGTGCATCGGGCGGGTCGGTCTCGACGCCGCACTCGGTGTTCCACAGCGGCGAGCCGCCCACGCCGTGCTGCCGCATCACGCCGCGTACCTCGGTGACTTGCCGGTCGAACTGCGCGCAGTCGCGGGCATAGAAGTGGTAGGCCACCGCATCGACCAGCGCCGCACCGCCGCTGCGCAGGAACAGCCCGAGCCGGTCCGAGCCGTTGGTGAAGCCCGGCGTCAGCAACTGTGCGGCCGGGTCGACGGTGTCGATCACCTGCCGCGCGAGCGTGGCCATCTGCACCATCGTCGCCACGTCACCGGTGTAGAAGCCAGGCGCGCCCCGGTCTCGGTCGATGTCGGAGAAGTTGGGTTCGTTCCACAGCTCGTAGGCCGAGATGCGCCCCCGGTAGCGCTCGACCACTCGGCGCACGTACTCGCCCCAGTGGGCGATGTTGCGTGCTTCGGCGGCGCTGCCCGGGCCATACGGGCCGGGCTCGTCGGGCCGGGCAGACGCCCAACGCGGCGGCGAGCCAAGCGTGTAGAGGATGCTGGCCGATTGCGCTGTCGCGATGTTCACGTACGCGTCCATGCGCTCGAAGTTCCATTCGCCGGCGCGCGGCGCGATGTCGCCCCAGCGCGTGTCGCTGTCCCACAGCCGCAGCGTTCCGACCGCACGCGCGGGCCACACCGCAGCAGGCATGCGCTCGTCGGGCCGGCGCACGAGGCGGTGGAAGTGCATGCCGAAGTACGAGGGCTCGACGGTGCGCGGCAACACCTCGAGCGCGCTGCCGCCCGGCCCACCCGGTGCGCCCGGCATGCGCTGTGCGGCCACCGGCCGCACGACTGCGCCGACGCCGACAGCGGCGCCGCCGACAACGATGCTGCGCCGCTTCACGCCATGCCCCAACGCGCCGCGCTGCGTGGCGCAGCAGGCGCCGCCTTCGCTGCCGTCGCGAGCCGCTGCTGTGACGCAACGAACGCCGCCGCCACGCCGAGAATCAGGCTTTGCAGGTAATCGGTGCCATAGGGAACGTAGTAGGCGCCTTGCATGATGCACAGCACCAGCAGCACCTCGGCGGCCGGCCCGCCCCGCCCGCTGGCGCACAGGCGGTACAGGCCACCCACGGCATACACCAGCAGCGCCAGGAACGCGACCAACCCAACGAGGCCCATGTTGTAGAGCGTTTGAACGTAGTAGTTGTGCGCGAAGTATTCGATCTTGTGTTCGCCACCGCGCACCTTGTCTTGCACGTAGCGGGTGGCGTCGGAGCCAAAGCTGTGGCCGACCACGATGGAGCGCGGCCCGCCGCCGTACCAGAGCTGGATCAAGCCCTTCCAGTTGTCGAGCCGTTCACCGACCGAGCCTTCGCCGCCGACCGCGCGGGTGGCCGAACCCGACACCTCGGTGGAGAGGCCGGCGAGTTGGTCGCTCAACACCAGCGGCAGTGCCGTCACGCCCATGATCAGCGCCAGCAGCAGCACCTGCCCGAGCCGCGAGCCGCTCTTGGAGCGCACCACGAAGACGCTGGCGAACACGCCCACGATCAAGGCCAGCCAGACCGAGCGGTGCTGCAGCGCGGCCACCACCGCCAGCAGCAAGGGCGAAAACAAGCGCGCCACCACCAGGCTGCGCGAGAAGCGCCCGAAGAACAGCGCCACCACGAAGACCTGCCCCAGCACCACGGCCTCATACGAGCGAATCACGCGGATCGCGCCGTCGGTGTTGTAGACGCCCTCGTCCGGCAACAGCTCGCGGATCGGCGTGTAGTACACGACCCAGCGGTACGCACAAAGACCGATCAGCAAGGTGGCGATCCACACCAGCGCGCTGACCAGCAGCTTGACGCGCCGCTCGTCGATCGCAAAGCTCAGCGCGTAGGTGCCCACCATCACCGAATACGCATACCCACGCGATTGCACGCCGGCCCCCGAGCCGTAGGCCAGCAGGCCGGTGCCCAGGCTGATGAAGAAGGTCAGGCTGTAGAGCACCCAGGCCCAGTGGCGGCGCGGCATGTCGCGCGCCAGCAGCCAGCGCAAGCCCCCCACCACGCCGATGAACACCAGCACGAAGTCGGTGTAGTAGACGGTGATGCCGAGCTGCACGCCGCCGACGAACATGTACAGCGCCTCGACCGCGAACATGGTGCAGACGACCGCCAGGCCGGCGCCGAAGTACGAGTAGCACACCACACCGAGCAGCGGCACCAGCACGCCCAGCAGCACCGCCATCACATAGGGCGCGACCTGGAACGCGGTGAACAGGGCGGAGAGCATGGGGCGGGGCGAATCAGACGTCGCGGGTGGCGGCGGTGGTTGCGCTGACGGCGGCGCCGACCGCAGCCGTGTCGCCAGCCGGCGCCGTCCGGCTGCTGCGTTGGCCCAGGGCCGCCGCGTACTCGGCCTCGTAGCGCGCGGCGACCGCCGATGCGCTGAAGCGAGCGAGCGCCTCGACACGCCCGCGCGCACCGAGCCGCGCCGCGAAGGCCGGCTCGGCGGCGAGCCGGCCCATCGCCGCCGCCATGTCAGCCGGCTGCGTGACGTCGACGAGCAGGCCCGAGTCACCCACGACCCACGGCACTGCGCCGCTGCGCAGGCCGGCGACGACCGGCACGCCCATCGCCATGGCCTCGGCCGGTACAGCACCGAACGACTCTTCGAGCGCGGGGTGGAGCAGCAGGTCGCTCTGCGCGAGCGCTTCGAGCATCGTCTCGTGCGCAACCTCGCCGTGGAAGAACAACCCGCCGCCGTGGCCCCGCCCCTGCCCTTGCCACCAGCGCTGCGCCATCTGGCCGGCACCGTAGTCGCGCCCGAACAGGTGCAGCTCCGCTTGCGGGTACTGCTCGGCGAGGCGCGCAAAGGCCTGCAGCGCAGGCTGCGGGTTCTTGCGCGCGTCCCAGCCGTTGGCCGCCATCACCACCCGCAGCGGCCCGAAGCGCAGCCCGCGCGTGCGCGCGAATGCAGCGTCGGGCATCGGGTTGGGCACCACGGCAACGTCGGCGCGGCACAGCGGCCGCACTTCATCGGCGAGGTAAGGCGACACGGCCGTCACGCGCCTGGCCTCGCGCAACACATGCCACGCCATGCCGGCACGCAGCCAGCGATAGGCGCCGTGCCTGAGGTCGCGCTGGAACCGCGCGATCACCAGCGGCGAGTCGTGGCAGGTCACCACATGCGGCAGGCCGCTTCGCAGTGCGGCCCAGGCGTATTCATAAGTCCAGTGGGCGTGCAGCACGTCGGGTTGCGCCAGCCCGATGGCACGCTGCAAACCCTGGCGCTCGAACGCGTACAGATCGACGATGCGGCCGAGCCGGCGGCCATTCATGGGCCATGCGCGCAGCCGTGCCGGCACGGCATGCAGCTCGAACGCCGGGCCGCGCATCACCACCGCCGCCTCGCTGCGGAGCGGCAGGTCGCCGGTCAACGTGAACGCACTGACGCGGTGGCCGCGCCGCAGCAATTCCGTGATCAGCGTCGCGAGGATCGGCGCCCCAGGCATACCGACCGGGCGCGGCGCCGGCGCCCCATCGAGCAGGTGCGCCACGTCGGCGCTGGCCAGGGGGCCGACGATGCCGATGTGCAGCGTCATGGCGAGACCTTCGGGTCGTTCATGCAACGCACCGCTTCACGCTGCTGCGAACAGCTGCTGGCGGATCGCGGTGACCACGTCGCGGTAGACCCGCGTGGCTTCGAGCCGCTCGTGCGCATAGGCGGCGCCTTGCCGGCCGATCTCGATCAGCGCCTCACGCGGCTGGCTGAGCAGATAGTCGGCCACGTCCAGCGCCTCGGCCGGGCTGTGCACCACGTACAGCCCTGGAGCGCCGGCGAACAGGTGCTCATACCCCGGCTGGTGGTTGGTGATGTGCGGCACGCCACTGGCGAGGCTGATCGGCAGCCGGTCGGACGAGTACATCGGGATCGCATCGAACTGCCCCCAATTGAGCGTGAGCCACGACGAGCGAATCGTCTGCTCCTGGTCGTTGAAGCCGATCGGGCCGCGGCAATACGGCTCGCCCTTCCAGCCCTGGCCGGCGCCGAACACGGCGTAGCGTGGGCCGAGCGCGCGGTGGAAGGCGCGCGACAAGACCTTGCGCTCGCGCCCCCCCGGCATGAACAGGAAAGGGATGCGCTTCAGGCACGTGAGGTTGGCGATCATGATCGCGTCGAACCGGCGCGTTGCAGTGGGCACCCAGGGCTTGCCCGAGCGCTCGTCATCGAACGAGTGCGGCGAGAACAGCACCCGTTTCGCACCGGCGCGCCGCACGAGTTCGGCCAGGTAGCCCAGCCCGACCAGGATGGCCATGTCGCACTCGGCCAGCGCGGTCTTCATCGTGGCGTCCAGCGGCTTGATGTACCTGCCGTAGGCGTCGGGGTCGTGCCAGACGAACTTGGGGCTGGAGCCCACCGCCTTCAGGGTGCGCAGGTACGCTGCGTCGACCGGGTAGCTGCCGTTCAGGTGCTGCCAATAGATGACATCGGGTTGGAAGGCCTCGACCGCGGCGCGAAGGTCGCGCAGGGCCTGCTCGTGGCTGGCCACCTTGGTGCGCTCGACCAGGTACGAGTAGGCCGTGTAGGCGCTCAGCTCGCCGGTGCCGTGCAGCGTGCGGAACGCCTTGCGCGGGCCGATCTGATCGCCCTCCACCGCTTCGTTCGGGAGATAGAAAAATCGCAAGGGCTTCATGGGTGGGAGCGGCGTCGGGGGAGCGATTGCAGCGCGAAGCCATGCCAGCGCCGCACGCTCTCGAAGCGCTGCAGCGGCGCGTAGGTCGGGTACAGCACCAGCAGCAGCAGCGCACCCGCACCGACCGTGCACAGGCCGGCCAGCGTCTCGAATGCCACGCGCCACGGCACCGCCCAGCCCGCTGCCGCAGCGGTTGCAGCGGCCAGGTGCACGGCGCCGAAGACGAGCGCACCTTCGATCAGGAACACGGCCATCAGGCGCGGGCCGCGCCACGGCCCGAGGGCCAGCCGCACCGAGACGACGCGCATGCCAAGCGTCAGGCGCAAGGCTTCGGCCAGCACCACGGCCAGCGCCACGCCGGGCACGCCGGCGACCTGCGCCAACCCGACCACCAGCGCCACCTTGGCGAGGAGCGTGACGAGCTGCAGCTTCAGCTTGGCGCGCAGCGCGCCCATGCTGTCGAGCGTGACGCCGCAGGCCACATACATGAACAGCGGCGGTGCGGCGAACGCCACGACCGCGACCAGCGGTGACGCGTCGGCCCACTTCGGGCCGAGCAGCAGCGCCACCACGTCGGGCGCGGCTGCCGCAATGCCGCAGGCCAGCGCGGTGCTGAGCAGGCCCACGCCGAGCAGCAGCATCTCGAACCCGTCAGCCAGGCGCGAGCGGTCGCCTTGCATCGAGGCGAGCGCCGGGAACAGCACCTTGTTCACAGCGGTCACGGCCTGCTCGACCGGCAGGTGCACCAGCGCCACGGCACGGTTGAACATGCCGAGCGGCGCCGGGCCGTACACCCGGCCGAGAAACAGCGATTCCAAGTTGGCCGACAGGAACTCGAGAAAGCCGACCAGCGAGTACGTGGCACCGAAGCTCCACAGGTGGCGGAACGACGCGCGCTGCAGCGGCCAGGCCACGGCATAGCGCGCGCTGATGAACCCCAGTGCCAGCGTCAGCACGTGCTGGGCGAGTGCGGCCGCGACCAAACTCCACACGCCCATGCCGCCGCTCGCGCAGGCCATGCCCACCGCGCCATAGCCCAGCACGAAGCTCAGCGTCTCGATGAATGCGATGCGTTTGAAGCGCCCGGCGCGGCGCAGCAGCGCCATCGGCAACCCACCGACCGCGCCGAGCGGCAGCGACACCGCCAGCACCACCAGCACGCCCACCAGTTCAGGCGCGCGGAAGTACGCCGCGAAGGCCGGTGCCGCCAGCGCCGTGACGGCGTAGAACGCGAGGCCCAGCGCCAGCGCCATCACGAGCGCCGCAGTCTGGTCCGCCGGGCGCAGGTCGGGCTTCTGGATCAATGCCTGCGCGAACCCGAGTTGCGCAAAGAACGCGCTGAAGCGCAGCGCGATGCTGGCCATCGCGAGCAGGCCGAACGTGGCCGGGTCGAGCAGGCGCACCAGCACCGCCAGGAACACGACCTGCCCGACCGCGTTGACCAGCGTGGCCCCCGCCGACCAGCCGAGGCCGGCAACGACTTGGGCGGCGTTCATGCCAGGGCCCCGGCTCACTCGTGGTGGTCGAAGGTCTTGAAACCCGCGAGCTTGACGAGCGAGTCGCGCTGCGCAGAGGCGAAGTCGCTCTCGATCATCTCGGCCACGAGACCCTCGAACGACGTGGCCGGCGACCAGCCGAGTTGGGCCTTCGCCTTGCTCGCATCGCCGAGGAGTGAGTCGACCTCGGTGGGCCGGTAGTAGCGCGGGTCGACGCGCACCACCGGGTCGCCGACGCGGCACTTCGCCCGGTCACCGGTCACGCCCACCACGAAGCCGACCTCGCTCTCGCCCGAGCCCTCGAAGGCGAGCTGGATGCCCAGGCCCGCCGCAGCGCGTTCGACGAAATCGCGCACGCTGTACTGGCGGCCGGTGGCGATGACGAAGTCATCGGCCACGTCTTGCTGGAGCATCAGCCACTGCATCTCGACATAGTCGCGCGCATGGCCCCAGTCGCGCAGCGCGCTCATGTTGCCGAGGTACAGGCAGTCTTGCAGGCCGAGCGCAATGCGGGCCATGGCACGCGTGATCTTGCGCGTCACGAACGTTTCGCCGCGCATCGGGCTCTCGTGGTTGAACAGGATGCCGTTGCAGGCATACATGCCGTAGGCCTCGCGGTAGTTCACGGTGATCCAGTACGCGTACATCTTGGCCACCGCGTACGGGCTGCGCGGGTAGAACGGCGTCGTCTCCTTCTGCGGCGTCTCCTGCACCAGGCCGTACAGCTCGGAGCTGCTCGCCTGGTAGAAGCGCGTGGTCTTCTCCAGGCCGAGGATGCGGATGGCTTCGAGCAAACGCAGTGCACCGACACCGTCGACATTGGCCGTGTACTCCGGCTCCTCGAAGCTGACCGCCACGTGGCTTTGCGCCGCGAGGTTGTAGATCTCGTCGGGCTGCACCTTCTGCACGATGCGGATCAGGTTGCTCGAATCGGTGAGGTCACCGTAGTGCAGGATGAGCCGGGGGTCGCCCACGTGCGGGTCTTGATAGAGCGCATCGATGCGGTCGGTGTTGAACAGCGACGCGCGCCGCTTGATGCCGTGAACGATGTAGCCCTTGCCGAGCAGGAATTCGGCGAGGTAGGCGCCGTCCTGCCCCGTGATGCCGGTGATGAGCGCGACTTTGGGTGTCATGGTGATGGGTACTTCTGAGGTGGCTGCGAAAGGGGTGCGCGGCGAGCGAGCGCCGGGCTCAACCCGCGCCTATGAGGCGGTTGCGGAACTGCGGGGTGACTGCTGCCAGCATGTCGCGCAGGAACATGTCCTGCATGCGGAACGAACGGGGCTCGTCGTCGTCGATCGACGAGATGCGCACCAGCATGCCGTCGGGCACGCGGCCGGTCAGGCCGTACTTGAGCAAAGCGATGCGGTGGCCATAGCCGAACGAGGCCACGCTGCGCCCGATCACGAGCCAGTAGGTGATGGGCTCGTTGCGGTTGCCGTGGCCGGCCACGAGGCGCCGCAGCGGCAAGGCGTCCCCGCCCACGTCGAAGCTGGCGGGGCGCGCCTCGCGGCGCACTTCGAGCCCTTGCGCGGGGTAGCAGATCTCGGGGCGGTGGATGTCCATGCCCTGGTTGCGCCGCCCGCCGTAGGCCACCGACAGCATCACGCGGTACCCGTTCGGGTCGACATAGGTGCGCGCGAGCGTCTGGTCGTAGGCCTCGGCCACGACCTTCTGCATCTCGGCACTGGGCATGATGGGCACCACACTCGGGTCGAGCTGCCACGCGCCGAAGCGCAGCGGGAACATGGCGTCGAGCTTCATGTCGGGCAGGGCCAGCTCGGCGGCGCTGCGCCGCGGCACCATCGCAACCGCCGCCGCACTGGCGACGGCCGAGGCGGCGAGCACGGCCAGTGCCCTGCGCCGCGCGGCCATCATGGCGCCACCTTCTTCGGGTTCATGAAGAGGCCCAGCACGTGGTCGGCCAGGAAGGTCAGCAGCAATGCGACGAGGAACAGCACGATGCCCGCAAACCCATGCAGAAAGCCGCGCCCGGCCGCATCGCCGAGGTGGACGGTGACGAGCACGAGCACCAACACGCGCACCACGTTCGCCAGCAGCGAGATCGGGATCATCAACACCGACAGCAGCGCATTGCGCAGCGCCGACTCGTGGCGCACGATGTTGAGGTAGAGCAGCCCAAGCGCTTCGAGCGAGAACATCGACGTGAGGCCGGCGCAGGCATCGGCGACCAAGATGAGGTACGGCCCGACGGTGAGGATCACCCCCGAGCGGCTGACCGGGTAGCCCAGCGCGAACAAGATCTCCGACGCCACCCACGACACCCCCGCCTTCAACGGTGCCGTGAGCGCAGACACCAGCGGCCCGGGCAGCGGCACCATGAAGATCAGGAAGAACAGCGGGAACCACGCCAACCGCACCGCCGCCGGGCCCTTGAAGAGCAGCAGTACGGCCGCGAACACCGCCATCTGCGAGCCGACCTCGAAGAGCCAGATCGACTGCGAGCGGCCGACCGCGTACAGCAACAACCCGAAGGCCAGCAACGCGTAGCCGCTGCGCTGGCTGGGCGCACTCGGCAACGCGGCGATCTGATGGCGGCGCTGGAACATCAACCACAGCGCAGCGCCCAGCATCAGCGGGCCCTGGCTCTGATCGCTGCTTTGCCAGATGGAATGCGCGAGGTCCCAGTACGTCGGCAGGTAGAGCAGCGCGAGTGCTGCGAGCACCGTGACCAAGGTGACCGCATCACTGCCCACCGGCAACAGCGCGCGCAGGCCGGCGGCGCGCGCGCGCGGCACGCGCGGGTGGCCGGGGGCAAGCGTCTCAGTGTTCATTGACGATGAAGCCGAGCGGCTCGGTCGTGGCGTCGCGCAGCGATCGCACCA